>DAOUGI010000111.1:0-15203 GCA_034429215.1 Anaerolineae bacterium | reverse complement strand
TGTTCAACGAGATCCGGGCCAGGTCTGGCGTGCCTTTGATCCTGTGCTCCACAAGCTGGAACCAGGCCGACGCGGTGCGAGGGCTGCGGCAGGGGGCCGACGACTATATCCGGTGGCCGTCCTCGACGAAAGAACTAGACGCACGGATCCTTGCCCGGCTGCGCCGCGCCGAGTGGAACTCGGCCGGTGGATGCTCCTGCTCATGATCAATTACGACTCGTATTTGACATCCCCCTGAAGTCTCGGTATAATGTAGCGGGTTGACACTTACCCTCTCAGACTCGAGGCATGATGACACCCAAGCTGTTGGTCGTAGACGATGAAGAGGACTTGCAGCAGCTCCTGCAAGCCATGCTGGAGCGGCGCGGCTATCAAGTGCTTAGCGCCAGCGGCGGCCTGCAGGCTATACGGATGCTGTACCACGAGCGGCCGGACCTGGTGCTGCTCGACGTGATGATGCCCGGCATGGATGGCTGGGAGACGCTAAAACGCATCCGCGAGATGTCTACGGTGCCGGTTATCATGCTGACCGCGCTTGGAGAGGTAACGCACATCGTGCAGGGCCTGCAGATCGGGGCCGATGACTATATCTCCAAGCCGTTCGATCGAGAGGAATTGACAGCCCGGATCGAGGCCCTGCTGCGCCGCTGCACTCAGCCGGTCGACCAGGCGGAGCAGGCGCTCAGCTTTGACCAAGGGCACCTGATCATAGACCCGGTTTGCCGCCGGGTGGTGGTTCGGGGTGAAGAGGTCCGGCTGACGCCCACGGAATACCGTCTCTTGCTCTACCTGGCGCAGAACGCCGGGCGGGTGCTCACCTACGAAAACATCCTGGCCAATGTCTGGGACGTAGCCTATCAGGGGGGCGACAAGAACGTCAAGGTATACGCCACCTACCTGCGCCGCAAAATCGAGCCCGACCCCCAACAGCCCCGCTATGTCTGCTCCGAGCGGGGTGTCGGCTACTTTATGCCCAAGCTATAGGCCTGACAGGTCCGGGGAAGACCTGCCAGGTCTTGTGGTTAGAGGGGTTACACCCATGCCTCCCCTGGTTCTGGTCGCCGCTGCCTGGGCATGTGGCCTATGCCTGGCCCACTATCTGCTGGCGCCCAGCGGCGTCGCCCCCACCGCGCTGCTGATCCTGGCCCTCGTGCCCCTGGCCGCCACGGCTCTGTGGCGGCGAGATCGCTCCATGCGGCTAAGCGGCATCTGCGCCCTGGCTTTGCTCGCCGGCGCCCTGCGCTATCAAGCGGCCCTGCCAGACTGGAACGACCCGGCCTTTGTCGCCCGTTATAACGGCCACGGTTGGCTGACCGTTGAGGGCATCGTGCGCGCTTACCCAGACGTGCGCGACACCTGGACCAACCTGCGGCTCGACGCCGACTCGATCGAGGTCGGCGGCCAAGTCTACCCGGTCCACGGGACCATCCTCGTGCGCGCCCCTCGCTGGCCCGAGTATCATTACGGCGACCGGCTGCGGGTATCTGGCCTGCCGGAAACCCCACCCGAGCTCGATAGCTTTTCCTACAAGGACTATTTGGCCCGCCAGGGGATTCACTCCTTCGTCGGCCGGCCGCGCATCGAGCTGCTGGCAAGCGGCCGGGGGAACCCGGTCAAGACGGCCTTTCTGGCCGTCAAGGATCGGGCACGGGCCGCAATCGGCCGCCTGGTCCCCGAGCCGGAAGCATCGCTGCTGCAGGGGATCGTCCTGGGCATCAAGGCCAGCATTCCCAACGACCTCTACGACCTGTTCAACGCAACCGGCACCAGCCACATCCTGGTCATCAGCGGCACCAACCTGACCATGATAGCCGCCCTCTTTTCTCGAGCTTTTGGGCGGCTGTTGGGCAAGCGGCGAGCCTATTGGTTCACCCTGGCCGGCGTCGGGTTGTACGTGCTGCTGGTCGGCGCCGAGCCGGCCGTGGCCCGCGCCGCGCTGATGGCTTGCTTATACCTCACCGCCCTGTACCTGGGCCGCCACGCCACGGCCTATGTATCGTTGTGCGCCGCGGGCCTGTTGTTAACCGCGATCAACCCCTTGTCGCTGTGGGACGCCGGCTTTCAACTCAGCTTTGCCGCCACGCTGGGCCTGATCCTGTTCTCCCCGGCCCTGGAGCGGTTTTTTGAGCGCGGGCTGGCGCGCATCCTGCCCCAGGAACGGGCCAAACGGGCGGTCCGCTACCTGGACGATCTGCTGATCGTCACCCTGGCGGCGCAGATCCTGACCCTGCCCCTGATCCTGTACCACTTTGGGCGGGTGTCACTGATCGCGCCCCTGGCCAACCTGTTGATCCAACCGGCCCAGCCGGCCATCATCATCGGCGGCGGCCTGGCCACCCTCATCGGGCTCGTCCCCTTCCTTCAGCCGGTTGCCCAACTGATCTTCTGGGTCCCATGGCTCGGCCTGGCCTATACGACGGCCGTCGTGCGCTGGCTGGCAGCCTGGCCGCTGGCCTCGGTCGAGATCGGCCCGGCCAGGGCCGGCCGGCTGGCGATCTATTACTGCGCGCTGCTGGCTGCGGTGTGGGCTTTTCACCGGGGGGTTGACCGCCGTCTGTGGAGCTGGGTAGCGGCCCGCCTGTCGCGCCGGTTGGCAACCGTGGCGTTGCTGGTGGCGCTGGCAACGGCCGTCCTCGGCTGGCTGGCCGTCCTGCAACTGCCCGATGGCCGGCTGCACGTGGCCTTCCTGGACGTCGGTGAGGGGGATGCCATCCTGATCACCACCGCGCGCGGCCAGCAGATCCTGATCGACGGCGGCCCCAGCCCCACAGCGCTTACATCCGCATTGGGACACGAGATGCCGTTCTGGGATCGGTCCATTGACCTGGTGGTGATGACCCACGCCGACGCCGATCATATCACCGGCCTGGCGGAAGTGCTCAACCGCTATCGGATAGGCGGCTGGCTCGACAACGGGCGCGCCGAGGGCCAAAAGATCTATGAAGAATGCCTGAAACAGATCGACAAGGATCAGATGCCTCGCAGCGCCGTCCAGGCCGGGGCGCAGATCGACCTGGGCGACGGAGCCACGCTGACCGTGCTCAATCCACCCACAGCCGATGATCCATTGGCCGGCATCTGGACCGATTCCAACGATCGGTCGGTCGTGGTGCGCCTGGTTTGGGGCGAGGCCACTGCCTTGTTCACAGGGGACATCGGGGCCGAGGTCGAAAGCTCTTTGCTCCGGTCGGGACAGCCGCTCTCGGCCGGCGTGCTCAAAATAGCCCACCACGGCAGCGACGGCTCGTCGAGTGAGGGCTTTTTGACAGCCGTACGACCCAGCTATGCCGTCATCTCAGCCGGCGCCGACAACCGGTTCGGCCACCCGGCAGCGGACGTCCTGGATCGCCTGGCCCGGCTGGGGGTTACCATCCTCCGCACCGACCAGGTGGGCACCATCGAGCTGGTCACAGACAGCCGGCAGTGGTGGGCCAGGACAGAAAGGTGATCGCGGCCTAGCCCGCCTGTCCGTCGAGCCCAAGCTCAGGCGCAATCCCCTGCATCGCCTGCAGCACCAGCGGCACGTGCTCGGTCCACAGGTCCACGCCCAGCGCCTGGCAGGTATGCTCGATCTCGGCCCGGTTGACCGCCGCGGCAAAAGCGCGGTCCTTCCACTTGTCCTTGACCGACTTGATCTTGGTGATGTCGCGGATGTCCTTGGTCGGGCGCACCAGGGCCACCGCCACCAAAAAGCCGGTCAGCTCGTCGACGGCCACCAAGGCTTTTTCCATCAACGACTCGGGCTGGACGCCGGTGTACTCACCGGCGTGGGCAAGCACCGCCCGCACAACCTCTTCCGGCCAGCCCCACCCCCGGAGCAGCCGCGCGCCGACGACCGGATGGCCCTCCACCGACAGGTCGGGGTTGCGCTCATAGTCAAAATCGTGGACCAGGCCCACCACGCCCCACAGCTCCGCATCCTGGCCATACTTGAGGGCATAGGCCCGCATGGCCGCCTCCACGGCCAGCATGTGGCGCACCAGGCTGGGGTTGCCGGTATACTCATTCACCAACTGCCAGGCTTCTTCTCGGGTCGGCATTGCCGTGCTCCTTTCTGTTGCGTGCTTGCTATACCATTGTACCCGACATTTGGCAGATCTTCAAATCAGATCGTCTTGTCTTCTGGCCGGATCAGTAGTATACTGGAGTCATGTCCGACACAGGAGCTGTTTCTGGTTCGAATTGACAATCAAGGAGGAGAACCATGCCAACCGAATCCGCTTCGCAAGCCTTGAGCATCCTGCGGGACGGCGGCCAGTTCCAATGGTACGTCATCCCCTTGTTCGCCCTGGTCGTGTATGTCTATGCGGTCGAAATCGAGCGACAAAACTGGAGCCTGGTCTTTGCCGGCCTGGCCTACTGGGGCATGGACTGGTTCAACGAGATCTGGAATGCGCTCGTGTTTCACTTAAACGGTCACGCGCCGGTGTGGGGCGCGCCGGGCAAAACCGCATATCTGATCCTGATCGGACTGAACATCGAGATCTGCTTCATGTTCTTTATCTCCGGCATCGCCTTTTCCAAGATGCTGCCCCGAAACAAGCGGCTCAGGATCGCGGGCATCCCCAACCGGCTGGTGTTTGCCGTTGCCGGTTCGATCTTTTGCGTGTTCGTCGAAGTGCTGCTGAACGCCATGGGCGCCCTCACCTGGGATTACTCGTGGTGGGACGCCAACTCGCCGTGGCTGATCTTCCTGATCGGCTACCTGCCCTTCTTCCTGGTCTCTTTCTGGGTGTACGACATGGAGACCGTCAAGCAAAAGGCGATCGCGGTCGGCGCTATCCTTGGAGTCGATATCGCTGCCCTGATCCTGTTCATGGGCATTCTGAACTGGATCTGAGGAGGAGCCGGCCTTAATCCCGCCGAGCGCGCGGCCGGTGACCTTTTGAGGGCCATCCGGGCGTTCGTGCGGTAGCGCCTTGCCAAGCATCGACAAGCTTGACAAAGCCTGCCGATAATGGTACACTAGTCACGGACATGCGCTGCGATGCGCAGTCCAAAATTCGAGGAGGAAAGAAGAATGAAGAGTAGATCGATGTTGTTCGTCACGTTTGCTGTCCTGCTGGGGCTGGTGGTCGGCCTGGCCGGGTGCGGCGGCCAGCCGGAGAGCAAAGAGATCAACGTACTCTGTACCCCCCAGGAAGAGTGGTGCCAGGGCATGAAGCAAGAGTTCGAAGCCAAGTATGGCATCACCGTCAACTATGTCCGCATGTCCAGCGGCGAGGCGTTGGCCCGCATCCAAGCGGAAAAGGACAACCCCACGTTCGACATCTGGTGGGGCGGCCCCATCGACAGCTTTGTCAGCGCCAAGAAGGACGGCCTGCTGGAAGCTTACAACTCGCCCAACTACAAGAACCTGAGAGACCAAGCCAAGTTCAAGGACGCCGATAATTTCTGGGCCGGCATCTATGTCGGCACGCTGGCCTTTTGCACCAACACCAACTGGCTGGCAGACAATCCCGGCGTCGCGGCGCCCACGTCGTGGGCTGACCTGCTCAAGCCCGAGTTCAAGGGTCAGATCATGGTTGCTCACCCCTCAACCTCCGGCACGTCCTACACTGCCCTGTGCACCGTCCTCCAGATGATGGGAGAAGGACCGGGCTGGGAATACATGACCAGCTATGCCGGCCAGATGCTGCAGTTCACCAAGAGCGGCGCGGCCCCGGCCAAGTTCGTCGGCCAGGGTGAGTCGGCGGTGGGCATCGTCTTTTCCCACGACATCGTAAACGAGATCGAAAACAACAAGCTGCCGCTGCTTCTGACCTTCCCCGAGGAAGGCACCGGCTTTGAGATCGGCGGCATGGGCATCCTCAAGGGCGCCAAGCACCTCGACGCCGCCAAAAAGTGGTTTGACTGGGCTCTGACGGCGGAGGCACAGGCGCTCGGCCCCAAGTACAAAGCCTACCAGGCGCCCACCGTCAGTGGCGTGGAGCTGTCACACCCCGAGCTGATGGAAGTCAACCTGATCGACTATGACTTTCAGTGGTGCGGGGACAACAAGAAGGCGTTCGTCGACAAGTTTACCAACGAAATCGCGGCCGCCGGCGACCTGAAGTAATAGCTTGACGGTGCCAAGTGGGGCGAAGTAGGGGTGCAGGGGCGAGGTTACCTCGCCCCTGCCGGGCCCCTACCTCGCCCTGCTTTGTCTGAAAGGGGGCCTGATGGCCGCTTCTGTTCCGGTATCTGCTGACCAGGCCGGGGGTAGGTGGCAATCCTCACTAGTGCGCCGCTACCGTGAGTTCGCGCTGATCGCCCGCGACCCGGTACTGATGATCAGCCTGCTCTTCTGTGGCCTTTTTCTATTCATCTTTGTGGTCTATCCCCTCTTTCGCGGCACGGCCAACGGCTTTGTCGACGCCGAGCAGACCGGCCCCTGGTACACTCGCCTCAGCGTGGAATATCTGGGCCGCTATTTCGATTCCTACTACGGTCCGGTTTCCCGGGGGATCTTTTGGAACACGCTGGTGATGGGGGTGCTGACCGCTACAGGCGGGACGATCCTGGGCTTTATCTTTGCCTACACCATGGTCCGCTGCGACATACCCTTCAAGCGGCTGATCCACCTGCTGGCCCTGGTGCCCACCGTGTCGCCCCCTTTTGCCCTGGCCCTGAGCACCATCCTCCTCTTTGGCCGCAACGGGCTGGTGACGCGCAAGATACTGGGCATGACCTTTCCGCTCGGAGCCAACGACATCTATGGCATGGATGGCCTGGTGTTTGTCCAGATCATCACCTTCTTCTCGGTGGCCTACCTGATCGTCCGCGCCATGCTGGAGCGACTGGACCCCAGTATGGAAGAAGCGGCACATAGCCTGGGAGCCGGCAAGCTCCACATCTTTCGCACCGTCACCCTGCCGCTGCTGATCCCCGGCATCGCCGGCTCGTTCCTGCTGCTGTTTGTCGAGTCGCTGGCCGACCTGGGCAACCCGCTCTTTATCGCCGGCAACGTGAACGTGCTATCCTCCCAGATCTTTCTGGCCGTGGCCGGCGAGTACAACTACCAGAAGGCATCGGCCCTGGCCTTTGTGCTGCTGATCCCCACCCTGGTAGTATTCCTATTGCAGCGCTATTATGTCACTCGTCGCTCCTATGTTTCGGTCACCGGCAAGCCGACCGGCGGCCAGATCGTGGAAAAGGAAGCGTGGATCCGGTGGCCGTTCATCATCATCACCTACTTGATGTGCGCGCTGATCATCCTCCTCTACCTGGCCATTATCTGGGGCTCGTTCAGCGCCGCCTGGGGAGTGGATTACAGTCCGACGCTGAGGTGGTGGAACCATACATTCACCCGGGGCATCGAATCGATCCTGGACACAACCTTTCTGAGCGCCTTTGCCACGCCAATTGCCGGGCTGACAGGCATGGTCATTGCCTTTCTGGTGGTGCGCAAGCGGTTCACCGGCAAGGAGGCAGTCGACTTTATCTCGAACCTGGGGGGGGCAGTCCCCGGCACGATCCTGGGCATCGGCTTTGTGCTGGCATTCAGCACCCCACCGACCTTCGTGATCGGCATCTTGTACGCCCTGTTGGCGTTGTTTCTGGTGCGGACAGCGCTTCACAGCCGCCGCGATCAGTGGCTGGCGATGCTGGTCGGTACCGGCATAGGTGTTGGACTGGCCTTACTGCACAGCGTCTTGACACAAAGCGGGATGCTCTACCTCCTGGGCGGCATCTACGTGGGGTTGGGGTTATTGCTCTGGCTATGGCAAAAGCAAAAAAAGATGGGCTGGTTGTTGATCGGCATGGGGGTCTACCTGTTCACCGGAGACCTAAGTTATTATGTTGCCCAGCCGATCGCCAACCTGAGCCGGTCTGTCCCTGCCGGATTCTGGAGCAACGCCATCTTTCAGTTCTCTGACCACCTGCTGGTCTTTTTCCAGACGCCGACGCCCTTGTCCGCTATCATCTATGCCTTCTTGTCGGTGCTGGTGATCGGCCAGATGAAGGGCACTATGCGTTTGGGACTGACAGTGGTCCTGCTGGGACTGATGGGCGCCATGTGCTTCATGGGCAAGCCCCTGGTCCTGGTGGGCACGCCGTACATCATTATCGCCGCCTTTGCCGTGCGCAGCCTGCCCGCCTCGGTGCGGGCCGGTGTGGCATCTCTACAGCAGATCGACCCGAGCATCGAGGAGGCGTCCAACATCCTGGGCGCCGACGCTCAATACACCTTCCGGCGGGTCACGCTGCCCCTTATTACCCCGGCGTTGCTGGCCGGCCTGATCTTTAGCTTTACCCGGCACATGACCAGCCTGTCGGCGATCATCTTTTTGGTGAGCGCCCGATGGCGCATCGTGACGGCAAGCATCTTGAGCGAATGGGAGCAGGGCGGCATCAGCATCGCCGCCGCCTACTCGACGATAATCATCGTCTTGGTGCTGATCGCCATCGGTGTGCTCTACTTGATAGTGAACAAGCTCCTGGGTGGTCGCGGCCAGGTAGATCTTTCAATGGGAGCGTAGCAATGTATCTGGTTCTAGAAGACGTCGTCAAGATCTTTCCGGCCCGTGGCGGCAGCGGCGAAGTGACGGCCGTGGATCATGTGTCGCTAGAGATCGAAGAGGGCCAGTTGGTGACCCTGCTCGGACCTTCCGGCTGCGGCAAGACCACGACGCTGCGGCTAATTGCCGGTTTCGAGTTTCCCACGTCAGGCACCATCCGGCTGGACGGCAAGGTGATCAACCAGGAACCGCCCCACAAGCGGGACATGAGCATGGTCTTTCAGAGCTATGCCATCTTTCCCCACCTGACCGTGTACGAGAACACAGCCTATGGCCTGAACGTGCAGCGGCGGCCCAAGAGTGAAGTGCGCGAAAGGGTGGCGCGGGTGTTGGACCTTGTAGAGCTGACCGGGTTGGAGAACCGGGCGCCCAACCAGTTGTCTGGTGGGCAGCAGCAGCGTGTCGCCCTGGCCCGGGCGCTGGTCATGGAACCCAAGGTTTTGTTGATGGACGAGCCGCTGTCAAACCTCGACGCCAAGCTGCGCGAGCAGATGCGGACCGAGATCCGGCGCATCCAGAAAAAGATGGGCATTACCAGTGTGTACGTCACCCACGACCAGGTGGAGGCCATGACCCTCTCCGACCAGGTCGTGATCATCAACGAAGGCCGGGTGGAGCAGATCGGCACGCCCACCGGTGTCTATCGCTTTCCCCAGACCCGCTTTGTGGCCGATTTTATCGGGCGGGCCAACTTTGTGGAGGGCACGGTGCGCGACCGGCAGGGCGTGAGGCTGGTGCTGGAAGCGCTGGGGACAACGCTGACCGCCCTGGCGCCGGACCGGGAGATGCCGCTGGATAGCCGGGCAACGCTGGTTGCCCGGCCAGAGATGATCGAAATCGACCCGGAGCAAGGTCAGGTGGACGGCATCGTCCGCCGCGCTGCCTATCTGGGCAACGTGGTCGAATACGACGTCGAGGCCGGGGGACAGCTCCTGGCCGTGGTCGATCGCGATCCACGCCACATTACCATCCACCCCGAAGGAGAGTCCATCAAGCTCCGCTTCCTGGAAGACTGCTTGTATGTGTTGCCTGAGGCGTGAGCCAACTCGAACAGATCCAGGATGATAGGATGACCAGATCCAAGCCGCCTGTCGACCCGACGCCTGTCGACGTCGTGATGATCGGCCACTTTGCCAAGGACCAGGTGATCGTAGACGGCCAGGGCCAAACGGTGCCGGGTGGGGGTGTGTACTATGGCAGCGTGGTTCTGCGCCGGCTGGGCGCCAGCGTGGCGGTCGTCACCCGCCTGCATCCCGACGATTTCCCCCTATTGGATGAGCTGAAACAGGAAGGGATCCTGGTTTTCGCCACACCGGCCCCGGAAACCTCCGGCATTGCCAACTATTACCGGTCGGCCGACATGGAACGGCGCATCTGCCAACCGCTCGGCTTTGCCGGCCCGTTTGTGGCCGGCGAGATCCCCGACCTGCCGGCCCGTATCTATAGCATCGCCTCGATCATCGCCGGGGAGGTCGATCTGCCGCTGCTCGAGATGCTGGCCCAACGCGGCCCGGTGGCGCTCGACGTGCAGGGCTTTGTGCGCGTCCGCGACGGGGGCGACCTGGTATTTCGCCAGTGGGCCGATATGGAACGAGGGCTGTCGCTGGTGACCTATCTGAAGGTAGACCGGGCAGAGGCCGAGCTGTTGACCGGGCAGACCGATCTCCACGCCGCGGCCCGCCAACTGGCCGGCTATGGCCCGCGTGAGATCGTGCTGACCCAATCGGCAGGGGTGACGGTGTGGGCCGACGGGCAGATCCACGAGGCGCCGTTCACTCCCCGTTCCCTGGCAGGCCGGACAGGCCGTGGGGACACCTGCTTTGCCAGCTACCTGGGCTGGCGGCTGAAAGCTTCCCCGGAAGAGGCCGTGCGCGTCGCCGCCGCTGTCACAACGTTGAAACAGGAGCGCCCGGGGCCGTGGAAAGGCACACTGGCCGATCTTAAGTTTGTGAAGTAGGGCATGTTGCGCTGGCAGATCCGCCGCGACGGCCAACGTCGCTGGCAGCCTGCTTCCGTACCGGGCTGCTGGGAGGACGCCGGCTTCCCCTTGGCTGATCCTGGCCCGTACTGGTATCGCACCACGATCCCTGCTCCCAGGGCCGCCGGGCAGCGCCTCTGGCTCCGCTTTGGAGCGGCGAGCTATCATTGCACCGTGTCGGTCGACGGGCAGAAAATCGGCTCTCACACCGGGATGTGGGACCCATTTGAGGTCGAGATCCCTGGTTTCTACGCACCGGGCAAGCGGGCAGAGCTGCTGGTACAGGTCGAGAAACCGGCCAGCCTGACCGCCGGTCCCGACTCGCCGGCCGTGCCGGGTCGTTTTCCACTGCGACAGACACTCAGCGGCTTTTTACCCTACGTGTGGGGGCACGCCTTTGGCGGGCTGTGGCAGGAAACGCAGTTGCTCGTGACCGGGCCGTGCCGACTGATCGACCTTTACGCCCAGGGCACAGCCGACGGCAGGGTATGTGTCACCGGCGAGTGCTCGGCTCCCGGTCCATGCCAGCTACAGATCTTTGACCCAACTGGGAAACTGCTCGTTCAAGAGACCGTCGAGGCCGGAACGCACCTGGAGTGGCACGGGCGCCTGCCAAACCCGCAACCCTGGTCGCCGGCCAACCCAGCGCTTAACACCGTCGTGTTAAGCTTGCCTGAAGACGAGGGTGGCACGCCTTGCTCCTACAGCAGGCGCTTTGGCCTGCGCACCTTGGAGACACAGGACACGGCGATTGTGCTGAACGGCAGGCCGATCTACCCTCGCCTGGCCCTGTCGTGGGGCTGGTACCCAGACCGGCGCAGCCCCAACCCTGGGCCGGAGCGCGTTCGCGCCGACCTGCTCCGCCTGCGGCAGATGGGTTACAACGGCGTCAAGCTGTGCCTGTGGTTCCCACCGCCCTATTACTTTGATCTGGCCGACGAGCTGGGCATGATCCTGTGGGTCGAGCTGCCGATGTGGCTGCCCGACCCAACCGCCTCTTTCCGGAATCAAGCGCCACTAGAATATGAGCGCCTGGTGCGCCTGGCGCGCAGCCACCCGTCGGTGCTGTTCTATACCCTGGGCTGCGAGCTGAACCGGGCCGTGGATGCCCCCTTCCTGGCCGGCCTGTATGCCCAGGTCAAGGCCTTGGCCGGCGACGCCCTGGTGCGCGACAACAGCGGCTCGGGCGAGGCGTACGGCGGATGGCTGGCCGAGTCGGCCGACTTTTACGATAACCACTTTTACTGCGACCTGCAGTTCCTGCACCCGCTGCTTGACGCATTTGCCCCCGCCTGGCGCGCCGTCAAGCCGTGGCTGATGGGCGAGTTCTGTGACTATGACACCGTGCGCGACCTGCCGGCGATCCTTCAAGCCGGCGACGGCGCCCTGCCTTGGTGGCTGCGACCCGATCCACAGGCCAATCCCCAGGGCGCCCGCTGGGAATACCGTCCCGTTCGGCATGCTGACAAGCTGCACGAACATGGTCTGTGGACGCACAACCAATCTTCGAACCCGCCCTCCGGGAAGGAGGGCGCGCCTCAGCGAGATCTCTGCGAGCTCGTCGAGGCCTCCTATCGGCAGGGTCTGTTACACCGCAAAGCCACGCTCGAGGCAGTGCGCGCCCGGCGCGACCTGTCGGGTTACGTGGTGACCGGCGAGGCCGACACCCCGATCAGCACCGCCGGCATGTGGGACGATCTGGGCCGCTTAAAGTTCGAGCCCGATGCCTTTCGCGCCTTTAACGACGACCTGGTCCTGTTGGCCGGTTGGGATCGGCGACGGGCGTGGGATGCCGGCGGCGACCGGCCGGCTTTGTGGGACCCTCACAGCTACCCGGCAGGAGCGACGGTGCGAGCCCACCTGATCGCCTCGAACTATACCGCCTTCCATGGCGCCGCCCGGCTGACCTGGCAGGCTGCCTTCTCAGGCAAGGCGCCGCTGGCCAGGGGTGAAGCTGCCGTAGAGTTGGTCCCCGGCCGCGTACAGGAGCTGGCCGTGGCCCAATTTTCGGCTCCACAGGTCACTCACCCCCGGCGGGTGATACTCCAGGTCAGAATTGAGGCCGGCGAGCAGCTTGCGACCAACACCTGGCCGCTATGGATCTACCCGTCAAACCCGTGGGCGGGCGTCGCCCCCTTCCTGTTGCTCGATCCCCTGGGCATACTGGCCGATCTGCCATCCATCGTGCCTGATTTGTGCCAGATCTGTGAGCCTGGCCGGGAGATACCGCGGAGGGATGCCGTCCTGGTCTGCACCGCCTGGAACGCGGAGGCCCAAGCGCTCGTTGCGGCGAGCGGCCGGGCCATCCTTCTCCAACAGAGGAATGGGCCACCGGGCCCGTTGCCGGCCGTCCCCTGCCCCTACTGGCGCGAGGCGCTCAAGCTGGTCGAGCCGCATCCGGCGTGGGGCGACTTTCCCCACGATGATCCCGGCATGCAGCTCTACGCGCTGGCAGCCGATTGCGCTCTGGATGCTTCGGCCCTTCCGCGCTCAAGCCCTCAGGCTGGAAGCGCTTCTCCCCTTCTGCGCCGCATGGACACCCGCAGCCTGGATCTGCACGAATATGCCATTGTCCTGGGGTGGGGCCGGGGCCGGTTGCTCGCCACAACCCTGCGCCTTCAAGGTGGTCTTGGCGATCAGCCGACCGGCATCAGCCGCAGTCCGGCAGCCGCTCACCTGCTGGCATGTTGGCTGCGTTACCTGGTCAGGACAAAACTGTGATATAATAGGGCAGGAGGCTAGGAGGAATTGGATGCTTGAGGCGCCTGGTTTTGTTCTGTCTGTCGCTCTGGCATCGGCCTACGCTGCAGTTTTTTATCTATGGCGGGGGCGGCGCCTGCGCGACCTGTTCTTCTTCTGGCTGGCGTCGGCCGTCGGGTTTGCTGCCGGTCAGGTCGCCGGTGAGATGCTCGACACCATACCTTGGACCATTGGCCAGGTGCACGTCATCGAGGCGACACTCGCCGCCATCACCTTGTTGGTGGTAGCCACATGGCTAAGACAGGAAGAAAAGTCCAAATGAATTATACCGGTTCGATCCACCCGGCCGAGCCCCGCAATACCGCACAGGTTTGGCTCAGCGACGGCCGCGTCTTTGAAGGGCCAATTGGCACTCAACTGGAAAAGTTTATCCACGTAGCCGGTTCCGATCCGGACAGCCCCACGGTAGCGGCTTTGGTGGACAACGAGCTGCGCGAACTCACCTACCGGGTCGAATGTGATATCGAGGTGACGCCGATCACAATGGCCCACAGCGACGGCTTTCGCATCTATCGCCGTTCGTTGTCTTTTCTGCTCATTACCGCCATTCACGAGCTGTTTCCCCAGGCCAGTGTTTATGTCGACCATTCACTCACCTTCGGCGGCTATTTCTGTGAGGTTAGGGGCCGCGAGCCGTTCACCGAAGAGGAGCTGGCTCAGATCAAGGCACGGATGCAGGAGATTGTGGAAGCCGACGAGCCAATCCTCAAAGAGCGAGTGCCGCTCAGCGATGCCATCGCCCTGTTCCAGGCCAGGGGCGACGAGGACAAGGTCCGGCTCCAGAGCCGCCGGCGCAAAGACTATTTGACGCTGTACCAATTGCGCGGCTTTCGCGATTACTTTCACGGCTACATGGTGCCCTCAACCGGCTATCTGAGCGTTTTTTCCCTGCTCAGATATCCACCGGGCTTTATCCTGCATTTCCCGCGCAGCAGCCCGCCGATGCAGCTCCAACCGTTCACGGACACTCGCAAGCTGGTCAACGTCTTTCGTGAATATGGCGAGTGGCTGGAGCTTATCGGAGTTCCCGACGTGGGCACGCTGAATGAAGCGATCGCCGGAGAACGGGCGCGTGAGGTTGTGCTGGTCTCTGAAGCGCTCCACGAACAGCGCATCGCCCGCATCGCCACCGAGATCACCGCGCGCCAGGGACGGATCCGCCTGGCCCTCATCGCCGGACCATCGTCGTCGGGCAAGACAACCTTCTCCAAGAGGCTGAGCGTCCAACTGTTGGCCAACGGGCTGCGCCCGTTCCCCCTCGAAATGGACAACTATTTTGTGGAGAGGGCCAAGACGCCGCGCGACGAGCAGGGGCAGTATGACTATGAGTCCCTGGGGGCACTGGACCTGGACCTCTTTAACGAGCACCTGCTGCAATTGCTCGACGGGAAGGCGGTCACCCTGCCTCACTACAACTTTAAGACCGGGCTGCGTGAAGCGGGACCGGAGGTCCGCCTGCGCCCCGACCACATCATCCTGATCGAGGGGATCCACGGCCTGAATCCGGCCCTCGTGCCCAACGTCCCGTCCGAGTTCCTGTACCGCATTTACATTTCGGCGCTGACCCAGCTCAACATCGACAAGCACAACCGGATCCCAACCACCGACACGCGCCTCATCCGCCGCATTGTGCGCGACGCCGCCCATCGAGGGTACTCGGCCCGCCAGACGATCGAACGTTGGGAGGCAGTGCGCAACGGCGAAAAACGCTGGATCTTTCCCTTCCAGGAACACGCCGACGTCATGTTCAACTCGGCGCTGGTATACGAGCTGGCCGTGCTCAAGCCGCTGGCCGAGCCGCTGCTGCTGCAGGTCGAGCCGCGCACCCAGGCGCACCTCGAGGCCAAACGCATGCTCACCTTCCTGGACTGGTTCGAGCCGCTGGTTCCCGACCCGGTGCCCGACAACTCGATCCTGCGCGAGTTCGTCGGCGGGTCGATCTTGCAGGATTTCCGGGTGGGGTT
>DAOUGI010000110.1:0-34474 GCA_034429215.1 Anaerolineae bacterium | reverse complement strand
GCGCCCTGGCCGTCAACTGGGCCGCCGAGCACGTGCCGGCCATCGTCGAGGCCTGGTATCCGGGCCAGGCCGGCGGCGAGGCCCTGGCCGATGTGCTCTTTGGCGACTATAACCCCGGCGGGCGGCTGCCGGTCACCTTCTACCGCTCAGTAGACGACCTGCCGCCTTTCGAGGATTACAGCATGGAGGGGCGCACCTACCGCTACTTCCGCGGCGAGCCGCTGTACCCCTTTGGCCATGGGCTGAGCTATACCACCTTCGAGTACGGCGACCTGGCGGTGAGCCGGCAGCAGGCAGCGGCGGGCGAGTCCGTCGCCATAACATTGCGGGTCACGAACACCGGCCCCGTCGCCGGGGATGAAGTGGTCCAGCTATACGTTCACGACGAATACACCGGCTGCCCGCGCCCGGTCAAGGAGCTCAAGGGGTACGCCCGGCTGGCGCTGCAGCCGGCGGAGAGCAGGACGGTTACCTTCCACCTGCCGGTCGACCATCTGTCGTTCTACGACGGCGGCCCGGGCCTGTCGCTGCACCCGGGCAAGGTCGCGGTCATGCTCGGCGGCTCCTCCCACGACATCCGCCTGCGTGGAGAGTTAGAGATCGTCGGCCCCGGGCCGGTGCCGGTCAAAGAGCGGACCTTCGTCTGCCCCGTTCAGGTGGACTAGGCCTGCTGGCTCGTCGTCGGCCTCTCCTTTTCCCCCATTCCGCACTGGTCCGCACTGGTTCCCACGCTCCGCGTGGGAACCCCTCCTCGACGCTCTGCGTCCGCCTGCCACACACCTCTCCCTTCCCCGCATCAACCCCCATAATACCTTCTGAACACCCGACAGATCGCCAGGCTGATCCACCATTGCACTTCCCTCGACTTTTCGCTCTCGATCGCCTTGTGTATCCTGGAATAGGTCTGCTTCCACAGGCCAGATTCCTCCTGGTTGGCCACCAGCCACCCCAGCGCCCGGCTCACATCGCCGTCCTCCTTGGGAATGCCGATCAGCGACACCGAATCCAGCGCCGATATCAGGTCGGTCCACCAGAAAGGGTACCTGAAATTTACCCAGTTCTCGGGCGATTTGTACGAAGAATAGTTGTCCTCCCGAAAGAAATGGGACTTGAGCAGCCGTGCCGCCGTCTCCGCTTCCCTCGTCGCCCTGTATCGCCGATGCACCGCAAACGCCCGGATAACCATCCCCGTCCCGCCGTGGCTGAACGGCTGCGCCCGGTCAAAATCCCTCCTTGTCTCCACGTCCTGGCTCGTCAGATCGCACAGCTCCTGCCAGGAATACTTGCCCAAACACCCCGGGCTCCCGATGACCCACCCGCCGTCATCCTGTCGCACCGACAACAGCCAGTCGATCGCCCTATCCACCCGCGGATCATCCTCATACCCCGCCTTGATCAGCATCGCCGTGATGATCCCGGTGTAATAGGGCGCGTACTGGTTGCCGAGCATCCCCCGGATATCCCCCTCGTCCGTCTGGCACGAAAACACATACTCGGCGGCCCGCTGGATGGCCGGGCTCTCCCTGGTGAGCAAAAACATATCGATCAGCCTGGACGCCTGCCTGAACGTCTCCACCAGATCATAGTTGACCGCCGGCGCCTTTTCCCTGTTCTGACTGCTCGCCCTCCAGCACCCTGCCGGCGTTTGCCTCTTCAAAATCCTCTTCGGCTCCGCCAGGTCCCAGATGGCCTGCACATCCTCCACCGGTTCGGCCAGCAGGTCCCGTCTGGCGCAATAGGCCACCGCCTTGTTCCCGCATTCCACCAGCGGGCTCACCGGATCGTACCTGAGCTGCCCCACCCAATCGCCCATCGCTCCCTTTCCTGGTTCCTGGTTCCCACGCAAAGCGTGGGAACCCCTCCTCGACGCTCCGCGTCCCCATGCCGCCTCATTCACTGGTTCCCACGCTCTGCGTGGGCACCCCTCCTCGACGCTCCGCGTCCCTCCTGCTCTCCTCCCGTCCCTATACGACCGGCTTCCGCGCCTTCAGAATGAGCGCGAAAGGCACCCCTTCATACTCGCGCATATACGGAAACTCCTCCACCAGCCACCCCTCCACCCTTGGCTCCAGGATCTCCTCGACCCGCATCTCCAGCCGGCCGAATATCCGCCAATAGTCCCCGATCAGGTGTGGGTGCTGCGCGATCCGGTACTCCTGGCCGCTGGGATCAAAAAACTCGACGTAATCGTGCCCCGCCACGGGCCAGAACGGATGGATGTCCGAGATCACCATCCGCCCGCCCGGCCTGAGCACCCGGGCCCCTTCTCGCAGCGTCGGCTCCAACACCGGCAGATGGCTCATCACCAGGGCCGACACCACCAGGTCGAACTGCTCGTCCGGAAGCCCCGCCTCTTCCAGTGTCCCCTGGTACACCTCAAAGCGGCGCCCCGCGCCGATCTTGCGCCGGGCCTGCTCCAGCATCCCCTGTGACGGGTCCACCCCCGTCACCGTCGCTCCACGCTGCGCCAGCAGAGCGCAATACCGCCCTGTCCCGCACCCCACGTCGAGCGCCCGCTGCCCCCGCACCTCCCCGATCAGCTCCAGCGTCAGCGGCTCCTCCACCCTGATCAGCGGGTTGGCCTCCCCTTCATACGTGGCAGCCCAGCGGTCATACCCATCGACAACCTCTACGTTCTTGAACCCCGGTCTGTCGTCCGGCCCCAGCCTCGCCATGGCCTTTCCTTCCCTGGTTCCCACGCTCTGCGTGGGAACCCCTCCTGACGCTCCGCGTCCCCAGGCCTCACCCTCGACCTCCCTTACGAATACTCCCCCCTGCCAATCGTGAACGAGTGCCCACCCTCTTCATCCAACCCCACATACCTCATCCCTATCTTTTCCATCACCCGCTTCGAGGCCACATTCTCAAACGCCGCCGCGCTGTTCACCCGCGCCAGCTCCAGCTCGCCAAAAGCGCACCCCAGCACCGCCGCGGCAGCCTCCGTCGCCAGCCCTTTTCCCCAGTAACTCGCCTTCAACAGATAGAACAGCACCGGCGCCGCCTTGCTCCGATCCCGGTGGTCCAGGCCGCACCAGCCGATGATCCCCTGGGCATCCTTGGGGACAATCGCCAGGCACAGGTGCACCACCTTTCCCGGCGCATTCTGCCTGTGATTATCGAGCATCCACCGTATCCGCTCCTCAGCCTCCTGCCGCGAGATTGCCCCCTCGTCCAGCTTCCAACTGAGCGCGACGCCCTCCACATCCTCCATCGTCACCGTTCTGAGGATCAACCGGGCCGTCTCGATGAACACACTGCACCTTTCCTGCTACTCGCCGCCCTGCGGCTTCCACTCATCTCTCAGCAGCCCATAGAGCGCCATATCGCACCACTGCCCGTCGCGGAACAACGCCCGCCGCAGCACACCCTCACGCCGGAACCCCAGCGCTTCCAGCAGCCTCTGAGCCGGTCGATTCTCCGCATCGGTAACCGCCGAGATCCGTTCCGCTGCATACCCGGCGAAGAGATAATCCACCAGCAGCCCCACCGCTTCTTGAGCCAGGCCCTGCTTCCGCGCGCTGACCTCGGTGATCCCAAACCCGATCTCTGGATGGGGAAAATCGGCGTCTGGGAACCGCATCAGCGTGTAGCGGACAAATCCGACGACGTGGGGATCCACCACCGTCTCGATCAGCAAAAAGCCCGACTCGCGCGCCAGCAGTGCTGTCTGCTGGTATGCCTGGCGCAGCATCGGCACGTGGTCGATCTGAAACCGCTGGAACGGCCCCCACAGCGCTTCCCGGCTCTGTCCCCACTTTTCAAACAGCGCCCAATCCTCGTCACGAATGGGCCGTAGCTGAACCCGTGTTCCTTTCATCATACTCCTCCTGATTCACTTGATCCGTTTTCCCTGGTTCCCACGCTCTGCGTGGGAACCCCTCCTCGACGCTCCGCGTCCTCCAGCACACCACCGCCCTCCACCCCGGTCAAGCGGCCCTCAAAACCCCCGCTGCACCCTCCTTCGAAAATAGACTCCTTCCCTGCTCGGCGTGGACCACAGTCCACGCCATTTTCATTCATCGTGGTGTCCGGCACGGACATGGTGACTCCCTTGAGATAGCCATTGCTTCTCAGCTCGAAAGGCTTTGCCCTTGCGGCTCGTCCGCCTGAGAGGCCGCGTGCCGCCGCCGGTAGGCGACGACGGAGACGATGACGATGCCGGCGATCAGTCCGGCGACCAGTCCAAGAAAGCCAGAGACAACGAGGGCCAGCATCACGGCGTGGCCTCCCATGAACTTGCTCCACGTCCACACGGTGCCGTCGTCCAGCAGGAGGAAGAAGGTGTCGAGGTCGAAATCAACGCCGCAGTAGCGGGTTTCGTAACGGTTGACGACGTTGCCGGGCGCGCGCGGTTTCAACATCCCCGGGTCGGGCGTTTCACGGCTCGCCGGGCAGGTGCCGGACCAGTAACCGTCCGGGTCGGGTGGTGGGGGAAGGGCGTCCTTCTTGATCCAGTTGTTTTTGCTTGTCTGATCGCAGTCCAACGCGTACAGAGTCCCATCGGTGGTCTCGGCATAGATCTCACCGCCGCCGTAAGTAATCGGGGTGTTGGCCACAAAGCGGGCCAGGGGCTCGGGCGGCGGCGGCAGCTCCCTCCACCTGCCTTGCGGCAGCTTTAGGACGACCATCATCAGCGGGGGGCCGGCTAACATGCCTAGGATGCCGGCGGCGAGGACGACCAGAATGGCTGGGAGACAGCCCATGCCTTTGCGAACTGCCGGTTTGTGTGTCATGTGCCCTCCAACAGCGATCTGCCCTGGCCGGTTATTCTCACCCGCCGGGCCTCCCCTCGACGCTCCGCGTCCCTCCCAGTATACCACCACCTCCCGCCCCGGTCAAACCGCCTGCACAAACCTCCGCTGCTCTCCCGCCCGAAGGGCCTGCCCTCTTGGCGTGGGGTTTGTGGTTTACTCAACCCCCACCCCGTTTTTGACAAAACCCCCTGACTGTGTTACCATGCCCGCCGTTAAAATCTAGATCAATGCTCATCCAGAGGGGTGGAGGGACCGGCCCGACGAAACCCCGGCAACCAGTCGAGTTGCAGACATGGTGCCAATTCCGGCAGGCGGCGCAAGCGCAGCCTGGAAGATGGGAGCACACGCATGATTATGCTCTCATCGAGAGAGCTTTTTTTGTGCCTGGGAGCCAAGCGATGCGCACAGTAGAATGGATAGACGGCCGGGTGCGGATGATCGACCAGCTCAAGCTGCCGCTCGAGCTCGTCCTCGTCGAGTTCGATGACTATCGCGACGTCGCCCGCGCCATCCGAGACATGACCGTCCGCGGCGCGCCGGCCATCGGCGCCGCCGCCGCCTTTGGCCTGGCCCTGGCCGCCCAGGGCAGCCGCGCGGCCGATCGCGACGGCCTGCTGGCCGACCTCGAGGTCGCCGCCCAGACCATCGGCTCCGCCCGCCCCACCGCGGTCAACCTCTCCTGGGCGCTCAACCGCATGATGCGCGCCGCCCAGGCCGAGCCGGGCGACATCGTCCCCGCCCTCATCGTCGAAGCCCAGCGCATCGCCGACGAGGACGTCGAGATCAACCGCCGCATGGGCGCCCACGGCGCGGCCCTCATCCAGGACGGTTTCAACATCCTGACCCACTGCAACGCCGGCTCGCTGGCCACCGTCGACTATGGCACCGCCCTGGCTCCCATCCGCGTCGCCCACGAACAGGGCAAGCGCATCCACGTCTGGGTCGACGAGACCCGCCCCCGGCTCCAGGGAGCCCGGCTGACCGCCTGGGAGTTGATGCAGGCCGGCATCCCCATGACCCTCATCGCCGACAACGTCGCCGGCCACCTGCTGCGCACCGGCCGGGTCGACATCGTCCTGGTCGGCTCTGACCGCACCGCCGCCAACGGCGACGTGGCCAACAAGATCGGCACCTACAAGTTGGCCGTGCTGGCCCGCGAGAACGGCGTGCCCTTTTACCCGGTGGTCCCCACCTCTACCATCGACCTGTCGCTGTCCAACGGCGACCAGATCCCGATCGAAGAGCGCGACGCCCGCGAAGTGACCCACGTGGACGGCTGCCAGATCGCCCCCGACGGCGTGCGGGTGCTCAACCTGGCCTTTGACGTGACGCCCCACCGCTACGTGACCGGCATCGTCACCGAAAACGGCATCGCCTACCCGCCGTTCATGGCAAGTCTGGGAAAAATGGTACATGGACAAGATTGACCTATCCCTGCGAACCCTGGGCGGGGGCAGCCTGCCCCACACCGACCCCGACGCTGCCTGCCGGCTGGTCCTGGATACGCTCGACATCCCCACCTGGCCGCAGCTTCCGCAGCGCTCCTTCCGCGAGAACATGTACATCCAGTTCAGCGAGCGCTTTCCCGGCGTGGTCCTGGCCGACGAGCGGATCTATGTCGACCGCACCCAGGACCTCGACCCGCAGCTCGAGCAGTTGTACGTGGCCTACCTGGGCGACGACCTGGCCTATGGGGTGATCAACCCCGAGTACGCCGCCGGCCTCCACCGCTTTCTGCACCTCGACGTCGGCCGGCCGCCTGCCGTCAAGGGCCAGATCACCGGCCCGGTGAGCTGGGGCCTGACCGTGGTCGATCAGGACCGCCGGCCGGTGCTCTACGACGACGTCCTGGCCGACGCGGTGGCCAAGCACCTCCGCCTCAAGGCCTCCTGGATGGAGCGCGAGCTGCGCCGCCTGTCGCCGCAGACCATCGTCTTTATCGACGAGCCCTACATGAGCAGCTTTGGCTCGGCCTACATCTCCCTGGAGCGCGACCAGGCGATCGACCTGATTTCCGAGGTCCTGGCCGGCATCCACGGCCTGAAGGGCATCCACTGCTGCGGCAACACCGATTGGTCGCTGCTCATGGACACCCCCATCGACATCCTCCACCTCGACGCCTACGACTATGCCGAATCGTTGTCGCTCTACCCCGACCATGTGCAGGCGTTCCTGGCCCGGGGCGGGCTGATCGGCTGGGGCGTGGTCCCGGCCAGCGACCGGGTCTGGGAAGAGACCACCGCCGGCCTGGTCCGCCGCTTTGAGGAGGCCCTGGCCCTGCTCGTCGCCAAGGGCCTGCACCGCGACGACCTGCTGTCCGCGGCCCTGGTCAGCCCGTCGTGCGGCTGCGGCTCGCTCAAGGTCGACACCGCCGAGCGGGTGCTGCGGCTGACCGCCGAGGTATCCACCGTATTGAAAGAGAGGTTCGCCTGACCATGTCGATCGTCATCACCGGCTCTGTGGCCTATGACTATTTGATGTCGTTCCCCGGCCGCTTCCAGGAGCACTTTTTGCCCGACCAGCTCGACCGGATCAGCGTCAGCTTTTTGGTCGACTCGATGCGCAAGCAGCGCGGCGGCTGCGCCACCAACATCGCCTACACCCTGGCCCTGCTGGGCGAGCGCCCCACCGTCATGGCCACCGTCGGCCAGGATTTCGGCGAATACCGCGCCTTTCTCGACCGGGCCGGCGTCGACACGTCGGCCATCGTCGCCTTTGACGACGAGTTCACCTCCTCCTTTTTCGTCAACACCGACCAGGACAACTGCCAGATCGCCAGCTTTTACATCGGGGCCATGGCCCGCGCCGACCGGCTCTCCTTCCGCGACCTCGACTATCGCGCCGTCGACCTGACCATCATCTCCCCCAACGCCCCGGCGGCCATGGTCAAATACCCCCAGGAGTGCCACGAGCTGGGCATCCCCTACATCTACGACCCCAGCCAGCAGATCATCCGCCTCAGCGGCGAAGAGCTGCTCGCCGGCGCGCGCGGCGCCCGCCTGCTGATCGTCAACGAGTACGAGTTTGGCATGATCCGCAACAAAACCGGCCTGTCCGAGCAGGAGCTGCTGGCCCTGCCGCAGGCGACCATCATCACCCGGGGCGCGGCCGGCTCCACCATCTACGCCGGCGGCCAGGAGCATCACATCCCCGCCGTGCCGCCCGACGTCCTGGCCGAGCCCACCGGCGTCGGCGACGCCTACCGCGGCGGGATCATCGCCGGCATGTTGCGCGGCCTCCCCTGGGAGGTCACCGGCCGCATCGCCGCGCTGGCCGCCACCTACGTGCTCGAGCAGTTCGGCACCCAGAACCATAGCTATACCCTGGACCAGTTCGTGGCCCGCTATCGCCGCGCCTTGGGCGACGCGCCCGAGCTGGACAGCCTGTTGAACAAGAAATCCATGAAGGAGTAGAAACGTGATAGTAGAACATGACGTCAAGGACCTGAGCCTGGCCGACAGCGGCCAACGCAAAGTCGAGTGGGCCGAGCAAGAGATGCCGGTCCTGCGCCTGATCCGCGAGCGGTTCGAGCGCGAAAAACCGCTGGCCGGCCTGCGCATCGCCGCCTGCCTGCACGTCACCACCGAGACGGCCAACCTCATGCGCACCTTGAAGGCCGGCGGGGCCGACGCGCGGCTGTGCGCCAGCAACCCGCTCAGCACCCAGGACGACGCCGCTGCCGCCCTGGTGGCCAACTATGGCGTGCCGGTGTTTGCCATCAAGGGCGAGGACCACGCCACCTATTACCGCCACATCCACCAGGCCCTCGACCACCGCCCCCAGGTGACCATGGACGACGGCGCCGACACGGTCGGCGTCATCCACAAAGAGCGGGCCGACCTGCTGCCGGGCATCATTGCCGGCACCGAAGAGACCACCACCGGCGTCATCCGCCTGCGGGCCATGGCCCGCGACGGCGTGCTCGGCTACCCGATCGTCGCCGTCAACGACGCCACCACCAAGCACTTTTTCGACAACCGCTACGGCACCGGCCAGAGCACCATCGACGGCATCATCCGCTCGACCAACGTCCTGCTGGCCGGCAAAAACGTCGTCGTGGCCGGCTATGGCTGGTGCAGCCGGGGCATCGCCATGCGCGCCCGGGGCATGGGCTCCAACGTCATCGTCACCGAAGTCGACCCCCTGCGCGCCCTGGAAGCGGTCATGGACGGCTACCGGGTCATGCCCATGCTCGAGGCGGCCCCGCTGGGCGACCTGTTCGTCACCTCCACCGGCGACAAGAACGTCATCGACCGCGGCCATTTCGAGCGGATGAAAGACGGCGCCATCCTGGCCAACTCGGGCCACTTTAACGTCGAGATCAACATCCCGGCCCTGCGGGAGATGGCCGTCTCGTCGCGCGAGCCCCGGCCCTTTGTCGAGCAGTTCATCCTGGCCGACGGCCGCCACATCTCGATCCTCGGCGAGGGCCGCCTGATCAACCTGGCCGCCGCCGAGGGCCACCCCTCGGCCGTGATGGACATGTCGTTCGCCAACCAGGCGCTGTGCGTCGAGCACATCGTCCGCCACGCCGCCGAGCTGGAGAAAAAGGTCTACTCTGTGCCCGAGGCCATCGACAAAGAGATCGCCCGGCTCAAGCTCGAAGCCATGGGCATCCACATCGACGTCCTGACCCCCGAGCAGGCCCACTACCTGACCTCCTGGGAGGAAGGCACCTAAAAGGGAATAAACCTGACGGGTCTCGGAAGACCCGTCAGGTTTTGTCCACAAACCAAGGGAGCAAACACAATGTCTATTACCACAACCTTTATGACATCGCCGAAATTCTTTTTCACCTCCGAGTCGGTCACCGAGGGCCACCCGGACAAGCTGTGCGACCAGATCTCGGACGCCGTCCTCGACGCGATCATCGCCGACGATCCCGACGCCCGCGTAGCCTGCGAGTGCGCCGCCACCACCGGCCTGGTGTGGGTCATGGGCGAGATCACCACCGACACCTACGTCGACATCAACGCCCTGGTGCGCGGCGTAGTCCTGGACATCGGCTACACCCGGGCCAAGTTCGGCTTTGACGGCGAGACCTGCGGCGTGGTCGTCTCGCTCAAAGAGCAGAGCGCCGACATCGCCCTGGGCGTGGACAAAGCCCTCGAGGCCAAGCAGGGCCAGATGGGCGACGCCGAGATCGAAGCCATCGGCGCCGGCGACCAGGGCATGATGATCGGTTTTGCCTGCACCGAGACGCCCGAGCTGATGCCCATGCCGATCATGCTCGCCCACAAGCTCTGCCGCCGCCTGGCCCAGGTCCGCCGCGACGAGACCCTGCCCTACCTCCGCCCCGACGGCAAGAGCCAGGTCACGGTCGAGTACGAGTACGGCAAGCCCAAGCGGGTCGACACCGTCGTCATCTCCACCCAGCACTCGCCCGACGTCGCCCAGGACAAGATCCGCGAGGACATTATCAAGCGGGTCATCAAGTACGTCATCCCCAACGGCATGCTCGACGAAAACACCAAGATCTATGTCAACCCCACCGGCCGCTTTGTCACCGGCGGCCCCAAGGGCGACTCGGGCCTCACCGGCCGCAAGATCATCGTCGACACCTACGGCGGCATGGCCGCCCACGGCGGCGGCTGCTTCTCGGGCAAGGACCCGACCAAGGTCGACCGGTCGGGCACCTACTATGCCCGCTACGTGGCCAAGAACATCGTCGCCGCCGGCCTGGCCGACCGCGTCGAGCTCCAGATCAGCTACGCCATCGGCGTGGCCCGCCCCCTGTCGCTGGCCGTCGAGACCTCCGGCACCGGCAAGGTGCCCGACGAGAAAATCGTCGAGCTGATCGAAAAACACTTTGACTTTCGCCCGGCGGCCATCATCCGCGACCTGGACCTGCGCCGGCCGATCTACCGCGCCACCGCCGCCTACGGCCACTTTGGCCGCACCGACATCGACGCCCCCTGGGAGCGCACCGACAAGGCCGACCTCCTCCGCCGCGAAGCCGGCCTCTAACTATCAGACAGGTGCAACGCACTTCAAAAGTGCGTTGCACCTGATTGCACCTGAGGTGACTTCCCTCGTAACCCCGGCCCTTGCCCCGGCAAGGGCCGGGGTTACGGACAACCATTTGACACCCCCCCCATCCCGTGCTATACTCGTTGCACAGCGTCACCGACCCGTCCTAACACCATATCTCCTGGGAAATGACCAAATCATAATCCATGGGAGGTACGCAATGAACAACCACACACCACCGGCGGGCCAGGCCACCCGGCTCTTCACCTTGCTGGCCCTCATCACCCTGCTGGCAGCCGCGCCGGCCCACACCGTCGAACCGGGTGGGGCGCCGCAGGACCTGAGCGCCGCCGGCTGGCGGGCCATCCAATCCGACGTGGCCAAGCTCACCGCCGGCGACGGCGCCAATTTTGACAGATTTGGCCGCTCCGTAGCCGTCGACGGCGACACGGCCGTCGTCGGCGCGCCCGATGCCGACGTCGGCGACAACGCCGACCAGGGCGCGGCCTATATCTTCTACCGCAACCAGGGCGGCCCAGACGCCTGGGGCCAGGTGGCCAAGCTGACCGCTGCCCTTGGTGAGGAGTTGGACAGTTTTGGCATTTCCGTGGCAATCGACGGCGACACGGTCATCGTCGGAGCGGACAGTGCCGATGGCGTCAACGTCGACCAGGGCGCGGCCTATGTCTTTTACCGCGACGAGGGCGGCGCCGGCGCCTGGGGCGTGGTGGCCAAGCTCACCGCCGCCGACGGCGCGGCAGGGGACAAGTTTGGCTACTCCGTCTCGGTCAGCAGCTACACCGCCGTCGTCGGGGCGCCGACCAACATTGGCCCGACGGCCTATGTCTTCTACCGGCACCAGGGCGGCTTTCACAACTGGGGCCAGGCTGCCGTGCTGACCCCCGACCAGAACCCAAGCTACTTTGGCGTCTCCGTATCAGTCAGCGGCGACACGGCCGTCGTCGGGGCAGAGGCCACCGAGGTCGGCGGCAACGGCGCCCAGGGCGCGGCCTATATCTTTGACCGCAACCAGGGTGGCTCCGGCGCCTGGGGT
Source organism: Anaerolineae bacterium (assembly GCA_034429215.1). GTDB lineage: Bacteria > Chloroflexota > Anaerolineae > JAAYZQ01 > JAAYZQ01 > JAFGOG01. Next base: position 22,696 of record DAOUGI010000110.1, on the reverse strand, counting down.
CAGGTCACCAGGCTCACCGCCGCCGACGGCGCGGCGGAAGACCGCTTTGGCAGGTCTGTGTCAACCAACGGCGACACGGTCGTCGTCGGAGCGTACAAGGCCGATGGCGCCAACGTCGACCAGGGCGCGGCCTATCTCTTTTACCAGGACCAGGGCGGCGCCGGCGCTTGGGGCCAGGTGACCAAGCTCACCGCCGCCGGCGGCTTGGCCGAGGACTATTTTGGCAGCTCCGTCTTGGTCAACGGCCACATGGTCGTTGTCGGGGCGTACTTTGCCGACGTCGGCGACCACGTCGACCAGGGCGCGGCCTATTTCTTCTACCGGGACCACAGCGGCGCCTGGGGCCAGGTTGCCTGCCTCACCGCCGCCGACGGCGTGGGGTATGACTACTTTGGCTCCTCCGTTGCTGCCAGCGGCGGCACGGTCGTCGTCGGGGCGCCCAATGGCGACCTCGCCCCGGCCGACAACCACGGCGCGGCCTACGTCTACCATCTCCTGTACCGGCTCTACCTGCCGCTCGTAGCCAAGTAAAGGAAAAGGACACCTTCCAGGAAGCACCGAGCTTCCTGGAAGGTTGACCTGGCTTATGCCTTGCACTCGGCCCGCCAGTCGAGGGGATCGCCCGCCGGCGGCGCTCAGGCCGGCGGCTCGGCCCGCGCCGCCTGTCGCGGCTCGGCCACCCACCAGCGCATGGCGGCCCACGCCGCGGCGCTAAAGGCGATGCTCGGGACGAACACCCAACTGACGTCGATGCCGGCCAGGGCGGTGGCCAGCAGGGGGCCGGCCAGGCTGGCCACGCCGACGACGGTGTTGCCGATGCCCACGTAGGTGGGCCGGCGCTCTGGCTCGCAGAACTCGAGCACTACCATCATCCCCGACACGGCCATTGCGCCGGCGGCGATGCCCAGCAGGACAAAGACGGCATAGTACCAGGCGGGGGCCGGGGCCAGCCAAGCCAGGGTGAACGCGCCGCCATAGGCCAGCGCGCCCCATTCGAGCGACCGCTTGTGCCCGTAGCGGTCGCCCATCCAGCCAAAGACCAGGTTGCCGATGGTCTGCCCGACCAGCACGGTGGCGGTGTAGAGGCCCACCGTGGCATCGCTCACCGCCCAGCGCCTCAGGGCGGCCAGGGTGACAAACCCGCTGCCCATCGTCGCCAGGGCCAGGATCGAGCGGGCGATCAGGAAGCGGCGAAAGGGCCGATCCCGGCGGACCAGCCCCGGCACGCCGGCCAGGAACTGGCGCTGGCTCAGCCGCGGCGCGGTCACCCGCTGGGGCGGCTCGCGCGTCTGGGCCAGGAAGAACCAGCTAATGGTGATGAGCGACGCGGCCAGGGCAAAGAGGGCGACAAAGCTGTCGGGAAAGGGGAGGGTGCGGAGCAGCCAGGCGCTCAGCAGGGATCCCACCACGCCACAGCCGACGCCCAGCGCCGAGGACAGCCCCCAGAAGCGGCCGCGCCTGTCGAGGGGGATGACCCGGGCGATCATGTCCTGCCAGGCGGGGCTCATGGCCCCGCCGCCCATGGTCCGCCAGCCAAAGGCGACCAGGAAAAGGACCAGGCTCAGCCCCGGCCACCGGGCCGAGGCGACGGCGGCGACGACGATGAGCCAGAACGGCAGCCGCTCGACGACGATGCCGACGTTGGCGACCATCGACTTGCGCCACGGCAGCCGCTGGGTCCAGTTGGCGGTGAAAAGCTGGGGCAGGCTCCATCCGGCCTGGGCGATCATCGCCGCGATGCCGATCGGCACGGTGCTGGTGGTCAGCTTGCTGATGAACAGGGGCACGATGGTGCCCGCCGAGATAAAGCTGAGGGCCAGCCAGTAGAGCGCCCCGTCCATGAGGTTGACAAAGGCGTTCCGGCGAAAGTTGCTCTCGACGAACGCGGCGCGCTCGGCCTCGCTGAGCTCGGGCACGGGGCGATCGAGCCGCAGCGCCCAGCGCAGCAGCCGCCTGGGAAATGAAGCCGGCCTGGTGTGCGATCCCATAAAAGGGGATTATAAGGGGTGTGTGGCGGCGCGTCAATTCTCCGGCAGGGCCGGACTGTAACCTATCCGGAAATTGTCATGCTGACCGCTGTACAGTGCGGCGTAGTGTGCCGCAGCGAAGCGAAGCACCTGCATCGAACCTGTCGCCTGCATGGGCTGCGGCGTGTGCGTTGCCCGCTGCCCACAAGGGGCTATCGCGCCGGTGCGCGACTCTACCAGGGGTGAGCCGTTGGAGATCGAAAAGCTCATCGCTGAGGCAGTGGCAACAGGGTTTACCTGACTTGGAAAATGGCCGGCTATAAGAACGGCGGTGCGTTAAACGGAAATCGAAACCAGCCCGTGTCCGGCGGCCAATGGAAGAGTACAAATGGCAGAGAGAGCAACACCAGGATGCCGGTATACACCAACAGCACAATGAACACTTCCCATCCACTCTCAGGGCGTTCTTTTCGTAGAACCAATCGCTGAGGCCAAGAGATCACTCGAGATACTGAAGAAGGCAGTGGCAACAGGAAGGGTATCCTGGAGCGATAATCGTGGTACCCTGCTTCCCGGTCCATTGTCATCTCTTCCTGCATGGCCACACAAACAATCACCATCGTCGAGAGGAGCCAAGGCAAGCTCTGGCCGAGGCTATACATGATCCGAGGGCCACGCATACGCGAGATGAAAAGCATCATACCGTAACTCCACACGATCCAACCCAGGTACTGAGGGTGCCGTGAAAAACGGTACAGTCCCCAATCCACCATGTTTCTTCCGCGCATTCGAGAATATAGCCACGCAAAGACACTCGACAAAAACAACAAGATCCCGAACGCCATAAAGAAATAGATTACATAGGACCTGACATCAAGCCCGATCAGGGCAGGGAAATAGACCAAGACCATGTAGGGCAGGTAGGAAATATCCCCCAGGTTTAACCAGCTGTAGGAAACGTCCAAAATCGGCATCCAGATGACCCGCAGGACTCCCAAGCCGGCCAGAAAAAACATGTTCAGAGCAAAATGCCCGAAAACGGGTAAGAAAAAGGCGAATGCCCCGACCGACGCCAGGCGGCGTTTCTCGGCGACCAATCCAACAACAATCAGAGCGACAACCGCTGTAAAAGCTCCAATGCCTATGAGCCGCAGATGATGAGATTGGATAAAGGCATCGGTTATGCTGCTCTCCAGACTGGAATCAACGCCCGGAAAATCGAACGTCTGAATCAGCCACAAATTGATCAGTCCCGGCAATTCGATGGTGGCATAGACAAGACCAGCAGTAAACAGGAGTGTGATCAGTATCAAGAGGGAGAAGGAACCAATTTTGCAGGACATTTTCCGCTCCAATGGTTTTTGGGTCTTGTTCATCTTTGTACATGGTTAAGACGAATTGACAACGAAGAAGGTTCCTGTGTGCCAGCTTGGCGGGTATCGTTCAGTTTGCGAGCTTGATCAAACGGGAGTAGGGCTCTTGGTTGCCGTAGCCATCCTGCCAATCTCGGTCGCTTTTACGCCATCTGCAACTGCTGCTCGCGCTGCCTGTCCTGAGGGTAACCGAAGGACTGTGGGGCGATGGTGCATGACACGGGTTTTGACACGGATACACGGATGGGGCGTTGGCTGACCGGCCCGTCAGCATGAAACGGTGTGGAAGGCAAGGTTGCGGGTAGACGGTTGGGTGGTTGGGCGGGGGTTGGACTTTTTCGGGGGAGTTGGGGTAGAATGGAGAGGCTCTGGCGCATGTGGGGCAACGGCGGTACGACGCAGACGGTTTCGGTGGATGGGGAACCACTGAACGGATGAGCTCACTGAGGGCAGTGAAGGCACTGAACGCACTGAGGGGGAGGCGAGGGGGATGGGGTTGAGGGCGCTTGTTGACAACGAGGAGGGATGATGCTATAGTTGGTGGTGGAAGGCTCGCTTGGGGCGGTGTCAGGTGCGTCGCACCAACAGCAGGTGTAACGCCCCGGCGCGAGGGGTACAGGCATATGACTGCTCAGGTGCCAGACCGATTTGAATTTGAGGGACACCAGTACGCTCTCGTGGGCGGCGAAGAGGAGCAACTGTTTGATCCAGAGCAGTTTGGCCTCCAACCCGAAGGGCGATGCACCGCTTGCTGGAGGGGGTATCAATGCTGGTACACGGTGAAGGATGACCGGCTGCTGCTCAGCAGGCTGGAGGTTACCCTCGGCGATTATATAGAAGCAGGCATGTTCATATCCAAAATGGGTCCAGAGTTCAACGGGGTCAGGCCGATCAGGCCCAAAGGGTTTTCTTTCCACAATAACCTGTACGACCAACCGGATATAGAGATCAAGCACACAGGCGGGATTTTGATAGCCGACCACCTTATCGAAAGCCTATACGGGCCTACGGGCTTTTATCCTGCCTGGAGTTACGAGACGGTTCTCAAACTGGTATTCGAGGAGGGGAAGCTGCTCGAAGCCCGCGATGTCAGCGGCAAGGTTAAGAAGATTCGCGGGCTCATGTGCGGGACGCCTGTGGAGCCCGGCCCGGGTGACAGCCCCAAGTTGGTGACGGAGTGGAACGGGCCAGCCTTTAGCCTGGAATATGAACTGTGAGGGGTGCGGGAAGCACTGAAGGCAGTGAGGGCAGGGGGTGAGATGCGGCGCTCGGGGTGATGGGTAGGGCGGAGGAAGGGCGAGGGTAGGAGGGCCGGGGCAGCCAGGGATGCCAGGAGGCTTGGCCGAGCCGGGCTCTGGCTTTTTAGACGGGCGGGTACCTGGCGTTGACCTGACCCGCAGCCCAAAACCAAAAAAGCCGGCAGGCTTGATCCTGCCCCGCGAAAAGTCGCCGAGCGTGGCGGCCTGCCCCCCTCCACCGAGGGATTGGGCTAGCGGGGCAGGTTTCTGCCACGGCAGTGGAAAGCAGGAAGGAGGTCGCTTCGATTATGCTTGCATCTGATGTGCCCAACATCGCCGGGTATACCCGGCGAGTCCTTTCGCTTGGCGAACTGTTGGCCCGGGCAAGGCGCGATCGCGCCGGCTGGCAGGATTTGCCGGATGAGCCGGGAATCTATGTTGTCTTGTTCGCGACGAACCAGCCTCTCCACTTTGTGCCGCGCTCTACTACCGTCCTATATGCAGACCCAACTAGCTGCGAGGAGCTGCAAAGCAAGTGGACACGGATTTGCCAGAAGGCCCCTACCGATATCATTTACATCGGCAAAGGCGACAGCATCCGCAAGCGAGTGCGGATACTGGCGCGATTCGGGGTAGGACGTGCAGGAAACCACCACGGCGGCGAATGGATGTGGCAGGTTCAGGAGATTGCCGAGGCCAGGGTTGTGATTCAGACCTGTCCCGCGGGCAAGCAAGTGGGATTTGAGAACTGGCTGCTCAAGCGCTTTTATGAAGAGCATGGAGACTATCCCCTTGCCAATCGCGCCGGCCCTCAGGGCAACGTGTTGTGGAGTCTGTAGAGGATTGTTTTACTCGTGCCCACGCTCTGCGTGGGTACGCTGATCCGGACGCTCTGCGTCCGGCGGGATTGCCTGGCCTCCAGATCGGCGCCTGCGCCAGGCCATGGACCCCAGGCGCAGAGGGCCGTAGTAGAGCCTACTCTGGCAATGTGCCGCTCCTCAACCGGCTCTCATACGAGTTCTCTACTTTGCAGCGGTTGACGATAATCGTCTCTTCGAGCGGGGCGCCCATGGTCCAGTACAGGAGCCCATCGGATTCATAGTAAACGTATCGCTGGTTGTAGAACCGGCCCTCGAAGCCGTTCGACCGGATGTGGAGGACCAGCCGCTCGAATAGCTCCCCGTCCACTCGCTCTCGCACAATGTACTCGTGAGGCCACTTGGGCATTGTCTTGGCGTAGGTCCATTTCACTTCGCTGACAAAGCGCCGAAGGTCTTCGGGAAGGGAGCCGGCGATCTCATCCATGCCGTTACCCCTGAACTGGCGGCAGCCGCGAGAGCTCTTCCGAGATCTCCTTCAGACGGTCCGCGACCGACTTGACCACGAGATCCAGCTCCTCGCCGGTCACCAGATCGATGCCCACGGCCATCCAGTCATTATCCATTGCATAGGGAAGCCCTTTGCTCTCCGCCCATGGCTCTAGAAGCGTGCGGACCTCAGCCGCATGCCCCCAGTCTCCCGCGGGGAATCTCAGCCAAAGGGGTGTTCGACCGTGGCTCCTCCATAGCAGGAAATCGGTCCCAATCCAGGCGCCGATCTCCTTTGCTGCCACGAAGGACATGTATCGGCCGATTTGCTCCCAATTTGACATCGGTTTGAGACGGCCTACCTTCAAGAACCCCTGGGCAACGCCGTGGTCCACTACACGCTGCACGATCAGGCTCATCTGAAGGATAAACGCGGGGGTCCGCTGGTCCGTCAGCTCGGCGGCAGATAGAGGCACGAACGCGTCGCTGTCGGCGGCGTCGCACAGGGCGCGCAACTGGAGGAGATCATTCAGGGTCCGTGGCTCATCCGTTAGCTCAGCTTCTATCGCCGAGAGCAGTTTCGCCCACGACGTGAGCGCAAGTATGGGACCGGCATCAGTCGTAACCGCGTGAGAGAGGCCGACCGAAGGCTCCTGCTCCGAGGCACCGACCTGGGCGTCGCGGAGCCGGCTACGCAGCTCGTGCCATACCGTTCCCTGGCGCGCAACGGGGACGACTACGAGCAGCACGGCCGGTCGCGGGCACTCCTCAAGTAGCCTAAGGTACACAACGGGCTGATTCTCGGTCAAACCGGCCCAAAACTTGTTCTCAAGGAATACTCGTGGTTTGACCAGGTCATCGTATCCCCCCATATCGGGGCGAGCGCTGCCTTTTGACTGCTGAGTGCGGAATTGGAGGTTGGGCAGGTCTGGCGCGATCCCGCGAAGAACCTTCATGAGTCCGGTTCGTGCGGCCGGGCTTGATTGGACGATGAAGGCGAGCGCATCGGTGGCGATGTTCTCATACTCTTGAGAATAGCGCCTCTGAATGATATGGCTAAATACGGTGCTCATGGGTAACTCCTTTAGCAAGAGATGTGATTCCAGGGCGGGCATAGCGATACCGAGTCGCCTGCACGGGCCCTACCCGGGGAAGGCGGGTGCCAAATCCTCGATGACCGTGAGGCTGTGGCCACCAGAGGCCGCCCTCAGGTAGCTGCTCAAGTACTCGGGCCGAAACGCGAGGACGAGCTCCCTCGTGTCAGCAGAAAGCTGCCTCCACGAGTGCGCTTTTCCTTTGAGAAATGCCTCGTACATGAGAGAATAACGCACCTGACATGATGGCGATTCACCAAAGCGGAGCCGCTGGAGCGGATCCCAGGCGACAAAGAGCTCCATTCCCTCGGGTGGTTGGTTGCCGGCAGACCGACCCGCCCGATCGACCGACTCGTGGTAGTACCCAAGCAGAATGGTTGTGCCCGTCCCGACGTGCAGTCGAAGATGAAAGCAGATGAACTAGTTGTGGGTGTGGAGGTCTCGTCATAGACAAAATGCCAGCGTATTTGTTCATGGGCAAAGCTGCAGTTGCGACGTGTCCCGGATCACAGTTGCGGGTCTACCCTTGTAGTTTTCGACCGTGCCCAGGATTCGATAGCAACCACCCTCCAATCCCTTCCAGTGGTAGCTAAAGGATATTGCGTGGTATGCTTTTGGATCATTTGAAAACTCGATAGAAAAAGAATCACCCGAGTTTGTGGTGTGCACAACTGTACCGCAGATGTACACGTTCTGGCCAATGTGCTGACTTGCATCCTGCCAGCTGACACATGCCGCAGCGGCGGTCAGGCGAGCCGATACGGTGGCGACACTCTGCCGCCATTGTTGTTGCCCCTCGGTGAGTGGGCCATCTGGTGGAGCGTCTGTAGGATCTGGCGGCTCTGCTGTAGGGATAGATGCCAACTTGAGCTTTGCCGGCTTGAACCTGGGGGTAGCAGTGGGCATCGGAAGTCCGTACCAGTCAGCGATGATGACCGTGGGCGTGGGCGTAGCAGTCTTTTGGACTGGCACCATACTCAACGGAGGGTTATGGGGTGGAGTGGGCGTATTCGCAGGCGACAGGTAGGCAGGAGCCAATGATAGGATGAGAGAGCCTACGATCATCAATAACAGGCCGCCAACAGCGAAAAGCACCGACTTACCTCGCTTCCAACTTGGTCGCAGGATCCACGCAATGAACGCGGCCACGCCCCACCAGATGAAAAACGACGTAAGGCCAAGCATGACCGCCTCGGCAGGGTGCTGATAGTTGTAGATCCCTACCAACACTCCACATGCCAGGCCGATAATCAACGGCCATTTGGGACTCTTGGTTTCTTTTGGGGTGCCAACTCCCACGCGAAGCTGCGCACCGCAGTTGCTGCAGAAGTCATTCTTTGCAGGCTGCTCTGATGCACATTTAGGGCAAGGGGCTACCTTCTGCGCTGACTCGTCCATAGACCTGCTCTCCGTCATTCAGTCACTGCGACCTATTCTCTTGCCCAACCCTTCACCGTTGCCGCCAGCCCATCATACACCGCCAGCAGCGCGCCCTTCTTCCTCCACCCATCGTCATTCTCAGGGAACACCAGCGGGAAGGTGCCCAGGATGTGGGCGAAATCGTCGCGCGACAGGCCGTACAGGTGCGCGACCAGGGCGTCCAGCTCGTCGCGCAGGGCCTGGCGCGCGGCCGGGTCGGCGGCGCCCGTCGATTCGTCCCACGGCTTGCCCATCACCTGCTGCCACAGGCCGGCGAATTCGGGGCGGGTGCAGGTGAGGCGGGCGGCGCGGGGGACGATGGCGTCAAAGTAGGGGTTACCGGCCATTAGCCGGGGGATGGGCAATTCTTTCATCACAAACAGCGTTACGTGGAAGTTGACTTTGAAACGCGCTATCCAATCTAGGCAGAGACTATTGACCAACGAGACGTAGAATAGCAAGCTCCGCTCATCGGAGATGACACCGACCCAAAGTGTATGTCCTGCGAAAGTATTCGGGGGTAGGATAGTGGCAATGCAAGTTCTCTCGTTTGTGCTACCCGATACTTCGCGGAAGGCGAACCGGTAGCCACGGAACCAGGTTGCGGCTTGGGAATTCTCCAGCCTTTTCATGCCCGAAACCTCGTCAACCCAATAACGAGGTGGTGAGAAATATGAATCGAACTGATGAATCATTTTGCCTTCATAGAGCGGCAGTCCCACTCCACGTTGGTTGAACACATCGCTATCGCCGGACATGTGAAATTCGTAGGCAAAATGAGGATTCCAGGTGTCGGCTACGTTCTCGCCAAGCAGCGGCCAGCTATCGTAGATCTTGGCTGCGATCTCGGCGCTGCCTTGGTCCTGGAACTCCATCAAGCTCAAACTATCTGGACTAAACTGCTCCAGAGATCCACGATTGACATAGACAAGATTGGCCGGATCTGTCAGAAAGGTAGCCAGGTCTTGGGGAGCAACCGCAACCCGCGGGTTGAACCGGAAAGCTGCCCAGAAGCCACTACTCTGCGGCCCCTTGCAAGCACCAATGAGAGTGAACTTGAAAGCATGGTGAATGTTCGGAAAAAAGAACCGCTCATTACTAAAACTAAAAAGATACTGGATGCTGCCTTCATTCAACAGCATCTCACGCAAGGACTTGGTACCTAAGTCGGAATAGACGCCGGCAGGGATGACAAAGGCCAGCCGGCCTTCGTGGGCCAGCAGGCTGTAGGCCCGCTCCAGGAACAGCTTGTGGGTGGCGGTGTCGCCGCCGCCCTGGTGGGCATAGTCGGGGGAGCGGTGGTAGTAGGCGGCCTCGGTCTCGATGCGCGCCTTTTGGGCGGCCCACGCCGCCGGGCGGCCGGCATCTTCGGCGTCGAGCTCGACGATCCGCCGCTCGGCCTGCTCGCGGGTCACCTTGCTCTCCACATCGGGGTCGAACTGGGCATAGAACTCGCGCAGGTCAGGCTTGACGATCTCCCAGGGCGGGTTGCCGACGACGATCTGAAAGCCGGAGGCGTCGCCCGCGGGGCGGCCATCCTCGTCCAGGAACACCTCGGGGAACTCGACCGCCCAGTTAAAGGGCCGGTGGGCATCCACATCGACGAAATGCTTGCCCAGGTCCTGGTCCAGCGCCGCGTTCACCCGGGCGTCGATCTCTTCGAGGACGCGCAGGATCTCGTCGTGCTCGGGGCCGTCAGACGCGGCGGCCAGCTTGAGGCGGAGGCGGCGCATCTCGGCCAGGCCGGCGGCGTGGTCCGGGTAGCGGGCGTCGGCGGGGCCGGCGCCGATCAGCGAGTTGCCGACCTTGATGTTCTGGTTCAGGATGAGGGGCAGCCGCCGCCTGGCCTTGCCCTGGTCGGCCATGGCGCGCATGACCAGGTTGACGGTGGCGATCTCGGCGGCCTGCGGGTCCAGGTCCACGCCGTACAGGTGGGTCTGGACGATCAGGCCGGGGAAGTTTTGCAGCCGCTCGATCTCGGCCGTCCAGGGGGTCAGCTCGATGCGGATGTCGAGCGGGGTGACAACGCCCTGCCGCGCTAGCTCCTGGTGGCGTTGATCGCGCCCGCGCTCCAGGCGGTCGATCTCGGACCGGTAGAAGCCGGCCAGAACCTCATAGGCGTAGATGAGAAAAGAGCCGCTGCCCGAGGCGGGATCGAGCACTCGCAGCCCGCGGATCTCTTGGGCCGTCCGGCGGCGCTCGCCGGGCAAGGGCTCGCCGTCGGGCCGGCCGTTGGCGGTGCCGTACAGGTAGCGGCCGAGGGAGTTGTCGACCAGGTAGCGGACGATGACCTGGGGAGTGTAGTAGCTGCCCTGCTTCTTGCGGGTTTCCAGGTTGTCGACCGTGACGACCTCGCCGTCGCGCTGGGCCAGGGTCTTGCCCAGATATTGCTCGTAGGTGTTGCCCATGATGTCGGCCGACAGGGCGCGGTAGCGGGCTTCGTACAGCTTTTTCACCAGCCCGCCCAATACCTCGTCGCCGAAGACGGCCTGGTCGGCCAGGTGGGGAGCAAACAGGGCCGAATTGTGGTACTCGTCAAAGCGGCGGTTGAACTGCCGGACGAACTGGCTGAGGCTAAAGGTGTAGGGGTTTTTCTCGCGCAGCTCGAACAGGCTGTAGAGGGTGCCGGGCGGGATGACCAGGTGGTCCTCGGCAAAGCGGACCAGCACCAGCCGGTCGAGCACCCGCTGGACCACCGCCCGCAGCTCGGCCAGGTCGACCCGGCCGCCGGGCAGAAAGGCCCAGGGGTTGTCGGCCGGGCGGGCCACGATGTCGCGGGCCAGGCGCTCGCGCCACTCGTTGATAAAGGCCAGATAGTCGGTATCGACGTCGGCGCGGTGGCGCTGCTCGCTGAGGCGGTCCAGCTCGCCGCTGCACACGCTGTCGTAGGACAGGAGCCAGAGCAGGTCGAACTCGTCGAGGTAGGCGCTCGGCCGCTCGAAGGAGAGGACCAGCCAGTCGCGCCGGGCGTTGAACAGGCGCAGCTTTTCAAAGCTGGTCAGGACGGCCCAGGTGCCGTTGTTGTCAAAGGCATAGTTGATGGCCTGCTGCTCTTCCTTGGTGCGGTCGGCGGCCATGCCGGGCAGGGCCAACTGCCCGGGGGTCAGGGTGCCGGCGTTCGTCTGGCGGGCGATCTGGAGGTCCTTGACGGCGCCAAATCGCTTGGCCTCGACAAAGATGGTGCCGCCCCGGTCAGGGATGAGGGTCATGTCGGGGCGCCCGCCCACGGTAAATAGCTCGTACTTGTAGTGCTGGGGGTCCTGGATGGGCCAGCCGAGCGCTTCGAGGAGCGGGTCGAGGAATTGGTGGACGACGCCGGCCTCGCTGATTCTGACCCTGTCCTCGCGGGGCATCTTTTGGTATTTGACGATTAGCTGGCCGATCTTGTCGCGGCTCTGGTCTTGGGTTGGTGGCACCATTGTCCTCCCTGTCAGGTCCTAAGGGTTCCATCCTCTGACGGGGATCTGCGTGAAAACCCTCAGGGTCTAGTTGAGATTATAGCACCATCGGGGGGAATGCGCAAAGAGGGGAGCGAGAGGGTGAGGGGGAGGTCGGGGCCGCAGATCGGACGCGGAGCACCAGGTGAGACGGCAGGGGGCAAACGCCGTGTGTCCCTACAGGCAGGGCAGACCACGGGGGACTCGCTACGCTCGGAGAGAGGAAGTCAAACCGGCCAGGTCAGTTTGGCTCAGCCGGCCTTGGCTGCCAGCTCCTGTTTGACGCCGATAAAGGCTGCCTCTTCGAGCTCCACGCGCTCGCGGATGACGTTGGTCAGCCAATCCTCGACGCTCCCGGTCCGGTGCAGCCGGGCCAGGAAGGCTGCGCGCGCCGCAAGGTCGGCCGGGATAGACAGGGAGGCCGGCTTGGCCCTCCGAACATGGACCGTCTTTTCCCAAGCCATGTCGTCGTCAGCCTGGGCTATTACAACTTGATCAATTTCCTGCTCGGACAGGTCGTTTTTGGTCTTGATTCTCATACGTACTGCGCTCGCGTTGCAGGCATTATAGCACTATTGGGGGGAAAGGGCAAAGAGGGGGTGCGGGGGAGAGGGGGGAAGATTCTTCGGTCGCTGCGCTCCCTCAGAATGACAGAAGGGGGTGAGGCCGGCAGAGACATCCGGCACAGGTGGGAGAGAGGGTGAAGGGGGGAAGATTCTTCGGTCGCTGCGCTCCCTCAGAATGACAGAAGGGGGGAGGCCGGCAGAGGCATCCGGCACAGGCCGGCAGAGACATCCGGCACAGGTGGGCGAGGGGGTCAGGGGTGCTTGAGGATGAGGGGGAGATGGAGGCGATGGGGGACGACACGGGCCAGGATGATGCCGTCCATGGGCTGGAGGAGGACCAGGGACGCCTCGGAGCCGTTGTTGTAGCGGGACTGGGAGCGGACGTGGAGGGCGTCGGCAATGCACGGGGCGGCGCCGTCGCAGCGGAGGCGGACGTAGGCGCCCTGGCGCGGGGCCAGGGGAACGACGCCGACGAGGTGCCACTCGTCGCCGCCGGTGGACTGGTTCAGCACGGTGGTGGTCAGCATTTGACCGTCGGCAATCACGTCGTAGACGGCGTGGGTGTTCCAGCCGGCCGACTGGGGAGCGGCGGGCCACCAGGCGGTGATGGTGTAGACGTCGGACCAGGACAGGGGCAGCGTCCAGCGCGCCTCGGCGGGAGGGCCGCTGTGCTCGTGGCAGGCGAGGGCCCAGTCGTGGTAGAAGGGGCCAAGGGCCTGCCACTCGCCGCTGTCGTAGGTGACTTCTGTCCAGGTGCCGCTGATGGTGAAGGTGGGCGCTATGTCGTCGAGGATGAATTCGTAGAAAGGCGCCTGGCTGCCCACCAAGCGGCGGTAGCCCTGGCCGACGGTCACCGCGCGCGCCTGGCGGGTGCCGTTGAGCAGGACCAGGCCGTTGGCGAACTCGCGGCGGTAGAGGTTGGCGAGGCGCTCGGACAGGGATAAACCGTCGAGCCAGACGGCGCCGGACCGATCGCCGACGAGGAAGCGGAGGCGGGCAGCGGTGACGGCCTCGGGGGCGTCGAAGGAGAGGGTGAGGCGCTGCCAGGTGGGTCCGGCGGGCACCGGCTGGGAGAGGAGGTCGCTGTGGCCACCGGGGCCGGGCGCCTGGACGGTAACGGTGATGGGACGGGAGGGATCGGCCCGGATCCAGAAGGCGACGTCGTAGGACAGGCCCTGCTCGAGGGCCAGGCCGGGCTGGGCCAGCTCGACCTGGCCGCCGGGCGGCTGCGGACCCCACAGGTCGAGGCGGGCGGAGGCGGCGCCCTCGGCCGGGTGGAGGGTGTCGAGGGTGAGGGTGGCCCGGCCGGCGCGCAGCTCCCACGGGGCGGCGATGGGCAGCTCAAAGCCGCCGTTGTCGAGCAGGTTGGGCGGCGGGGAGGCGTCGAGGGCCACCGGCTCGGCCGGGCCGAGCGGCTGGCCCAGGTCATAGTCGAGCTCGTCGTACCACCAGTCGTTGCCATGCCAGGTGTCGCCGAACTCGTGGGCAAAATAGCCGTCGTTCATGAGGGTCAGGGCCAGCCCAAAGCGGACGTAGGGGTAGTAGGTGCGGGCAAACTCGAGCGTCGAGGTGGGGATGTGGGTCCAGGGGGAATAGTCGTAGCCGTAGGAGATCTGGTCGGGCGGCGACGATTCGACCATGGTGACGGCGGGCTGCCGGGCCAGGGTGAACCAGGCGTTGTAGCGGTTCCACAGGTCGGTGAACGACATTTTGTCTTCGATGACGTCGGCGGTCCAGAAGCCGATGCTGACGCCGTTAAAGAGCTCGGGGATGCCGGGATCGTAGACGTCCATGGAATGGCCCGACAGGAGGGCGTGGGGCAGGAGCTGGCGGAGGAGGGTCAGCTCGTGCACTACGCCGGCCTTCCAGGCCGCATCGAGCACGGCCGGGTCATCCTCGATGCCGTCCTCGTCGGCGTCGATGTGGACGGGGTTGCCCCAGATGTCGAACTTGAGCCAGGATTGGGTGGTCATGACGTTGTCGAGGAACACGCCGTCGTGCATGAGGCCGCCGTCGAGCAGGAGCTGATAGGCATAGCGGGCCTGGTACTCGGCTACGTAGAGCTTGGTCAGGTTGAGGCGGTAGACGCCCGGCCAGACCTCGATCTTGGAGCCGTTGATGTCCTTCAGGTAGTAGTCGTCGGGAAGGCCGTTGTGCTCGACGGCGTTCATGGAGGTGAGGACCCGGACGGCAGGGTTGAGGCGGCGCAGAGCGCGGATATAGTCGGGGGAGAAATCGGCGCCGAGCCAGAGGTCGATACGAGAGGCGTAATCGAGACCCTTGTCCACGCCCCACCAGCCCCACAGGTTGCCGGTGCGGGGGTAGGACGGGTTGGCGGCCGACAGGCTGCGGTAGTGGAGCGGCAGGAGGTAATCGGGGTGGGAGGCGCAGCGGACATAGACGGCATTCAGCACAGCCGGATCGGGATCGAGGCCGGCGACGGCGGTGTGGTGGAGCGTGGCGCCGGCGCCCTGGTCGAAGGGGGTCATGGCCCCGTAGGGGAGCGGCCAGCCGACGGCGTAGGCGCAGGTGGTCGGCTGTGTGGACTCGAGCGACAGGGTGAGCTGGGTGGTGGCCGGGGGAAGCAGGGTGCTGAGCGGCTGGGGGTTGGTGATGGGCAGGCCGGGATAGATGAGCTGGGTGCTGGAGCAGGCCGCACCGGCCTGAAGGCCGTCGGAGGGGGTGTACTCGTAGACGAGGGTTGCGCTGGGCTGCAAGGTGCCGGTCGGGAGCCAGACTTCGTTGGCGCGGGGCTGGTCTAGGCGCCGGGCCCGGCCGGAGATCTCGGCGGCGGTTGCCGGGCGGGCCGAGATGCGCAGCTCGTCGAGGTAGTAGTAGGCCGTTTCGTCCCAGGGCGCGCCGCCGACGGTGAACTCGGGGCCATCGGGGTCGGGCGGCCAATAATGGCCCTCGTTGGTGTCGGCAGCCAGGATGCCATCGACGTAGAAGCGGATGAAATTGCCGGCCGCGGAATAGGTCAAGGCCAGGTGGTGCCACTCGCCGGCCAGCCAGCCGCGCATGTTGGCCCGCTGGGCATAGGCGCTCTGCCACTGGCCGTCGACAGCGCCGCCGGCATACAGGATGCCGCTGTCCCCGCTCTGGGCGATGGCCAGCCAGTCGCCGCCGGGGGAGGCGTAGTAGAAGAGCACGTGCCAGCGCTCGGTATAGAGGGGGTCATCGCCGTCGGCCCGCAGGGCAACCCACAGATCGACGGTGCCTTCGGCCAGGTCGAGGTTGCCGGCGGGAACAAAGCCGAGATGGCCGCCGCCCCCGAGAGCCAGGGCCTGGTCCCAGCGGCCGGGCGCATAGGCCACCCCCAGCGCCTGGGTGGGGGTCTCGCCGTTGGCGCCGTCGGCGGAGCCGTCGAGGTGGAGGAGGAGGCCCTCGGAGACGGCGCCGGTGACCCAGGGGGCGCCGTCCAGGAGCCAGCGGAAGGCGCTGCCCGACTCGGGATCGCCTTCGGGGTCGGAATAGGCGGCGCTGCCCACGGCGTGGAGATAGTCGAAGGTGAGCGCGGCGGCCGCGTCGTGGCAGGCCGGCGGCTCGTCGGGCAGGCCGGCGGCGGGCGGCAGGGGCATGGCGGCGACGACGCCACCCAGGCCGATCAGGACGACCGCAAGGGCCAGGAGCCGCCAGGCGGTGATCCGCGTTGCAGGCGAGATCGTGGTCATGGTGGGTACCTCCATGCTAGGCCACGGCCTGTGACCTCGCACAGGCCGGCTGGGCCTGCTCTAGGGTGGATTATAGCACCAGGGGGGAGAAGGTGCAAGGCGGGCCGGCAGAGACATCCGGCACAGGCCGGCAGAGACATCCGGCACATGTGGGTGATGGGGGAAGATTCTTCGGTCGCTGCGCTCCCTCAGAATGACAGAAGGGGGGGAGGGGGAATGACCTTCAAGCCCTGTAGATTGGACAAAAGGGGTTCTGCGGAGTATAATCGAGCACGCGAGCTTCGACGCGGAGGACTGGCAATGAGAGAGATCCACGTTAACGACATCAGCGACACCGTCGCCCGGTTGTGTATCGACGGCAACTATGCCCTGGGCGAGGACGTGCTCGACGCCCTGCGCTCCTATCGCGAGCGGGAAACTTCGCCGGTGGGGCGCGAGGTGCTCGACCAGATCCTGGAAAACGCCCGGATCGCCGCCGAAGGGCATCTGCCCTTGTGCCAGGACTGCGGCCTGGCCGTCGTATTTGTCGAGCTGGGCCAGGATGCCCACGTCGCCGGCGGCGACCTGAACGAGGCGATCGCCGCCGGGGTCCGCCGGGGCTACCAGGACGGCTACCTGCGCAAGTCGGTGGTGGCCCAGCCCTTTTCCGCCCGGATCAATACCAAGGACAATACACCCCCGATCGTCCATATCACCATCGTCCCCGGCGACAGGCTGCGCCTGGTCGTCGCGCCCAAGGGCGGCGGCAGCGAGAATATGAGCCAACTGGCCATGCTCAAGCCGGCCGACGGCCGCGACGGGGTGATCCGCTTTGTGGTCGATTCGGTCCGCCGCGCCGGGGCCAACCCCTGCCCGCCGATCATCGTCGGCGTGGGCATCGGGGGGACGGCCGAAAAGGCGATGTGGCTGGCCAAGCACTCGCTGCTGCGCGAGGTGGGCAAGCCCAGCGACGACCCGGAGGTGGCCGCCCTCGAAGCCGAGATCCTGGAGCGGGCCAACCGCACCGGCATCGGCCCGCAGGGCTTTGGCGGGCTGACCACGGCGCTGGCCGTCCACGTCGAGACCTTCCCGGCCCACATCGCCAGCCTGCCGGTGGCGGTCAACATCCAGTGCCACTCGGCGCGGCACAAAGAAGCGGTCCTGTAGGCAGAAAGGAGCACACCCATGCACCTGACCACACCCTTGACCGACGAGGCGATCGCCGGGCTCCACGCCGGCGACAAGGTGACGATCACCGGCGTGATCTATGTCGGCCGCGACGCCGCCCACAAGCGGCTGGTGGCCGCGCTCGACGCCGGCCGGCCGCTGCCTTTCGACCCGCGGGGCCAGATCATCTATTACATGGGGCCGTCGCCGGCCCGGCCCGGCCGGCCGATCGGCGCGGCCGGACCGACCACCAGTTACCGGATGGACCCCTACGCCCCGCGCTTGATGGAGGTCGGTCTGAAGGGGATGATCGGCAAGGGCAACCGGGCCAAGCCGGTCCGCGAGGCGATGATCCGGCACAAGGCGGTCTATTTGGGGGCCATCGGCGGGGCCGGGGCGCTGATCGCCAAGAGCATCAAGAGCGCCGAGGTGGTCGCTTACGACGACCTGGGGGCCGAGGCGTTCCGCCGGCTGGAGGTCGAGGATTTCCCGGCCATCGTCGTCAACGATATCTACGGCGGCGATGCGTATGAGGACGGGGTAAAGCAATACAGCCGCGAATAGCAACCTGATCCGCTCGCGCCGGATAACAATCCGGCGCTCCGTCGGACGCGAACTGCCCGTGCCTACCGGCAGGGTAGGTATGGTCCGCGCAGAGCAGGCCAGTTTTGAGGGAGCAGACTATGAGGGTTCGATTATCGGCACAATCGGTGCACAATGAGCTGGTGCGCCGCATCGAAGAGTACAGCGGCCAGGACCTGATGGCCTGCTACCAGTGCGGCAAGTGCGCGGCCGGCTGCCCGGTCGCCTTTGCCATGGACATGCTGCCCAGCCAGGTCATCCGCTACGCCCAGTTGGGCCTGGTGGACCGGCTGACCGAGAGCAAGACGATCTGGCTGTGCGCCGCCTGCCAGACCTGCTACACCCGCTGTCCCAAGGGGGTAGACCTGAGCCGGATCATGGAGGCGCTGCGCGAGATTGTCATGTTCGAGCAGGGCAGCCACATCAACTATGACGCCATCTCGACCGAAGAGGTGAAGGAATGGCCTCAGCAGGCGTTCATCGGCGGCTTTAGAAAGTACGCGTTGTAAGGATTTACCCTCCCGCAGGTTTGCAACCTGCGGGAGGGTATAGAATGAGGATCGAAGAGGGCAAGCGATGAAGGTACCCTATTTCCCCGGCTGTACCCTGAACACCACCGGCAAGGGGTTTGACAACGCCGTGCGGGCGTCGGCGGCGGCCGTCGGCGTGGAGCTGGTCGAGCTGCCGAGCTGGAACTGCTGCGGCGCCACCTACCCGCTCATCATCGACAATATGCTCGAGCTGGCCGCCCCGGCCCACATCCTGGTCGAGGCGCGGCAGGCGGGCCCTCAGGTGACCACGGCCTGCACCACCTGCTACAACGTTTTAAAGCGGACCAACAATTTCATCCGCACCCATCCCGACGAGCGGGACCGGATCAACACCTTTATCGAGTCCGACTATGCCGGCGAGGTGGAGGTGGTCGACATCGTCCACCTGCTCCGCGACCAGGTGGGGTTCGACGCGGTGCGCGACAAGGTGACCAGGCCGTTGAAGGACCTGAAGGTGGCGGCCTACTATGGCTGCATGGTGCTCCGCCCGCCGGCCGAGGTGGCCTACGACGATCCCGACCATCCCCGCTCGCTCGACGATCTGATGGCCGCCCTGGGGGCGACCGCGGTGGACTATCCGCACAAGAACGAGTGCTGCGGCGCTTACCTGGCGGTCAAGGCGCCGGAGGTGACCCGGTCGATGGTCTACACCATCCTCAGCTCGGCCCTGCGGGCCGGCGCCGAGGCGATGGTCACCAACTGCCCGCTGTGCCAGTTCAACCTCGACAAGCAGCAGCGGGAGATGACGAACTATTACGCCGGCTACCGGCCCATCCCGGTCTTTTATTTCAGCCAGCTCATGGGCCTGGCGCTGGGGCTGGATATCAGCGGCTATGGCTGGGAGCGGCACTATATCGATCCCTCGCCGCTGGTCAACAGGCTCGTCGAGGCACAGGGCTGAGAAAAGATATTCCCATGGCTGATAATGGCAATCGCAGCAAGAGGGTGCTGATCGTCGGCGCCGGCATCGCCGGGATGCAGGCGGCGCTCGACATCGCCGGCTCGGGTTACGAGGTGGTGCTGGTCGAGCGGCTGCCGTCGGTGGGCGGCCACATGCACCAACTGTCCGAGACCTTTCCGACGCTCGACTGCGCCCAGTGCATCATGACCCCCCGCACCGTCGAGATCGGGCGTCACGACAAGATCCGCCTGTACGTCTATTCCGAAGTCGAGTCGGTCACCGGCGAGATGGGCGATTTCCGGGTGCGCATCCGGCGCAAGCCGGCCTATGTCAAGTGGGACGTGTGCACCGGCTGCGGCGCCTGCACCGAGGCCTGCCCCCAGTCGATCCCGGTCGCCTTTGACCGGCGGCTGGAGATGCCCAAGGCGACGGCCAGCGGCAAGGTGCGGCACGCCGGCACCGGCAAGGCGATCTATACCCTGTCGCCCCAGGCGGTGCCGAAAAAGCCGGTGATCGACAAGGAGTACTGCACCTATTTTCTCAAGGGCAAGTGCCGCCTGTGCGAGAAGGTGTGCCCGGTGGGGGCCATCGATTACGAGCAGGAGGCCACCGTGGTCGAGGAGCGGGTGGGGGCGATCATCCTGGCCACCGGCTTTGAGCTGTACCCGCTGGCCAGCCTGGGCGAATATGGGGCCGGCGAGGTCCCCGACGTGATCGACGCGCTGGCCATGGAGCGGCTGCTGAGCGCGTCGGGCCCCACCGCGGGGGTGATGCGCCGCCCGTCGGACGGCAAGACGCCCATGGAGGTGGTGTGGATCCAGTGCGCCGGATCGCGCGACCCGGAGCTGGCCATGCCCTACTGCTCCAAGATCTGCTGCATGTACAGCGCCAAGCAGGCGATGATCTACAAGCACAAGGTCCACGACGGCCAGGCCACCCTGTTCTACATCGACATCCGCTCGGCCGGCAAGCGCTACGAAGAGTTTATCCAGCGGGCCATGGAAGAGGACCGGGTGCTCTATGTGCGGGGCAAGGCCAGCAAGGTCTTTCGCGACGGCGACAAGGTGATCGTGTGGGGCGTCGACACCCTGACCGGGCTGCCGGTGGAGGTGGCGGCCGACCTGGTGGTCATCTCCCCGGCGATGGTCCCGTCGGAGGGCGCCCGCGAGCTGGCCGGCATGCTGGGGCTGGCCGTCGACGAGTTTGGCTGGTGGACCGAGCAGGACGGCAACCTGTCGCCGCTGGACACGAGCCGGCCCGGCATCTTTTTGGCCGGCTGCGGGATTGGGCCGAAGGACATTCCCGAGGCCGTGTCGCAGGGCAGCGGGGCCGCCGGCAAGGTGCTGTCGCTGCTGGCCCGGTGGGACTCCCCCTCTCCCCAGGGGAGAGGGCAGGGGTGAGGGTGTCATGAAGCGTATCGGAATTTTCGTGTGCCACTGCGGGAACAACATCGCCAGCACCATCGACGTGCAGCGGGTCGTGAAAGAGATCGAGAAATTCCCGGAAGTGGTCTATGCCATAGACTATAAATACATGTGCTCGGACCCCGGCCAGCAGCTCATCCGCGACCACATCGTCAACGACCGGCTGGACGGGATCATCGTCGCCGCCTGCTCGCCGACGATGCACGAGCCCACCTTCCGCCGGACCGCCGAGTCGGCCGGGGTCAACCCCTACCAGGCCGAGATCGCCAACATCCGCGAGCAGTCGAGCTGGGTCCACCAGCAGAACAAGGAGGCGGCCACCAACAAGGCGATCGAGACGATCCGGACGATCGTGGCCAAGTCGCACTATAACGAGTCGCTGACGCCCTACTTTTTGCCCCTAGTCAAGCGGGCGCTGGTCATCGGCGGCGGGATCGCCGGGATGCAGGCCGCGCTCGACCTGGCCGACGGCGGCTACCCGGTGGTGCTGGTCGAAAAGGCCGGCCGCCTGGGCGGGCGGATGGCCGAGCTGTCGGGCCTGTACCTCAATTTCGACGGCGCGCCCGATCTGATCCAGAAAAAGGTCGAGGCGGTCACCGGCCACGCCAACATCCAGGTGCTGACCGACGCCCAGGTGGTCGAGGTCGGCGGCTATGTGGGCAATTTCGTGGCCAAGGTCGAGCAGCTCGGCGACGCACCGACGCCGTACACCTTTGACATCGGGGCCATCATCGTCGCCACCGGCTATGACCTGTACGGCAAGGACAAGCTGGGCGAGTATGGCGGCGGGCGCTACCCCGACGTGATCGACGGCCTCCAATTCGAGGTGATGCTGCGGCCCGACGGCCCCACCGGCGGCCAGATCCGCCGCCCGTCCGACGGGCAGGCGCCCAAAGAGGTGGTGTGGGTGCAGTGCGCCGGGTCGCGCGACCCGGAGCTGCACATGCCCTATTGCTCGAAGGTGTGCTGCATGTACGTGGCCAAGCAGGCCACCCTGTACAAGCAGCAGGTGCCCGACGGCCAGGCGACCGTCTTTTACATCGACATCCGCAGCCAGGGCAAGGGCTACGAAGAGTTTGTCCAGCGGGCCATGGAGGATTACGACGTCCTGTATGTCCGGGGCAAGGCATCGAAGGTGTTCCAGGAGGACGGCCACGTCACCGTGTGGGGCGTGGACACGCTGACCGGGCTGCCGCTGGAGGTGGAGGCCGACCTGGTGGTGCTGGCCACGGCCACCGTGCCCCGCGCCGGCGCCCGCGAGCTGGGCCAGCGGCTGCGGGTCGGCACCGACGAGCAGGGCTTTTTCAGCGAGGCCCACCCCAAGCTCCGCCCGGTGGAGAGCCTGACGGCGGGCGTCTTTTTGGCCGGCGCCGCCCAGTTCCCCAAGGACATTCCCGAGACGGTGGCCCAGGCCAGCGGCGCGGCGGCCAAGGTGCTGCGCCTCTTTTCGCAGGAGCTGATGGTCCAGGAGCCGACCATCGCCTACGTCGACGCGGAGATCTGCTCGGGCTGCGGGCTGTGCATCCCGGCCTGCCCCTACGAGGCCCGGACGATGCACGACTGGCGGCACATCGCCGAGGTCAACACCGCGCTGTGCCAGGGCTGCGGGGCGTGCGCCATGGTGTGCCCCAACAAGGCCTGCCAACTGCGGAACCTGATGCCAAGGCAGATCCTGTCGATGATGGAAGCGTATTTGTAGGAGGGCGACCATAGTAGGGAGGGCGACCACAGGGGGAGGGCGACCACAGGGGGTCGCCCCTACGGGTGGGTGGAAGAGGACAGGGATGGAGCCAGATTTGGGGTTTATTGAGGAGGTAAGCGAGCTGAGCGGTCAGAACGTGCGGCGGTGCTACTACTGCCTGCGCTGCACGGCGGGCTGCCCATCGGCGTATGCCATGGGGGCCGGGCCGGCCCAGGTGCTCAAGATGGTGCAGCTAGGGCAGAAGGACGCCCTGCTGCGCTCGGCGGGCATCTGGCTGTGCATCGGCTGCGAGACGTGCGGCACCCGCTGCCCCAACCA
>DAOUGI010000109.1:0-68659 GCA_034429215.1 Anaerolineae bacterium | reverse complement strand
CACCTCTTCTGGGCCGACGAGCGGTGCGTCCCGCCCGGCGACCCCGGCAGCAACTACCGGCTGGCCTGCGAGGCGCTCATCGCCCACGTGCCGCTCCCTGTCGGGAACGTCCACCGCGTGCGCGGCGAGCTGGACCCCGAGGCGGCGGCCCGAGCCTGCGACCGGGAGCTGCGCCGCTTTTTCGGCGGGCCCCGGCCCCGCTTCGACCTGGTCCTGCTGGGCCTGGGGAGCGACGGGCACACCGCCTCCCTCTTCCCCGGCTCGGAGGCGCTCGAAGAGACAGCGCGGCTGGCCGTGGCGACCACCACCGTCTACGACAATCGGCCCGCCGGGCGGATAACCCTCACCCTGCCGGCCCTCAACGCGGCTCGCCAGGTCCTCTTCCTGGTGAGCGGGCCAGAAAAAGCCGAGATCGTGCGGACAGTGCTGGCGGACGCGGAGGGGCAACTGCCTGCCCGGCGCGTTCGCCCTGTGGCCGGGCAGCTTGCCTGGCTCCTCGACGCCGCCGCGGCGGCGCGCCTGCCGGCCATCTGATCTTATCGCGCGCCCTGCCAGGTTGACAAGAGATAGGGCGCACACTATAATGGCTCACATGAAAACAATCACCCAGTTAGTCGCCCTAGTTTGGATCGCAAGCCTGCTGCTGGCCTGTGGCGGCCAAGCCACGCCGAGCCCGCAGCCGGTCCCAACCCTGGCCCCGGCCGGCCCAACCCAGCCGGTCGCCACGGCCCAGCCTACCGCCGAGGCGCAGCCGACGGCAGCTTCAGTGCCGGACGAGCGGATCGCGGCGGGGCAGGCCTTTGCCGATCAATTCCTGAACAAGGACTATGCCGCCGTCGTGGCCCAGTTCGACGCGACCATGAAAAGCGTCTTCCCCCTCGACAAGGTCAAGGAAGCGCGCGAATCGCTCGAGCCGCAGATGGGGGCCTTTCGCCGGCAGGTCGGCATCCGCGGCGAGCAGATCGAGCAGAACAATGTCGTGTACGACATCGTCTATGTCACCTGGGAGTTTGAAAAACAGGCGATCGATCTGAGGATCGTCTACGACCAGGCCGGGCAGGTCGCCGGGCTCTTTTTCCAGCCCGCGCAGACGACCCCGGCCGCTTCCTACACCGCCCCCGCCTACGTCAACGCCGCCGCATTCACCGAGCAGGAGGTCACGGTGGGCAGCGGCGAGTGGGCCCTGCCCGCGACGCTGACGATGCCGGTGGACGACAAGCTCTTCCCTGCCGTGATTCTGGTCCACGGCTCGGGTCCCAACGACCGCGACGAGACGATCGGCCCCAACAAGCCGTTCCGCGACCTGGCCGAAGGGCTGGCCTCGCGGGGCATCGCCGTGCTGCGCTATGAAAAGCGCACCAGGCAGCACGCCGCCCAGTTCACCCCCGACCTTATGGCCTCCCTGACCGTGCAGGAAGAGACGGTCGACGATGCCGTGGCGGCGGTAGCCCTCCTGCGCCAGACGGGCGGGATCGACCCGGCCCGGATCTATGTCCTGGGCCACAGCCTGGGCGGCTATGTCCTGCCCCGCATCGCCCTGGCCGACCAGGCTTCCGGCCAAAGCCGGATCGCCGGCCTGATCGCCCTGGCCGGACCGACGCGGCCGCTGGAAGAGATCACCCTGGAGCAGGTGACCTACATCGCCGGCCTGGACGGATCGGTCTCGGCCGACGACCAGGCGGCGCTCGACGAGCTGGCGGCCCAGGTGGCCCGCGTCCAGGACCCCGGCCTGTCGGCTGCGACGCCCGCCGAGGACCTGCCGCTGGGCATCCCGGCCGCCTACTGGCTCGACCTGCGTGGCTATGACCCGGCCGGGGCGGCCAAAGGGCTGTCCCAGCCGATCCTCATCCTCCAGGGCGAGCGCGACTATCAGGTCACCACCGCCGATTTCGACGGCTGGCGGGCGGCGCTGGGCTCGCGCCCAGGCGCGAGCCTCAAGCTCTACCCCGACCTCAACCATCTGTTCATGGCCGGCGAGGGCAAGAGCACCCCCGCCGAGTATGAGGTCGCCGGCCACGTGGCCGAGCAGGTGATCGCCGATATCGCGGGCTGGATCCAGACCCAGGGCCTGGAGGAGCCCACCGCCATAGACGGCGCGGCGCTGCTGGAGGCGCGCTGCTCAACCTGCCACAGCACCGCCAAGGCAGCGCAGGCCCGAAAGACGCTGGAAGAATGGACCCAGACGGTGACCCGCATGATCGGCAAAGGGGCACGGCTGACCGACTCCGAAAAGGGGATGTTGATCGAATACCTGACCAGGACCTACGGCCGATAGGAGGTAAGGTGGAAATAGAGCATTTCGCCGCCCGCATGGCTCAGCATGCGGCCACCATCCACAGCCTGGTGGCGGGCATCACCGCCGAGCAGGCCCGCAGCAAGCCCAACCCGGAATCCTGGTCGATACTCGAGGTGTTGGGCCACCTGTGGGACGAAGAGTGCAAGGATTTTCGCGTCCGGATCGACTATACCCTCCACCGTCCGGGCGAGCGCTGGCCGCGCAACAACCCTGAGGGATGGGTGACCGAGCACCGCTACAACGAGCGCGACCTGGCCGAGTCGCTGGACGGCTTTTTGTCGTCCCGAGAGGCGTCGCTCGCCTGGCTGCGGGGGCTGGGCTCGCCCGACTGGGAGACGACCTACCAGGCGCCGTGGGGGCCGATCACCGCCGCCGACCTGTTCGCCGCCTGGGTAGCCCACGACCTGCTGCACATCCGCCAGCTTGTCGAGCTGCGCTGGGCGCTGCTCCAGGCCGAGGTAGCGCCGCGCGATACGCAGTACGCCGGCGACTGGTAACACCGCCGCCTCACGACGGCCTTCCCAACCGTGGCCAACTGGAAGCTCAAGTTCTTTTCAATCTGGACCGGCCAGGCGTTTTCCCTGCTGGGCAGCCGGGTGGTCCAATTCGCCCTGGTGTGGTGGCTGACCAAACTGACCAATTCGGCCACCGTGCTGGCCATGGCCACGCTGATCGGCCTCCTGCCCGAGATCCTCCTGTCACCGATTGCCGGCGCCTATGTTGACCGCTGGAACCGGCGCATCGTCATGATCGCCGCCGACGGCCTGATCGCCCTGGCCTCGCTGGGGCTGGCCTACCTGTTCTGGATCGACGCCGTCCAGGTCTGGCATGTTTATGTCATCATGCTCATCCGCTCGATAGGCGGCAGCTTTCACTTTCCGGCCATGACCGCTTCCACCTCCCTGATGGTCCCCCGCGAGCACCTGACCCGCGTGGCGGGCCTCAACCAGACGCTCTACGGCGTGCTCAGCATCTTTGGCCCACCGCTGGGGGCCCTGGCCATGGAGTGGCTGCCCTTCCACGGCATCATGCTCGTCGACGTGTTCACCGCCATGGCGGCCATCAGCCCGCTCCTGTTCGTGTCGATCCCCCAGCCCGAGCGCCGGGAAGCCGGCGGGGCCAAACCGTCGATCTGGGCCGACATGCGCGATGGCCTGCGTTACCTCCTCGGCTGGCGGGGCATGACGATCGCGATCGGAGCGGCATTGATCTTCAAGCTCGCCGTCACCCCGGCCTTTTCCCTGTTTCCCCTGCTCGTCAGTGACCATTTCCGTGGCGATGCGGTGGACCTCAGCCTGTTGGAAACAATGCTGGGCGTCGGCGTCGTCCTCGGCGGGCTGGCATTGAGCGTGTGGGGCGGCTTTCGACGGCGGGTGTATACCATGCTGTTTCCGCTGATCGTCTCTGGCCTGAGCTTCATAGTCATCGGCTTCACTCCATCAACCACATTTTGGCTGGCGGTGGCGGCCGCCTTTGCCGTCGGCCTGTTGATGCCACTGATCGACGGCACCTTCGTGGCCATCCTCCAGACCAACGTCGCCCCCGATATCCAGGGCCGTGTCTTTAGCCTGATATTCAGCCTGCTGACCCTTAGCTCGCCGGTGGGCCTGGCCCTGGCCGGCCCGGTCAGCGATGCCCTGGGCCTGCAAGTGTGGTACATCATCGGCGGCGTCCTCACCTCCGCCGTGGCCGTCGTCCTCCTGTTCGTCCCAGACATCATCAACATCGAACAGGGCCGCTCCCCGGCCATCCCCGAACCCGAAAGTGGAGCAACATAGAGCGCCCACGCCCACCAGGGGCCCGGCGCCGCGAACCACCACAACCGTAGGGGCGCAAGGTCCCCGACCCAAGGGGAGTGGAACGGCCGTGCGCCCCTACGTGAACCAGCCCAAAACTAGTCACCATAACCTTTGTTGCCTTTGTGTACATTGTGGTAAAATCGTCTCCAAAGGAGGGTCGCCATGCAGCTTAGCGGTGGACAGCTTGTTGTAGAGATGCTCAAGGCCTATGGGGTGCGCTACGTCTTTGGCGTGCCGGGCGACACCAGCCTGGCCCTGTACGACGCGCTGTATCAGGCCCAAGGCGAAATCGGCCACGTCCTGGCCCGCGACGAGCGCTCGGCCGCCTACATGGCCGACGTCTATGCCCGGGTCAGCTTCCGGCCCGGCGTCACCGAAGCGCCCAGCGGGGCGGGAGCCACCTACCTGGCCGCCGGCCTGGCCGAAGCCCACGCCTCCTCCATCCCGGTCATCGCCCTCACCTCCGATACCCCTGTGAGCGCCAGGGACCGCAACGTCCTCACCGCGCTCGATCAGCCGGCCCTGTTTGCCCCGATCACCAAGTGGCGCACCCTGGTAGAGCGGGCCGACCAGGTGCCCGATGCCGTGCGCCAGGCGTTTCGCCTGGCCACCGGCGGCCGGCCGGGGGCGGTACAGATCACGCTGCCGTCGGACGTGCTGGCTGAAAAGGTCAACGCCGGCCGGCTTCACGCCGAGCCGGCCTGCCGGACCTACCCCGCCTACCGCACCCGGCCCGATCCCGAGGCGGTCGACCGCGCGGCCGAGCTGTTGCTCCAGGCCGCGCGTCCCATCTGCGTCGCCGGCGGCGGCGTCGTCACCTCTGGGGCGTGGGCCGAGCTGACCGCCCTGGCCGAAGCGGTGGGCATGGCGGTGGGCACCTCGATCTGCGGCAAGGGGGCCATCGCCGAGGATCACCCCCTCAGCCTGGGCGTCGTCGGCGACAACGGCGGCCGGCCCTACGCCAACGCCCTCCTGGCCGAGGCTGACCTGATCCTGTACGTCGGCTGCAAAACCGACTCGGTGACCACCGAGAATTGGCAGTTGCCGCCCCGCACCACGACTCAGACGATCCTGCACCTGGACGTCGACCCGGCCGAGATCGGCCGCAACTATGACACCGCCGTGGGTCTGGTGGGCGATGCCCGGCTGGGCCTGGCCGACCTGCTGGCGGCGGTCAAGCGCCGCGGCGCCCGGCCCCGGCCCAACCCACTGCTCGACCGGGCCGCTGCCGTAGCCGCCTTCTGGGCCGACCTGGAAGCCAAAGCGGCGGCGGCCACAACGCCCATCAAGCCCCAGCGGGTGATCCACACCCTGGCCCGGCTGTTGCCGGCCGACGCGATCGTCGTCGCCGACGCCGGCACGCCGACGCCCTACACCGCCGCCTATCTGCGCTCGGCCGCCGGCCGGCAGGTGATCATCCCCCGCGGCTATGGCGGGCTGGGCTACGCCCTGCCGGGGGTGGTCGGCGCCAAGCTGGCCCGGCCCCAGGTGACCGTGGTCGGCCTGATCGGCGACGGCAGCTTTGGCATGGTGGCCGGCGAGCTGGAGACGATATCCCGGCTGGGGCTGCCGGTGACCATTGTCCAGTTCAACAACGCCTGTTTCGGCTGGATCAAGGCCCTCCAGGCCTTGTTCCACGACGGGCGCGAGTTTGGCGTGGATTTCGGAGCAGACACCGACTATGTCGCCGTCGCCCGCGGCTTTGGGCTGGACGGCGTGCAGGTGGACGATCCTCACGACGTGGAGCCGGCCCTGCGCCGGGCGCTGTCGAGCGGCCGCCCGACCTTCGTGGACATCCGCACCGAATGCGAGGCCACCGAGGTGCCGCCCGTCGCCCGCTGGCAAAAGGCAAGCCAACCTCAACAATAGAACAAACTTCCTCTCCCCAAGTGAGTCTCCATACCCTTTCGGGCGCCACGATGAATGGAAATGTAGGGGCGCACGGCTGTGCGCCCTCCAAGTGAGTCCATTTTCGAAGGGGAGAGGACTGGGGTGACCGCTGTATAGTGACGCAAATCCCCTGTGCCGCATATCTTACGGAGATCCCCTTCAGGGGACAGCGCGTAGCGCAGCAGGGGAAAACTATCCTCGGGCAGATTCCAGCAAGTGGACCGGCTTGCTCAGCTCGGCCCACTCCTGCAGCGTGAGGGTCTCGGCCCGGCGGCGGGGGTCGATGCCGGCCTGCACCAGGGCCTGTTCGACGGTCGCGGGGGCCAGCCCCAGCCCGGCGCTGAGGGCATTGCGCAGCGTCTTGCGCTTGTGGCCAAAGCCTGCCCGGACCACGCGAAAGTAATCAGCCACGCTCACACCCTCTGCGAGCGACACGGCCGGTTCGTCGAGCACGTCGATCCGCACCACCGCCGAATCGACCTTGGGCGGCGGATAGAACGCGCCGGCCGGGATGCGCGCGACGAGGCGGGGCCGGCCGTAGAACTGGACGCTGACGGCCAGCAGGCTCATGTCAGGCGGCGCGGCGACGATCCGCTCGGCCACCTCGCGCTGGACGGTGACCACCAGCAGGCGGGGTGGGTCCCGGCGTTCCAGCAAGTGGCGCAGCACCGCCGAGGTGATGTAATAGGGCAGGTTAGCCACCACCTTGTAACTCGGCCCTACCAGCGAGGCAAAGTCGGAAATTCGGAGGATGTTGCCGGGGCGAATCTCGACATTGTCCTGGCCGGACAGCCGCTCGGCCAGGACGGCCGCCAGCCGGTCGTCTAGCTCCACCGCCACCACGCGGCCGGCCTGCTCGGCCAGCAGGCCGGTGAGCGTGCCCAGGCCGGGGCCGATCTCCAGGACCGTATCGGCTGGGGTCAGGTCGGCGGCGGCGACGATCCGGCCCAGGGCGACTTGATCGGCCAAAAAGTGCTGGCCGAGCCCCTTCTTGGGATGCAGGTCGTAGGCGCGCAGCAGCGCGGGAATGCTTTCCACGGAACTACCGCCGCCGGTCAGGATATCTTGGCCAGTCGGGCAGGATCCAGCGAATCTGGCTGGCGGGCGGCACCGGTGTCAGCAGGTAGACATCGGTCCACCAATGCCACGATTCGTACTTGCCCTCGTCAAAGCACAGGTCGACGAACTTGCCCTTGACGCCGCCGCCCGTGTCGGCGGCCGTTCCAATGCCATAGCCGGGGACGTACATGCGCGTCCGCAGCGGGATGACAGTCGGGTCGGTGGCGACCACGCCCTTGACCGCCTTCCAGCCCAGCCGGGTATAGCCGTAGCGGGGGTGAGTCTTGGGTTTGCCTGCCGAAGCGGCGGTGTACGAGGTGGTGTACACCCGTATCTTGCGCCAGTATTCGATCGGGCCGTCAGGGGTCTCGAGTGTGCGAACGACGATCCTGGTGCCGTAAGCCAGGGTCTTGGTCACCGGCGGCTGCTCCGACCAAGCGTCCTCCAAGCTGCGGCTTACCTCCTGGCCGTCGTGATAGACGATCCGGAAGCGGCGCTTGGTCAGGCCGATCTGCCCTTCCTGCACCAGCCGGCGTGTGTCGATCTCCATCGCCGGATCGGCCTCCCAGACCGTCTGGAACGGGATCGGCTCAAACTCGACGGCCAGCTCCTCGCGGACGCGGGTGACGTCGATGGCCAGGTAAGGCCGGATGGGAGCGTCCAGGGCTGGCGTAACTGTGTCGCGGCCGACCAGGGCGATCCCCTCCTGGCCGAGCACGCTGGCAACATCGCCGGCCAGCGTCCGGGTGTGGATGACGTTGCCGTCCACCTCAATCTGCACCGGCGTCGAGCGGCGGATGGCGATCGCCGTGCCCGGCTCGATGCGAGCTTGCAGCGACGGGGTGACCTGGTCGGCCAGGAACAGGCTCACGCCCTGGCCGTCCAGCACCTGGCCGACCGTGGCGGCGGTGGTGAACAGGGTGGTGGTCACTCCGCGGTCGCTCAGGGTGATGGCCGTGGCGCGCCGCAAAGTGATGAAAGGGGGATCGTTGTCGCTCTTCTCAGGTTGGAGGGCCGGCTCGGCATAGAGCGGCGCATCGGCCTCCACCAACCGGCCGCATCCCTGCCCCGAGCCGGGCGCAAAGCTGCACGCCGGATCGGCTCCCTCGGCCAGCATGCGGAACCAGATCTCATCGCCGGAGCCGATCTGGATCCCGGCCTCACTCAGAAACTGGCCGACGGTCGTCGCATGGGTGCGGATCTGGCTCGTCTCGCCGTCGGCGCTGAGCGTCACCGGGCGGGCGCGGCGGATTGCGATCGGCTGGCCGGCCACAATGGGCGCCTCCAGTCCAGGGGTGAGAATATCCTCCGGATACAGCTCGATGCCCGCCTGGCGCAGCACGTCGCCGACCGTTGTGGCGTGGCTGCGCACCGGGTGCGGCTGGCCGTCGATCTCGACGACAATGACCGAGCCGGTGCGCGCCAATCCCAGGCCCAGCCCGGCCAGCCCGCCGGCCAGCAGGACCACGGCGACCAGGCCGCGCAGCCAGCCCGGCGCCGTCCAAGACGTGAGTTTTGCCGCTATGCCTTCAGAAGCCATTTGTCAAACTGACAGACATCCTGGCGACAGGTCGCCCTGTCGCCGGTATGGTCGAATTATACACGAAATGGCGCAGAGCGGCAAGCGGGTTGCCCGTAACAGAGCGCCTGCGACACAGGCAACGTGCGACACAGGAGGCTCACCAGGCCTTGATCACCAACGGCAGGTAAAGACGATGGTCATAAACCGGGGGCATGCCGTACTCGTCGGCGCCGACGTCAGGAGCAGGGCCGATGGGCCGGACATCAGCGTCGTAATCGTCGGGCACCTGGGGCAGCGTCGCTGCCTGGTCGATGGCCGCCATCGCCAAAGGGGACAGATGCAGGTCGCCGGCGGCGGCATTGGCGAACCAACTCCCCTGGGCATCGGTCACGTTGCCGGTCAGCGTGCCCGACGCCCCATCGCGGTCGGCCCAGATCTCCAGGTTGGTCAGGTTGTAGGCAAAAGTGCCCTGGCTGTCGGCATAGCGGGCCTCCATGCCCCACCACAGACCGGGGGCGGGATCGAGAAGCAGGGCCGTATTATGAGCCACCAGCCAGCCGTCGGCGTGAACCATCTCGATCACGGTGTCGTGAGGCAGCGAGGCGTAGATGATGTTGTTGCGCACTACGCCGCCGCTGTGGTCGCCGGGGCCGTGGCTGGCGTTGCCAAAGGCAATGCCCTGATAACAGTCCACCAGCAGGTTGCGCTCGACGACCGTGTCGGTCGAGCCGGACCAAAACAGGATGGTGGGCGCCGCTGCGTCGCCCGGCGTGCGGATGCGATACCACTGGTTATCGCGGACCACCCAGCGGTGGGCATCGTGGGCGCTGATGCCGTTGGTGTATTCGTCTGGCGCGGTCGTGGTATACTCCAGGCGGGAGCAAGCCAGCAGGCCATCCTCACTGCCATCGCCAGCCGGATTGACCTTGATCAACTGGTCGCCGATATCCACGACGTGCAGGTTATAGAGCACCGGGCGGTCGCAGCCCTGGATCGACACGCCGTGGTCGCTGGCATTGCGGATGGTCAGATCGGCGATGGTCACGTCGTCGGCATCGACCAGGATGCCGAACTGTCCGCCCACCATCCCCCCAAAGTCGAGCGCCACGTCGTCGCGGTCGCCGCTCTGGCCGCGCAGGGTGATGCCGTCGTTGACCACATGGACATAGCTCTGCATGTCATAGACGCCGGGCGCGATCCATATCGTCGTCCCGGCAGCGGCGTTGTAGGCCTGATCGCGCAGCTCGGCCTCGGTGTCGACGGTGACGGTCTGACCGGTGGGTGGTGGCAGCGGCGGGCAAAAGCCGACAGTTGAAGATCGAGGCAGGGTGACGGCCCGGGTGGGGCCGCCGGCCACGGCAAGCAGGGCCGCAGCCAGGATAACCAAAGCAGCGCTGCGCTTTATGGCAGTTTTCCTTGCCATGCCCCCTCCTATCCTCCCGTGAGCAACGCGGCCGCCGCCCGGCCGGCCACATAGCCGGTCGAAAAGGCGGCCTGGAGGTTGAAACCGCCGGTGTCAGCCTGCACGTCCAGCAACTCGCCGGCGAAATACAATCCTTTGACCAGCCGCGAGGCCATCGTGGTCGGGTCCACCTCGCGGGTATCGACCCCGCCGGCGGTGACCATCGCCTCGACCAGCGGACGGTGACCGGTCACCGTCAGGCGGAAATCCTGAAGCTGCGCCCGCAGCCGTGCCCGCTCGGCGGCAGTCACTTGGTGGGCCAGCTTGCCGGGCGGGATGCCGGTCCGCGCCACGACGACGTCCACCATCTTGGCCGGCAGCAGCGCCTTCAGCAGGTTGCGGAAGGTCCGCCGGCCATGCTGCCCCAGCTCGGCGCGCAGCTCGGCGTCCAACTGCTCCGTCTGAAGCGCCGGCCGCAGGTCAATCGACAGCTCCAACCGCCCCTGGTCCATCCGGTCCACTGCCGGTCCGCTCAGGGTCAAGATCAGCGGCCCCGACACCCCGTAATGGGTGAACAGCATTTCGCCCAGGCCGCGGGCCAGCTCCTCGCCGCCCAGCAGCAGGCGCGCCTCGACGCCGTGCAGCGCCACGCCCATCATCGCCTTCGGCTCGGGCCCGGCAATCAGCAGCGGCACCAGCGCCGGCCGGATCGGCGCCAGGTGGTGGCCGGCCTGCTCGGCCAGTCGGTAGCCGTCGCCGCTCGAGCCGGTCTGCGGATAAGAGGCCCCACCGGTGGCGACGATCACCGCTCCTGCGGCGATCTGCTGCCCGTCGTCGAGGGCCACCCCTCGCACCGCATCCCCGTCGAGCAGCAGCCGGGCAGCCCGGTTGTGCATCCGCAGCTCGACGCCCTGCCGCCGGGCAAAACCGGCCAGCGCCTCGGCCACGTCCCAAGCGTCGTTGCTGGCCGGAAAGACCCGTCCGCCCTCCTCGACCGCCGTGGACACGCCCAGACCCTCAAAAAAGGCCAGCAGGTCGAGCACAAAAAAGCGGGCAAAGGCGTTGCGCAGGAAAGGGCCGTTCTTCCCGAAATGGGCCGAGAAGCCGTCGAGATCGGCCAGGTTGGTAAGGTTGCAGCGCCCGTTGCCGGTCAGGCGCAGCTTGGTGCCCAGGCGGCCCATCCGCTCCAACAGCACGGCCGGTGCGCCGGCAGCGGCCGCCTGCCCGGCGGCCATCAGGCCGGCCGGCCCACCACCCACCACGATCACCGTTCCAAGCGGCGTCAGCATTGCCTCTGCCATGCAGCCTCAAAAAAAGAGCTAGAGTTGGGAGCCAGGACTGGGAATATCCTCAAGGCTCGCCACTCTAGCTCCTGATAAGTGCTGGTCGTGCACCCCCTGTCGAACCGGACCAACCGGCTTACCGATACCAGCCTGCTCCAGCCAGGCGCCCCTGCGGCACCCAGGAGAAACCGCTTACCGTTGCTTCCTTCCGGACCTGGCGGGTTTCACGGGCTCCTGCCGCGCAGGACCCAGCTTTCATCGCCGCTTGGCCTAGCAGTCCCGACCGGCCACAGCCCTCGAGGGGGAGTTCGACCCCGCTACGGCGGATTGCGGGTACAGGGCACCGCCAGCTCCCCATCTAGCACGACCAAGGCTATGATACCACAGCGCCGGCGATTGGTCAAACCGCCAACCATGCCAAGACCTCCGAGGTCTGGGGTTCTAGGCGTAGAACTGACAGATAGCGGCAGCCACTTCCTCGATTTGCCCGTTGGCCAGTTCCGGATAGATCGGCAACGACAGGACCTCCTGGGCAGCCCGCTCGGCCTCGGGCAAGCTGCCCGGCCCCTGGCCCAGGTCGGCATAGATCTCCTGGCGGTGCAGCGGCACCGGGTAATAGATCATGGTGCCGATGCCCCGATTCTTGAGAAAGGCCTCCAGCTCATCCCGCCGCGGCGCGCGGATGGTGTACTGGTGGAAAACGTGCTTGGCGTTGGGCGCCTGGTAAGGGGTAATAACCGGCGCGCCGGCCAGCAGCTCGTCGTAGCGCGCGGCGACCCGCCGCCGCGCGGCGGTCCACTCTTCCAGATGGCGCAGCTTGACGCGCAGGATCGCCGCCTGGATCTCGTCCAGCCGGCTGTTGTAGCCGATCCGCTCGTGGTAATACTTGACCCGCCCGCCGTGGCGGCGCAGCACGTCGAGCAAGGCCGCGATCTCCTGGTCACCGGTCACGGCCATGCCGGCATCGCCGTAGGCGCCCAGGTTCTTGGTCGGGTAAAAGCTAAAGCAGCCGATGACGCCAAACGAGCTGACCGGCCGGCCGTCATAGGTCGCGCCGATCGCCTGGGCACTGTCCTCGATCACCGGCAGGCCATGGCGGGCAGCCAGCTCCATGATCGGCTTCATGTCACACGGCTGGCCGTAGAGGTGCACCGGCACAATCGCTTTTGTTCGCTCGGTGATGGCCGCCTCGATCTTGGCCGGATCGATGTTAAAGGTCCGGGGATCGATGTCGACGAACACCGGGGTTGCCCCGGCCCGCGACACAGTGTTAGCCGTGGCGACAAAGGTGAACGGCGTGGTAATCACTTCGTCGCCGGGGCCGATCTGCAGCGCGTCCATGGCCAGGCGCAGGGCATCGGTGCCCGAGGCCATGCCGATGCCATAGCTGCAGCCACAGGCGCGGGCGACCTCCTGCTCAAGGGCCTTGACGTTCGGTCCCAGGATAAAGGCCCCCGATTCGAGCACGCCGCCGACGGCATCGTCGATCTCCTGCTTGATAGAGTGGTATTGCGCCCGTAAGTCAAGAATTGATATCGTCATTGTGCTTATCCTCAGAATAGAATTACGCCAGGTTACCATCACCCAGAAAAAAGGGGGAAAGGTCCAATTACTACTGGTTTTCGGCCCACTCCCGCTCGGGCACAGCCCGCACCGCCCGGGCCGGCACGCCCATCACCAGGGTGGCCGGCGGCACGTCGCGGGTGACCACCGCCCCGGCGGCGACGAACGCCTCGCGCCCGATCTCGACGCCCGGCAGCAGCGTGGTGTTGGCCCCCACCCGCGCCCCGGAGCGGATCGTCGCCCCTTTGCGAAACTTGAACCGCTCGGGCGTACGTCCCATAAAGTTATCGTTGGTCGTATAGACCCCCGGCGCGATAAAGACGTGATCCTCGACGGTCATGTAGGCAGTGACATAGGCGCCAGTCTGGATCTTGGTGTAATCGCCAATCGTCGTTTCGTTCTCCACCGTCACGCCGTGGCCGACGACCACGTAATCGCCAATGGCGCACCGCTCGCGGACAAAGGCTTGGTCGGCGATCATCGTCTGGCGGCCGACCGTCGTGCCGGCGTAGACGATCGCCCCGGCGCCGATGGTCGAACCGTCGCCAACGGCCAGACCGGGCAGCGGCTCACCGATCTTGACGGTGCTGGTCGGGCTGGGGCGCGGCTGCCGGCCGACGACGGCGTTGTCGCCGACCACCACCCCCTCGCCCAGGACCGTTCCGGCGTGGACGACGGCGTTGTGCCCAACGACACATCGCGGGCCCAGACGAGCGCCTGCCTCAACGACGGCATTGCGTCCAAATTCACAGCCCTCGCCGATCACGGCGGTAGGATCGATGCCAATCTTTTCCCAAGTCATAGTCTTACCAAGCTCCCTTCACTATCGAGTGATTGTTGTAAACATTCGAGCACGCGCAGCACCGCCAAGCCATTTCGCCCATCCGACCGCGGCTGGCGGCCATCGGCCACGCAATCGATAAAGTGCTGGCATTCCAGCCGCAGCGGCTCCTGCATTTCCAGGTGTGGGACATAGATGTCGCCAAAGCGTAGCGTCAGCGCATCGCCGTACGAGTCGTACTCGGGCGTGCGATCCACACCCTTATCGTAGATACGCAGCTTTTCCGACGGCTCGACGTCGTCGAACACGGCCATCTGGCGGCTACCGACTACCGTCAGGCGCCGCACCTTGTGGGGATCCAGCCAGCTCACGTGGCTGTGAACCAGGCGGCCGTCGGCAAAGCGCAGCGTGAAAAAGACCGTGTCCTCGATGCCCGGCTGCAAATAGGCCTGCCCGTGGGCGCTCACCGCCACCGGCATCTCGCCCAACAGGTACAGCGCCACCGCAATATCGTGGGGCGCCAGGCTCCACATCGCATTCTCGTCGTGGCGCACCTTGCCCAGGTTGCGCCGCTCGCTGTACAGGTAATAGATGGCACCCAATTGGCCGCCGTCCAACAGCTCTTTGAGCTGGGTGACGGCCGGGTGGTAGAGCAGCAGGTGGCCGACCATCAACACCAGGCCGCGCTCGTCGGCCAGCCGGATCAGCGTCTCGGCCTCGCCCGCGTGGAGGGCGATCGGTTTCTCGACAAAGACATGCTTGCCGGCCTCCAGGGCAGCCCGAGCCAGACGGTAATGGGTCGTCGCCGACGAGCTGACCACGACCGCCCCGATCTCTGGGTCGCGGAGCAGGTCGGCGAACTCGGTGGTCCGCAGCAGCTCGGGATAGCGCTCGCCGGCGCGGGACAGCGCCTCGGCGTTGAGGTCGCACAGCACCTTCACCTTGGCGGTCGGCAGAGCCTGAAAGTTACGCAACAAGTTGGGGCCCCAATAGCCCAGCCCTACCTGCCCCAGGACGATCATTTGGCTGCCTCCAGCAAAGTCTTGATCCGCGACGCAACCAGGTCAATAGCCACTTCGTTAAAGCCCCCTTCGGGGATGATGATGTCGGCGTACCGCTTGCTCGGCTCGACAAATTCCTGGTGCATCGGCCGCACCGTGGCCATGTATTGGCGGATGACCGACTCGACGGTCCGGCCCCGCTCGGCAACGTCGCGCTCCAGGCGGCGGATGAAACGGATGTCGGCGTCGGTATCGACATAGATCTTGACGTCCATCAGGCGGCGCAGTGCCTCGTCGGCAAAGATCAAGATCCCCTCGACGATGATAACCGGATTAGGCCCAATGCGCTGCGTCTCGCTGGTGCGAGTATGGGTCGTAAAGTCATAGACCGGCACGTCAATGGCCCGTCCCTGCTTTAGCCTTCTCAGGTGAGCGATCAGCAGCTCGTTCTCCAGCGAGTCGGGGTGGTCAAAGTTCTGCGCCGCCCTTTGCGCCAGGGGTAGATTGCTCAGGTCCCTGTAATAGGCATCATGCTGGATGAGCGAAACGCGCCCATGCGGCTCTGCGCCAGCCCGCTCTAGAACTGCGTGGGCAATCGTCGTCTTGCCCGAGCCGGTGCCACCTGCCACGCCAATGATGACCGGTTCCATCCTCTCCTCCTGTTTTAGTAATCGAGCCCGTCCGCTACAGCCCCAAAACCAGGCGCAGGTCGGTCACAGCCAGCAGCCCGACGACGACCAAGACGGCCGCCGCGAATGCCAGTCCGGCAGCCCAGCGGCCCGAGCGCTCGCCAAGGCGATCGGTCCACACAACCATCAACACCACCAGCCAAGCCGCAACCAGCCACGCCACTCGCGGATCGCCCGTCCCTGGCGATCCGGTCGCCTGCCAGGCCCACCACGTCCCTGTTGCCAACCCTGCCGCCAGCGCCACTGCTGCCAGGACCGCGGCCACGCTCAAGACATGGTGCAAATCAGCCCGGCGCGGCCAGGCCAGCTCGCGGCCGTGCCCGATCAGCCTGGTTCGACTCGCCAGCGCCAGCCCCGCGCAGCCGGCGACGATCGCTCCACCGGACCCCACGATGAAACATGCCCACTGGATCTGAACGGCCAGTCCGCGGTGGATGGCGTCTGGTGCGGATCCGCCGGGCCCGGCGCAGAGCCGGGCAAACAGGGTGAGCGCAAGGATGGCCAGGCTAACCGGCAGGCCCGCGCTGCCGGTCCTAAAGCCAACAGCCAGCGCCAGGTAGATGATCAGCGTCGCCGCCGCCAGGGAAATGGCTATCTGTTGCAGGTCAAAAGGCGACCACGCCTGCCGGGCGGCCACTGCCAGCGCCAGGGCCACGATCAGGGCGGCCATGGCAGCAGCGGTCAGCCACAAGCCGGGCAACCGCGGCCGCCCTGTGCCAGCCGGGCCGGTCACCAGGGCCACCACCTCCACAACAGCCGCTGCCGCGAGCAACAAAGCGGCCACAGTAAGGGCCCACGCCTCAGACGGCATCGGTCAGTCCCTCCTGCAGTTGGGCGGCCAATTGCAAAAAACCGTCGCTTTCCCCGACGCCGCCGAACGCCAACAGGTGAACCGCAGTCTTGTCTTCGGCCGGCGCCACAGCTACCCACACCAGCCGGGAGCCAAACAGCCGGCCCACCGCCAGGCCTACGACGGCCAGGACGATCCCGGCAATCACCAGGGTCATGCCCGGCCGATAATCCACCTGCACGACAGGCCGGTAGCCAAGGTCAACATCGAGCTTCAGACCGTCAAAGCTGACCTCGCCGCTCTGGCGCAGGACTGCCAGCGACTGCTGTTCGGCCTCAGCGCTGCGCAGCAATGCCAGGCGGAGCAAAGGATCAGCTCCATCCGAGGTGGGATCGAGGTCCAGCAGCAAAAAGAAACCCTGGTCGGGCAGCACGATCACTTGCTGGGTCTCGGATGAGCCAAAAGCCAGGCTGACCTGCTCAGCCGCCTGCGAGGTTACCCCTCCCGGCAGAAAAGACACCGGCTTGCCCGCCTGGTCCACGCCGCGAAGCGTGACATCGGGCACATAGTCAATCTGGCGCACGGCCAATCCATCTCGGGTGGCCGGCCGGCCGACGCCGGCCATGCCCTGGCCGACCGGTTGATCGCCCACCAGCCAGGTTATCCGGCTCTCATATTGCCCGCCGTCGGGCTTGCCCTCAACGGCGGTGAGCGGCTTAAAAGCGTCCAGGCGGATCGTATAGCCCGTGCCGTGGCCCACCACCAGACGCTCGCCAACAGCCGGCTGCCACCGACCGCTTTGCCAGCCCCAGATGGCCACAATTGCCAGGCCCAACAATGCCAGCAGCAGGCCGGCAAAGGCCAACGGCCGTGCCCAGAGCAGAGCTCTGCGCCGACTGGCAACCCAGTTGGGGGCCGTCTCGATGCCCTGGGATCGAGTTACCTCAGTCATCCGGTAGCCACGGCCGGCCAAATAGCTGCCCAGCTTCGCCTGAACCTGGGCTGGAGTACACGACACGAGCAGGCGAGTCCG
The DNA here is from genome assembly GCA_034429215.1 of Anaerolineae bacterium. Taxonomy (GTDB): domain Bacteria; phylum Chloroflexota; class Anaerolineae; order JAAYZQ01; family JAAYZQ01; genus JAFGOG01. The sequence goes on along the minus strand of DAOUGI010000109.1, from coordinate 51,551 downwards.
AAGCGGATGGCTGCCCCACGATGCCAGGGCAGACGGCGTCCAGCGTCCCCGGCTGGCGCGCCAGGCCGGCTCGGCTGACTCGATCGCCCAGACAAATAGGGCTAGGCCGGTCAGGACCAACAACAGGCGAAACCAGAAAGCATCGTAAATGCCATACAGGCCCAGGGCTTGAGCCAGGTCATTGCTCGGGCTCAGGGCCTCAGGCTGGAGCACCAGCCAGGACTGAGAATTGGCGGAGGTATCCGGCGGGATCTGGGGGATCAGTGTGCTCAGGATGAGGGATGCAGCCAGCAGCGCCAGTAGGATCAGCAACGTGACCGGCGCGGAGAACAGGCGCCACACGAAACTGAAGGGCTCTGGGCGAGACGCAGTTGCCGGTACTTGCTCCGTCATCCTTCTAGTTGTCAGCTTTCAGTTACACACAAAAGGCCCCAACTACAACCCGTTGGGGCCCATCAGCCGCCGCCAAGCCACCCAAGGGAATCGAACCCTTAACCTGGCGCTTACGAAGCGTCTGCTCTTCCGATTGAGCTAGGGTGGCGCCCGACCGGAACCAGGCCGGTATTGGGTATTATACCAGGACTTGCGCCAGATGGCAAATCATGCCGAATGGTCCACCACCGCCTTGACAAAAGCCTGGAACAAAGGATGCGGGCGCGTGGGCCGCGACTTGAACTCGGGGTGAAATTGGCAGCCCAGCATGAAGGGGTGTCCGGACAGCTCGCCGATCTCCACCAGGCGCCCATCGGGCGACATCCCAGACAGAACCAGGCCGGCGCCGGTCAACAGGTCGCGGTAGGTGTTGTTCACCTCAAAGCGATGGCGGTGCCGCTCCTGGATCAGCTCCTGGCCGTAAGCCGCCGCCGCCTGCGTGCTGGGCAACAACTGGCAGGGGTACAGCCCCAGGCGCATCGTGCCGCCCATCTCGGCAATGTCGCGCTGATCGGGCATCAGGTCGATCACCGGGTACTTGGTGTTAAGGTCAAATTCGGTCGAGTTGGGCTCGTCGCTGCCCAGCACCTGGCGGGCCAGATCGATGACCATCACCTGCATCCCCAGGCACAGCCCCAGGTAGGGCACCTTGTGCTCGCGGGCATAGTGGGCAGCGGCGATCTTGCCCTCAATGCCCCGCTCGCCAAACCCGCCCGGTACTAGGATGCCATCCGAGCTTTGCAGCCGTTCTACCCCATGGTGCTCGACCTCCTCGGCATCGATCCACTCGATCTCGACCGCCGCATCGTAGCGCAGCCCAGCATGGTACAGCGCTTCGCGCACGCTCAGGTAGGCGTCGTGCAGCTCGACATACTTGCCCACCAACCCCACCCGCACCGGTCGCTTGGGCCGGCGGATATCTGCCACAACCGCTCGCCAACTTTCCAGGTCGGGCGGGTGCGCCTGAGCCAGGCCCAGCCGCTCGACCAGGAAATCGCCCAGGCCGGCCTCTTCCAGGATCAACGGCACCTCATAGATCACCGGCGTTGTGACCAGCGAGATGATTCCCCGCTTTTCCACGTCACAAAAAAGGGCAATCTTGGCCCGCACGTCTTCGTCGACCGGATAGTCGGAGCGGGCGACGATGATGTCGGGTTGGATGCCGATGCCCCGCAGTTCGGCCACACTGTGCTGCGTCGGCTTGGTCTTCAGCTCGCTGGTGGACGAAATGTAGGGCAGCAAAGTAACGTGGATATAGACCGTGTTTTCGCGGCCTATGTCGACCCGCATCTGGCGGATCGCCTCCAGGAACGGCAGGCTCTCAATGTCACCTACCGTGCCGCCCACCTCGACGATCACCACGTCGGACGGCCCACCGGGCATCTCCCGGGCCACGCGGGCGATGCGCCGCTTGATCTCGTTGGTCACATGGGGGATAACCTGGATCGTGCCGCCCAAATAGTCGCCCCGCCGCTCCTTGGCGATCACCTCGGCGTACACTTGGCCGGAGGTGACATTGCTGGCCCGTGTCAGGCTCTCGTCGACAAAGCGCTCATAATGGCCCAGGTCCAGGTCGGTCTCGGCGCCATCGTCCAGGACAAACACCTCACCGTGCTGGTAAGGCGACATGGTGCCGGGGTCCACGTTTAGATAGGGGTCCAGTTTCTGGATCGAGACCCTAATACCCCGGCTCTTGAGGATGCGGCCGATCGACGCGGCCGTCACCCCCTTGCCCACCGACGACACCACCCCGCCGGTACAGAATATATACTTGGTCGGCATACTACCCTCCCCCGTTACTATCCAACTAGATCACATACGCAGCCGCAATGCGCTTAAGCTCATCCAGCAGCCTATCGGGCAGCGGGTCGGGCTGGTGGCTGGTCAATATCTGTCGCACTCGTTGAGCCGCCCACTCATACTCCCGATCCGCACTAGCCCACTCTGCCGCTTCACCACTCCCCAACTCTCCGGCTAGAATCGCTCGCATCACGCGCACAATCTCTGCGTCCAGGTACATCTTTTCCAACGACAGCGTCTGCGCCCCATTCAGCAGGCCGATGCCAAATAGCTCATCGGCTCCGGCCAGGGTGTAAACCAGGCCCGAGCGGGCGCCGTTGGCAAACGTCTCCAGGCCCAGGTGGTGCGCTCCGGTGCTCAACCCATTGACATTGACCGGAAGCCCGTACCAGTGGGCCAGGTCGCACAAGGCCAGCCCCAGCAGGTCGGTCTCCTGGGTGTGGCCGCGAAAGACGGCCGTCCGCAGGTCAACGAACGTCCCGCCCGCACCATAGATCAGCGGCAGGCCGGGCCGGGCGACCTGGTACAGCACCACCATGCTCAATAGCTCGACGTTGCTCAGCAAGGCCATGCCCGCCACCGTGATCGGCCCGGTCGCCCCGGCCAGCGGCATGCTGTAGATCAGCAGCGGCACGCCGGCCTCAGCCAGGATCAACCCGGCTTCGACCACCGGCCCGTGGTGCGACAGTGGGCTGACGGCACACACCAACCCCGACAGGATCGGCCGCTCGGCCAGCAACCGCGACGATCCGGCGACCGCCGCCCCCATCTCCAACACAGCCCGCGCCTCGACCGGGCTTTCGGGCATCACCCGAAAATGCTTGGCGCTGTTGGCCAGGATATCGGCCCGGCTCAAGTTCGGCCCGGTGGCCAGGTCCCGGTCGTTGGCGTTGACAATCTCGGTCACAATGTCCACCTGGTCCAGTGCGTCGGCCAGGCGGATCGCCCGGCACAGATCACCTGCCAGTGACGCCCGCTCCTCCCCGGTGTCGAGGTCGATGGCCCGCTGACCCTGCGAGCTGAGCATGACCCGTCCCGCAGCAACCGGTGCTGTCCTGCCCGGCCGGTAGACCAGGTCCCGGCGGCCGTTTCGGCTGGCCAGCGCCACCTCGCGCGGCGCCGACGCCAAGCAATGTTCAACCAGGGCAGGCGGGATCCAAGCCGTGAAGGTGTCGTAATCCACCCGGCAGCCCGCCTCGGCCAACAGGTCGATCGCCCGCCGCGACGGGTAGCGGATGCCGGTCCGCTCCAACACCGCCAGGCTCAGCCCATGCAGTCGCTCGCAGGCTTGCTTATCGAGAGCCTGTAGGGGCGACCCAATTCCCAAAGGAATCGTATGGTCACCCACCACGCGATTGCCTGCCGTATGGCTGCCCGCCACATGCTCACCTGCCACGCAGCCACCCACCATACGCTGCAACGCAGCCTCGACCCCGTCCGACCAGGGGGACGCCTGATGGCTTGCCAGCACGCGCTCTGCCTCCGCTGCCAGCCGCCCTCGCTCATCGCGCCCCGAGGCCAGCCACTCCGCCTGCGTCCGGTCGTCGCGTATCTGGCAGGTATAGATCTCGGCGCGCATCAGCTTGCGCGTCTCACACTCCAACAGGTAGTGGCCGCCAATGCCCACCCGCTCGACGGCAGCAGCCATCAGCCGTTCGTCGTCGAAAGCGATGCCCTCCGCCAGGCGCCGCAACTGCCGCGCCTGCTCAGCGTCGTGGATCAGCTTTTCAGGGCTCAAGACCTGCCCGCCGGCCAGCAGCCCGGCGCCCTGCACCTCGTCGGCGCCGGCCAAAACGGCCAGCGTCGCTGCCAGAGCCCCCTCACCGCCGCACTGCGGCCCCAAGTGGCCGGCGGAGGTCGACAAGCCGTCCACGCTGACCGGCACGCCATAGCGCCGGGCCAGGCCCAACGCTCGCACCAGGCCTGGCAAGTCATGAAAGCCTGACCGGCCTTGAATCCCGTAGATGAGTGGCGCGCCGGGCCGCACACACTGATACAACACCAGCGAGGCCAGAAAACCGGCGTTCGCCTCTGCGGCCGAGCAGCCGCCGATGGCACAGCAGACCACGATCGGGACGCCATGTCCGGCCAGCGCCATCGCCGACTCTTCCGCCTGGCCGGGCGGCGCAGAGACCCCCACCGACAGGATTGCCCCCCGCTCGCCCACCGCCTGGCCGCCAGACACCGCAGCGGCCATCTCCAGAATGAGCGGTACATGTGCCGGGTGTGGCAGGGGCAGGCGCAGGTGCTTGCCGGTGTTGGCCCAGGCAGCGGTCAGGTAATCCGGTTGGTCCGTGCCAAGATTGACGACCTCGATCCCGGCCACCGCGTCGGCCAGACGGATAGCTTCCGGGCCGGCAACAGGCATGTACGGCCGGCCAAAGGCAAAATGGACGTCTGCGCCGTCGAGTGCCAGGTCGTAGGCCGGATTCCGTGCCGCCAGCTTGACCACGCACGGTGCGGTTGCCAGCGACCGATCCACGACGGCGGCCGGGATGTGAGCAATCATCCGGTCGCGTTCTACCGTGCAGCCATGCGCTTGAAGCAGATCCAACGCCTCACTACAGCCGAACTGCCAGCCCGACTGCCTCAGCAGCTCAACCGACCGCCGATGAAGTCGATCTGATTCAGAAGAGGAAAGCAAATCCAAACGCGGATGCAAGGAGGAGGTCATATCGCGAGCGCGCCTGGCTTAACCCAAGACCTTGTGGATCCGGCCTACTAACTCATCCACCTGGAAGGGCTTGGATACCCAGCCATCGAACATCCCGGCGTGGGCATCGATCTGGTCGTAATCCTCTACCTCCTGTTTGACCGTGACAATGATCACCGGGATAGAGCGCAGCCGTTCGTCGGCCTTGAGGGCCTCCAACGTGCTCCATCCATCCATGTCGTCCATCATCAGATCGAGCAGGATCAGATCTGGCTTGCCCTTCAGCGCCAGCCGCAATCCCTGTTTTCCTCCTGATGCCAGCACCGACTCGCACTCTGCCCGCGTCACGACATAGTGCAATAACTGGATGATATCTGGATCGTCCTCGATGATAAGAACCCGCCGTGCCATGCGCCATCCTCCCAAGATCGGACCAGAGGTCGCAAAACAGTGTGAAAATCACAAGCCTTGCAGCTATTGTATCACAATTGCCCGCTCCGGTCAACGCCGGGAGAGTGCAGCTTGACACAAAAAGCCGCCGGTCTTTTCAGACCGACGGCTTAACAACAGGCTCCTCGGGAAGGACTCGAACCTACAACCAACCGGTTAACAGCCGGTCGCTCTGCCAGTTGAGCTACCGAGGAACACTGAGAGCCAATTATACATTAGCAGCCCTCAAGTGTCAAGAAAAGCACTCGCAAAAAACCTCCCGCAGGTGTGCCTGCGAGAGGTTGTATTTTACGCCAGATAATCGCGCAGCTTACGGCTGCGGATGGGGTGCCGCAGCTTGCGCAGCGCCTTGGCCTCAATCTGCCGGATCCGCTCGCGAGTAACGCCAAATGCCTGACCAACCTCCTCCAGAGTATGGCCCTGGCCGTCTTTCAGGCCAAAGCGCATCTCGAGCACCTGCCGCTCGCGGCGGTTGAGTGAGCCGAGGATGGTTCGCATCTGCTCGCGCAGCAACTGCTTCGACGCTGCGTCGTCGGGGCCCAGCGCCGTCTCATCCTTGATAAAATCGCCCAGGAGGCTGTCCTCCTCGCTGCCTACCGGCGTCTCCAACGACATCGGCTCTTGCGAAATGCGCATGATCTGCTGCACCCGTTTGGCCGCCCGCCGCAGCTTGCGATTCAATACCGGGTCCACCCGCTCGTCCTCAGCCAACGCAGCCAGGATCGTTTCGCGCTCCTCGTCTTCCAGCAGATTCATCTCCGAGTCGAGGGCCACGTCCTCTGGCGTTGGCTCGCGGCCCAGCTCCTGCTGCAAGCGCCGTTGAATCCTGAGCAAGTGGTTAATTGTCTCCACCATGTGCACCGGGATGCGGATCGTCCGCGCCTGGTCGGCAATGGCTCGGCTGATCGACTGCCGGATCCACCATGTCGCGTAGGTTGAAAACTTGTAGCCCATGGTGTGGTCGAACTTGTCCACCGCCCGCAGCAGCCCGATGTTCCCCTCCTGGATCAGGTCCAGCAGCGACATCCCGCGGCCCATGTAGCGCTTGGCAACGCTGACCACCAGGCGCAGGTTAGCCTCGGCCAGGCGCCGGGTGGCCTGGGAGCCCTGTTCCACCTGTTCCTGATAGGTAGCCTCGATCTCCGGAGGCAGGTCCCCGTCGGCAGCTAGGCACTTTTGGGCGGCCTTGCCGTCCAGGATCGCCCGCGCCAGTACAACCTCATCTTCTGACTGCAGCAGCGGCACCTGCCCAATCTCACGCAGGTACATGCGCACCGGATCATTGCTGCCCTCGAGAGTAGAGTCCAGCTCCTCGATCGACAGGTCCTCGGCTATGACCTGCTCGATCTCTTCTTCGAGTGCATTAAGCTCGTGTGGCGGTGGCTCTACTTCCTCCAGCGCTTCGGCCGCAGGCGGCGCCATTTCCAGATCCAAGAGCAGCTGCGGCACAACGGCATCTTCGGCTGCAGCATCAGGATCCAGATCCAGTCCGGCGGGCTGATGGCCGTGCTCCTCGGGGCGCGCAATCAGGGCCTGGCCTGCAGGCACTTGCTCGGCGACGCCTGACTTGCGCTTCTTGCGGCGGCGCTTTTCAGGAACTTCCGCGGTCGTTTCTTCGGCCATCATTCCTTGCCAGGATCTTTCGAAAGGCTATTCATCGGGTGTGATCACGCGCACGGCGGCATCCTCCCGCCGCCGGCGGCCCATCATGGTGCGCTCGTCCAACGCTTTCTCCAGACGGCCGATCCGCGCCGTTGCCTCCCGCGTCAGCCCGCCAAAGTCCATCGCCGTCTGGCGATCTCCAGACGCCTGAGCGTCCTGTCGCAAAAAACGCAGTTCTTCGTTCTTGCGGCGCAGGTTTTGCAGCCGCAGCCGGATCACGGCGCCGATCACCTTATCCCGCACCAGGTCATCGGGAGCTGCAGGCTGTCTGGCCAGGGCTTCCAGCAAATAGCCGACCCGGTCCTGCAACTGTTCGTCCAACGTTTCATAAAAGTCAGCGCGAGCGCTGGGTGCGCCGCCGCCCTCAAGCCAATGGCGCCAGGCGGCAAAGATAGTCCGATCCTGGGCCTGGCTCAAATCCTCGGCCTGCAGCCCGGTCTCACCGCCGGCCTTGAGCGCCTCGTCGGCCTGGGTGAACAGGTAGGGAAAAGCCAACAGCGACGCCAGACAGTGCTCGTCTACGCCCAACGCCACCTTCTCCGCCTTCTTGGCAGGCGTCTCGAGCTGTGCCGGCCGAGATTGGGGCTTTTGACCGGCAGCGCCCCTCCGGATCTGCTCCCATAACACCCGGTCGTCCACCTGGATCATCCGCGCCAGTTGTTGCACATAGTGCATCCGCAACGTCCAGTCGCCCAATTCGGCCAGGAGCGGATCGAGCCGGTGGACCGCCTCGCGTTTGCCTTCTGCGGTAGCCAGGTTCAGGCCGGCGGTGAGAGCCTGAAAGTAATAGTCCATGATCGGTTGGGCCTGGGTCACCAGCCTCACCCACTCGGCCGGGTCGTCGCGAATCACCTCATCAGGATCGCGGCCGGCCGGCAGGGCCATGATCTGGATATCTGCCGCCAGGCGATCCCCAAAGCGGAGCATCTCATTGGCCATGCGCACCGGCACAACGTCACGGTCCATCACTTGGCGGGCAACGTCCAGGCCTCTGAGCGTCGCCTGATCGCCGGCAGCGTCGGGATCGAGGGCCAGCACAAAGCGGCTGGTGTACCTTTTCAGCAGCTTGAGCTGCGACTCGGTCAGCGCGGTGCCCATCTGAGCCACGACATTGTCGAGGCCGTACTGGTGGGCCATCAGCACGTCGGTATACCCCTCGACGATCACCGCCACGCCGCTGGTGCGGATCCCCTGCCGGGCCAGGTCCAGACCGTACAGCACACTGCTTTTGTCGAACAATGGCGTCTGGGGCGAGTTCAAATACTTGGGTATGCCATCATCCAGGATCCGCCCTCCAAAGCCGATCGTCCGCCCTTGTTGGTCGCGGATGGGAAAGATGATCCGCCGCCTGAAACGGTCGTGATATCCACTGCGGTCGTCCCGCTCGCTGATCACACCCACTTCGACCAGGTCGGCCACGGCGTAGCCCTTGCCGGTCAGGTAGCGCAGCAGCCCATCCCACCGATCGGGGGCATAGCCCACCTGGAACCGCTCCAGCATAGTGCGGTTAAACCCTCGCCCTTCCAAGTAAGACAACGCCCGCGCCGCTTCGGCGCTGTTGAGCAACAGGTTATGGTAATAGAGCGCCGCCGCCTGGTTGATTTCGCGCAAAAGATCTAGCCGCTGATCGGCCTCGGCCGCCTGTGGGCTGCGCGGCGCCACCTCAACCCCGGCCCGCCTGGCCAGGATCGCCAGCGCCTCGCCGAAATCAAGGTTCTCTCGCTTCATGACAAAGGTAAAGACGTCGCCGCCGGTAGCGCACGCACCGAAGCAGTGCCACGTGCCCGAATCAGGAAAGACGACGAACGATGGCGTCTTTTCGGCGTGGAACGGGCACAACCCCTTATAGTTGCGCCCTGCCTTCTTCAGCGGCACGTAGCCCTGGATCACTTCGACGATGTCCAGGCGGTCTTTGACCTCGTCAACGACACTCATCTCTTTTTCGGTTTCTTTTTTGCCAGAGCCATCGATTCCTTCGACGATGAACAGCTTGCCGGGCGATGGCGTCCGTCTGGCAATTCTGCCATCCCCTTACTCCTCAGGTCGCAGGTGCACGCCTGCCGAATCGGGCGTAGAGGCTTTGCTCCGACGCCTGCCTGAGCAAATTGTACCACAAGTCGGCCAGAACGCCAAGTAGGGTTATAGCCCAACCAGGGGTGCGTCCATGCCTGCCGTGCGATAGGCAAAGGCCATGTGTGGGGTGTTGTGGTGCCAGCCGGGCCGGCCGTCGGGCGACAGCAGGATGATGCCACCCCGGCCCTTGACCTTGTCGATCAGCACCTGGATGGCGGCCCGGGCTGCCGCCTGGGGATCGCCCGTCATCTCCAGGTGATGCAGCGCCATCCGGGCCAGGATCACTTTGGCGATGCTCTCCCCCCACCCGGTGCTCGAAGCGCCTCCCATCTCGTCGTCGGCGTAAAAGCCACAGCCAACCATCGGCACATCGCCCACCCGGCCGGGCATCTTGTTCGGCGTGCCGCCCGTCGACGTGCCGGCCGCGATGTGGCCGTGCCGGTCGAGTGCCACGCAGCCCACCGTATCGGCCGCCTGATCCCGCTGCTGCAGATAAGCCTGCCAGCGATCGAGCTCACGGGGCACCACCAGGTCGGTCAGGGTACAACTGGGAATGCCCATCTTTTGGGCATAACGCTGTGCGCCGTCGGCGACCAGCAGTATGTGCTCCGATTGGTCCATCACTACCCGGGCCAGCCGGATCGGATTCTGGACAAGCTGCACCGCGGCCACCGCGCCGACGCGCCGCGTGGCGCCATCCATGAACCCGGCATCCATCTCCACATGGCCGTCGGTGTTCAGGTGCGAGCCCCGCCCGGCGTCGAACGCCTCGTCGTCCTCCATGACGACAACCGCCGACTCGACGGCATCGGCCGCCGAGCCGCCTGCCTCCAACACCGCCCAGCCGGCCTCGACAGCCCGGCATGTGCCCTGCCGGCTTGCCTCCTGCTCCTCAGGTGGGATGTTCCACGCCCCGCCATGGACGATAATCGCTGGCTGCATTCTGGCCTCCCCTTTGTGCCGATCGGCGTCGGGCCTGCGCCCGCACCTATATTGTACTAGAGGTGGGGGTAGGCGTCAAAATAAGGCCATGGCTTCTCTAGCGCTTGTTCTTCCGCCTGCCGTTCTCATCGTACCGGATGTTGAACAGCCGGGCATCTACCAGACGCCACAGCCGCCGCCACAGCGAGCGGAGCCGGGCCATCCGGTAGCGCAGCCAGCGCCACGCCATGCGTGGCTTCGGCGGCGCAGCCACCGGCAGCGGCAGGCTCCACTGAATGGCCGCCGCTGCCCAGGTCAGCCCTGCGCCGAACCCGACAAAGCAGATCAGGTCGCCGCGCTCGATCAGCCCTTGCTCGATCGCCTCACACAGGGCGATCGGGATCGACGCCGACGAAGTGTTGCCATAACGGGCCAGGTTGCTGAACAGCCGCTCTTCTGGCACTCCCAGCCCTTTGGCCGCCGACTGCAGGATTCGGTCATTGGCCTGGTGGGGCACGAACAACGTCACCTCTTCGACCGTCCGGCCTGCTCGGTGGAGCACCTCACGAACCGATTCGGGCATGATCCGGGTGGCAAAGCGGAACACCTGCTGCCCCTGCATCCGGCCAAAATGCTGCCGGGCCGCTACTGTCTGGATCGTAGTTGGCAGCGCGCTGCCGCCGGCGGGCAGGATCAGCACCTCTCCGCCCGATCCGTCTGCGCCCAACACTGAGGCGAGAACGCCCCCGGGCGCTTCACCGGCCTGCAACACAACCGCGCCGGCCCCATCCCCAAACAGGACGCACGTATTTCGATCAGTCCAGTCGGTGATACGCGACAGCGTCTCGGCGCCGACCACTAGCGCGTGATCATAGTTCGCGCCAGCCAACAGGTCGGCCGCCACGCTCAGCCCATAGACAAAGCCGGAGCAGCCGGCCGACAGGTCAAAAGCCGCCGCGTGCTCCGCACCCAGAGCGTCCTGCAGCAGGCAGGCGGTCGCCGGAAAGGCATGGTTGGGGGTCACCGTCGCCACGATCACCAGGTCGAGATGGACCGGGTCCAGGTTGGCCGCGTCGAGGGCGCGGCGAGCCGCCTCCAGGCTCAGCGTCAGTGTCGTTTCCCCGTCACCGGCGATCCGCCGCTCGACGATGCCGGTCCGCTGCCGGATCCACTCGTCGGTCGTATCGACCATTGCCGCCAGATCGTCGTTGGTCACCACCCGATCGGGCACCGCCTTGCCCCAACCGATGATGTGAGCGCGGCGCGGATCTTGACGTTCAGTCAACCTTCTTTCCACCTTTCCGGGATCTTGCCTGATAGAACACCAAGCCATGGCCAAAGATGTGCCCGCCAATCCACCTCCATGTGGGGGAACCTCCACCCTCCACTCCGCAATCCCCAATCCCCGGCTAGCCAATTCTCCATCCTATCGAGTATAATACCTCCCACGAACTAGGAGAACCTTCCTATGGCATTAGCACAGCCGCGCGAGCGCTCCGGCACTCGCACCTTTCTGATCATCTGGTTTGGCCAGCTCATCTCGCTGATCGGCTCGGGCCTGACCAGCTTTGCCCTGGGCGTCTATATCTATAACCGCACCGGGGCGGCCACGCAGCTCGCCCTGGCGCTTGTGGCCGCCAGCCTGCCCAATCTGCTATTGTTGCCGTTCGCCGGGGCGCTGGTCGATCGCTGGGACCGGCGGCGGGTGTTGATCCTGAGCGACACCGGCGCGGCCCTGGTCACCCTGACCTTTTGGGTTCTGCTGGCCACCGGGCGCCTGGAGGTGTGGCACGTGTACGTCGGCAACGCCCTCACCTCGGCGCTGGGCGCCTTTCAGCGGCCCGCCTACATGGCCGTCCCCTCGCTGCTGGTGCCCAAGGAACAGTTCGGGCGCGTCGGCGGGCTGATGCAGCTTGCCGATGCGGCCTCCACCATCATCGCCCCCCTGGCCGCCGGCTTTTTGATCGCCGTGATTGACATACAGGGCGTGTTCCTGATCGATTTCGCCACCTTTCTCTTTGCCGTGTTCACCCTGCTGGCCGTTCGCATTCCCCGCCCCACTGCACAGCCCGGCGCCGCCGGCCGTGGCTCGCTGCTGCGCGAGGCGGCCTTTGGCTGGGGGTATTTGCGCGCTCGCCGGGGACTGTTGGGCATGCTCATCCTGTTCGCCATCGTCAATTTCGCGCTCGGCTTTTACAGCGCCCTGTTCACCCCCCTGGTCCTGTCACGCTTCAACGCCCAGGCGCTGGGCAGCCTCCTCTCCATCAGCGGGCTGGCGATGCTCGCCGGCAGCCTGGTCATGAGCGCCTGGGGTGGCACCCGGCGCAAGATATACACCATACTCGGCGCCATCTCCCTTTCGGGCCTGGGCATGGGCGCCGTCGGCCTGCGGCCCGACATCCTGCTCATGGGCGCCGGCAACCTGGTCCTGTTCGGCCTGGCGCCTATGGCCAACGCCGCCAGTCAGGCCATCTGGCTGGCCAAGGTCGCTCCCGACGTGCAGGGCCGTGTCTTTGCCGCACGGATGATGATCGGCAGCGCCATCACCCCCCTGGCCTACCTGCTTGCCGGACCGCTGGCCGATCGCGTCGCCGAGCCGCTCATGGCCGAGGGGGGCGCGCTCGCCGGTAGCGCCGGGCGCATCCTGGGGGTCGGCCCCGGCCGGGGCATCGGCCTGATCATCGTCCTCACCGGACTCGTCGTGGCCATTGCTCCCCTCATCGCCGCTTTTATCCGCCCCATCCGCCGTGTCGAGGTGGAGCTGCCAGACGCGGTGCCGGGCAGCGCCGTGGGGGCGCCGGGACAGACTGCCATGGTAGTAGACGACGAGTAATAACGGGCCAAGTTTCGCAGCGAGGGCGGCGGACTTGCTTTAGATTATTGGAACCACTGAAGCCCTGAAGACGATAAAGACACTGAAACGCCCGCAGCATCTTTCAGTGCCCTCAGAGCCTTCAGTGCTTCAGTGATTCAAGAACTACACGAGGAGGAGAAACAATGGACGGTAAGGTTTTGGTCGCCTATGGCACCAAGTATGGCGCGACGGTAGAGATCGCCGAGAGGATCGGGCAGGTGCTCCGCCAGGCGGGCCTGGACGCCGAGGTGCTGCCGGCAGAGCGCGCCGGCAGCGTGCAGGCCTACAAGGCCGTCGTGTTGGGCAGCGCGGTCTATATCGGTCAATGGCGCAAACAGGCGGCGGCGTTTCTCAAGGCCAACGAGCAGGCGCTGGCCGAGCGGCCGGTCTGGCTGTTCTCAAGCGGGCCCACCGGCGAGGGCGATCCGCTTGCGCTGGCGCAGGGCTGGCGCTTCCCCACCGGGCTGCAGCCGGTCGCCGACCGGATCAAGCCCCGCGGCATCGCCCTGTTTCACGGCTCGGCGAACGCGCAAAAGATGAATTTCATCGAAAAGTGGCTGCTCAAGAACGTCAAGGCGCCCGCCGGCGACTATCGCGATTGGGACGCCATCACCGTCTGGGCCACGGCCATCGCCGACGCGCTGAAATAGGTAGGGAGAGATCCTTGGCTGTGATGCGGAGGGACATAGACACCAAGCTCGTCGTCCGTTACCTGGCCCGTGAAGCTCTGGGGCTGGCCGGCATGGGCGTGGCCCTGTTCTGGCCGGCCGGGCGGATCGACTGGCGGCCTGCCTGGGCAGCTCTGGCGGTGATGTTTGTGTGGATAGCGGGCACAGCCATCGTCGTCCTGCGCCTCAACCCGGCCCTGCTGGCCGAGCGTCTGGGGCCGCGCAAGGGAGCCAAATCGTGGGACTCCGCCATCATGAGCGCCCTCGGCCTCTTGCAGTTAGTGCGCTATATCGTCGCCGGGCTCGATCAGCGCCACGGCTGGACGGGCGGCCTGCCTGTAGTCGCTCAAGTCGCAGCGCTGGCGGTGTGCGCTCTGGGCTATGACCTCCTCTTCGTGTGGGCCATAGCCTCCAACGCCTTTTTCTCGCAGATCGTCCGCATCCAGCCCGAGCGCGGCCAGACCGTCGTCACCGGCGGCCCCTACTGCTACGTGCGCCACCCGGCCTACATCGGCGCGATCCTGTACGAGTTGGCCGTGCCGGTCCTGCTCGCTTCCTGGTGGGCCATGATCCCCAGCGGATTGGCCGCCGTCCTGCTTCTCCTCCGCACCGCCCTCGAGGACCGCACCCTGCAAGCCGAGCTGGCCGGCTATGCGGACTATGCCCGGCGGGTGCGTTACCGGCTGGTGCCGGGCATGTGGTAAACGGATGAAGCAGGGTGTCATTGCCGGCATCCTGGCCTACACGTTGTGGGGCCTCCTGCCCGGCTATTGGAAGGCGATCCAGGTGGTGCCTCCCCTTGAGATCCTGTGCCACCGCACCATCTGGTCGCTGGGTTTCGTCCTGCTGGTGCTGGCGGCAAGAAAGCAGTGGGCATGGATTAGGCAGGCACGTGCCAACCCCAGGACGCTGCTGATCTCCCTGGTGAGCGCCTGCTTGTTAAGCTTGAATTGGTTTATCTACATCTGGGCGGTAAACTCGGGACACGTGGTGGATTCCAGCCTTGGCTACTTCATCGCCCCGCTGGTCAACGTACTCCTGGGAGTGCTCTTTCTGGGGGAGCGCCTGCGCCGCTGGCAGGCGGTCGCCATCGGCCTGGCTGCGGTGGGTGTGCTGTCGCTCACGGTGGGCTATGGCGCGTTCCCCTGGATCGCGTTGGGCCTGGCGCTCAGCTTTGGCTTCTATGGGCTCCTGCGCAAGGTCTCACCACTGGGATCTCTGGAAGGGCTGTCGCTGGAGACCGCTGCTTTATCCATCCCGGCCTTCGCTTATCTCGTCTACCAGGAAGGGATAGGCGGCGGGTCGTTCGGGCATGCCGGGGCTGCCACCACCCTGCTCCTGGCCGGCACCGGGATAGTCACCGCCCTGCCGCTGCTCCTGTTCGCTTATGCGGCCCGGCAGGTGACACTGGCGACGGTAGGGATCATGCAATACATCTCTCCCACTTGCCAGTTCCTGCTCGGGGTGCTTGTCTATGCTGAGCCTTTTACACCCACCCGTCTACTGGGGTTCGCTCCGATCTGGCTGGCGCTCGTCATCTATTCGGTTGACGGGCTGGGTCAGGAGAGGCGGCGCCGGGCAGCAATGGCCGGCTAATCAGGGCTCGGTGCGAAATTCAGCAACCGGGAGGGTAGAACCGGATGGCACAAGATCAAATCCGCAGGCTGGTTGCCACATTCGTGGAAGCGACAAAAAAGCACCATGAGGCCACTATGCGTGGTGAATGGCGCCAAACAAACGCGCAGGCAAAGCGCATTGCCCAGGCCTTCCGAAAAATCGTCGAGATCGGCGAAAGTGGTCGGCAGGCGCTGTTGGCCGAAGTGGATAATAAAGATCCGGCTGTTGCCGGGACGGCGGCCACCTATTCGCTCAAGTATGACCCGATCCGGTCGCAGGCAGCGTTGCGGCGTGTTGCCCGCGAGCCAGGCATAATAGGCTCTGGGGCACGGCAGTCTCTGAAGAACTGGGAGGAAGGCAAGTGGTATTTGGAGCAGGAGGCTCTGGTAAGCGATTCGGCAGCAAAGCCAATCCCTCAATCCTTGCCCCGCCGGCAGGAGGCTCAAGCGATCGATCTGGCGACAAGATCAATGCTTCAGTCCTTGCCTCACCGGGTAGCCTGGTGCGATATACCAGAGTTTGAGCGACTCAACGAACGAGTATCGGCGATGGATTGGCTCTACGGGGACATCGTCGACATGGGAGACGGATGGGTGGGATGGTGTCCAAACAACGAGCCGCCGGCTGCTGCAGAGACATTAGCCTGGTGGTGGATCGCCCGCCCCGACTTGGGAAACGAGATTGCCAAAGAGGCCGACGAGGAATTCAGAGAGATCATTTCGGACTATATGAAGGACAGGTGACGGCCGTCATGAGCCAGTCCGAGCGTGTGCAGCTTTTCGATCACTGGGCAGAGAACTGTGATGCCACGGTCACTCTTGCCAAAGAATTCCCTTTCGACGGCTACGAGCAGGTTTCGAGCTACGGCGGGGTTTTTGTTATCACGGTACATGATCGAGATTCGGAACGAGCGTCCAAAGAATAGAGAGCATTTCGCCAGGCTGTTTGAGTTCTGCAAACAAGTCATTGCCATTTGCAGCGACCTGGAGATCACGCCGGTACTCAATGGCAGCTTGGCAGTGTTCGGCTACACGCAGAATCAGGCGATGAGGGTAAACGACATTGACCTGGCGTGTTCTGAGCTAGAATTTCCACGGCTCTGCCGTGCCTTGGGTGCCAAAGGTATGGCCCATGAGCTAAAGGAATGGCATGTCCTGCAGGTCCATAAGGATGATCTGAAAGTCGAGTTTGACTCGATAGAGCATTGGATGGCGGGCTTGTCGGGAGGTTACAACACGCTGACGATTGACGGGTATACGTTCCAAGTTGTGGGCCTGTCTGACCTGAGGGAGCTGTATAGACGCGGGCTTGAGGCGACCGACGGTCAGAGCGATGAGCGAGCCAAGTACTTGGCCATAGCCGAAAAATATGAATATCTCCTTAAAGTGGAGGAGCAATGCTAAACTTTCAAGCCGTACGAAGTGGGGAGATCACTTTTGCCGACCTGGTTGCCGGCCTGACGATCGACGACCTGCGCGACCTGACCAATGAGCTGGCCGGCGCCATGCTCCGCATGATTGCGGGCTGCGTGGACGCCGACGTGGTTTTCGAGCCACTGGACATAGAGGCGAACGATCCGTTCGCGGCGACGCCGGAAGAGGTGCACATGGCCTGGAACCTGGGGCATGTGATCGTGCACACCACGGCTTCGGCAGAAGAATCGGCGGCGGTGGCCGCCGAGCTGGCACGAGGGGTAGAATACCGTGGCCGTTCGCGCTATGAAGTGCCGTGGCAGGAGATGAGGACCATCGCTGGGTGCCGGCTGCGCCTGGAGGACAGCCGGCGGATGGGGCTGGCCAGCTTGGGAATGTGGCCGGCACAGCCCCACCTGGACAACGCGTACGAGATCTGGTCAGGCAGGCCGCAGGTAAACGCGATCGGGCGGTACGTGCTTGGCTTGATGCACACTGAGGACCACTGGGGGCAGGTAGAGGAGATTGTGCGGCAGGCCCGGGCAGCGCGCGGGCAGTAGAGGTAGAGCCGCCCAAGATTAGGTCCGGCGCACCACCCTACCGGCGTAACTTCACAAGCTACCCTGTGTTCTATCCCTAACGCCAGTAGGAGGGGGATTTCGTGAGCGACAAAACACTTTCAGGCTGGGCTTTGATCCTTGGCGCGTCGAGCGGCTTTGGCGCCGCCTCCGGCCGCGCCCTGGCGGCGGCCGGCATGGACATCGCGGGGGTTCACCTCGACTCCAAGGCCGGCTTGTCCCGCGTCGAAACGGTGATAGCCGATATCGAGACCTCTGGTCGGCGCGCCCTCTTTTTCAACATCAACGCCGCCGACGACGACAAGCGGCGCCAGGCCCTCGACACACTCCAGGCCGAGCTGGGCGAGCGCCGGGTCAAGCTGGTGCTCCACTCCCTGGCCTTTGGCTCGCTCAAACCGCTGGTGGCCGACACCCCGGCAGACAGCCTGACCAGGGCCCAGATCGAGATGACCCTCGACGTCATGGCCCACAGCCTGATCTACTGGACCCAGGACCTGGTGTGGCGCAACCTGCTGGCCGACGACGCCCGTATCTATGCCATGACCAGCGCCGGCAGCCACCGCGCCTACACGACCTATGGCGCCGTGGGGGCGGCCAAAGCGGCCCTGGAGAGCCACGTCCGTTACCTGGCCGTGGAGCTGGCGCCGCGCAACGTCAAGGTCAACGCCATCCAGGCCGGCATCACCGACACGCCGGCCCTGCGCCAGATCCCCGGCCACGAGAAGGCGATGCACCTGGCCCTGAAGCGGCACCCCTATGGCCGGATGACCCTCCCGGAAGACGTGGCCAACGCCCTGGTGGCCCTGGCCCAGCCCGGCAGCGCCTGGATGACCGGCCAGACGATCCGCGTGGACGGGGGGGAAGATATCCTGGCCTAGCTCCTAGCCTTCATCCCACCTGCCAAGTATCAGCGTCGCGTTGTGACCGCCAAAACCGAACGAGTTGGACAGCGCCGTGCGCGGATTGGTCTGCCGCGCCCGGTTTGGCACATAATCCAGGTCACAGTCGGGGTCGGGCGTCTCATAGTTGATCGTCGGGTGGATGATGCCGGTTTCCAGCGTCTTGACACAGGCGATCGCCTCCACCGCCCCCGACCCGCCCATCAGGTGGCCGACCATCGACTTGGTCGAGCTGACCGGGACCTTGCCGGCGAGCGGCCCGAACACCTTGTGGATGGCCATCGTCTCAATCCGGTCGTTGAGCGGCGTGCTCGTGCCGTGAGCGTTGATATAGTCGATCTCGTCGGGGCGCAGGCCGGCGCTGCGCAGCGCCATGGTCATCGACAGGGCCGCCCCAGTCCCGTTTTCGTCCGGCGCGGTGATATGAAAAGCATCACAGCTCGCCCCATAGCCTACCACTTCGGCATAGATGTGCGCGCCGCGCCGTCGGGCGTGGCGCAGGCTTTCCACCACCAGCACGCCGGCCCCTTCGCCCATTAGGAATCCGTCGCGGTCGGCGTCGAACGGGCGGCTGGCCCGCTGCGGATCGTCGTTGCGCGCCGAGACGGCGCCCATGTTGTGCATCGCCGCCAAGGCCAGGGGGTGCATCACCGACTCGCCGCCGCCGCAGATCACCACCTCGGCTGTGCCGCGCCGGATCAGCTCGGCCGCCTCGCCGATGGCGTTGCTGCCGGTAGCGCAGGCCGCGTTCAGTGACATGGCCGGGCCGTGGATGCCGTACCGGAGGGCAATGCCGCCCGCCCCGGCGTTGGGCATCATCATCGGCACCATCAGCGCGCTCACCCGCCGCGGTCCTCGCTCGCGAAACACGTCGTAATTCTCCAGCAGCGTGCCGATCCCGCCAATGCCCGTGCCGATGATCACCCCGACGTCCTGGTTGTCGCCGTTCCTGGAAAAATCGAGCTTTGAATCGGCCACCGCCTCGTGGGCCGCGGCCAGCGTCAGTTGGGTGAACCGGTCGGTGCGCTTGGCCTCCTTGCGGCCCAGCGCCGCCACCGGGTCAAAATCCTTGACCTCTGCTGCGATCCGCACCGCCAGTTCTGAGGTGTCGTAAGTGGTGATGGGGCCGGCGCCCGACCGCCCGGCGACCAACGCCTGCCAAAAGGTAGCCACGTCGTTGCCCAGGGGAGTAATTGCCCCCAGGCCGGTGATCACGATCCGTTTGCGCATTCTGCTTTCCCCTCCGCCTCACGATTTCGGTTCATAAAACACCGGGCCATCGTAAAAGATGCGCCGCCCGTCTTGACGGATCTCACTTCTGGCCCTATAATTCCCTATACGCACAGTCCAGGAGGTGACCAATGTTCGAGCTGCCCGAGTATGTAACCCTGTCCAGGCAGATGAACGAGGCGCTGGCCGGCAAGACGATCGCCCGGGGAGGCCTGGGCAACTCACCCCACAAGTTCGTCTGGTACAACCGGACCCACGACGAGTTTGAAACGCTGACCAGAGGTAAGGTTGTTGGCTTGGCCCGATCCAGGGGCCGATGGCTGTTTATCCCCCTGGATCCCGGCTATGTCCTGTTGTTCGGGGAATGCGGCGGCAAGGTGCTTTACCTTCCGGCCGGCTCCCAGCCGCCCGCCAAATATCACCTGTACCTCGCCTTCACAGACGGATCGGCGCTGACAGCCGCCACCCAGATGTGGGGCGCCTACGAGCTGTACGAGGCTGGCCAGGAGCAGGAGCGGCAATATGTCAAGGGCATGCGGCCCACCCCCACCGATCCCGAGTTCACCTTCGACTATTTCTCGGCCCTGGTCGATTCCCTTCTGGCGGGCGAGAAAAGGAGCGTCAAGGCGCTCCTGACCCAGGAACAGTTCATCCCCGGCCTGGGCAACGCCATCGCCCAGGATATCATGTTCCGCGCCCGACTCCACCCTCGCCACCCGATCGCCGAGCTGGATCGCAACCAAAGGCAGGCTCTCCACGGCGCCATCCTCCACACCGTCCGGGAAGTCATCGACCAGGGCGGGCGTTACGACGAATTCGACCTGTACGGCCGGCCGGGCGGCTACGTCCGCCTCATGGACGGCAAGGCAGCCAGCCGGCCCTGTCCGGACTGTGGGACCGCCGTAGAAAAGATCCAATACCTGGGCGGAGCATGCTATCTCTGCCCGCAGTGTCAGACTTAAAGAGGAATCTCACATGAGCGATCGCACCCAGCTCGAAGCATTGTTTGCCAAACACGGCTTTACCGATTTCAAATGGATCGATCCACGCCAGATCGTTGTCGCCCAATGGGTTCGGATGAAATGCACCTTCGGCTGTTCCGACTATGGCCAGAACGCGTCCTGCCCACCCAACACCCCATCTGTCGCCGACTGCCGCCGCTTCTTTGACGAGTACAACGCTGCCGCCATCTTTCACTTTGAAAAGCGAGTATCCAAGCCCGAAGACCGCCACGCCTGGACAAAAGGGATAGACCAGGAGCTCCTGAAGCTGGAAAGGGCCGTCTTTCTGGCAGGCCATCAGAAGGCATTCCTCCTGTTTGTAAACAACTGCTCCATGTGCGGCAAATGCGCCGGCACCCGACAAGAGTGCAAGCATCCACAATCGGCCCGGCCCACCGGCGAGGCAATGGCCGTCGACGTCTATTCCACAGTTAGGCAGGTCGGCTATCCGATCCAGGTCCTGCCCGACTATGACCAGGCGATGAACCGCTACGCCTTTCTATTGATTGAATGACCCGCTTGGAGTACGCATGAAGATACGTCCCGCAACAGCGCGCGACGCCGCCGCCCTGGCCCACATCCAGGTCAATAGCTATCGCACCGCCTACGCCGGGCTCATGCCGGCCGATTATCTGGCCCACTTCTCCCTCGAAGAGCAGGAGCAGGACTGGCTCGACCTGCTGGCCGAGCCTGCCGGCGACATCCTGCTCGTGGCCGAGACCGGCGATGGCGAAATCGCCGGCTATGCCCTCGGCCGGTCCGGCCCAGTTGAAGAACTGCCCCAGGGCGCATACGACGCCGAGCTGGTCTCGCTGCACGTGCGCCGGGCCTTGCAGAAGCAGGGCATTGGCCGCGCGCTGGTCCGGGCCACGGCCAAGGCGCTCCGCGAGCAGGGCTGCACCTCGCTGGCGCTCTTTGTGCTGACCGGCAACCCGGCCTGCGGCTTTTACGAGTGGCTGGGCGGGCAGCGTGTGGGCGAAAAGCGGTGGACGATGGACGATTTCGATTTCGAGGTCGTGGAAGCGGCCTACGGCTGGCCCAAGATAGCCGCCCTCAGCAAAGCCTGATTGCAGATTCTTAACAGATTTCGCACAAACAAAATGGTGGTCGAGTTGGTATAATAGATATCAACCAGGAAAAGGAGGTACACAATGAGCGTATTGTCTGCTGGTCATATCGCCCGTTCGTTCGCCTCGTTGTTTCTATGCCTGGCGCTCCTTGCCGGCCTCGCGCCGGGAGTGACCAACCTATCCGCTGCCCCGCCGGGACCAGAAAGCAGCACCTTTATACCACCGGTCGAAGAAAAGCTGACCTCGGTCGTCCCGTCCCCACCCGGCACCGAGTTCAAGCTCGCGGGAAAAGGCGTGCTGCCCCCACTCGACCAACTGATAGTCCCGGCCCAACGGGCCGGGATGGTCTCACCGTCGCCCGTCAAACCCCGGCCGCAGCAGGGCACCGAAAACCTGCTGGCCATCATGGTCGATTTCTCCGACCGGCCGGCCACCGTCACCAACCTGACCGTGTTCAACAACCTGCTCTTTGCCGCGCCGGTGGCCGGGCGGGGCTCGGTGCGCGACTATTTCGACGAGGTGTCGTACGGCCAGGTAACCCTGGCCACCGTCAACCTGCCCGCCGCCACCGGCTGGCAGCGGGCGCCGCAGACGATGGCCTACTACACCGCCGGCTGGTACGGCTGGGGAACCTATCCGAACAACGCCGGCAAGATGGTCGAGGACGCCGTTGCCCTGATCGACCCGCTGGTCGACTTTTCACAGTACGACAACGACGGCGATCTGATGGTCGACAGCCTGCTGGTCATCCACGCCGGGACGGGCGCCGAGTTCAGCCTCAGCGCCAACGACATCTGGTCCCATGCCTCGTCGATCGGACTGATGGGCGGGACGCCGCCCATGCTCGACGGGGTGGTGCTGGACCGCTACGTGACCGTCCCCGAGTACTGGAACCCTGCCTCGGCCGGCCCCAACGCGACCGACATGACCATCGGTGTCATCTGCCACGAAATAGCCCACGGCCTGTGGGGGCTGCCTGATCTGTACGACCTGGACAACTCGTCGCAGGGGATCGGCCAGTGGGGGCTCATGGCAGGCGGCGACTGGAACGGCCCGACCATCTGGAACCCCTTCACCAGCCAGTGGGTCTTTGGCGGCAGCTCTCCCGCCTGGCCCGACCCCTTTAGCCGCATCGTCGCCGGGTTCGACACCTACTGGACCATGTTTGGGCCGCTGGATGGCGTCGTCATGCCGCCGGTGGAAACGGCGGCAAACGCGATCCTGCGGCTCAAGAGCAGCCGCCTGCGGGCCCAAGAGTACTTTTTGCTGGAGAATCGGCAGCAGATCGCGGGCAGTTACGACGAATGGCTGCCCGGCAACGGCCTGCTGATCTGGCACGTGGACGAGGCCTTCTGGTCGATCTATGGCGGCCCCGACAACGACACCGAGTGCACGACCATCCCCCATTGCCAGGGAGCCTGCGCCGGAGCCGGCACGCACTACCTGGTCGCCCTGGAGCAAGCCGACGGGCTTGACCAGCTAGAGTTTGCCGCGAGCTGGAACTGGGGCGACACCGGTGACCCATTTCCCGGCAGCACTAACCGGACCGTCTGGCGCCCGTGGATGGTCGCCGGAGCCAACCCCGACAGCGGCTCGTGGTACGACACCAACTGCCAGACCCATTCGTGCATCGACGTCATAAACATCGCCTGCGTTGCCCTGGGCAACTGCACCCTAAGTGTCAATCAGGCTTCCTGCTCCGACGCCGAGGCCGACCTGGGCGACGCCCCGGCCAGCGCCAACAACTATGCCGTGCCGATGACGGCTTATATGCCCAACCTCCAGGCCAACTTTCCCACTGTGTGGGGTACAGGGCTAGGACCGCGCCATCACTGGTCGCAGGTCGACGCCTGGCTGGGTGCCACCGTCACCGGCGAGTTCAACGCCGACTGGCCACCCGACCAGGACGGACTGACCAACATCGATCCTCCCACCAACCAGGCCAACCGGGACAACCTCCTCCACGGGCCCGAAGACGATGGTGTGCCCCTGCCCATTCCTCTGATCGACTGCAACAATACCGGCTTTGCCGTGCAGGTGAGCGTCGCCTCACCACTCATGTATGGGCCCATACCCCGCTACTATAACGTCTGGTTCGACTGGAACGGCGACGGCGACTGGGCCGACACCCTGTCCTGTCCCAGCGGGCCGACTGCGCCGGAGTGGGCCGTACGCAACCAGTGGGCCGGCCTCAACCCGCCCTCGTTCTGGCTGACATCGCAGTTTGTATCCAAGATCGTGGTCGCCAAGAACATGCCGTACGAGAACTGGATGCGCGTCAGCATCGCCGACATGCCGGCCCCGGCGCCCGGGGACGGCCGCGGGCCGGTGGGAGGCTATGACCTCGGCGAGACCGAGGACTATTACCTCTTCCTCCAGCCGGCGCTGACCAAGTGGGCCGAGCTGTCGGGCGATCCGAACCCAGGAGAGCAGATTACTTACCACATCCAGTACAGCAGCGTGGGCAACGTCATCGCCGCAGCGGCGGTCATCTCTGACGTGCTGCCGGTGGGGCTGAACTTTGTGTCGTGCAATCCGGCCTGTACCTACTATCCGGCTACCCGGACAGCCTGGTGGGGCATCGCCCTGGTCCCGAACCAATCGGCCACTCTCGACCTGGTGGCGCAGTACACCGGGACTCCCAGCATAGTGACCAACGTCGCCAACCTGATGTGGGGAGGTACCATCTGGCAGAGCGTTCACTTTAGCGTCGGCCCGGTAAAGCGGATCTATCTGCCTATCGCCGTCCGCAACTACTAGCGGGCCGGCTAACCCTTTGGCTCGCGGCGGATTCGGCGAATCCGCCGCGAGCCGCCTCTTTTATTCGAATAGCTCCCTGTTGGTCGCAAACCAATAGGTGGTGCCGCATAAAAGCGCCACCCCGGCCAGCAGCGCGGCCCACACAGGCGTCGGGAGTCCGGCCAGCAGTGATGAAGCAAAGATCCGGCTCAAGCCGACAAAGAGCACGACAACCGGGCAGACGATGCTCAGCGTGCCCAGGACATTGGTCACGACGACGCCAATGCGGGCCCAGTTCTTCATCCGCCACAGCCCGGCGGCGATGGCCAGGTTGACCACCGCCGTCAGCAGGCCAACGCCCGCGACTATCCAGAAAACCTTATCCAACGAACCTATGTCAAAAGGAAGGCCCTTCTCCTCCAGCCAGGAGATCAGGCTCGAGCCGGTAATCGCCACAGCCGCACCCACCAGCAGGGCAAAGACCCCGAACCCGGTTGCCAGCGTGGCATAGAGGGACACACAGCCGGGACGGCCGGCATAGCCGTAGGTGAGGCTTGGCTGCAAGGAGCTCTGCATGTCGGCCACGCTCACCGCGCCGGCGTGCCCGACCACAACCGGGACGGCTCTGGGCTGCACCGAGTCTTGCAGCACCTTCAGCTTGAGGCGCGCCTCGCGGCCTGTTCGTGAGTCGGGTGCCGCATACCGGCCGGCGCGGCTGTAGTAGCGGGCCGCCTGGGACACGTTGTCCTGTTGGAGGTAGGCATCGCCCAGCAGCAGGTAGGCCTGCCCGTTGGCCGGCTGCGCCTCGATCGCCTGGTTCAGCAGATCGATCGCCTCCGGTACATTCTGCATCCTCATCAGGTATGACTGCGCCGTCTCCACCAGCCCGACTGCATCGTCTACTTTCCCCTCTTCGGCAGCCGCCTCTTTCTGAAGGAAAGGCCGCTGTTCAGTGCCGCCCACAGGCTGGTA
This sequence comes from Anaerolineae bacterium, assembly GCA_034429215.1. Lineage (GTDB taxonomy): Bacteria > Chloroflexota > Anaerolineae > JAAYZQ01 > JAAYZQ01 > JAFGOG01. The sequence continues at coordinate 26,520 of DAOUGI010000109.1, read as the reverse complement.
GGGTTGGGGTGAGAGGGCTATTGATCCCTGACCGAGCTCTCCCCCTTCCCCGGCAGATCCCTCCCCCTGAAGGGGAGACCTCTGTTCAGTGCCACCCGCGGGGTGGTAGAGTTGGGGTGAGGGGAGGCTCTCCTCCATCCGGCGCAGGCCGGCCTGGGCGTACACGTTGTCGGGGTTGATGGCCACCACATTCTCCAGGCACAGGCGCCGGTCGTCGGGCGATTCGACGACGCTGCTCAGCCACAGCCAAGCCTGCTCGTTGCCCTCGTCCTGATCGATCACCTGCAAAAGCAGGCCGCGCGCCTGCTCATTTTGGCCGGCCTTGGCGGCGGCGATTCCCTGGCGCAGCAGCTCGCTTGTGTCAATGGTATTGGACACCTTTATCACTCCCAGAGGCCATTATAAGCCCCAATGCCCGGCAAGTCAAACACAGGCATCATGCCCTGCGACACCGGAACCTCAGAACGGGTTCCGGCGTCTTAATATCGGAATCAGCACTCATAAGGAGAATGAAGAGATGAATAGTAACCGGGTCCAGCTTGTATCCAGTGCGTTGCTCTTGATGATCCTGCTGCTCGGCCCAACGGTCCCCGCCCTGGCCGACGGCTTTATCGTCCCCTTGCCGCCGCCCGATGTGCCGATCGTCGACGTGCCTTATCTAACCGTCAAGTACCACCGTGTCACCGTCACCATCGACAACCAGGTGGCTACCACCCACGTCGACCAGATTTTTGTTAACGAGGGCCGGCATGAGATCGAAGGCACTTACCTCTTTCCCCTGCCCGAGGAGGCGGCCATCGGTGAGTTTACGATGTGGGTCGACGGCCAAAAACTGGCCGGCCAGGTTTTGCAGCGCGAAGAGGCTCGCCGCATCTACGAAGAGATCGTCCGCAAGCGGCGCGACCCGGCCCTCCTCGAATATGTCGGCCGCAACGCCTTCCAGGCCAGCATCTATCCCATCCCGGCCGGCGGTGAGCGGCGCATCGAGATCGAGTACAGCCAGGTGCTCAAGCTGGACAACGGTCTGGTCGAGTATGTCTACCCGCTGAACACCGAAAAGTTCTCGGCCAAGCCGCTGGAAGAGGTGTCGGTCAGCGTCACCGTCAAGAGCGGCGAGGCGATCAAGGCGATCTACTCTCCCAGCCATGACGTGGATGTCGTCCGTGACGGCGATTACGGGGCGACGATCGGCTATGAAGAGTCCAACGTCAAGCCCGACCGTGACTTTGTCCTCTATTACACCATCTCGCCGGAAGAGGTCGGCCTCAACCTGCTCAGCTACAGGCCGGACGGCCGGGGTGAGGGCTTTTTCCTGCTCCTGGCTGCGCCCAGGGTTGAGATCGATACCAAGAACGTGATCGCCAAGGACGTGATCCTGGTGCTCGACGTTTCCGGCTCGATGAACGGTCAAAAGATCGAGCAGGCCAAACAGGCGCTCAGCTTTGTCCTGGACAACCTGAACGACGAGGACCGCTTTAGCGTCATCGCCTTTAGCACCAGCACCCGGGCCTACAACCGCGAGTTGGTTTCGGCCGACGAGCGGGGCGAGGCCCTCGATTTCGTTGCCCGCCTGGAGGCCGCCGGGTCGACCGACATCAACCGCGCCCTGCTCGAGGCGCTGGACATGGTCGATCCCGAGCGGCCGGCGATCCTGATCTTCCTGACCGACGGTCTGCCGACGATGGGCGAGACCGACGTGACCCGGATCATCGACAACGCCGGTGACGCCGCGCCCGACAACGTGCGCATCTTTCCCTTTGGCGTCGGTTATGACGTCAACACCGTCCTGCTCGACACGATCGCTCAGAACCACCGCGGCGCCAGCGGCTACGTCCGCCCCGAAGAGGCGATCGACGAAAAGGTGTCAGCCTTTTACGCCAAGGTCAGCACCCCGCTCCTGTCAGACATCGCCATCAACTGGGGCGGGATCCAGGTAGACGACGTCTACCCCTACCCGCTGCCCGACCTGTTTGCCGGGACGCAACTGGCCGTCGTCGGCCGCTATCGCGACGGCGGCGACACGACAATCACCCTCAATGGTCAGGTCAACGGCCAGATCCAAAGGTTCACCTACGACGGCGTGACCTTTGAGCGGGAAGGCGGCCAAGATTTCATCGCCCGGTTGTGGGCCACGCGCAAGATAGGCACCCTGCTGCAGCAGATCCGCCTCCATGGTGAAGACAAGGAGATGGTCGACGAGATCGTAAACCTGTCGATCCGCTACGGCATCATCACCCCCTACACCTCGTTTCTCGTCGAAGAGACAGAGCTGGCGCTGAGCGAGGCCGGCAGGCAGGGCATTTCCGACCAGGTGGCAGCCGCGGCTACCGCCGCGCCCGCCGTCGGCGGCGAAGCGGTGCAGCGCAGTGAGGTCGAAAAGGAGCTGTCCCAGGCCCATGCTCCCGCTGCAGTGGTGATGCCGACCCAGGTGGTCGAGATGGCCGGCGCCAAGGACCAGCACGGCAACCTGATCAGCCCTGTCAAGTATGTCGGCGACAAGACCTTTATCTTTAGCGAGGGCACCTGGACCGACACGACCTTCGATCCCGACAAGATGGCGCCGGCGCCGGTTGGCTTTGGCTCGGACGACTATTTTGCCCTGGTCGCTTCCCGGCCCGAGTGGGGCAAGTACCTGGCGGTGGGCGATCACGTCATCGTCGTGCTCGACGGCGCTGCTTACGAGGTACGCGAAGGCGACGCCCCGCCGCTGAGTGTGCCGGCGGTCACCCCGGCTCCCGAATCCACACCAGACGCCGGTCAGGCGATCGGCCAGGAGGACAGCCTGATCCAAGCTGTCATCCAGATGATCATCGACCTGATCAAAAACATCACCGGTCAGCTACAGGGGCAGTAACCCACAAAACCAAGAACCCTCCCGCAGGCTGCGTGCCTGCGGGAGGGTTCCTTATTAACATCACAACCGCTGGACCATGATCAAGCAGGGGTTCCGCTCATCCCACAGCTCAGTGAGCTCTTCCAGTGGCCTGAACCCCACCGCACCGTAAAAAGCCCGGGTCTTGGCATAGCCGGCGTCGGGATGCGACGGCCCCAGCGTCTTGACCTGCAAATACTCGACACCTTGGACCCTCAGCCACTCCCTAGCCCGCTCGATGAGCGCCCGGCCGACCCCCTGCCGGTGCACCTCCTGCCTGATCGCCATAACATACACCTCGGCCGAAGAGGGGTTGTGCTGCTTGAGGCTCACAAAGCCTATCAAACCTCCCGAGTCGCCGGCCAGGAAAGTGGGCAAGTGGTCAATTTCGCCCACATAGTGGACGATAGCTTCTTCGATGCCGAACCAGGCGGGCAGAGAGCGCAAGACCGGCTCGCAGGCCGCTGCTTTTCCAAGATATGGCCCGTCGATATCAAAACTCATAGGTTGCTTAACTCGCGCCGCCTGCCGGGACCAGCCGGGCCAGGTAGGCCCAGGCCTCCAGCAACTTCTCAGACAATGTGATCCGGCCGCTCGAAAAATCGACCTCCTGGCCGTCCAGCTCGACCCGCTGCAAAGCCAGGCCGGTGCCCTCCAACAGCAGCAACAAGTCTGCCGGCGTGTAGCAGCGGACCGTCTGCGCCAGCGCTTTATCCGGATCGGCGACGGGCTGCCACTCATCGATCCAGCGGCTGTATACCGGGTCAAAGTGGCTGCGCTCGATCATGTCCACGGAACCCGGCACACCTTCGAGTGCATCCAACTGGACCGCCTTGCCGGCGCGGCGAGCTGCCCAGGTGGGGTTGTACACATCGATCAGGGCACAGCCGCCCGGTGCCAGCCATTCGTGGGCGATGCGGCGCAGCATGCGGCGCTGATCGGCGTCCGAGCCCAGGCCGAACCCCTGCCACCAGCAGACCACGTCAAAGCGTCCATCCAGCTCGACGGTGTAATAGTCGCCTTCCACTATCGACAACGACCCCGGCCGGGGGACTGCCAGCAGGTCCTGGGCGTAGGCGATGTCGGTCGGGTTCAGCTCTACCCCGACCACCGCATGGCCGGCATCGGCCATGGCCGCCGCCGTAAACCCCGACCCTGTGCCAAGGTCCAATACCCGCCACTTGCCCGGTCCGTGCAGCCGCTCGACGATCGCTGCGCGGGCCTGGTGATCCCCCGGATCGTCGTGCGGCTCGGCCCCCCACCAGATGCCGGCCTGGGTGTAAAAGTCCTTGATCCAGCCGGTCGAATAGCATCCCGATTGAAAAAGTGACATAGACTTTATCGATGTAGCCTTCAAGGGGGGATTATCCTATTCCTTTGTTCCAACCAGATAGACTGCCTGCCAGGGTAGATAGCGGCTGAAAAAGGTGTCCCGCCGCACCTCCACTCCATTCTCCTTGATGATCCGATAGACCGTCACGTCGAGCCCGTCCTTGGCCCACTCGATCTGCTTCTTCTCGCCCTTGGGCAAGGTCGGGTCGTCGCGATACACAGCCGGGCCGTGCGGCGCCGGGTTGGCCTCGATCGGTCCCTCCATCTCCACCGTCCGCCCCGGATTGGTCCCATAGTAGCGGAAGGTGACCTTGTTGGCGTCGCGGTCTACGTAGGTCTGGATCAGAATATAGTGCCCTGTGTCGTTCGACCACTTGAGATCGACGTATGGGGAATAGATCGTCGCGTCCAGCCCTTTAGGCGGCTCGTAGTAGCTCACCCGGAAAGAGTGGGGCGTCCGCTCCACGATCGGCAGCCCGGCCCAAAAAGCCGCCCGGAACGCCGTCGACGACACCTGGCACAGCCCGCCGCCCACGTCGGCCTTGGTGGTGTTGCCCCAGATGATGATCCCCTCCTCGTACCCTTTCTCCTTGGTTACCTCGCCCAGATAGTCGTTGAACGAAAAGGTCTCGCCGGGCTCGATCAGCAGCCCGTCGAACTGGGCCGTCCCTACTGCGATGTTCTGCTCCCGCGCTGCCGACGACCCGGCATAGCTGGTCACTCCCTCGCCGATCAGCTCGACGATGCCCAGATTGGCACCGTCTTCGGTGGCAATCTTGGGCCGGACGTCCAGCACCGGCAGCTCGGCGCTGCGGCCAGAGGGGACGTCACCGGCTGCCGCCCCCTCGATCACCGCCAGGGTCGCCGTCACGTCCAGCGTCCGCCCCGTCACGCTGTCGGCAACCGTCACCAGGCTGCCGCTGGCATCGTCGAAACGGAACTGGGCGTTCTGTGGCGGCCGGTCCACCTGGGTAGCAATCTCTTGCGCCAGGCGGCCCGCCTGCCCGGGGTCGAGGCTGACCTCCAAGCCGAACTGGCCATCGGCCCCGGCGACGGGCCGCAGGGTCAACCACTCGGCCAGGGTTTTGGGCTCGATAGTCCACGATCCCCCTTCCGGCCCGTTGAGAGTCATCGGCCCGCTGACGATTCGCTCCACCTGAGTTTGGGCGGCACTGACATCCATCAACAGCGGCTGGCTCTCCTGGATCGCCAGCGGCACCTCACCGCCGGTCATGGCCGAGATCCGCTCGACCAGAGCCTGGCGCGTCGCCTCTTCATCGACCTCGCGCCCCATCTGGCCGGGGATCACCTCCACGCGCAGATCGTCGTTCAGCTTTAGGCTGGCGTTGCGCAGCGGTGTATTCACCTCGCGCGCCACCCGGCTGACAAAGATCATTCCGCTGCCCACGTTGAATCCAAACGCCGGCAGCAGCAGGCGGCCGTTCAACAGTGTCTTGGCCTGCTCTCCCAGCCGAGCCATCAGTCCGCCGCCGTGGCCCACCGCCAGCCCTGCTTCAACCGTGGCCGGTACGTCCAGATAGGCCCCCATCTCGCCGGGGTCCACCGGCCAGGTCTGGTTCCCGTAGCGTAGCGTGACCCACCGGTCGGCGGGGTAGCGAAACTCTGACAGGCGGGCCGTCGCCTCGTCACGCGTCAGCCCGCCCATATCCACATCCCAAACATACACCCCGGGCACGATCCGGTCGACCAGCCACAGCTCGAGGACAACCAGCGTAGCCACCCCAGCGATGACCATTAGGACAAGCAAGACCGCTATCATCCGTAGGGGCGAAACGCCCTCGCTCTTAACGGGCCGTTGCCCGGCCGGCGCCACGCTCGGCGCCGGCACCTGTCCCGCCGGAAACTCTTTCGACCTCAACCCTGTACCCCCAAATCAGAAGCGCGATTCACACTCTTTCGCGTCCTGTGCAATCCAACCCATCCGCGTATCTGTCGTGCCGCGCCTACCACGCCGGTGTCGCAATGCCCGTATCGTCCACCCAATGCGGTGCCCAGGCCAGCGCCACCAGATCGACGGTGATATCGGCCTTCTTGGGCTTGATCGCCACCGTGTCCAAGATCTCGGTTGCCGGGTCGAGCCGCTCCTCCATCGCGTCTACCTGCTCCTGCAGCTCGGCCTCCAGGTCCTTCAGCCTTTGCTCCTTGACCTCGACCGTTTGCTTGGCCCGCGCTACGTCACTCTGCTGCTGCGACGACCGGCCCGCGCCTTTCGCCGCGCTCGCCACCTTGCCGATCGCCGAGGCGCTGATCTTTTTCTTGCCAAAGAGGCTCAGCAGCGTTCCACCTATCGACAAACCGGTCGACAGGTGAGCCTGTTTCGCCTGGCTTGCCTCGCGATCGGCGGCCTGTTCGGCCTTGCGAAGCTGCTCTTGTGCCGATTCGATCTTGGCCGCGTACTTGGCCCGCAGCTTGTCGAGCTCCTCGTCTCGCACCTCACGCGCCGACTGCTGGAGCCGGATGCGGAAATCGCGCTCCTCTTCACCCGGCTGTGACACCTCTTTCAGGCTGGGACTCATAAACAGCTCGAGCGCCTGCGTGGCGTACAGCCACCCGGTCAGGTCCTTCGTCCAGGCCGCATAGCTTCGCGCCTGGGTAGCCGCACTTGGCAGGTCGCCGTAGCGGGCATCCTCCTCTGGCTCCTTGCCCAGGTCCGACACAGCCAGATCGATCGACTCGGCCTGTTCCCAATCGACCGGGATCGCCTCGTCGGTAATCGGCGTCAGCCACACCCCCGGCCGGGCATAGTGCACCCTGGTTTTGGCATCGGCAAACCGCACCTGGGCCGCGCCCACGATCCGTGGCGTGTAGACCAGGCTGCTGCCGCGCGGCGTCCGGCCGCGGATCGGGATATAAAAGCGCGGCACGTCCGGCGACAGCGCCGGCGGGCCTCCGGCAGCCGCGGCGGCTACTCCGGCGCCGGCGGCAGCCAACTCTGCCTTGGCCAGACTCCCTCCGGTCGCAACCGGCCCCGCGTCGGCTTTGTAGGAAGCCATCAGATCTTTGATCTGGTCGCGGGTCAGCGGCCCGGGCAAGTAAGACATCGCGAACCGTGTCTGGAACAGATCCGGCACCGAGTCGTGGATGTTGTTCATCAGGAACACCCGCTTGCCAAGCGCCGAGATCGTCCGCTCCAGATCCTGGCGGTCGAACCCAGCTTGGGCGGCTACCGAAGCGCCCTCCAGCCCGTCGAGCAAGCGTGCCTTGTCCCGCTCGGTCTGCAGCCGGCCGATGAACCAGGTCCCGGCGTTGGACAGCCCTTTGTAATCCAGGTCCACCGGGTTTTGCGTCGACAGCACCATGCCCACCCCATACGCCCGCGCCTGCTTCAGCAGCGTCAGCATCGGCAGCTTGGACGGCGGGTTGCTCAACGGCGGGAAGTAGCCAAACACCTCGTCCATGTAGACGATGGCCCGCAGGCTGGTCGTGCCCGGCTGCGAGCGCATCCACCCCAGCACCTGGTTGAGCAGCAGCGGCACAAAGAACATCCGCTCCGGATCGCTCAGGTGCGATATGTTAAAGATCGCCACCCGCGGCTTGCCCCTCTTAGTGTGCAGGATCTGGCCGATGTCCAGCGCTTCCCCTTCCAGCCAGGCGTTGAACCCCGGCGAGGCCAGCAGGTTGTTTAGGGCCATCACCAGCCCGAAGCGGTCCCTGGCGGGATAGAACGACTCGATGTCCAGCACCCCCACCTTGCTCACCGGCGGTTCCTGCACCTGCTGGATGATCTTTGCCAGGTCCAGGTCCTCTTCGTGCCGCCAGGCATAGTCCATGATCGTCGACAGCAGGATGTGCTCCCGGCTCTGCACCGGGTCGGCCTCGATCCCGACCAACGTCAGCAGGCTGGTCGCCGTCGTGGTGATCCGCTCGCGTAGCAGGTCATTGTCCTCGACGATCGCCTGCCCCGGCGCGGCGAACGATTTCAAGATCGAGATCGGCACGCCGGCGTTGCTGCCGGGGGTATAGATCACAAACTCGGCCGCGCTGCGCAGCCGCGCGATCCGATCCCCACTCTGACCCCAGTCGGCCAACCCCTTCTTCCACATCGCCGCCTGCTGGTCGGCGTATTCCTGCGTCGACACGCCGGCTTGGCGGGCATCGTCCTCGTTGATCCAGGGCAGGAAATCCTCACCGCTGAGCTCCGGAAAGGTCAGCAGCAGGTTGCCCATGTCGCCCTTGGGATCGATGGCGATCACCGGCACCCCATCCAGCGCTGCCTCCTCGATCAGGTCGATCCCCAGGCCCGTCTTGCCGCTGCCGGTCATGCCCACGATCACCGCGTGGGTGACCAGGTCCTTGGCATCGTACAACAGCAGCCCGTCTTTCAGCTTTTTCTCCTTGAGGTCATACTGCCGGCCCAGGTAGAATACGCCAAGTTTTTCGAAATCCTGCATCGTGAACCCTCCTTATGTCTATCGCCAGAGCGCCCATATGGGGGCGTTCCTGGGCGTCCACACGGGGGCGCCCTTACCAGATACTGCCATTATACCACGCCTATGCCGCCAAAGCCAAACAGGACGCCAAGGTTTTTCCATGAAACAGATCTCGAGGTCCGTTTGGGAACCTTTTACTCCCCCTCGGCGTTATATACTGGAGGGACATCGATCTTGTCTCTCAATTCGTCGTTGTGTCCAGGAGGCAGAGTGCGATGAAAAAGCTGTTTACCCTATCGTTGAGCCTGTTGATCGTCCTGTCTATGCTGCTGGCCGCCTGCGGAACGATCACACCCACGGCCAAGCCCGAGCCGACCGCCGTACCGATCGAGCCGACTGTGGCCAAGACCGAGCCGACTGCAATCCAGGCTGAACCAACCGCGGCCCAAGCCGAGCCCACCCCCGCCGCCGTGGCCAGCACCGATCTGGTCTTTGCCGCCTTCAAAGAGCCGGCCGTCAAGGCTGTCCCGGCGGTCCGGCACGAGCCGATCGCCGCCGACCTGAGCAACATCCGGGTCGCCTTTGCCCTGTCGGACGATCAGATGGAACGGCTGGCCAAAGACGGCTTTGTCGTCAGCCCCGGCGTCGAAAAAGAGTTCTTCACCGTCTATGAAAAGGCCCGTTATGCCAACGTCCCGATCTTTGTCACCAGCGACTCGCTGCTGCACGTCTACCACCTCCTGTTCGACAAAGTGCTGCGGACGGCCGAGGTGCAGTACTTTATCCCGCTGCTGCGCGACCTGAACGCGGCGGTGCTGGACCGCACCCAGGACGAGTATGAAGCGCTCAAAGGCACCGCCTGGGAAGATGCCGCCATCCGTACCGTGGCCTTTGTCGGGGTTGCCAGCAAGCTGCTGGATCCCAGCATCCAGGTGCCCGACTATGCCGCCAACCTGGTCGATGCCGAGCTGGCACTGATCGATGAAGCTGCCGGCATCTTGCCCTCGCCCTTGTTTCCCGGCCTCGAGTTCGGCGAGGATTATACCCAGTACATCCCCCGCGGCCACTATACCCGCAGCGACGAGCTCAAGGCCTATTTCAAGAGCATGATGTGGTACGGGCGGATGACCTTCCGCCTCAAGACCGACGACCCGGCCATAGGCCGGGAAGAGACCCGCTCGGCCCTGCTGCTGGTCCATGCCCTGCGCACCGCCGACGTGGCCTACCGCCCCGCTCTGGAGGTATGGGCTGACCTGTACAACCCCACCGTCTTTTTCGTCGGCCGCAGTGACGACCTGACCGCACTCCAGTATATCCAGGTGATCGACCAGGTCTACGGCCCGGGTGCCACCGCCGCCACTCTGGCCGACGACGCCCTGCTCGACACCTTTGTCGAAGAAGCGAACAAGCTGCCGCCCCCTCTCATCCTGGGCATGGTCATCCAGGACACCGACGACGAGGAGGAAATGACCAAAGGGCTGCGCTTCATGGGCCAGCGTTTTGTGCCCGACGCCTACATCTTTCGCCAGATGATGTACCGCAACGTCGGCACCCCCGGCGACCGGCGCGGCCTGCCCAAGGGGCTGGACCTGCTGGCGGCCATGGGCTCGGAGCGGGCCTATCAGATCCTTGACGACCTGGGCGAGACCTCCTACGAAAACTATGACATGCAGATGGCCAAGGTCCAAGCCTGGGTCTCGGGCCTGGGCGTCACCGATTGGACCGAGACGCTGTACAACTCGTGGCTCTACTCCTTCCAGCCCCTCCTGGAGGTACCGGGCGACGGCTACCCGGCCTTTATGCAGTCGAGCGCCTGGCTGGACAAGCAGATCAACACCGTCCTGGGCAGTTGGACCGAGCTCAAGCACGACACCATCCTGTACGCCAAGCAGGCCTACGCCGAGATGGGCGCCGGCCCGATGCCGCCCGAGCCGGTGCGGCCCAAAGGCTACGTCGAGCCGGTGCCTACCTTCTACGCCCGGCTGGCGGCGCTGACGGCGATGACCCGCACCGGTCTGGGCGACCGCGGCCTGCTGGCTGCCGCCGACAATGACAGCCTGCAGCGGCTGGAGGGACTGGCCCTCGATTTCCAGGCGATGGCCGAGAAGGAGATGATCAATGAGCCGCTGTCTCAGGAAGATTATGATCTCATCCGCTACTATGGCGGTGAGCTGGAGCACTTGACCATGGCCGCCGCCGACGCCGAGGAGGGTGAGCCGGGCGGCAACACGTACATGGACGAAGAGCCACAGGCCGCCGTCGTCGCCGACGTGGCCACCGATCCTCTTCCCCCGGCGGTCGTGCTGGAGGAAGCGGTGGGCCGCATCGATGAGATCCACGTCGTGGTGCCGGTGGTCGACGATGACGGGACCGTCTACCTGCAGGTGGCCAAGGGGGGCGTCTTTTCCTACTACGAGTTCCCCTGGCCGGCCGAGGACCGGTTGACCGACGAAAAGTGGCGGCAGATGCTGGACGAGGGCCAGGCCCCGGCCCGGCCCACCTGGATCGACACCTTTTTCACTGCCGAAGGGGAATCGAGCGACCTGACGACGGCTGTCTTTAGCTTTCAGGAATCGCTGGTCAACGCCGTCTGGAACCTGGAACCGGGTTACCTGGCGGCCGGCGGCCCGGCCTTGGAACAGCTCACCGCAGAGATCGACGCCCTGCGCGCCGAGAAGCAGTACGAGGGCCGCCAGCTGATCAGGAACGAGTTCCGCTCCTTCGACCGTCAGGCCGACGGCCGGGCTGTGGTCACCGTCCGCGAGACCTGGCTGGACAAGCTGTACGGGTTCCAGGACTATCCCGGCGAGGGCGACGCCGAGCCCCTGTCCGAGCGCGGTCCCTATACCCTGGAAGTGACCTACACCCTGGAGCGAGGCGAATGGCAGTGGCTGGTGACCAGCATCGTCTATGCCAATGAGCCGCCGGCCTGGTAACGACGGGTCGGATCACAAAGGACACAAAAAGGCGCGAAAGACTTTTGCGCGCCTTTTGCGTTGCCTCGCGCCTTTATTAGTCCAGTCGGTTTTGGTGGTTGCTGCCTGCATGCCCGCGTCGGGCACGGCCCCACCCGACCTGTCGGGCTACCCCTGGCTCTATCTGCGCGACGGGGTGCCGCCAAAGGCTGGCGAGCCGCTAGTTGAGCTGATCGCCGCCGGCGACGTCATGCTCGGCCGGGGCGTGGCGGATGAGCCCGACCCGTTGGCCACCGTCGCCCCCTGGCTGGCTGCCGCCGACCTAACCCTGGGCAACCTGGAGTGCGTTATCGGCGAGGCCGGCGCCGCCCGGCCGGGACCCTATCGCCTGCGCGCCCCTGTGGCCGCCGCCGCCAAGCTGCGCGATGCTGGCTTTGACCTGCTCGGCCTGGCCAACAACCACGCCCTCGACTTTGGCCCGGCAGGGCTGGCCGAGACGGCTGCCCGGCTCCAGGAGGCCGGCATCGCCCCCGTCGGGGTCGGCCCCGACGCCACAGCCGCCGCCCGGCCGGCCATCCGCCAGATCAACGGCGTCCGGCTGGCCTTCCTGGCCTTCAACGCTGTCTCCGACCCGGAGGACAAGCCCAATGAGGCCGGCTGGATCCGGGCAACATGGAACCAGACCCAGGCCGTCGCCGCCATCGCCGCCGCCCGTATGGAGGCCGACGCCGTGATCGTCTCGATCCACTGGGGCTACGAATACGACCTGCGGCCCGACCCGGCCCAGCGCGACGCGGCCCAGGCCATGCTCAACGCCGGCGCCGCACTGGTGATCGGCCATCACCCCCACGTTGTGCAGGGCGCCGCCACCGGCCGGGACGGCCTTGTCGCCTACAGCCTGGGCAATCTGGTCTTTGACCAGCAGCAGGATGAAACCCGCTACGGGCTGGCGCTGCGCGCTTTTTTCGACGCAGACGGCCTGCGGGCCGTGCAGGCCCTGCCGGTGCAGGCTGGGCCTCGCCCGCGGCTGATGGCCCTCGACGATGCTGTTCCGCTGCTGGTGCGAGTCCGGCCGTCGCCTGTCCGAACCGACACACCAGGGGCTGCCGCCCCACCCCGCGTCCAGGCCGGCGCCTTTCACAGCGGCGAGATCGACCTGACCGGCGACGGCGTCCCTGAGCAGGTGCGCCTCGACGGTGGCCAGGTCGTGATCTCGAGCGCTGGCGGGGAAACGTGGCAGAGCCTGCCTGAATGGCAGGTGATCGACCTGGCCCTGGGCGATCCCAACGACGACGGCCGGGCCGAGCTGCTATTGGCCCTGTGGAAACCGGACGCGGCGGGGGTGATGCGCAGCCACCCCTTCATCCTTGGTTACCGCGACGGAGCCTATCGCGTCCTGTGGGGAGGCTCGGCCGTTGCCGACCCGATCCTCGGGGTAGGGCTGGCCGACCTCGACGGCAATAGAGTCGAGGAACTGCTTGTGCTTGAACAACAGGGCGCCATCCCGGCCATCGCCGCCTGGCGCTGGCATGGCTGGGGCTTTACCCTGGTATGGCGTTTCCCCCCCAGGCCATAAGAGGTTGTTGAATCCCTGGGATCTACTCCTCAGGTTTGCCCCTCAGTCCTCAGGCCCAGGCTTGCATTCGCTTGCAGACATCGGCGCTCTGAGATATAATAGCGCGGCACGTAGAAAAGCAAGGAGGAGATAACCATGAGCGCCGATCGTTCTTCCGGCCTGCTCCAGCGCATCGGCTGGAGACCTGTAGTGCAGTTCATCCTGTTTGTCGTCCTGCTGCCCTTTGTTCTATTCCTGGCCGCCGGCCGCTTCGACTGGCCGATCGCCTGGGTCTATGTCACCCTGCACGTCCTCTCAGCCTTTGCCAGCCGGCTGATCACCCTGCGCATCAATCCAGAGCTGTGGGTCGAGCGTGCCCGGTCGTTGGACGCCAAGCAAGGCAAAAGCTGGGACCGGCCCCTCGTCCTGCTGGCCGCCATCATTGGGCCGCTGGCCGTCTGGATCGTCGCCGGGCTCGACGAGCGGTGGGGCTGGTCGCCCGATCTGTCCCTGCTGCTCCAAGTGGCGGCTACGCTGCTCGTCGTGCTGGGCTATGCCATCGGCACCTGGGCCATGGCCACCAACGCCTACTTTTCCGGCATCGTCCGCGTCCAGGACGACCGCGGCCAGACCGTCATCCAGACCGGCCCCTACCGCTTTGTGCGCCATCCGGCCTACGCCGGCGGCCTGCTCTGCTACCTGGCCATGCCGATCATGCTCGATTCCCTGTGGGCGCTCATCCCCGCCGTCCTGACCATAGCCGTCGTATGCCTCCGCACTCACCTCGAAGATCGGACCCTGGCAGCCGAGTTGCCCGGCTACGCCGACTATGCCCGGCGAACACGCTACCGGCTTGTCCCCGGCATCTGGTAAGAGGAAGGAAAACCGTGAAGAAACATCGTTCTTTCGTCCTGGTCCTTCTGGCAACTCTCCTGATCCCCCTCACTGCAAGTCCGGCATCCGCGATCCAAAACTATCATGCTGAGCGAAGCGAAGGACCAAAATCGGAAATTCAAAATTCAGAATCGCTCTCTGGCTGGTTCCTCGTCGTGTGGAACGATCCCCAGCCCGGCGAATCGGCATCTTCTAGCCCAGCCTACCTCCTTCGCAATGATGCCGGACGCGAGATTCGCCTCTTCCTCGACGCCGACCTCCTCCGCTCCCAGCGCGGCGCGCTGGCCCTCGACCGTCACCGGGTGACCGTCACCGGCCGGTGGCTGTCGGACCAAGCGATCGCCGTCGAGTCGGTACATCTCGACTCAACCACGGGCCGCGCCGGCCCCGACGACATTGTCGGCCCTCAGCCCTGGGTATCAGTCATGTGCAAGTTTGCCGACGTCCCGGCCGAGCCCGAGCCCTTGTCTTATTTTGAGGGAATGTACAGCAGCGTCTACCCCGGCCTCGATCACTTCTGGCGCGAGGTGTCCTACGACATCGCCAACGTCACCGGCAGTGACGCCGTCGGCTGGTACGTCCTGCCCAAACCCCGTTCCTACTATGTCTACGACCAGGACGGCGACGGTGTGCCCGACCTCGACTGGACCCGCGCCGCAAACGACTGCACCGCCGTGGCCGACGCCGACATCTACTATCCCGATTTCGTCGGCATCAACCTGATGTTCAACGACCTGCTCGACTGCTGCGCCTGGGGCGGCGGCTGGTACACCACCCTCGACGGCGTCAGCCGCCTGTGGTACATGACCTGGGAGCCACCGTGGGGCTATGGCAACGTCGGCGTCATCGCCCACGAGATGGGCCACGGCTTTGGCCTGCCCCACTCCTCGGGAAACTATGGCCAGACCTACGACAACAAGTGGGATGTCATGAGTGACGTGTGGAGCAACTGCTCCAACTCCAGCCATCCTGTTTACGGCTGCCTGGGCCAGCACACCATCTCCTTCCACAAAGAAATGCTCGGCTGGGTTGCCGCCGGCCAGGAATTCATCGCCGGCACCGGCACCAAGGCCACCCTGACCCTCGAGCAACTGGCCTTGCCCCAAACCGGCAACTACTTGATGGCTCGCATCCCGGTCATCGACTCGACCACCCATTTTTACACCATCGAGGCGCGGCGCAAGGTCGGCTATGACGTCAAGCTGCCCGGCGAGGCGGTCATTATCCACGAGGTCGACACCAACCGCGACCGCCCCGCCCGCGTCATCGACATCGACGGCAATGGCGACACCGGCGACGCCGGGGCCATGTGGATCCCCGGCGAGTCGTTCGTGGACGCCGCCGCCGGCATCACCGTCAGCGTCCTATCGGCCACGCCCACCGGCTGGGTCATCGGCATTGAGAACCGTATCGTCGGCCTGTCCGGCCTGACCATCGACGGACCGGCCGGCTGCACCGTTGGCGCCGGTTGCTCGCTGCTCGCCACTGTCACGCCGATCACGGCCAGCCTGCCGATCACCTACGTCTGGAAAGCCACCGGCCAGCCGCCGGTGACCCACGTTGGCGGCCTGGCCGACCCGATCACCTACACCTGGGACGTCACCGGCGCGCAGATGATCACCGTCACCGCCACCAACGGCCGCCAGCCGCTCGTGGCCACCCACAGCCTGAACACCGCCGTCTGCCTGGCCCGCATCGCGGCCCAGCCGGGGATCACCTACACCGTCGTCCAGGCTGCCGTCGACGCCGCCGGCCCCGGCGACGTCGTCCAGGTGGCCGGCTATTGCACCGGCGTCGGCGAGCGGGCCGGCCTATCCCAGGCCGTCTACTTGGATAAGGAGATCACCCTGCGCGGCGGCTACAACCCCTCCGACTGGTCGGTGTGCGATCCGCTCGCCCATCCCAGTACGCTCGATGCCCGGGGCCTGGGCCGTGTGGTATATGTCGCCGGCAGCGCGCAGAGCCAACCGCTGCTCGACGGTCTGATCCTGACCGGCGGCGACGCGGACGATCTCGGCGGCGGCGTCTACGGGCGCGACGCCGGCGGCGGCCTGTACGCCGTGACCGCCGCGCCGATCATCAGCGGCTGTTCCCTGTACGACAACACCGCCCAGGAAGGCGGCGGCGCTTTCCTGTCCTCCAGCCCGGCCACCTTCCGCCATACCGCCTTTTCGGACAACTCGGCCCTGTATGGCGGCGGCCTCTATCTCGATCACAGCGCCGCCAACCTCCAGGCCAACCTGTTCGAGGCCAATACCGCCACCGCCAACGGCGGCGGCCTCTACTTGCGCTACAGCCCGGCCGTCTTGAGCGCTAACCGCATCGAGGCCAATACTGCCACCACCTACGGCGGCGGAGTATACATGACCTACAGCCAGCCCGGCCTGACCAACGACGTCGTGGCCGGCAACCATTCTGCCTACCTGGGCAGCGGCCTGTACGCCGACCACTCCTCACCCCAACTGCGCCATACCACCATCGCCCGCAACACCGGCGGCAACGGCAGTGGCCTGCACGCCGCCTACAGCAGTACAACCACCCTGCGCAACGCCATCGTCGCTGACCAGACCACCGGCATCTTTGTTGCCAGCGGCTGTTCGGCCAACCTGGACGGCGTCCTGTGGTTCGGCAACCAGGCCAACACCGGCGGCCCCGGCACCGTCGTCATCCAACACGCAGCCAGCGGCGACCCGACCTTTGCCGCCGACGGCTATCACCTGAGTCTCGGCTCGGCTGCCGTCGACGCCGGCATCGACGCCGGTGTGACGATCGACATCGACGGCGACCCGCGCCCGCTGTGCTTTGCCCCCGACCTGGGCGCCGACGAGCTGCCGCCCGCCTTGCCGGTCGCCGCGTTCACTTCTTCATCGCCCGACTGGCTGGGGCAAACCACCGCCTTTACCAACACCACCGCCGCCGTGTGCGCCGCCTACCTGTGGGATTTCGGTGACGGCGCCTCCAGCACCGAGTCCAGCCCAACCCACTCATACACCACCCCCGGCCTGTACACCGTCACCCTTACCGCCACCGCCCCTGAGGTTGGCGCCGGCGCGGCATCCGGTGAGGTTATCGCCTATGGTCCGCCGGTCATTGCCATCACCGCCCAGCCCGGCCATGGCCTCTACCCACTGCCGGTCGCCTTTGCCTCCACCGTCACTACCGTTCCGGCCGGCGACCCGTCGCTGACCTACCTGTGGACCTTTGGCGACGGCCAGACCAGCGCCCTGCCGGCGCCCACTCACACCTACACCCTGCCCGGCCTGTACACCGCCGCCCTCACCGTCGCCAACCCGGCCGGCCAGGCTGCCGCCGCTGTTGCTATCATGGTCGCCGACAGCAGGGTCTACTTGCCCCTGGTGGTGCGCTGGGCGCCATAGGCTATCGGAGCGCGATAGCCTGGATCGTAAAGCGCGCAAGAGGCAAAACCCCTTGCGCGCTTTACGTAATCTGTTCAGCCGGAACAGATAAAAGGCGGCCTTAGGCGCCTGCCCCTTCCGTCCCCGATTCTATCACCGCAACGCCGCTGCCGGCAGCTCCAACTCCTGTCCGGTATGCCTGGCCAAACACCATGCCGGCGATCATCAGCACATACACCTCAAGCGGGGCCAGCACGAACGGCATCAGAAAACAGAGCACCAGTGTCATATACAACACCGCTGTGATGGTATAAACCGCCATCCCCAGCCCTGCGGCGATCACAAAAGCCAGCGCAAAGCCGGCCCAGTTCGCCCGGACGATCCGCCACCACTCCCTGATCCGGAATGCCGCCCCAAACGATCCCTTGGCCACCATGTGCGCCATTGCCGGCGGCTGAAACAGCAGCGCCACCAGCCCTAACAGCATAGCCAGGCCCATCAACACCCATCCCAGCGCAAAGGCTCCCATGATCGCCGCCACCCACGTTCCCGCCTGCGACTCGTCAAGCCCGGCCTGGAAAAAAGGCATGAAAGATGGCACGAACCACAACCCATAGGCGACGATCATCAGCACGATCGCCGGCAGGCTGTACACCAGGCTGGCCCCGAGCAGCTTTAGCCCGTCGGTGAGCATCTGCCCCCAATCGTCCCACTCGGGCAGGCGCCACTCACCATCGGCGATCACCTGCCGCAGGAGCCGGGCAAAATAGCCCATCACGAACAGCGTTGGCACCACCGGCACGATCATCCCGGCCAGCATCACTGCGCTGCCCACCAACAGCTTGTTCCCCCAGTTTGGATCGCGGAATGGATACGCCAGCACCTGCTGCCACCGGTCCCCACCTGTTGTCGGCGTCATTGTCTCCTCCTTGCTAGTTGCTAAATGTCAGCGCTGTCAGGTCTGCGCCATTTCGCTTGCTATTGTAACCCAGGTCTGGCCGGTTTGACAAAAACCGGCCAGACCTTCTCCTTCGCTAAAAACCCTTGAGCGCCAACGGCAGGTGAACTTTCCACGGAAACAGATCTGGCCCCTGGATATTCCACTCGGTCAGGTGGCAGATCGCCACCTGCATGACATTCTCCTCCGTATCCAGGAAATAGGACGACGGCGGCGAACAGGTGTCAGCCGCATCCTGCCAGGTAGAGCCGTCCCAGTAGTAGAGCCGCAGCCCTGACTCGAGAATGCCGATCACGTCAGTGTCGGTATAGCGCAGCGTGACGGTGAGCGGCTTGATAAAGTCATAACCCTCCAGCACATCGTTGCCCACATAGGCGGACAGGTCAAAGGTCTCGTCGCCAGAGCGCAGGCTGGGCAGGGGCAGGTGAGAAGGTGCCTCCATGGGCTGGACGGCCAGGATAATCGTCTCGCTGAACGCCCCGGCCGGTACCTCCACCGTCGTGCTCAACACCGACGTGTCGGTATAGATCAGCTCGCCGCCCACACCCGGTCCGACGACGATCATCGTCTCCGGGATGGACACCCGCGCTGCCGAAAACTCGGACGTATTGCCGCCAGGATCGGTGGCGGTAGCCGACACATAACTGGCCGCTGGGATCGTCCCCGGCACGGTGATGACAAAGGTCACCAGACCACTGCCGTCGGTGTTCACCTCGGCCGATCCAAAGTAGTGCTGTCCCTCGCCGTTGCCCGACGGATCGGCCGCGTCGCTGTAAAAGAACTCGATCCCGAACGACGTAGAGGCCGTGCTGTCCAGCGCCCCAGAGATCACCGTCGAGGCCGATGGCGGCCCGGTTGCCACCCAATCCAACTCCGGGTAGTTCTGGTACTGATTCGGTCCGGTGTCGCCGTCGCCGGGGTCGTTGGGCGTCACCCCGGCAGGGTGCAGGTCGATCCCTAGCTGGTCATTGCTCCAGATGGCGTTGCCCAGAATGGCATTTCCCGTGCCGCCAGATACCTCTAGCGATACCCCAGTGTCGTTGAAGGCTACCACGTTGCCCTCTGCGGCAGACAGCCCGCCGAGCACAGTGTCGTCGCCTGCGTTTATGATAACCCCCCAGGTGCTGTTGCCCAGGTCGACCCTGCCGGTCACATCAGTTCCGACATAATTGCCCTGCACCACGTTGCTGCCGGCAGAGACGACGATGCCGATATAGTTGGCCGACACAAGGTTGCATGGCGGTGCGCAACCTCCGCCCGCCTTGGCCGCCGGGCCGCCGATCGTGTTGCCTGGTGCTGCGACATAGATCCCTGTCGTGACGTTGGGCAGCGCCGCCGTCCCGGCCGCGTTGGTGCCGATGTAATTGCCCTGCACCACATTGCCGGTCCCACCCGAGATATACACCCCTTCATCGGCATTGCCCGAGATCACATTGCGCTGCACCGCCGCCGTGCCGCCAATCCGGTTACTAGCCGAATTATAGATGTCCACACCGGGCCCGCTGTTTGGGAGGGGGTTATTGCCCGTTACGTCCGTGCCAATATAGTTGCCCTCGACGATGTTGTTAGAGGTGAGAGCGCCGTCGATATAGACGCCGTAATTGCCATTGCCAGAGATTAGGTTCCTGCGGATCGTGTTGGTAGACGCAGCAACAGCCTCGCCGTTTATCCGCACCCCATAGCCGTTGCCCGCATCCGCCGTCCCGGCCGCATTTGTCCCGATCCGATTGCCTTCGATCAGATTGTTGCCGCTCCCCACGACGACGCCATAGTCACCAAAGCGGTTGATCACCAGCCCCTTGACCACACAACCGCCGCCCGTCAGCTCCAGCCCGCTCCCGCTGGTGACCAGGTAGCCGTCCAGCTCCACGAGCTTGCCGCCCGCCGTCGTGCCGTCGATCGTGATCGGCGCCGACAACGCCGGCAGGGCGCCCGCCGGCTGGATCGTGGGGATACCTGCCATCCCGGCAAAGGTGATCGTCCCGCCGCCGTTATAGTTGGCCTGCTCGATCGCCGCCCGCAACGTGCACACCACCGCGGCCGTCCCACACACCCCATCCGACAAGTTCGCGTCGACCTCGTCTCCGGTCGAATTGACCCGCAGCCCGACCAGCCCTTCCAGGCGGAAAGCGACGTCGTAGGGCAGCGGAGGTTCCGGCCACAGCATATCCCAGGTCAGCCAGGCCGTGCCGCTGCCAAAGCCGCCGCCGGGGTTGATCCACTCCCCGATAAAGCCGTTGGCCGTGCTGGCCGGCTGCCGACCATACTGGCCGTACGGGTCAAAGTACATCGTGGGGTAAAAGATCAGCCACCACGTGCCGGGCGGCAGGCCGAACGGCGTCGACAGGGTCAGCAGCGTATTCGACGGGTAGCCGCTCGTGCCGGCCGTGATCGTCACCTGCAGGTCGGTCGGCGCCAACGCCAGGCTCCACACCGGCGGCGAGCCGGCGCCCGACGGGTCGCCGCAGGGCACGCCGCCGCAGTCGGCATAGACCATCCAGTGCAGCGTCGAAGCGCCGAACAGCGTGTAAAAGCCATTCCACCCGTCGCCCGGCACAAAGATCGTGCGGATGCTCCACATCTCGCTGTTGACAAAGTCATCGGCCACGTAAGAAGAATAGGTCGGGCCGTCGGGAAACTCTTGGTCGACGGCCGTGCTCCAATCGTACGCGTGGAGCGGCTGGTTCCACAGCACCACCTCGTCGGGCACGATCGGCACTTCCGCCGTACTTCTAGCTCCGCCGATCGCATCCCCGGCTGACCAGGTTTTGATCTCCTCCGTCGTATCCCCTCGCCCTCCGGGAGAGGGTAGGGTGAGGGCATCCTCTCCAGACGGCGCCATGCTCATCACCGGCGGCGCCAACCACAGGCCCAGCACCATCACCCAAGCCAGGCCCCACCCAGCCCACCGTTGCACCAGTCGCCCATTCATTGTGTCCTCCTCTCTTGGCCCAGGCCTAACAGATCTTCCTGGAACTGCCAGATCTCTCCTTCCACTAAAAACCCCTGACCGACAACGGAAAATCACTGTACATCACTCGACGGCCGTTGATCCTTTGTCCGCCACGGCGCTTGTTACAGCAGCATTCCCTTCAATGCCTTCAGTGCCTTCAGTGGTTCCGGCCAACCTGCAGTATCAAGCCATGTCTCATACCGGCAAAACTCCACAAGCACGCACCGTTGACTGGATACCGCGTGGAAGGATCGCTGTGTTGCTCCCATTCTATCACAATTTTCTGCTCCGCACAAGACCCGAAAATTAGCCTCAAGCCCTACTCCCCTGGCCCTACGAACAGCTTGCCGGCCTCAACCCCTGGCCCATTCGTTGACGCTTACTTCCGATCGTGCTACAATATGAACCACCCTACAACCAATGAGGAGGCAACCATGGCCTTTATCGACGTCGCCGCCGTAGATGATATCCCGGCCGGCACTGTCAAGCCGTTTACGGTCGACGGCAAGGAAATAGCAATCGCCAACTTGGGCGGCAGCTTTTACGCCATCGGGCGCAAGTGTCCGCACCTGGGAGGAGATCTGTCCAAGGGAAACCTGGACGGCACGACTATTGCCTGCCCCCGTCACCACGCCCGGTTTGACCTGACCACCGGGAGATGCCTGGCTGGGGCCAAGATCGGCCCGCTAAAGCTGAGCGTCAAGGACGCGCCGGCCTACCCGGTACGGGTTGAAGGCCGGCGCATCCAGGTAGACCTGTGATTACCTCAGAAAACAGCCTGCGCGCCCCACGGCGCAGGCTGTTGTAAGAGCGCCCATGGACTGCCGGCCCGGCTGCGGCGCCTGCTGCATCGCCCCGTCGATCTCGTCGGCCATCCCCGGCATGCCCAACGGCAAGCCGGCCGGCGTCCGCTGCGTCCAACTGACCGCCGACAACCTGTGCCGGCTGTACGGCCGGCCCAACCGGCCGGCGGTGTGTGTCCGACTGCGCGCCGACGAGGAAACCTGCGGCCAGACCGCCGCCGAAGCCCTGGCTCTGCTCGCCGAGCTGGAGCGGGTTACCAGGCCAGACGACGTGGGACGCAGATAAACGGCCGCCAGAATCATGCGGCGCAGGCAGATTTTCGCAAATAGTCGCGAGACCCTGAGGGTTTTCCTCAGATCCCCTTCAGAGGACCAAAACCCCCAGGGTCTGTCACTACTTGTTCTTCAGCACCAGTGGCAGGGAAGCAGAGAAAAAGGGCCTAAACCTGAACAGGGTTACGATATTGTCCGCCGGCCGGCCGACCACGAGCTGGTCGTTGGCATAATCAAAGGCCCAGATCATTGAGCTGCCGTTGCCTGCCGCCGTGCCACGAACGCTGTTTTGCGCAGAGATCGGCCCGGCAGTGCCGGCCGTCCCGTTGCCCCACGTCACCGCCCCGGTGTTTGCCATCGCGCCGTTGTCCCAATAGGGGTTCATCACCACATAGCCGCCGTTGCCCAACGCCGTCGCGTCATAGAATCCGACCGAATCGTTGGCACTATTGCCCACCAGGCTATTGGCGGCTGACACCATGCCACTAACGCCGGTTGTCCCATTCCCCCAAGTCACCGCCCCGGCGTCAACCACCGCGTCGTTGTCCCACTTCGGGCTGCTCACCACATAGTTGCCGTTGCTCAGCACCACCACACCTTCAAAGCCGGTCAAGTCGCCCCAGCCAACATGATCGTCGGCAGTGCTGCCCACCAGACTATTGGCCGCCGATACTGCGCCACTTATTCCGGCCGTCCCATTCCCCCACGTCACCGCTCCATAGTCTCCCCCCCAGTTGGGGCTGCTCACCACATAGTTGCCGTTACCTAGTACTTTTACACCGCCAGAGCCGGTCTGGTCGATGCTTCCACTACCCACCAAACTATTGGCCGCCGAAACCGCGCCGCTGACGCCGGTCGCCCCATTCCCCCATGTCACCGCGCCGGCGTCGAGCGCTCCGCCGTTGTCCCATTCGAGACTGCGCACCACATAGTTGCCGTTGCTCAGCGCCGTTACTCTTCCGACCCCGTCATACGCCGTGCTGCCTATTAGGCTGTTGGCCGCCGCCACCACGCCTGCTGTGCCAGTCGTCCCGTTCCCCCACGTCGCCGCCCCGACGTCCGCTACCCCACCGTTGTCCCAGTCGGAACTGCTCACCACATAGTTGCCGTTGCTCAGCGCCGTCAACTGCCACCCGACGTGGTCGTAGGCCGTGCTGCCCACCAGGCTGTTGGCCACCGACACCGGCCCGGCGATGCCGGTCGTCCCGTTTCCCCAAGTCACCGCCCCAACGCCGATGATCGCGCCGTTGTCCCAGTCAGGGCTGCTCACCACATAGTTGCCATTATGTAGCGCCGTCACGCCACCGACTTGGTCGCTGACTGTGCTGCCCACCAGGCTGTTGGCCGCCGAAACCACGCCGCTGACGCCGGTCGCCCCATTCCCCCACGTCACCGCCCCGGCGTTCACCACTGCACCATTATCCCACGTGTAGCTGCTCACCACATAGTTCCCGTTGTTCAGTGCCGTCACCCGATAGCCGACCGAGTCGCTGGCCGTGCTGCCCACCAGGCTATTGGCTACCGATACTGCGCCGGCACTGCCCGTTGCTCCATTCCCCCAAGTCACCGCCCCGGCGTCTGCCACCGCGCCGTTGTCCCAGTAGCGGCTGCTCACCACATAGTTGCCATTACTCAGCACCGTCACACCATCAGATCCAACCTCATCGTCAGCCGTACTGCCCACCAGACTGTTGGCCGCAGACACCACGCCGGCAGTACCCGTCGTTCCGTTCCCCCAAGTCACCGCCCCGGCGTCCCCTGTCGCACCGTTATCCCAGTAACGGCTGCGCACTACATAGTTGCCATTGCTCAGCGCCGTCACATCGCCGACAGAGTCGAGGGTCGTGCTGCCCACCAGACTGTTAGCCACCAACACCGGCCCGGTGATGCTGGTCGTCCCGTTTCCCCACGTCACCGCCCCGGCGCTGGCGATCGCGCCGTTGTGCCAGTTGGGGCTGCTCACTACATAGTTGTCGTTGTTCAGCACCGTCACATACGAGCCGACCTGGTCGTTGGCCGTGCTGCCCACCAGGCTGTTGGCGTTTGATATCACGCCGCTAACGCCGGTCGTCCCGTTCCCCCACGTCACCGCCCCGGCGTTCGCCGCCGCGCCGTTGTCCCAGTAGGGGCTGTGCACAACATAGTTACCATTGCCCAGCATTGTCAACCGATAGCCGACCTGATCGTTAGCTGTGCTGCCCACCAGGCTGTTGGCCGCCGACACCACACCACTGACGCCGGTGGACGCGTTTCCCCACGTCACCGCCCCGACGTCCGCTGCCCCGATGTTGTTCCAGTAGAGACTGCCCACCAGATAGTTGCCATTGCTCAGCACCGTCACGCCTGGCTGGTAGGAGCCGGCATAGCCAACCTGGTCGCCGGCCGTGCTGCCGGTCAGCTTGCTGATCAGCGTGCCGGTCGCCCCGTTGTACAGATACACCGCCCCTACGTCGGCGATAGCCCCTGCGTCATAGAAGGGATCGGTCACCACAATATTGCCATTTGGCAGCGCCGTCACCGATGTACCAAACGCGCCACTGCCGGGCGGTCCGATGAGATCCTTCTGCCTGGCACCCTCCACTGCCGGAGCGGCCCAAGCCGGCAGAGCCAGCAGCGCGACCACCACCACTGCAAGCGCCATCCGCCCGATCGATATGGCAAACAATCGTAGACTGATCTTCATTGCCTTGCTCCTTTCCCTTTTTGTTCCAGCCCGATGAGCGAACACAACGTTCAGGCCCACCTCCTTCTCCGAGCCGTTATCTATTATACAAACTCCAACACCGTTCTGTTTGTACAAAATCTACCATCACCACCCAATACCATTTTGCGCAGATCGCCGTCTAGGGATATAATGTAGTTGGCCCGCAGGAAGTCGGGTCGAAATCCAGAATGGAGGCAACAATACCATGTTCGGACGTAGACTCACCAACCTAATCATCGTGCTGGTCGTGCTGCTGGCAACCTGCGCGGCGTGCGGTGGAGATGGCGGCAAAGAGGCCACCTCGCCACCCACCGCCCAACCGGCTACGGCCCAACCGGCTACGGCCCAACCGGCCACTGCCCAGCCGGCTACTGTGGCGCCGAAAGAGAGCGCCGCACCCAGCGGCGCGGCCACCCTGGCACTGGACAAGACAACGCTGACCCCAAATGAAGAATTCCAGGTGCGGTTCACCGCTCCCGGATCCTTTCCTGACAAAGCATGGATCGGCATTATCCCCTCCCAGGTGCCGCACGGCGACGAAACGGTCAACGACGAGAACGACATCGACTACCAGTACCTCGACGGCCAGACCACGGGCGTGATGACCTTCACCACACCCATGGAGATCGGCTCCTACGACCTGCGCCTCAACGACGGCGAGGGCAAGGAGGCAGCGTCGGTCACCTTCAACGTCGCGCTGCCTGCCGGAGAAGTCCAGCCCGCGCTGCGGTTGGACAAGACCACCTTTGCCCCTAACGAGCAGTTCCAGGTCTACATCACCGTCCCGTCCTGGTATCCGACCGAGGCCTGGGTGGGGATCATCCCCTCCGACGTGCCGCACGGCGACGAAGCAGTGAACGACGAGAATGACATCGACTACCAGTACCTCCACGTCGGGGCCAGGGAGGTGATGACCTTCACTACGCCCATGGAACCCGGTTCCTACGACCTGCGCCTCAACGACAACGCCGGCCTGGAGACCGCCTCGGTCACCTTTAGCGTAGCCGTGCCGGCCGGCGATGTTGAGCCCAGCCTGCGTCTGGACAAGACCACCTTCGCACCCGGCGAAGAGATCCTGCTTTACTTCACCGCTCCGTCCTGGTATCCGCTCCAGGCCTGGATCGGGCTCATTCCCTCCGATGTGCCGCATGGCGATGGAACGGTCAACGACGAGTACGACATCGACTATCGCTATCTGGAGGGCCAGACCTCGGGGGTGATGGCCTTCACCGCGCCCGAGGAGCCCGGCTCCTACGACCTGCGCATGAACGACACCGACCAGGATGGTAAGGAGGTGGCCTCAATCACCTTCACAGTCGAATAGCGGCGACAGGCTCGAATCCCAAGGGCCATGACAGGTGGCTACAATGGGAGAGTGCGTCGGAGGCGGGCAGCGCTGCCCGCCTGGGCGGCCATGCCTCAAGATAGCACTATTATAACCCAAGTTGCTACCTAAAGGAAGCTGGTGCTGAGGGCAAGTACGAACAAGACGACTTTCAGTTCAAAGCCCGCAG
>DAOUGI010000108.1:0-155823 GCA_034429215.1 Anaerolineae bacterium | reverse complement strand
GCCGCGGTGCCGATGGCGACGGCGTCGGCTCCAAGGGCCAGCGCTTTGGCAAAGTCGGGCGAGACCCGCAGTCCGCCGGTGATGATCAGGGAGATGCCGTTGGCGTCGGCCCGGTCGAGAAAGCGCTGGGCGCGAAACAGGGCAAAGATCGTCGGCACCGACGTGGCGGCCTTGACGAACTTGGGCGCCGACCCGGTGGCTCCGGGCCGGCCGTCAATGGTGATGAAATCGGGTCTGGCATGGAGGGCCACCTCGAGGTCAGCCTCGATGTTGCCGGCGGCTATCTTGATGCCGATCGGCTTGCCCCCGGTCTTTTCCCTCAGCCAACTGACCTTTTCTTCGAGCTGTTCCCCGTTTTGGATGTCGGGGAAATGGGCCGGGCTGGTGATGGCCGACCCTTCGGGAAAGCCGCGGATGGCGGCGATCGCTTTGGTCACTTTTTCGGCGGGCAGGTGGCCGCCCAGGCCCGGCTTGGCCGACTGGCCGAATTTGATCTCGACGGCGTCGACCCGCTGTAGATAGGCATCGGTCACGCTGTAGCGGTTGGGGACGTACTCAAAGATGAACTTGTAGGCGTTGTCGAGGGCCTCGTCGAGGATGCCCCCTTCGCCCGAGCACATGGCCGTCTTGACTGCGGCGGTTCCTTTGGCGATGGCTACCTGCATTTCCCGCGACAGGGCTCCGAATGACATGTGGGTGACATAGATCGGCGATTCGAGGACCAGCGGGTGCGTGGCGTTGGGCCCGATCACCGTCCGGGTGCTGACCTCCTCGTGCTCGTTCAACGGTATCCTGGCAAGCTGCGCCCCTTTGATCAGGATGTCATCCCAGGATATGGTGGGGACGGTGGTCCTCATGGCCTCGGACACTGACTTGCCGGTGGCGGCCATGTAGTGGATGTCGGCCATGTGGGTCTCGATCTCGTCGCCGGAGCGAGCCCAGGCAGCCAGGTATTCGCCCTTGGCGGCGAACTGGGGGGCAGGCGGCGGTGCGGCATCGGACTGCTCCAGGAAGTTAAAGTCGGATTTGGGGGCACCACAGATAGGACACGACCAGGCTTCGGGGAGATCGTCCCAAGGCGTGCCGTCGAACGCTTCATCGTAGACGTAGCCGCAGATGTCGCACTCGTAGAGAGCCATGTAATGGAGTCCTTTCTTGAAATCTTGCCGATTGATAAGGTCACATTGTAAATGCTACCGGGGCGGATGTCAAACGATGGGTAGGGGGTTCTTGATAGCCAGAATCCACACGGGCCAGGTCAGTCTACGGTCAGCGTCTTGCCGAGGTTGCGCGGACGGTCGGGGGTCGATGCGATTCTGCGGAATCGGGGCGACGCTCATGTGGTAGGAGATCCCACTCCCCCCTTCGGGGCTCGGGGACTGGCGTGAGCTGGGCGGGGAGGGTGAGGAGGATCGGGGACAGGAAACGGTTGGCCTCGGGGATGACGAGGTAGTCGTGGACATTGGCGCGGAGGGCGGGGTGCTCAGCGGCGATGGCGATGGCGCGGCCGCCGCGGGTAGTGACTTTGTTGACGTGGGTGATCATCATCGCTTCGTCGCCGGGGGCGGTGATGAACAGAACCGGGTAGCCCTGGCGGACGGCGGACAGGGGGCCGTGCTTGAACTCGCTGGACGAACCAAGGGTTCGGATGCCTTCGCAGTGGGCCGCAGGGCGAGTGATCTCTTTGAGCTTGAGGGCGCCTTCCAGGGCGATGGGATGAGTCAAACCAAATCCAAGGTGGTATGGGGCGGAACCGACTAACCGTGAGGTTAACTGCGCGGGTTGTCCTGTGATGGCCGCAGGCTCAGTCCTGCGGTTGCCACACCTCGTCCAGGAAATCGCGAGGCGTCACAATCGGGATCTCTCGAAAGGGATGTAATACAAGCAGGTCTTGATCGCCGCTGATGATACAGCTTGCTTTGCCACTAACAGCCAACTCGAGGATCTTGTTGTCTTGCGGGTCACGGCATTCGCCCACATGCTGCGTGATCTCGACCAATTCTGCCTCTCGAAGCAGCACAGCGAGGAATTCGAGACGCTCATCTTCAGTTAGGTACCTGGCAAAGTCAGTACGGCCCAGAACTCGGTTGAGCTCATCAACCGTCTCTGCCGAAACGAGCAGCTTGCCTTCAGCAATTGCTTTGTCGAATGCACGGCGTGAAACCGACCGTTTCAGCAGGGCTGCGCTGACAACAGCGTTGGTGTCGAACACAAATCGGGATCTAGCGGCCATCAAGCATGTCTGCTAGCTTGTCGGCCGTCAGCCCACGCCCCTCGGCTTTGTCACTCAGCTCGTCCATAAGCGTTGTGAGCGAAGTTGGTCGGCCCAACAACGCTCTGAGCCAGAGATTCAGCAACAAACTCAGCTTGGACTGGTCACTCTCTGGCGCTGCTCGATATGCTTTGGCCAGATCGGCATCAACTTCTAGAGAGATCGTTTCTGTCGACATCATACCTCCATCCACTTGATTACCCCAAGTATAGCACAGGTACACTCCCGGGTCAAGCGGCTGGCGCAAGACCAAAAGAAAGCAGTCAAAAGAAACGGATTGCCGGTCAATTCATGGTCAGCGTCTTGCTCAAGTTCCGCGGCCGGTCGGGGTCGATACCGCGGGCCATGCTCATGTGGTATGAGATGAGCTGCGCCGGGAGGCCAGCAGGATCGGCGATAGGAACTGGTTCGCCTTTGGGATCACCAGATAACCCGCATAGTGGTGTAGTGAGGTGATCATAGGTTTCGAAATGTGAGTTGATTGGCCTGAACCTTGCTGCCCGGCAACGCAATCTCATACCCGATCGCCTTATACCCAGCTCGGCGCCTTGCGTACATTTTGGCCAACACCGGGACTTCCAAGTCGACGTAGTCGTAGATGATCACCTCCCTCTTGGCTGCGCTCAGCCGGTGAAGCCGGCCGGTGTACTGGGTCAGGGTTCCGCGCCAAGAGATTGGCAAAGCCAGGAATAGGGTATCCAGTTGATCGTTATCAAACCCTTCGCCCAGATATCGTCCTGTTGCGACAATGCTCTCGAATCTTCTGGCGTAGACATCTTCCCTACCTCGAAACAGACTGCGGAAGAGGGCAATCTTTGCTTCCGGGGATGACTGGTCGGTCACTGATGGCAGCTTGGGCTGTGGGAGAGCTTCCTGCAAGTTGAAAAGCGATGCCTTTTCCCGCCGTAGCTCAGCGAGTTGGCCAAGCAGCTTATCTCTGCGGGCACTCAGCTTCGCCAAGTTCCTTTCCGTTTCGTCCAGCAGCCGGTTGACCTCATCCAAATCGCGCATCTTCGTTCCAGCAAACCGGCGCTGACAAAGCAGCGCCCGTCTAGTGCCTCGTCAAAGCTGTGCTCAGGTCGCGCGGATGGCTAGGATCGATGCCTCAGGTGACGCTCATGTGGTAGGCGGCAAGGGGGTCATGCGGATGCGGGTGTCTTCAACTACGGCAAAGTGCCCCACCCAATCGGTACGGCTGTCCAGTGCCGTTGTGGCCACCCGGGCAACGTGCGCCGAAGATGGGGTCGAGATGCGGAACAGGATGATCCCACTTGAGGCCGGAAGCCTAGACCGAAAGGCCAGCTCACCAAAGTCCTTGTCGAATGTGATCAGGATGCGATCGTCGGTACGTGCCCATTCCAGGACTTGCTGATCGCTGCTCCCCGGGGCGTCGGTGCGGACCCAGGTAACATCGTGTCCATGCAGCCTCAACGCCTCGACTGCCTCTCCTGGAAAGTTCTCATTGGCCAGGATGCGCATAGGTTACGCCGCCACCATAGGGTAGACCTTTTCTGCCTGTAAGGCAGCGCTGGCATAGCCCAAGCAGGCTTGTACATCCTCATGGGTCAGCCCTGGATAGTTGCGCAGGATTTCCGGCTCCGCCCAGCCTTGAGCCAGCAGATCGATGATGAACTCGACCGCAAGGCGGGTGCCCCTTACAATCGGCTTGCCGACAAGGACCTCTGGATCGATCACGATCCGTTCTCGCCAATCTATCAACGCTTCCTCCTGTTGCTACCCATTGTCATGGTCACATTATAGCATATTGGGCCGGCATCTGCAAGGCTAATCCACAGTCAGCGTCTTGCTGAGGTTGCGCGGCCGGTCGGGGTCGATGCCGCGGGCGACGCTCATGTGGTAGGAGATGAGCTGGGCGGGGAGGGTGAGGAGGATCGGCGACAGGAAACGGTTGGCCTCGGGGATGACCAGGTAGTCGTGGACGTTGGCGCGCAGGGCGGGGTGCTCAGCGGCGATGGCAATGGCGCGGCCGCCGCGGGTGGTGACTTCGTTGACGTGGTTGATCATCATCGCCTCATCGCCGGGGGCGGTGATAAAGAGGACGGGGTAGCCCTGGCGGACGGCGGAGAGGGGGCCGTGCTTGAACTCACTGGAGAAGATGCCTTCGCAGTGGGCGTAGGTGATCTCTTTCAGCTTGAGGGCGCCTTCGAGGGCGATGGGATGGGTCAAACCAAAACCAAGGTAGTACATGTCGTTCCAGTCGTGCAGGTAGGCGGCCACGTCGCGAGCGGTGGTGTCGGTGATCTCCAGGGTGCGGGTCAGCAGGTCGGGCAGGGGGGCCAGCTCGGCCGTGTCGCGCCCGGCCAGGCGGTAGGCCAGGTAGAGGAAGAGCACCGCCTGGTTGACGAAGGTCTTGGTGGCCGGCACGCTGATCTCATAGCCGCAGGCCAGGGGCAGGTAGGCATCGCTGGCGTGGGTCAGCGTGGAGCCCAGCACGTTTAGCACGCCCAGCACCCGGCCGCCGCGGCCGCGCATCGCCTTGACGGCGTTGAGGACGTCCTTTGTCTCGCCGCTCTGGCTGACAAAGACGGCCACGTCATCGGGGCCGACCGACCGGCCGCACTGCTCGATGAACTGCGGCGCCAGGAGGGCGATGGCCGTGCGCCCGGCGATCTGGTTCCAGTAGTAGGCTCCCAGCAGGCAGGCGTGGTAACTGGTGCCGCACCCCACGAAATAGACCGGCCGGCCGGAGGGGGTGGCCAGTGCGTCGAGGAAGCGGCTGACGTATTTCGAGCTGTCGAGCAGGTGCAACAGCTCACCGGCCACGGTGGGCTCTTCGTGGATCTCTTTTAGCATAAAGTGGGGATAGCCGCCCTTTTCGGCGACCTCGATCGGGCCGTCGTAATACTCTTCCTCACGCTGGATGCGCGCCCCGTCGTGGACGCTGTACAGCTCGATGCTGCCGGGCGCCAAGACGGCGATCTCGCCGTCCTGGATGTACACGATCCGCCTGGTCAGCGGCAGCAAGCTCGGCAGGTCGGACGAAATGCAGGTAAAGCCATCGCCCAGGCCGGCCACCAGGCCGGAGCCTTTTTTGATGGCGAACAGGCGATGGTCGTCGCGGTGGGTGATGACAAAGGCATAATCGCCTTCCAGGTCGTCGTAGGCGGCGCGGATGGCGGCCAGCATGTCGCCGCCGTTGCGGTCAAAGTGGCGCTCGACGGCGTGGACGCAGGTCTCACCGTCGTTGGTGCCGCGGACGGTCAGTCCCTCGCGAATGAACAGGTCGCGCATCTGGATGTTGTTGACGACGTTGCCGTTGTGGGCGCCGACGATGTCGCCGTCGGAATCGAGGTGGGGCTGGGCATTCTCGTGAGACGGCGCGCCAAAGGTGGCCCAGCGGAGCTGGGCGATGCCGCGGCAGCCGCGCATCTCGGCAAAGCGGAGGCTGGCGGAGACGTCGTCGACGCAGCCAACGTCTTTGCGCAGGTCGATGGCGCCATCGACGGCGACGGTGGCGCAGCCGACCGAGTCGTAGCCTCGGTAGGAGAGGCGGCGAGCGGCCTCGATCAGGATCGGGCCGAGGGTTTGTTCTTCACGGGTGATGATGCCGAAAATGCCACACATGGGTGCATAGCCTCGCTGGTCAGGGTTTCATGACGAGGGGCATTATAACGGGGGAGGTGCTAAAAAGACAAATTGGCCCGGCGACGTGACCTCAACCTGTCACGCCATAGTTGGGCAGTCGAGGCTCGAATCGTCCATATTGGTCTGGATTCGCACGTTTGACCTCATCCAGTAGGACGCGCAACAGGTTGTGCCTCTGACAATAGTCGATCGTCTTGGCTACGAGAATGATCATGCCGTCCGTGGCGCTGAATTCCAACTCTAGTTTGCGGAGGACTTGGTTGGAGCTGTACTTGACAAGCTGTCGAAGGGTGCTTTCTGTGAAAGCAGCTAGCAGCAGATCTCGGATGACGGCAAGGTCTGGATCAACCGCTACAGCACCTAGCCTAACCTGGAGCCAGTCGGGAGGGGGCCAATCCTCTGCCCCCCAATGTTGCAGGCGATCGCACAGCACGGCCCCCAAGAGCAAGGTGCGTGTTTTTTGTGAGGGGCTTGTTGAGGGGAGCGAGGCCGTGTATAGGGCGTCGAGTAGGAGTCCCCAGGCATACTCTTGCGAGTCGGCGTAACCAGTTGCTTTGTGGGCCAGTCGTCGCAATCTGCGGATGACTTCCAAGGGTTTGCGAGCTTGAGAGCCTGACAATGACCTGGTCACAGGCTCTGAAGCTGTCGTAAGTTCCAGGGGCTCGACTGCGGCAAGACACAACCTGCAAAAGCCGCTAAGGTCATCTTGGGGTATCGGAACGAGACGGGTCAGAATATCCACTTCGAGCCGGACGAAATCCCGCAGGATGGGCCCGGGTCCGCTATGCTCAAAGTCGATTGGCCAGGCATAAGTGCCATCGACGAGCAGGTTATCTCCGTGGAGATCGCCGTGCGTCACGGCCTGGCTGGCATTTGGAATGACGCTGTCCTTGTGCTGTAGAACCCAGGGGACAGGATGGGGTAGGCTTACCGGGATACCCGGAAGGCTGAGATATTCGCCAGCTAGGGTCGGGTCTGACAATAGTTTCTCTAGCCCGAATAATCGGTCATACGCATAGAACAACGGCTGATCGAGATCGATCCTGTGCCGGTAGAGATCGTCACAGACGGTGCCAAAGAAGTGCTCTAGGGGCTTCACAATCTCTCTGGGATCGGTTTGTTCTTCATAGAATCTGGCAAAGGTGACCAGGTTCTGCGCCGAGGCTCCCAGAAAACTGTAGAGCACGCCACCCAGGTCCCAAAAGGTGGCAATCTCGCCATCCAGGGCAGTATGGAACCGCCCTCTCAGGTTACCCTTGATGTGCTGGTGGTAGTTGTCGGCTTCTGTCTGTATACGTCCGGCTGGAGCCAGCTTTACCATGAGAGGCTCCAAACGGTTACCTGGCCACGCTCTTAGAATGACCGAGTGACTGCGAGCTGCAAAAACCAGACTGGCTGCCGTATCGCCTACCGTTCGCAGAACGATTTGACGGCTGTCGGAGAAAAGCAGTCCCAATATGTCGTCCACGACGTCGGGTGGTATGTCACTGCCCGGGCCAAAGATCGCGTCGACGATCTGTTGGGATTCCCAATCCAGAGGCAACTGTCTGGTGAGCCCTTTGTACGTGGCGCATATCCTTCGAACGGCGCTCGCCACCTCATCCAGTAAGCGCTGCGGAGATTCGCTCTTACTTACCCAGGTCACGGCCTCGTCCCTTGTAAGCCGCACAACCTCCGCGGTCAGATAAGCAGAATATAGGATGCACTGGGCCGATTGTAGATGCTTCAAAAGGTCAATTCCACTGCGATCATCCCTGTACTCGTCCAGCAGGCGTACATCGACTATGGCCACGTGGGGACGAAAGGAGCGACTAGTCGTGACAACATCTTCCAGCAAAGCTCTGCCTAACCCCTTGGCGCACATGACAGAATAATCCATGGGCTTGAGCATCCATAGCAGATCCGATCGTGTGTTTGGATCGTCATCCACGATCAATATCCGCGCTTTGGATTGGATAGGTATCGGCATCGCTTCCTCCGCTTTTCACGGCTACCCAAGATCTGGGACTACTTGTCTATCGGGCCAATGGGATCTTTAGAGCGAAACAGGAGCCCTGACCCTGCAGGCTCCAGACCAACTCAACACTACCACCATATTGCTCGGCAATGAATCTGACCAGGAGCAACCCGCGCCCCTGCCGGCCATTTTCACGAGGTACTGGCTGGTGGAACAGCAGTGGTTCGATGTGAGGAGGAACCCCATCGCCGGTGTCTTCGACCTGGATTTCTGCCATGGAGTCCATAACTGCTGCTCGCACGATCGCGGTCCGGGTCTCCTTGCTCGGCGGGATGGCGTCAATGGCATTATATAGAACGTGGCGAAGCAGCCGGCGCAACCACTGCTCATGCATAGCCACTCGAACTGCTGGGCAGTTCAAATCCTCGTGCAGTGAGACAGAAGGAACGGCAATCTGAAGGCGCTGCAACTCGGCCCGGATTACCTCTTCCAGAAATGGGGCATCGGCGAGTTCTACCGCATGGCCAGGTTCTGGTTTCCGCTCCGGTAGTTCTGGCAGCTCCAGGGCTGCGGCATGGCGGTCGATGCCGGTCAGGCGATCCTCCGCCTCATTGGCGAGGCTGGCATCCTGCCGCAGGATGTGTGTGGCCCGCCGAATGGCCCCTAGTTCACGGTTCACGTCGTGCTGGATCTCTGCACCCCAAGCGCCCATAATGGCCAAGGTGTTGGTGCGGACGAGCTGTGCAGTTTGGTCTGCTTTCATAATGGCCAACACGGCCAGTTCTGCCAATCCCTGCAAGGCCTGCTGGTCGTCGGCGTCGAATGCCGCTTCTTTGTCGCTCTCTACGCTCAGAACGCCGATGATTTTACTCCCGTCTCGCAAAAGAACCACCAACTGCGATTGGCTAGTAGGGTGGAACTTGCGATAGTCGGGATCTGTCAAGACATCTCCCACCCGCTGGGGTTTTGCCTCCAGGATCGCCCGGCCGGCGATGCCGATTTTGCTATCCGGCGCTTGGTCTCTATCCAGAGACCACCGTTCTCCCGGTGTTATGGTTAGGTCGGGTAGGGCTTGTGGCCAAACGCTCTCGCAAACAAGTTCGCGGGCGACTTGATCGTAGAGCATGATTGCGCCCCATTGGGCCCACGCTCCCGGGGCATCCTTGAAGTGCGACACGGCCTGCTCAGCAATCCGGTCCAGAACCAGCTTCCGCTCGGCGGTGAAGCCGGCAGTGATGGCCGCACTGGCCTCGACCAGTGCCTGACGGTGCTCGCTTTGGCGTCTGGTCTTGTCGTACAGTTTGGCGTTGTGGATGGCGATGGCTGCCTGGCTGGCAAAAATGCGGACTGCCTCTTTTTCGATTTCGCTGAACCGGTGTTTGCGGCGATAGTTCACAAACAGGAGCCCAACCGGCTGTCCCCTCACCCATAGCGGCGCGCCGGCGGACGAGCGAATCTTTTCCCTTTTCACAAATCCGCCTGCATTCATGATCCCATTCTTGAGGGCGTTATCGGCAAATTGTGGATCCTGTGTCTGTAGCAATGCATTAAAGATCTTGCTCTTAAGTTGCAGGCCGTGGCCTCCCATCTTTCCAGGAACTTGAAGTTCTCCCACCACGACGGCTCTGTGTGGAAAGAGGCCCCCCTCTACGTCATATGAATAAACTGTTACTATATCGCAGTCCAGCACCTGTTGGATGCCGTTGGCCACGGCCCGCAGGGTATCTTCCAGGTTGCGCAACTCGGATAGACTGCGCCCTACATTGAGTAAGCTCAAACGCAAGCGGGTTCCTTCTTCATTCACCTGCTGGAATAGCCGGGATTGCTGGATGGCCACTGCTGCCTGGTTGGCAAGCATGATGATGGTCTCCAATTCGCCGCCGGTGAAATAGTGCGGCTTGCGAAAATTGACAAAGAGAGCGCCCACGGGTTCCTGACTTACCTGTAAGGAAATGCCGACAAATGCCTCAATCCCTTCTACGTCGATAAACCCGCCCTGCTTCCCCGGGATGCTGATTTCACCTGTTCTGTCCTGCCCGCTGCTGACACGGTCGACGGTCAAGGCCCCCCTGAACAGGACGACGCTGGTCATATTCCCTTCTTCGTATTGGGCCCAGTCACTGTGTGATGTCGCCCGCCGGAGACCGAACTGGGCAATATTGGAGGTATCGTACGATTGCCTCTCTTTGTCCCAAGGGTAAATGACTGCGCAGTCGGCGCCGACCACTTCGCAGGCGGCCTGAGCTACCTTGTTCAAGATGCCTTTGGGGCTGTCGCTTACCGCTCCGACCAACTCCTCACCGATCTCCCGAAGGCGTCTCATCTCGGCTAGGTTGCGTTCGGTAACTTCGTGCGCTCTAAGTCGGTCGATGAGCACGGCGGCCTGACTGGCCATCGAGTTGGCAAGTCGGACTCTGTCTTGGGTAAAGGGGCTCTGCTCCCAACTGCATGTTTCACCCAGGGTACAGAAGCCAAAAGTCTCGCCGCCTACCTTCAAAGGGACCACCAGCACTGATTCCAGCCCTTTCTCCCATCCCAGTATGGTGCGGATGTGGACCAGGACGTCCCGATTCTCTACGATATCTCCTGGACGGTATACGCGTGGCTCAGGCAGTTGCAGGAAGCGTCGCATAGGGCTAAAGTCTTGCAGCGATACCTTTCTGCCAAGCCCTGGTTTCCATCTCAAAGCCGGGTCATTAGGGCGAGGCAGCGGATATGCTGCCTCTACTGTTAGAGCCTGGCCTGTTTCATCCAACAAGACGATGTGGCTGAAGGTAGCACCCAGACCTTTGACCATGCTCTTGGCTAAAGCATCTAAACCTTCGTCCAGACTGTGGGTGTGGGCTACCGTGTTGATCGTACCCAAGACGATCTCGAGCTCGATATCAATTCTATGGAGATCGGCAAAAATCTGGGCATTTTCCAGGGCTATGGCCGCATGGTAGGCAAAACGGAGGAGCAGTTGTTGCTCGGCTTTGCCAAACACGCGCCCTTCCCGAGTGTCATGTACGGCAATGACACCCAAAAAGCGATCCCCCGATAGGATAGGGGCACCGACTACGGCACTGAAATTGCGGTGATCATAGAGCGGCAATCTACCCGGCCAGTTTTGATAGTCGGCTACGGCAATGGGCTGCTTTTTGTGTAGCACCTGGCTGATTATACCCAAGCCCTTCTCTTCGATCCGCGTCCCTTCCAGATCAGGGGATAGGCGCGATACAGCTTCCAGCTGGAAAGCTTGGTTTTCCTCATCCCACAGGTAGACACCCCCGCCTGCACCCTGGACCAGATCCGTGGCCTCTCCGACAATAGTCCGCAGTAGCTCTTTTGTTTCCAGGCGGCTCGCGATGTCCAGCGCGATCTGTTCCAGGGCGGCAAGTTGCTCGCCCCGTTGCTCGGTCTGGTGATGAAGCTGAGCGGCTCTGATCGTGATCGCCGCCTGGTTGGCAAAGATCTCGGCCAGTTCGATTTCGTTGGGGGTAAAGTCACGGGGCCCATGCTTGCTGTAGATGTTCAGGATGCCGATCAGCTCGCGCGATTCGATGAGCGGTGCACTCAGCGCTGTGTACAGGTCTTCCTGTTCGCAGAGACCTGGATCCCCGTAGGCAGCCAGTTGGAGATCAAGGGTAACCCACGGGCGGGGCTCAGAGCCCTTACTCGACGCCTTGGTCTCGGCAGATGCCAACGCTTCAATTACGGCGCTTGCCCGGATACGCTGCTGCCGGGCATATTCGGCGGATAACCCCTCGCTCGCTTTGATGATCATGTTCTCTAGCGACTCATCCCAGAGCATAAGGCTTGTGGCTGGGGCATTAAAGGCCTCGGCTGTTTTGGTGGCGATTAGCTGCAGTAGGCTGTCGATATCAAGCGCTGCTTTCACGGCATCAGAGGTCGTGAGCAGGCTCGTCAGTTCGCGTGCGCGCAGCCGGGCATTCTCGATGGCAATGGCTGCCTGGTTAGCTAGGGTCTCGGCCAGCTCCCTTTCGTGAAGGGTAAAGTCGCGTGGGGTGTCTTTGCTGTAGATATTCAGGATACCGATGAGCTGGCCGGAAACCAGGAGTTTCGTGCTCAGAACTGAACATAGGCGTTCACCTTCGATCAGATCGAGTTCGCCAAAGGGACCATGGCGCAGGTCTGTTGTGACCAAGGACTGGGAATCGCCAATTGAATCAAGTGCAGCGTCGACCTTTTCCCGGGGGATGTGTTGGCACCAAACATACTCTGCCGACAACCCCTGACTAGCCACGATCTCCAGATGGCTGCTTGTTGTATCCCAGAGCATAAGGCTCGTCGGCGCAGCAAAGACCTCAGCCGCCTTGTCGGCGATCATGGGTAATAATTCTTCCAGGTCAAGCTCGGCGCTGATGGCGGCCGAAGTTTTCTGAATGCTCTGCAGCTCCTGTCTGCGCCGCTCGCCCATCCTGGCACCCATGGCTATCAACTCGATGATGCTGCCGAGGGCCAAGGCATCGGCAGCCAAAAAAAGATCCTGCGGGTTGGCTTTGTTGCACACACATACTGCGTAAAGCCGTCCCAGTGTCTCGAGCGGTACTAGGATGGCAGAGGTGGCTTCGAAAAGCTCAAGCCCGGGGATGAAGGCTGGATGCTCCTCGCCAAGGGGTTGAACAACGCGGTGCCGCTTGCTGGTGACGGCTTCTTTGATCACACCAGCACACTCCAGGATATGCCCGCTCAATCCTTTTTGGGGGTATGCAGCCAACACAGACAGCCACCGCTGCCCACTGCTCGGGTCGTCTTGCAGTTTGGCTATGAAAGCCTGCTGCCCTTCCACTGCGTTTGCCAGATCAGGGAGAAGCCTGCTCAGCGCTTGATCAATGTCGACGGTCCCTTCCCTTTCCAGGACGCCGATCACTTCTGTGGCGTGTTTCAAGGCGTTTAGGAGCTGATAGTACCTTTGCGCATCGCGACGAGAGTCTTGGGAGAGCGCCACCTCGTAGCGGTCTTGAGGGAGGAGCATGTCGAGATCGATGGTCATGTTTCTTACTCCTGCAGCAATTCCCTGATCCGTTTGAGTATCTCCTCCAACCTGAAAGGCTTTTCTACATAGTCTTGGATCGGGATGGGCTCCTCAAAGTCCTCTTCTGCCGAGTCACGGGCGACAGCCGACAGAGTAATGACAGGGACATTGGGCGATGTTCCTACGCCCGTTTCGTGACAAAATTCCCCACGCCGCAGGCGCCGCACAAACTCCAATCCGGTTTTCCGCCAGTTCACCCCGTCAAAGTGAACATTCTCTACGATGTTTCCGCCAGCATCGAGGCTCTGAGGGTGGATCATGCAATCAACCAGGAGGAGATCGAACTGTTCGCGACCAAGTCTGTCGAGTATCTCTTGAGCGGCGGTCAGCTCCACTTGCCAACTGCACTCCTCTTCGAGGTACTCTTTGAGGGCAAACATGGTCTCGAAATCTTCGTCAAACATCAGGATCCTTTTACGCTTATCGGTCATGATCAGCCTCCTCTTTTGGCTTGCCTGACGACCAGTGGGATCTTGAGCGAAAAGATGACGCGATAGGCGATGCCCTGAGGCCGCCGAATGTTGGTCTTTTGACAAGTTACACCGATCTCGCCACCGTGTGCATCAACTACGGCACGAGTCTCCCACAGTCCCAATCCGGACCCCGGAATCCGGCCCATCTTAGCTTGTATCAGGCCGCGGGTACCCTGCTCGAATATCCTGGTTCTGTCTTCTGCTTTGATTTCATCACCCAATGACTCGACCTCGAGGATAACATAGTCGGTGTCGCGCTGCCCAACTGGCTGAAAACTTGACCGCACTTTGATTTCCGTGTTCGGAAATGAGTACTTGATCGCATTTTCTAGCAGGTTGCCCAATCCAATAGTGAGACGGGCGACGTCGACCTGGGCTTCGGGCAGTAGTTCTATGCTCGGATCGAGTGTGAGAGTGCGGTGTCTCTCATTGGCTTGGAGTATGAACCCTTCGGCGCCGTTGGCTACGAGCACTGACAGAGGATATTCCTCGAACTCAAAGTCCTCAGCTTCCTGATGGAGGGTATGAGCCCTCAGAGTTCTGCGTGCGCTGTCACGCAGACGAAGGCTCAGATCCTCCGATCTCTTGAGCATCTCAACGACTTGAGTGTTACCATGGTGATAGGCCACGAGCTTGGCTCGGCCGATCAGAGTTGTGATCGGCGTCAGAGCTGTATTCAGCTGATGAAGTAGCAGGCTAGCCGCACTGCTCCACCTTTTGCGCTCTTGCTCCAGATGGCGCAGTTCCAGTTGAACGAGAGCGAATGAGCTGACAGCGCTGGCTATGTCCAATAGAAAACGTTTCTCATGCTCGCGGTTGATAACCTCGGCAAACGGGCCAAAAACCAGGGCGCCGCGATATCTGTCGCCCAGAGACGTCGGCATTAGGCAACTAGCTCCAACAAAATACTGGTTGTTGTCACCCCGAATGCCCTTGGTCCTGGCGGTTTGACACCATTGTGTGGTATCCCACACTTTTGCCGTCAAGTGCTCCAGTGGTAGATCTGCTTTCCTCCAGTTAAAGTGGGGGAGGCTCTTCTCAATCTCTGGCGGGATGCCTATGCCGGCGATGGGGGCTAGCACCGTATCGCTTTCCTGAACGCTGGCAAAGAATACTACATAATCACAACGGCAAAAGGTGCGGATCTGCTCTAATAGGCCGCGCACATCCTGGCGCAGGTGATCCAGCTTGGCTGTTCTACTAGAGCTGGCGGGGGTGCGCAGCATGTCCAGAAATCGTTGCTCCCACTGATATTTGTCCTGGCTGTATTTGGCTTCGGCAAGTCTTTGGATATGCTCCGCTTCTCGCCGCAAGAGATCACAGAGATCAGGGGGGGCCGTGGGTAGCTTTTCTGCCAAGGACGATAGCTTCTGCCGTGCATCATCGCCTACCTGCAGATGGGCGTAGTGACCGGTTCCCAGTTCGCTTACCCTTTGTTGAAGTGCGCTGATCCCATCGGGTGGAAGGTATTGGCCCGAGTAGAGTAGGGCCACAGGTTGTCTTTCGACCTTGATGACGTATGTCGCTTCCTGCAAGCCAAGATGGCATTCGAAGGTCCGAAATGGGGTGCCGGTCTGCTCGAATTCCTGCTGGGAAGTGCCAGCGTTCTCCAGGTTGCATCTGCGGCAAGCTTGTTCGCCCCCTTCGACCTGTTCCCGGAATGTGGAGCAGAAACTCTCAAACCGTTGTCTAAGGTTGATGGCTTCAATCGGGTTGGAGAACTGCTTGGTCTGCGGGTTGCCATCAAAGATGATCAGGGGTCTGCCCAGCCGCTCGCAACAACCTGACTGGATGACGGACAGAGTGTCCCTGTCGATCAGGTCTCCCAGACAAGTGGGGATAAACGGCCATTTGTCCTTCTGGAACATCACTGCTCCTTCTTTGAGATCTGGCCTTGCATTGCCGCCACGTCTGCCCTATCCATGCTATTTTGCGGCCGAAACCAGCTGCTAGTTCGATGATACCGGCGCAAGGTCTCGCGTCAAGCGTGAGGGAAGAGCAGTCGAATCTCTGTTCATCGGTCCCTATTGTAGCACTTTTGCACATATTGTCAAACTTTTGCCGTTTCGCTATCTGATTCCTTGCCGAGGAGATGGATGGCATGGTAAGAGGGATGCAACGTGCTCTTGGGTAGGAACCACCTCAAGGATAAAGGGGAAGTGGACAGATAGGCGGACAGGGTGCTAGGTCTGTGCCATTGCTGGACTCAGAGCGCTTGGCGGTTCTCGGCGCGGCGGAACCGCAGAAAATAGATCGCAGTCCCAGGCAAGGTGAAGGCGATGGCGGCAAAAAAGATGGACGGGTAGCCGTGGGCGACGATGAGCCGGCCGGCCAGGGCGCTGCCGAGGGCCCAGGCCAGGTTGAACCCCACGCCGCTGGGGATGCCGGCCAGGCTGTTGAGGGTCGCCCGCAGCCGGTCGGGGACGGCTTCCATCTGAAAGGCGTCAAAGCTAGACGAGCCGGTGTTCCAGATGGCATAGCGGCCCAGGTAAAAGGCGACGCCGACCCACAGCGGCCCGGCCAGGGCCATGCCCAACAGGCAGGGCATGGCCAGGGCCTGGGCCAGGGCCGCCGCCCGGACCTGGCCGAAGCGGCGGGCCAACGACGGGGCAAATTGCAGGCCGACGATGCCGGCGGCCTGGCCGGCGCCCATGATCAGGCCGACCAGGCCGGGCGGGGCGGCCAGGCCTTCACGGAAGTAGAGGTTGATGAACGGAAAGTAGGAGCCAAATCCGAGGCCCAGCAGGGCGCTGACGACGGTCAGGATGGCGACGGTACCCAGGGCAGGCCGCAGGCCAGCGCGGCCAGGCCCATCAGCGGCAGAGGCAACCGGCTGCTGCGGAACGCCGGTGCGGGGCAGGGCCAACAGGCAGGCCAGCCCCAGTGGGAAGAGCAGGACGCCGGCCGTGGCCGCCAGGCGATAGGCGGCGACGCTCTGCGCTTCGGCGACGAGTCCCATCCCGGCCAGGAGGCCGGGCAGCCAGCCGCCGGCGATGCTGCCGGCCATAGCTGTGCCCAGCCAGATGGTGTTGACCAGGCTGAACAGGGGCACCCGTTCGTCGGGGCGGCTGTGGGCGGCCATGAACGGGTTGTAGGAGACGATCCAGAGGGGAAAGGCGATGCCCATCACCGCCGCGGCAACGATCAGCGCGGCGGGCTGGACAAACCAGACAGAGATGAACTCGCCGACCATGTGCAAGGCCACGCCGGCCAGGAGCATCGTCCGCTGGCCCAGCCGATAGCTGAGCAGCCCTGCCACGGGGGCGGCCAGGGCTGAGGACATGGCCATCCAAAAGTTGATGTCGCCGATGAAATCCTGGCGAAAGCCGGCCTGGCGGAGGTAGAGGTTGAACAGCAGACCCCACACGGCGTTGCCCAGGCCGGCGAACAGGGTGAACAGGAGGAGGCGGCGAACAGGTGGGGAGAAGCGGCGCAGGCGGCCGATCTGGTCGGCGACAATGGTCATGGCTGGGTTGGTCCTTTTGAGGAAATTATAACACAGGGGACGCCAAGTCGTAAGATTGGCAGGCAGGAAAGCG
This sequence comes from Anaerolineae bacterium, assembly GCA_034429215.1. GTDB lineage: Bacteria > Chloroflexota > Anaerolineae > JAAYZQ01 > JAAYZQ01 > JAFGOG01. Next base: position 138,938 of record DAOUGI010000108.1, on the reverse strand, counting down.
GCGATCAAGCCTTGCGCCGGCCCTACCGGACTAATAGACTATGACTATGGTCCTATGGACAGGGAAACCAATTTCTGCTATAATAGCGGGTACACAGGCGCCGAGGCTGTGTGTATTGTGGCCTGGGCAGGTGGACAAATCAGCAAATCAACAGACGGAGCAAAGGGGCAAAATAGGCAGGGGTATAGAGATGGCAGGACCCAGGATTCTGTATATCGAGGATAACCGCGACAACCGGATGCTGGTGAGACGGGTGTTGGAGGTTGAGGGCTACCAGGTGGTGGAGGCAGAGGACGGCTGGATCGGACTCAGGGCGGCCAAAGCGGAACGATTCGACCTTATCCTGGTGGATATTAATTTGCCGGAGGTGGATGGCTATGAGGTGACGGCGCGGCTGAAAGCGCTGGACACAGTGGCGGATGTGCCGATCATTGCCATCACGGCGAATGTGATGAAGGGCGACCGGGAAAAGACGCTGGCAGCCGGGTGCTCAGGCTATATTCAGAAGCCGATCGACGTCGACCTGCTGCCGATGCAGGTGGCGGCGTTTTTGGAGAGATAGCGGGGTTCCGTTAGAGGGAAAAGATGGGGATTGACGTCAAAGACGCGTGCGTGCTGATTGTCGAGGATAACGTCCGGAACTATGCGCTCCTGGCCCGGTTGTTGGTGTTCCTGGGGGTGAAGCAGACGGAATGGAAGCGCTCAGGGTGGCAGGTGCTGGAGTTTGTCAGGGATACGATGCCTCAGGTCGATCTGATCCTGTTGGATATCCATCTACCGGAAGAGGATGGCTATGAGGTGTTGGAGCGTTTCCGCAAGGAGGAGCATTTCGCCAAGACGCTGATCGTGGCGGTGACGGCTGACGTGAGCCAGTCGAATTTGAACCGGGCCAAGCTGGCCGGGTTCGACGGCTTTTTGGCCAAACCGATCAATGTCGATCTCTTCCCTGAGCAGATCCGGCGTGTATTGCAGGGAGAATCTGTGTGGGATCTGGGCTAGGGGTTGATGCCTCCAGACTGGAGCAGCGGCAGTACTTGGCGAGCCACCGGGTTGGCAGGCTGTCAGGTTGCCAGAAGGCCGGCAGGCCGCCAGGCCGCCAGAGGCATGCGGCACAGGCGGCGTGCGGCACAGGCGGCATCCGGCACAGGGCCGCCAGAGGCGTGCGGCACAGGGCCGCCAGAGGCGTGCGGCACAGGCATGTGGCACAGGAAGCACAGGCGACATGCGGCACAGGAAGCGAGCCCTCCCGTATCCGGGGTCGGCCAATCCGCCAGGAGAGGTAGCACAGGAATGCATCCTCTCCCCAGTCCCCTTGCTACATCGGGGAAGGACTCGGTGAAGGCAGGTAGCACACCGAGAAGCCAGCAGTATGCTGCCTTGGGGATGCGCGGCGGGTTGGGTAAGACGCTGTTGACGGCTTTTTTGCTCTTGGCAATTGTCCCCCTTGGCCTTTTAGCTTTTGCTACCTACAATCAGATCCAGACCAAAACCCGTGACGAGGTGCTGGATAGTCTAGAGACGATGGTGGCGCTGGAAGAAGCGCACTTGGTCGATTGGGCGACAGGCTGCGAGCGTGAATTAGGCCTGCTGGCCGGTCTGTGCGGTGGCGACACGGCCGCACTTGACTCGGAGGCCTTGGCTGCGGATGAGGCATGCACGGTCCATGCGGCGGCGTGGCTGGCAGAGACGCAGGCGGTGGCGTTGGTGTTGGTGCAGGGCGGCGGAAATGCGATCCAGGTTGTCGCCGAGAACGACGAGATGCTTGGCCCCGGAGGGAAGGGGCTGACCGATACCTACTCTCTGTGCCCGTCCTGCGCCGAACAGGCCGCCGCGCTGCGGGATGGGGTCGCAGCCGGAGAACTGGTTGCGGTGCAGGGTTGGAACGGCGGCACTGCTCATCCGCCGCTGTTGGCGATCGGTTATGGGCTACCGGATGGGGGGACACAGGCGGCCGTGGGGGGAGGAGCCGGAGTGGTTTCTGAGCGCGCTGCGGGGCAGGGTGAGCAGTATCTGGTGGCGCTGTTCCCTTGGCAGGCGCTGCAGCGCCTGATCGGAGTTGCCTCCGGTGATGACCGGGCGAATGGGACGATCCGGGTGAGCTTGATAACGGGGGGCCGGGATTCCGGATTTCGGGTTTTCGACTTGAGAGAGACTCCCGCCGGATCAGGTTCTGATCAGGAGGCAGAGCCCTCTCCCTCTGAGGGCGATGTCGGTCAAAAGGTGGCGGGGGGACAGGGGATTGAGCAGGCGCTCCCCTATGCTGCGCTGGAGACAGGGAGCGGCGCCCTCTCCGATAACGGGTCGGGTTTGTATGCCAACCAGGCGGGGGTGCCGGTGTTGGGGGCCTATCGCTGGAACTCACGGCTGCGGGCAGCGGTGGTGGCGGAGCAGTCGCAGGCTGAGGTTCTGGCCGCCGGCAATACGCTGACGGCGGTGCTCGTTGCGATCACGCTGGGGATGGCTCTGGTGACGGCAGCGATTGCCGCGGTGGTGACGCGACAGGTGACGCGGCCGATCGTGCAGTTGACCGAGACGGCGGCGCGGATGGCCCGCGGCGACCTCGATCAACGGGTGGTAGTAACCCGTCAGGACGAGATCGGGGTGCTGGCCCGCGCCTTTAACCGCATGTCGGCCGAGCTGCGGGTGCTGTATGCCGACCTGAACGCCAAGGTTGAGTTTCTGACGAATATGTCACACGCGCTGCGCACGCCGCTGACGTCGATCATCGGTTTCTCACGGCTGATGCTGAAGGAACTGGATGGTCCGCTGACCGAGCTGCAGCGGACGGACCTGGCGGCGATCCATGAGGGCGGGCAGCAGTTGTTGGAGCTGATCAACGATATGCTGGAGCTGTCAGATGTGGAGCTGGAAACGGCGCCGATGATGGTGGACGAGGTCGACCTGGCCGTTATAGTCGACGGGGTGTCGGCAACGGCGCGGGCGCTAGTGCTGAACAAACCAGTGGAGCTGATTGTGGAGGTGGCCGACGATCTGCCGACGCTGTACACTGACATGCGGCGAGTGCGGCGGGCGCTCCTGGCGATGGTGTCGAACGCGATCAGGATTACGGATGAAGGCACTATCCGGCTGTTGGCGACGGCCGGCGATGGGCAGGTGATGATCAGGGTTCAGGCAATAGGGGCAAAGAGACAGGCCGAGATATTTGGCCGCGTTTTGGAGCCGCCATGCCCTGAAGGGGATCTCCGTGGTACATCCGGCACCCGGCCGGCAGATACATCCGGCACCAGGGATAGCGATTCGAGCCGATCTAGCTTTGGGCTGACCATCAGCCGGCAGATGGTGGAAAAGCTGGGCGGCCAGATATGGGTGGAGAGTGACGGCACAGGCGACACGCAGCGCAGGCGAAACGCCGCACATGCGACATCCGGAACAGGGCCGGCAAGTACATCCGGCACAGGCGAGAGTGCCGGATCGGTTTTTGTCTTTACGTTGCCGATTAGTCCGTCAGACAGATATGACGACAAGGTTCCGGCCAAGATGGCCGGAGAGGAGATGGAAGATGCAAAGTAGAATTAGGACGGCGCTCTACGCTGTCGTGGCGTGTGTCATGGTGTTGGGCAGTCTGGCCGGGTGTGGCGGGCCGGCAGAGGAGGAGACGATCAAGGTAGGCGTCATCGCCTCGATCACAGGGAGCATCCCGGTCGTCGGTAAATCGACGGTGGATGCTGCCAACATGGCGGTGAAGGAGGTCAACGACGCGGGTGGGTTGGAGATCGGAGGCAAGAAGTACAAGGTTGAGCTGTACATCGAGGACGATCAGGACAAGAAGGAAACTGCGGTCAGCGCGGCCCAGAAGCTGATCAATCAGAGTGGGGTGGTGGCGATTGTGGGTCCGCAGGCAAGCCGCAACGCTATCCCGGCAGCGGAAGTGGCCGAGAGCGCCAAAGTGCCGATGATCAGCCCGTGGTCGACCAACCCGGATACGACAGCCAACAAGAGGTATGTCTTTCGCGCCGCGTTCATCGACTCTTTCCAGGGACGGGTGATGGCCCGCTTTGCCATCGAGCAATTGGGCACGACGAAGGCGGCGGTGCTGTACGATGCGGCCAGTGAGTATAATCGGGGGATTGCCGAATTCTTTAAACAGGTCTACGAAGAGGCCGGCGGGCAGGTGGTGGCGTTTGAAGTCTATACCACCGGCGAGACCGACTTTGGCACGCAGTTAACCGCTATCAAGGATTCAGGGGCGCAGGTCGTCTTTTTGCCGAACTATTATAACGAGGTGCCGCAGCAGGTCCAGCAGGCCCGCGAGCTTGGGATCGAGGCGCCTTTCATCGGCAGTGACTCTTGGGGCGGGATGGAGGCCCAATACCTGCCAACGCTGGAAGGGGCTTACTATAGCACGCATTACGCCACTGACATCGCCAGCCCGGTTGCCCAGAAGTTCATTACTGCCTACCAGACAGCCTATGGGACGGTGCCCGACGACGTGGCGGCGCTGACTTATGACGCTTTTGGAATGCTGTTCGAGGTGCTCAAGAGCCAGGGCAAGATCGACTCGGAATCGATCCGCAACGGGCTGGCCGCTCTCAGCAGTTACGAGGGGGTGACCGGGACGATGGAGTACAAAGGCTCGGGAGATCCGATCAAGAGTGCGGTGATCTTGCAGGTCAAAGATGGCAAGATCAGCTTCTTCCGACTGGCAGAGCCATAGCACAGGCCAAACCACGGAGGTCTTGGTTCAGTTCTAGTAGGCCGCAGGCCGCCAGAAACATGCGGCACAGGGCCGCCAGAAACATGCGGCACAGGCGGCATCCGGCACAGGGCCGCCGAAAGTGAGCGGCCCTACATGTCGCTTCGATCGGGGGAACGAGAAGGACAGAGACTTATGGGATCCTTGCGAAAGAGTCTGTTTGCACGCTTGATCAGCTACTTTTTGCTGCTGGCGGTGATCCCGCTGGCGGTGGTAGGTCTCATCGCCTACTTTCAGAGCCAGCGGACGCTGCGTGACAATATCCTCAACCACCTGACGACGACGGCGACGCTGAAAGAGGACGAGATCAACCGCTGGGTCGAGTCGATGAAGCAGGATGTGCAGGTGGTGGCCCAGGTGCCGACGGTGCAAGAAGATGCACGGAAGCTGCTGACTCTTGATCCAGAGGGAAATGAATTTCGGTCGGCTCATGAGTCGCTGCAGGATTATCTGCAAAACCTACTGGTCGAAAAGCCCGACTTTTTGGAGGTTCTGCTGCTCAAGGGGGTAGGTGGGCAGGTGCTGCTGTCTACCAATCCGGAGCATGAGGGCGGTTATGAGGTGACCAGCAGCTTTTTCACTGAAGGGCGCAAGGGGTTGTACGTTCAGAGTGTTTATCCGTCGGCGACGTTGGGCAAGCCGGCCATGACGGTGGCACTCCCGATTAAGGCTGAGGGCGGGGAGGTGGCGGGGGTGCTGGCCATGCACCTCAACCTGGACCGGTTGGACGATATCATGCTCCAGCGCGGCGGCCTGGGCGAGACAGGTGAAACCTACCTGGTGGACAAGCTCAACGTCTTTGTCTCAGAGGCCAGGGCGGGCGGCGAAAGCTTTCCCCGGGGCGTGCACACCATCGGCATCGACAGGGCCTTGCTCAACCAGGCCGACGGCAGCGGTGCATATACCAACTACCGGGGTGTGCCGGTGCTCGGCGCTTACCGCTGGCTGGATGAACAGGGTGTGGCTCTGCTGGCCGAAATCGAGGAGGGGGAAGCTCTGGCCTCGGTGCGCCAGATGGCATGGGCTCTGTTGATCGAGGGCATCGTCGTCGCCGGTTTGGTGGCTGCGATTGCCTATCTGGTGACCAGGCAGATCGTCAAGCCGATCAGCCGCCTGACGGAGGTGGCCACGCAGATGGCCGGGGGGGATCTGAGCCAGCGGGCTGTAGTGGAACGGTCGGATGAGATCGGGACTCTGGGCCGGGCCTTTGACGGGATGGCCGATCAACTGGCCGAATCGATCGGCACCCTCGAGCAACGGGTGGCCGACCGCACCCACGACCTGGAGCAGCGGGCGGTGCAACTGACGACGGTGGCAGAGGTGGGACGGGCGGCGACTTCTACGCTGGACCCCGGAAAGCTGACGCAGCAGACGGTGGACCTGCTCCGCGAGCGGTTTGACCTGTACTATGCCGGCCTGTTTCTGGTCGACGAAGCGGGGGATTATGCCGTACTGGAAGCCGGCACGGGCGAGCCGGGCCGGGTGATGAAGGAGCAGGGTCACAAGCTGTTGGTAGGCGGGGGGTCGATGGTTGGCGCGGCATGCGCCGAGCGTAAGGCGCACATCGCGTTGGATGTAGGCGCCGAGTCGGTGCGCTTTGCCAATCCGCTGTTGCCCGACACCCGCTCAGAGATGGCGCTGCCGCTGGCGGTGGGCGGCCGGGTGCTGGGGGCGCTGGACGTACAGTCGGTCCGGCCGGCGGCCTTCTCCGACGAGGATATTGCCGTAATGCAATTGGCCGCCGACCAGGTGGCGGTGGCGGTCGACAATGCGCGCAAGTTCTCCAGCGAGGCGACCCTGTTGGAGGCGGCCAGCCCGTTGTTCGCCGTCAGCCGCCGGCTGGCTGAAGTGATCACAACCGATCAGGCGGTGCAAGCAATCATCGATTCGGTGGCCGAGACGGAGGCTGATGGATGTACGGTAGCCGGGTTCGGCTTCTCACCCGACGGCGAAGTGGAGACGATCACTTTCCTAGGAAGCTGGAACCGTACCGGCGTCTCCCGGTTCCCGATCGGAACGCCGCTGCCGGCCAGCATGTCGATGCTGCCGGTGCCGATGATGAGCCGGTTGTGGATCGTGGCCGATGTATTGGAAGAGGCACAGATGCCAGCCGACATGCGACAGACGTTGGCCCAGTTCGGTACGCGGGCGGTGGTAAGCGTGCCGCTACAGGCTGGCGGGCGGGTCATTGGGGTGGTGATTGTGCAGCGGGCGACGCCCGGTCCCTTTTCACCGGTCTCGCTCCGGCTGTACGAGACGCTGGTTGAGCAGGCAGCGGTGGTGTTGGAGCGGGCCCGGCTGGTGGAAGAGACACAGCGGCGTGCTGCCCAGGAGCGGTGGTTGGGCCAGGTATCGGACCAGATGCAGCGGGCCGGCGACGTGCGGTCGTTGTTGCAGGTGGCGGCCGAGGAGGTGAACCGGGCGCTGGGTGGCTCGCGGGCGTACGTGCAGTTGGGCCGTCAGGCCGCCAGTGACATGCGGCACGGGGCCGCCAGTGACATGCGGCACGGGGAACAGGGAGGGGATGGCGATGCCAGTTAACGGGTTTCTGGGTGTGTGCTACCGCCGTGTTCGCAGTACGCAACGCAGCGCAGTCGTGGTAGTGGTTTGTATCTTGTTGGCCACGCTAAGTGGTTGCGGTGGAACGCCGACGCCGGTGCCGTCGCCTACGCCGGCCGCTGCAGAGCAGGCGTTGAATATCTATAACTGGGACACCTACATTGATCCGGCGGTGCTGGCCGATTTCGAGCAAAAGTTTGGAGTCAAGATCCGCTACGATCTGTTCGAGAACAACGAGTCGATGCTGGCTGCGGTGCAGGCCGGCACCACCGATTACGACATTGTGGTGCCGACCGATTACATGGTCGAGATCATGCACAAGGCCGGCCTGTTGGCCCCTCTGGACAAGAATAACATTCCCAATTTCGGGAACCTGGACCCGTCGTTCGTCAGCCCGGCTTATGACCCCGGCAACCGCTACTGCGTGCCGTATCAGTGGGGGACGATGGGCATCGGCTACAACATCAAGGCGACCCAGCGCGAGATCACCAGTTGGGAGGATCTGTTCGATCCGGCGTTTGCCGGGCGAGTGTCGCTGCTGGCCGATGCGCGGCTGACGATGGGTGCGGTGTTGTTGTACCTGGGCTATAGCCCCAACACGACCAGCGCCACTGAGATTGCCCAGGCGCGCGACTTTTTGATCGAGCACGCCGATCAGATCGCCGAGTATGCGCCCGATACCGGCCAGGATCTGCTGGCCGACGGCACCGTGGACATTGCGTTTGAGTGGAGCGGCGACATTTTCCAGGTGATGGAAGGCAATGCCGACGTGCGCTATGTCATTCCCGAGGAAGGGACTCTGATCTGGACCGACAACCTGTGCATCCTGGCCACGGCTTCACACAAGAAGATGGCCGAAAAGTTTATCAACTATGTGCTAGAGCCGGAGGTGGGAGCGGCGATTTCGAATTATATCCGCTTCGGCTCGCCCAACCAGGCGGCGCTGCCGCTGCTGAACCAAGCGGATCGCGAAAATCAGGCGATCTATCCATCAGATCAGGTGCGGCAGCGGTTGTTCTTCTTGGCCGACGTTGGGACAGCGGGAACCGAGCTGTACGAGGCGGCGTGGGCCGAGGTGTTGGCGGCGAAGGGCGGCCAATAGCAGGCTGCAAAGTCCTGCCGCATTTTGGCGGGATGCTCCCGGCCTGCAGGGCCGGGATGGGGGCAATATGGTTACTGGAACAGCACCCGTACTGGGCGACAGAATAGTTCACCGGCCGAGGTCGATCCAGACCCAGTTGTTGATGGGGGCGGGCGCCATCCTGGTCTTGGCATTGGTGATCGCGTTGACGGGCTATGTAGGCCTGCGTCTGCTGCAGACGGGCGTACAGACGACGCTGCAAGAAGCGAGCCAAATCCGGAACGCAAGTCTGGGGATCGATAACAGTTTTCTGCTGGCCCGCCAGGATGAGGCGAGCTTTGTGTCCGGCTGGCCGTCGATGGGCTACGAGGCCGCATATAACCAGTACGCGCTGGCGAATGCAGTGCGCCTCAGGCAGGCGCAGACAGAGCTGGATACGCTGAGCAGCCTGGTGGCAACGGTCCACGACTCGGAGCTGAGATCGTTGGCGACTGAAACCGGGGATCTGGCGCCGTTGCTCGACAGTTACAAGACAGCCTTTTTGACAACGGTGGCCAAGGTGGAGCAGCGGACCCGGGGCGGAGGGCTGGACGCGGCGATGAGGGATGAGCTGGACGGATTGGAGGCGATGGTCGAGCCGCTGCCCAACCCCGAGTTCCGTGCACTGGTGCTGGAGATCCGGGCGGCTGAACGGGGCTATGCCGCCACCGGGCGCCAGGAGTATGCGGACGAGGTGCGACTGCTGGCCGATCGCTTTGCCCGGTTGGTGGAGGGGAGCACCCCAGCGGACCTGAAGACAGAGGCGGGCGTTAGTGTGGCGACGGCGGATCTGAGGGGGTCGATCGAGACCTATCTGGCCCAGTTCACCCGGCTGGTAAACGTGGACCGCGACATTACGGTCAACACGGGGATCTTTCGCGAGGCGACGACCGATATCAGCAATACAACGGCGGCGATCCGGCAAAAGAGCGAAGCGGGTCTGGCCCGCGCCCAGACCCGGCTACAGCAGATCGCCCAGCGGAGCACGATCGCGCTGGCGGTGACGACAGCGTTGGCGTTGGCGTTGGGGGTGTTGGCCGCGTTGACGGTGGCCCGCCGCATCGCCGGGCCGCTTGGGCAGCTCAGCCAGGCGGCGCAGCGGATGGGCAGCGGCGACCTGACTCAGCCGGTGGCGGTCAGTGGGGCGGCTGAGACGGTGACGTTGGCCCAGGCATTCAACGCCATGGCCGGCCGGCTGCGAGAGCTGATCGGCGGCCTGGAAGAGCGGGTGGCCGAGCGAACGCGCAGCCTGCAAGCGGCGGCCGAGGTGTCGCGGGCGACGACGCTGCTGCGCGATCCCGATGAGCTGCTGCACCAGGTGGTGGATCTGGTGCAGGAGCGGTTCAGCCTGTACTACGTCGGTCTGTTCCTGGTTGACGAGGCACGGCCGGCAGGAGCATCCGGCATCCCCTGGCAGGGATCTACGTCAGGTGAGTGGGCGGTGCTGCGGGCCGGCACAGGCGAGGCAGGTCAGACAATGATCGCCCAGGGGCACCGGCTGGCCGTGGCAGGCGAGTCGATGATCGGCCGGTGCGTGGCCGGCGACCAGGCGCGGATTGCCCTCGACGTGGGTCACGAGCCGGTCCGCTTTGAAAATCCGTTGCTGCCCGAGACGCGCTCAGAGATGGCATTGCCGCTTCACTCGCGCGGGCAGGTGATCGGAGCGATGACGGTGCAGAGCAGGGTTGAGGCGGCGTTCGACGAGGCCGACATTGCCGTGATGCAAACAATGGCCGACCAGGTGGCAGTCGCCATCGACAATGCCCGGTTGTTTGTAGAGACGCAAGTGGCGTTGGAAGAAATGGAAGCGGTCCATCGCCAGTACCTGCGCGAGTCTTGGGCCGCGTACATGCCGGCTGCCGGTGTGACCTATTATGAGACTGTGCCGCTGGCTGACTCTGAAGAGCAGGGGGATGGCCAAGTGCTGTCGGCGCCGATCACGCTGCGCGGTGAGGAGATTGGCACGCTGGGCGTGCAGGCTGCCGGTGGAACGCGGCAGTGGACCGCTGAGGAGGTGGCGCTGGTGCAGGCGGTCACGGACCGGCTGGCGCTTGCTGCGGAAAACCTGCGGCTGCTGAACGAGACGCAGCGCCGCGCCGCCCAGGAACGGCTGGTGGGCGAGGTGACGGCGCGGATGCGGCAGACGCTGGACGTGGACGCGGTGCTCGATACAGCGGTAGACGAGATTGTCAGGGCGATGGGGCTGGAAGCGCTCGATCTACAACTGGGGACGACAGCTCCCGAAGAGCGCAGCCCTATCCCAGCCCTCTCCCCGGCGAAGGAGGCCAGGGCTTTGGCCGCTCCTGCGCCCTCTGAGAAGGGCAAGCGTCAGGAAAAGGCTACTGGGACAACGCCAGTAGATCGAAAGCGGCAAGGGCCGGCAGATACGTCCGGCACAGGGAAGAGGCGAGATGGCGACAGCGAATAGTGGGCAGACGGACCATCGCTTAGATATCCCGGCCCAGGGCCGGCAGATACGTCCGGCACAGGGCCGGCAGATACATCCGGCACAGGGCCGGCAGATACATCCGGCACAGGGGGCCGGAACCTTGTCGGGCGTAGAGGAGGTGCGAGCCTGGCAGCAGCGGCTGCTCCAGGGGGTGCTGCGCGCCCTCGCCATCGTCACGTTGTTTGCCGTATTGGCCGGCACGTTCGACTCGATCAGCCGTGGACAGTATTGGACGGTGCCTTTCTACTGGGTGTCGTATGCCGTGGTGGTGCTGTTTGCGCTGTGGCGGCGGGCCCCCTATCAACTGGGCGCCTGGTCGGTCATAGCGCTGCTGTATGTTCAGGGGTTCATCGACATTATCCAAGATGGCCTGGCGGGCAGCGCCCGTGTCTTTATGCTGACCCTGGTCTTTGCGGCGGCGATCTTTTTGGGACGGCGGGAAAGCATCTTTGCCATTGTTGTTTCCGTTCTGACGCTGGCCGGGTTTGGGGCTGCATATTCGACCGGTTGGCTCGCTATTCCCGGCATAACCGGCGTCAGCGACCCGACGGTGTGGATTGTCGCCACTTTCACCTTTCTTATGCTAAGCGTACTGGTGAGTGTTTCTCTCAACTTTTTGGTGCCCAGGCTGGCCGCGGCTTTGGGCCAGAGCCGCCAGTTGGCCCAGGAGCTGGAAGCGGAGCGGGCCCAGTTGGAAGTGCAGGTTAAGGAGCGGACGACCGACCTGGCCCGGCGGACAGTCCAGTTGGAGACGGCCGCCGAGGTGGCCCGCGATGCAGGGATGATCCGGAGCGTAGAGGAGTTGTTGGCCGAGACGGTGCGCTTGATTTCGGCCCGTTTTGGGTTTTATCACACCGGCATTTTTATGCTGGACGAAAGGAAAGAGTATGCGGTGCTGCGCGCCTCTTCATCGCCAGGTGGGCAGCGGATGATGGACCGCGGACACAAGCTGGAGGCCGGGGTTACGCCGGTCGGTATCGTAGGCGAGGTTGCCGCCCGCGGCGGGGCGCACATTGCCCTGGATACGGGAGCCGACGCCGTCTTTTTTGACAACCCTGACCTGCCCGAGACGCGATCGGAAGTAGCCCTGCCGCTTCGGGCTCGGGGGGAAAGGATCGGCGTGCTGGATGTGCAGAGCACCGAACCGGATGCGTTCAGCCACGAGGATGTGGCGATGTTGCAGACGCTGGCCGACCAGGTGGCGGTGGCAATCAGCAATGCACAGTTGTACCAGCGGCTTGAGACGAGCCTGGAGGCCGAGCGCCGGGCCTATGGTGAGCTGAGCACCAAGGCCTGGCAGGAGATGGCGCGCGCGGGGGTTGGGCTGCAGCGGCGCTATGATCCGCATGGTATACTGCCGGCCGATGACTCAAGTCCGATGGAGGGGACGCTCGCCGGCGGGGCCGCCACTCCCTCCGGTCGCATGCGGCACGGGGGATCTGTGGCGAATAAGTGGCGCGAGGCGATGAGGCGGGCGATGCTGGAGGAAAAGCCGGTGATGGCCGCGGCTGAGGAAGGTGCGGCGTCGCCTGGTATGGCCATCCCGATCAAGGTGCGCGGGCAGGTGATCGGCGCGCTCGGCGCTCACAAGCCGGCCGGCACAGGGGAGTGGACGGATGAGGAGAGGACGCTGTTGGCGGCGCTGACCGATCAGTTGGGGGTGGCGCTGGACAGCGCCCGGCTGTACCAGGAGACCGAGCGGCGCGCCGCCCAAGAGCGGTTGGTGGGCGAGGTGACGGCGCGGATGCGGCAGACGCTGGATGTGGATGCGGTGCTCGATACGGCGGTGAACGAGATTGCCAGGGTGATGGGGATGGCTGCGCTCGATCTGCGGTTGGGGGTTCAAGTCCCGCCGCCTCTTGACGAGAAGGAAAGAGGGTAGGGCCATGATTGGCTGGATCAGAAAGCTCCTTGTTCCGCCGGTGTTTGAGGGCGATGAGGACAAGACCCGCGTTGCCAGGCTGCTCAACATTCTTTTGCTGAGCATCTTGGCGATCTTGGTACCGATCACGATCATCGCTCCTATCACGCTTCCTCAGCCACTGCTGGGCCTGGCAATTCCGGGCTCGATGACGCTGCTGACTTGCATCGCGCTGTGGTTGATGCACCGCGGCCGCGTCCAACTGGCAAGTGCGATCCTTCTATCTATGGAATGGCTTGTCTATTTGAGCTTGATGGTTGTGACCGGTGGAAAAGGCAGCGCTTTTGCCGTCGGCTTGCTCTCGGCGGCAGTCATGGCCGGCTTGCTGTTGGGGGGGCGCGCGGCGTTGGTTTCCGGTGGATTGAGCATTGTGGCCGGTTTGGGGATCTTTTACCTGGGTGACGCCGGCTTGCTTCCGGCGCCGCTGCTTGTTTTTGAGCCGGGCGTTGAGTGGCTGGTGTGGGCCTCTAACGTTGTGTCGACCATTGTGCCGCTGTACCTCGGGGTTCGCGATCTCGACGAGGCGTTGGGGCGCGCCCGTCGCCTGACAAATGAGCTGGAGGGACAGAGGGAAAGCCTGGAAGTGACGGTGGAAGAGCGGACGAGTGACCTGGCGCGGCGGACGCGGTACCTGGAAGCAGCCAGCGCCATCGCCCGCGACGCTGCTGCGGTGCTGGATGTGAATCAATTGCTGGCGCGAGTTGTGGCTCTGGTCAGCGAGCGGTTTGGCTTTTATCATGCCGGGATCTTTATCCTGGATCCGGCCCGCGAATGGGCGGTGTTGCAGACGGCGTCCAGTGAAGGGGGAAAGCGGATGGTGGCCCGCGGGCACCGGCTGAGGGTTGGCCAAACGGGGATTGTGGGCGAAGCTGCCGCTCGAGGCAGGCCGCACCTTGCTGTTGACGTGGGAGCCGACGCTGTCTTCTTTGACAACCCAGACCTGCCCGGGACGCGCTCGGAGGTAGCCTTGCCGCTACAGGCACGGGAGGAGACGATTGGTGTGTTGGACGTACAGAGCACCGAGCCGGCGGCGTTCGGCCAGGAGGACGTGGCCGTGCTGCAAACGCTGGCCGACCAGGTGGCCGTGGCGATCAGCAACGCCCAGTTGTACCAACAGGCGCAGGCGAGCCTTGATGCCGAGCGCCGGGCCTACGGCGAGCTGAGCGTCAAGGCCTGGCAGGAGATGGTGCGCCTCCGGCCTGGGTTGGGGCGGCGCTATGATCCAGAGGGCATCCTGCCGGCTGAAGGTGCGCCGGCGGGCGGATCTGGCGCAGGTGAGCTGCCCGAGGCGATGCGGCGGGCCGTCGCCGAGGCCAGGCCGGTGGCCGCCGCCGGAGGCAATTTGGCGGTGCCGGTGAAGATCCGCGGCCAGGTGATCGGGGTGCTCGATGCCCACAAGCCGGCCGACGCTCTTGGCTGGACCGACGGCGAGCAGGCGCTGCTGGAGACGCTGGCCGACCAGTTGGGGGCGGCGCTGGACAGCGCGCGGCTGTACCAGGAGACGGAGCGACGGGCGGCCCAGGAGCGGTTGGTGGGCGAGGTGACGGCGCGGATGCGGCAGACGCTGGACGTGGATGCGGTGCTGCAGACGGCGGTGCGCGATATTGGCGAATCGCTGGGCCTGCACGACCTGGCCATCCGCTTGACGATGGGATCGGAGCAGAGCGACTAAAGTCGCTACTATAAGTTGCCTCGGAAGAGGATAAGACTATGATTGACTGGATCAGACGACTTGTTGCTCCGCCGGTGTTTGAAGGCGACGAAGACAAGACTCGCATCGCCGGCCTGCTCAACACGATTCTGCTGAGCGTGGCAGTGTTTGCGCTCCAGGTGGGAATAGTCCTGCCGTTCGTATCCCCCCAGCCAGGGCTTGGCGTGGGAGCGCCTGCCGCTGCGGTCCTGATGTGCCTGGGCGGGCTGTTCCTGCTGCGCCGCGGCTACGTTGGGTTTGCCAGCTTGCTGCCTGTGGCGCTGCTATGGGTCGGTTATACAGCGCTGATCATTGTCGGCGGTGGGATTAACAGCCCTTTCAGCATCGGCATTCTCGCCGCCTTGGTGATGGCCGCGCTTCTTTTCAGTGGGCGCGCCATCTGGACGCTGGTCGGATTGAGCGCCGTGACGCTCATCGGCATCTTTGCGGCCGGTGAAGCCGGCCTTCTTCCCCAGCCTATTTTCCCGGTCACCCCGCTTAGCGGGCTGGTTGTCGTTGCGGCGAACCTTGCGGCAGTGGGGGTGATGCTGTACCTTTCAGCCCGCGGCCTGAGCCAGGCGCTGGCGCGCTCTCGCCGCCTGGCTGCCGAGATCGAGGGAGAGAGGGAACGCCTCGAGGTGACAGTACAGGAGCGCACCCACGACCTGGCCCGCCATAGCCAATACCTGGAAGCGGCCGGCGCGGTTGCCCGCGAAGCTGCCGCCGTCTTGAACGTGGATCTGTTGCTTTCCCAGGTCGCCGCGTTGGTCAGCGAGCGGTTTGGCTTTCACCATACCGGCATCTTTATCCTGGATCCGGCCCGCGAATGGGCCGTATTGCAGGCGGCGTCCAGCGATGGGGGACGGCGAATGTTGGCCCGCCGGCACCAGCTCAAGGTAGGACAAACCGGCATTGTGGGCATGACTGCCGCCCTGGGCAAGCCACACATTGCTCTGGATGTGGGCACCGACGCGGTATTTTTTGACAACCCGGACCTGCCCGACACCCGCTCCGAAGCGGCGCTACCCCTGCGGGCGCGCGGCGAGATCATCGGCGTGCTGGACGTGCAGAGCGCCGAGCCGGCCGCTTTTAGCCAGGAGGATGTGGCCGTCCTCCAAACGCTGGCCGACCAGGTGGCGGTGGCCATCGACAATGCCCGGCTGTTCCGCCAGGCCGAGCAGAGCCTCGAAGCCGAGCGGCAGGCCTACGGCGAGTTCAGCCGCCAGGCCTGGGCCGACATAGTGCGCGCCCGCCCCGATCTCGGTTATCACTACCGCGACGGCAAGGTAGAGCCGGTCGGGAGCGATCCACAAGCATCCCCTTCGCCCGGTCCCGCTGGAGTACAGCGGGACGGTCCCGGCCTTCCCGCGATCAGCCTGCCGGTTGAATACCGCGGTCAGGCGTTGGGCACCATCGTCGCCCACAAGCCGGCCGGCAGCGGCGAGTGGACCCCCGAGGAAACCGCCCTGCTGGGGACCCTGGCCGAGCAGTTGAGCGTGGCCCTTGACAGCGCCCGCCTTTATCAGTCCACCCAACGCCGGGCTGCTCAGGAGCGGTTGGTGGGCGATGTCACCGCGCGCATGCGGCAGACCTTGGACGTGGATGCGGTGCTACGCACGGCGGCCCAGGAGATGCGGCAGGCGTTGGGCTTGTCGCAGATCGCCGTCCGGCTGACAAGTCCCGGCCAAGCAGGCCGGGAGGCGCCGATAGATCTTGTATCCTCCGGCGGGAAGGTCCCGCCAGAGTACGGCGGGAAGGTCCCGCCAGAGTACGGCGGGAAGGAGAAAACTAGATGAGAACTGGATTCCGGTACGCAGCAAGGTCTCGCCGCTTTTGGGCGGGATGGATCATCCTGGCGAGTATCATTTTTCTGGCCGGCTGTGGGACGCAGGCTACACCCACCCCGCCGCCCCTGGAGCCGGTCACTCTCCAGCTCCAGTGGGTGACCCAGGCCCAGTTTGCCGGGTATTACGTCGCCCTCGACAAGGGCTGGTACAGGGAGGAGGGGATCGACCTCACCATCAACCCCGGCGGCCCCGACCTCGTCCCGTCCGACCTCATATTAGCCGGTCGCGCCGACTTTGGCACCGGCCTCCTGGCCGACCTCGTCGTCGCCGCCCAGCAGGGCAAGCCCTTCGTCAGCATAGCCCAGATCCAGCAGCTCAACGGCCTCCTCCTGATTGCCTTCAAGTCGTCGGGCATCCAGGGGCCGGCCGATTTCGCCGGCAAGCGGGTGGGCGTCTGGCTGGGCGCGTGGGAGGCCCAGTTCGACGCCCTGATGGCCAAGCAAGGGCTGACCACCGCCGATTTCTCCCTCATCTCTCAGGGGTTCACCATGGATCCCTTTCTGAAAGGGGAGCTCGACGTTGCGTCGGCCATGATCTATAACGAGTACTATGTTGTCCTGGAGAGCGGGATAAAGGCCGGGGAGCTGAATATCATCGACTATGCCGACTATGGGCTCGACTTTCCCGGCGATACCCTGTTTACCAGCCGCCAGATCCTGGAACAGAAGGCTGACCTGTGCGAGCGCATGGTCCGGGCCAGCCTGCGGGGCTGGCAGTACGCCGTAGACAACCCGGAAGAGGCGGCCGACATCGTGCTCAAGTATGACCAGAGCGGGGTGCAGACGCGGGGGCACCAGTTGTCGATGATGAACGAGATTGCCAAGCTGGTAGTGCTGCCGGTCCGCCCGCTGGGCTTTACCGACCGGGACAGTGTGCGGCGGACGATTGACACCCTGTCCAGTTATGGGGTGATCGACGGTCCGGTGGTGCCCGAGGAGGTCTTTACCAACGATATCTGGGAACAGGCGACCAGCGGCGGCCAATAGTTTCCGCCAGAGTACGGCGGGACTTTTCCGCCGCCTTTTGGCGGAAAGGCCTGGCATCCCCAGGAGTCCCCTGAAGGGGATCTATGGGATCTATGTCAGGCATCCGGCATAAGAGGAGATACAGGCACAATGTCCGAGGCAAAGCAAGAGCCCGCCAGAGTACAGCGGGAAAGCAGGTTCGACCGTTTCCTGCGCCGGTTGTCGGTCCGGAGCCGGATCGTGGGCGGTTTCCTGATCCTGGTGGCGCTGGCCGTCTTGAACGTGCCGCTGACCGTGACAAACCAACAGTTTGTCACCGCCCGGCTGAGGCAGATCAGTGAGGTAGAGACGCGCGCCGACCGGCTGCTCCTGTTGGCCTCGACGCGCATCGAGTCGTCGCGGGTGAACCTCATGCGCTACGTCCAGGACTATGCGCCCAGCGCCTACCAGGCGCTGGACGACGTAGACCAGGCCACCGAGCTGCTGGCCGAGGTGCAGGGGCTGCTCACCGCGCCGGAGCAGCAGGACACCCTGACCACCCTGTCGTCGGCGCTGGCCGACTACCGAGGGCTGGTCGGCGATGTGCAGACAGCCCGATCAGAGGGCCAGGAGCAGGCCGTGTCGCAGATCCTGTTCCAGTCTTACCGGCTGGGCAACGACATCGGGCAGCGGATCGAGCAGATCGTCAGGCAGAGCGAGGAGGCGGTCGCGGCGGCCAACCAGGCGGTCTATGACCAGGCGCAGCGCCGGCTGATCCTCTTACTGTCCGGGTACGCCATCGTGGGCCTGCTAGGCGTGCTGATAGCTTTTCTGGTCCAGCGCAGCATCACCCAGCCGGTGGCCGACTTGCGCCAGGGGGCCGAGGCGTTTCGCCAGGGCCACATGGAGGCCGATATCCCGGCGGTTGGAGCCGACGAGCTGACTCTGCTGGCCCGCACCTTTAACCAGATGGCGGCGCAAGTCCGCGAGCTGATCGGCACGCTCGAGCAGCGGGTGGCCGACCGGACCAGCGCCCTCGAACAGCGGGCGGCGGAGCTGGCGACGGCGGCGAACGTGGGCCGGGCGGCGGCGTCGATCCTGGACCTGGGCGCGCTGACCCGCCAGGTGGTAGAGCTGGTCCGGGATGGTTTTGACCTGTACTATGCCGGGTTGTTCCTGATCCCCGAGTCGCAGCCTGGGGAGGAAAGCAAGTTTGCCGTGCTGGAAGCGGGCACCGGCGAGGCGGGCCGGCGGATGAAAGAGGCAGGCCACCGCCTGGAGATAGGCGGCAGGTCGATGGTGGGGGCGGCGTGCGCCAGGCGCGAGGCGCGCATCGCTCAGAGTGTTGGGGCGGAAGCGGTTCGCTTTGACAACCCCCTGCTGCCCGACACCCAGTCAGAGATGGCGCTGCCGTTGGTGGTCGGCACCCGGGTGCTGGGAGCGCTGGACGTGCAATCGGCCGAGCCGGGGGCTTTTTCGCGGGAGGATATCGCCGTGCTGCAGTTGGTGGCCGACCAGGTGGCGGTGGCGATCGCCAACGCGCAACTGTTCGCCTCGGCCCAGTCGGCCCTGGAGGCGGAACGGCGGGCGTACGGGGAGATTGGGCGCGAGTCGTGGATGCGCCTGAGCCGAGGCCAGGCAGGGCTGGGCTATTACAGCGACGAGCGCGGTGTGGCGCCTGCGACCGGACAGGCATGGCCGGCCAAGACCCCCTTTGGGGAGCCCGGCTGGGCCGGTCGGGCGGTTGTAGCGGCGGAGGATGTGGAGATGGCGCTGGCGCCGATCAGGGTTCGCGATGAGGTGATCGGGGTGGTCGACGCTCGCAAACCGGCCGGCACCGGCCGGTGGACGGCGGAGGAGCTGACAGTGCTGGATACGCTCACCGACCAGTTGGGCGTGGCCCTGGACAGCGCGCGGTTGTACCAGGAGACGCAGCGCCGGGTGATCCAGGAGCAGTTGACGGCCGAGGTGACGGCCCGGATGCGCCAGACGCTGGACGTAGACTCGGTGCTGCGGACGGCTGTGCGAGAGATGGGAGCGGCTTTCGGATTGGGCAAGGTAGAGGTGCGGATGTCGGGCGGGCTGCCCGACACTGACGCCCCGCCAGGGTACGGCGGGGCATCCCCGCCAGGGTACGGCGGGACATTTCCACTTGGCCCATCAGGCCGGGAAAGTCCCGCCATCCCGGCCGGCTCGGCCGGGACCTTCTTGAGGCTGGAAGGGGAAGGGCCGGCATCCCCTGAAGGGGATCTACGTGAAGCATCCGGCACAGGGCCGGCATCCCAAGGGGACGGAGAGGTCCCGGCCGACCAGGACGGGCAAGCCCTGGCCGACCAGGCTGGGATAGGGGGACGGCCATGATCTCCCGGATTAAAAAGCTGTTTGCTCCGCCGATATTCGAGGATGTGGAAAAGACCCGCGCGGCCGGGCTGCTCCATACGATCCTGCTGGCGATAATGGCGTTTGTGGCCGTTGCCATAGTAGTCATCCTGGCGTTTTATGGCTTTGCGACCGACCTGCTCAGCCTAGCGACGATCGGCAGTGTTGTGGTTCTGATCGGAGTAAGCCTTGGCTTGATGCAGCTCAATCGCCGCGGCCACGTGCAGTTGGCCAGTGCCATACTGATTGCGGCGTTTTGGCTGCTGATCACGCTGACGATGTATGGCTATGCCGGGCTGGTCGACGTGACGGTCAGCGCCTATGTGCTGACCGTGGTGATGGCCGGCGTGTTGTTGGCCCGCGGCGCGGCGCTGGTGGTTTTTGCGGCGAGCATGTTGTCGGCTGTGGGGCTGGTGTACGTCGAAACCTACCATATCATGACCTTTATCAAGCGCGGCGCAGAGCCTTTTGACCTGATCATTTTGGCGGCGTCGTTGGGCCTGACGGCGATGGTGTCCCGCTATGCCATGCGCACTTCAGAGCGGGCGCTGGAGCGGGCGCGGCAGGGCGAGCTGGCGCTGGTGGAGAGCAACCGCGAGCTAGAGTCGAGCCGGGCGTCGCTGCAAGAGTCGCTGGCTGCCCTGGAGCGGCGCTCGGAGCAGTTACAGGCGACGTTAGAGGTCAGCCGGGCGGCGGCGTCGCTTCTCGACCCGCAGGAGCTGATGTGGCGGATAGCCGAGTCGATCCAGGATCACTTTAAGGCGTACCACGTGGGCATTTTTCGGCTCGACCAGACCGGCCAGTGGGCCGAGTATCAGGCCGGGGCCGGCGAGTCGGGGCGGCTGCTGGCCGAGGAGCGTTTTCGCCTGGAGGTGGGCGGGGCGTCGATGATCGGCTGGTGCACGGCGCGCGCCGAGGCCCGGGTGACGCAGGATGTGCGCAAGGAGGCGCAGCGGGTCGAGCGGCAGGAGGTGGCCCTGACCCAATCGGAGGCGGCGCTGCCGTTGATCGCGCGCGGCCAGGTGATCGGGGCGCTGAGCGTGCAAAGCGATCAGAAGAATTGGTTCGACCGGGACACGCTGGCGGCGCTGGAGACGGTGTCCGACCAGGTGGCGGTGGCGCTCGACAATGCGCGGCTGTTTGCCGAGAGCCAGCAGGCGCTGGAGACGGCGCGGCGGGCCTATGGCCAGGCCGGCCGGCAGGCGTGGGCCGATCTGTTGAGCGTACGCGGGGAGTGGGGCTATAGCTACAGCCGCGGGACGCTGTCGCCCACCGATGGGAGCTGGCAGCCGGAGATGGTGGAGGCGGTGCAGACCGGGCAGAGGGTTACAGGGGCGGGTGAAGGGGTGCTGGCCATTCCGCTCCAGGTGCGCGACCAGGTGGTGGGGGTGTTGAGTTTTGCCAGGGAAACGGAAGGCAAGTCCCGCCGTCTTGAGGCGGGAGAGCCCTGGACGTCCGACGAGGTCAGCCTGATGGAGACGATGGCCGGCCAGTTGAGCGTGGCGCTGGAAAGCGCGCAGCTTTTCGAAGAGACGCAGCGCCGTGCCGGCCGTGAGCGGTTGATCGGCGAAGTGACAGCGCGGGTGCGCGAGACGCTGGATGTTGACACGGTGCTCCAGACGGCGATCCGTGAGGTGGGTGAAGCGCTGGGCCTGGCCGAGGTGGAGGTGCGAATGGGACCCGGGCAGCTATCCGAGGCCGAGTGGCCCCATGAGCAAGTCCCGCCGTACTCTGGCGGGGAAGTCCCGCCGCCCCCTGGCGGGACGGAGGAGGTGGCCCGATGAGCTACGCCACAAGCCAAACGCTGCAACTGGTCGCCTGGTTCATGGCCGTCGTCGAGTTTGTTCTGATGCTGTATGTGTTCCTTCTGAACCCCCGGCACATTGGCAACCGCGGCGTGGCGGCGCTGTTCCTGGCGATTACGCTCAATACACTGAGCGTCGGCCTGGTTCTCGATCCGACGCCGGTGTACCGGATTGGGCTGCCGCTGTACGTGGCGACGTCGACCTCCGTGGTGGCAGGGATCCTGGTGGTGACGGTGGTGCTGATCAAGCCCGAGTGGCTGCCGAGGGGTTGGCGGTCTGGGGCCCGACGCGCGTGGTTCTTGGTTTACGCTTTGAGCACCCTGCCGATTGTGTTTACCCTGGTCGACGTGCTATTCGGGACGCGGTTGTGGTACACGCCGCCTGTTGACTATGTGGGCGGGTTTGTGCCGCTGGCCGAGTCGGCGTCTGGGGTTATCTCGGGGTTCCTGCGGCCGCTGATGACGTATGTGCTGGGCTCGCTGCCGGTTCTGATGCTGGTGTACCTACTGGCCCGCGACCGGAAGATGACGTTTGTGACGCGGCGGATGGCGTGGCTGCTGCTGGGAGCGCAGGTGATAGCGTTGGCGCTGATGAGCACGCTGCACGGGCCGGTGGTCACCCCCGCGATGGCGCTGGTTGTCAGCACGGTGTACACCGTATCGCTGGCCTACGCCACGTTCCGGCAGATGATTTCGGAGCGGCGGGCGCAGGCGGGCCGGGTGCGCACCAGGCTGACGGTGCTGTTGTTGGTGGTGGCCCTGCCGCTGTTCGCCGGGCTGATCGGGGTGGTGCTGTCGCGGGCTGACACTGCCATCCAGCTCAAGTCTGACGAGCAGATGGCGACGGCCGGCCGGGCGGTAGTGTCTAACACGACGACGTGGCTGGATCTGAATGTGGCGGCGCTGAACGAGCTGGTGATGCTGCCGCAGATCGTCGGGATGGATGCCGCCGAGCAAAAGCCGATCCTGGAGGCGATGGCGGCTACCCACCCGCAGATGTACCTGGTGAGCACGACCGATCGGCAGGGGATGAATGTCGCGCGCAACGACGCCGGCAAGCTGACCGATTACAGTGACCGGGCCTGGTACCAGGGTGCGGTTGGCGGCGCGCCCCTGACGTTGCAGATGTTGATCGGCCGCACAACCGGGAGGCCGGCGCTGGTAGCATCGGCCCCTATCCTGGCAGAGTCGGGGGCGATCGCCGGCGTGGGGATGTTTGCCAGCGAGCTGACCGACGTGGCCCGGCAGGTGCAGCTCAGTACGGTAGGCGAGGCCGGCTTTTCCTACGTGGTAGACGCCGACAGCCTGGTAGTTGCTTATCCGGAGACGATGCCGGCAGGGTTGGGTGACATCAGCAGCTCTGTGCCGATCACGCCGCTGGGCGATTTGAGCGATTATCCGCCGGTGAAGGCGCTGCGGTCGGGCAGCCGAGGGCGGATCGAGTTCACCGACGAAGCCGGCCGGCAGTGGCAGGCCTATGTAGACGAGATGGAGTATGGCTGGGGTGTGGTCGTCCAGCAGCCGAACGAAGATTTTCTCAGCGCGCTGAGCCAGTTGCAGGCGATGGCGATGGCTTTTATCGCCGGCGGCGTGCTGTTGCTGCTTGGCCTGATGGTGTTGACGGTGCGCCAGGCACTCCATCCGGTGGGTGGACTGACCGAAACGGCGGTAGCCATCGCTGGCGGCGACCTGGAGCGCAGCGCGCCGGTGGAGAGTGAAGACGAGTTCGGGACGCTCGGTCGCGCCTTTAACCGGATGACCGGGCAGTTGCGCGACCTGATCGGCGGGCTAGAGCAGCGGGTAGCAGAGCGGACGGCGGACCTGGAGCGGCGGTCGGCCTATCTACAGGCGTCGGCAGAGGTGGGGCGGGCGGTGGGCTCGATCCTGGACGCGGATGCGTTGACTGCGCAGGTGGTGGAGCTGATCCGCGAGCGGTTTGAGCTGTACTACGTGGGCCTGTTCCTGACCGACCGGGCAAGGCCGGCAGAGACATCCGGCACAAGTGAATGGGCGGTGCTGCAAGCAGGGACAGGCGAGGCGGGCCGGGCGATGCTGGCGCGGGGTCACCGGGTGCAGTTGGGGCATGGGATGGTTGGATGGAGCATCGCCCATGCCCAGGCGCGGGTGGCCTTGCAGGCCGAAGCCGACGCGGTGCGGCTGGCGACCCCGGAGTTGTCAGAGACGCGGTCGGAGGCGGCGCTGCCGCTGCGGTCGCGAGGGCGTGTGCTGGGAGCGCTGACGGTGCAGAGCGCGGAGGCGCTGGCATTCGATGCCGACACGATAGCGGTTTTGCAGACGATGGCCGACCAGGTGGCGGTGGCGTTGGATAATGCCCGGCTGTTTGAAGAGAGCCGGGAGGCGCTCGAGTCGGCGCGGCGAGCGTATGGCGAGGTGAGCCGCGAGGCGTGGGGCGAGCTGCTGCACGGAAGGCAGGAGTGGGGGTATCGCTATGCTCAAGGGGCCATGGAGCCGACCGCTCGGGGCGGACTGTGGCCGGCGGAGATGGTGCAGGCAGTGGAGACGGGACAGAGCGTGGCAAGCCCCGGCCGGCAGGATCAAGAGGATGGCGTGGTGCTGGCCATTCCACTCAAGGTGCGAAACGAAGTGGTAGGGGTGTTGAGCTTTCGCAAGGATCCCGGCGCCCCACTGCGGGGCTGGACAACCGAGGAAAAGGATCTCCTCGAGGCGTTGATCGACCAGGTAGGAACGGCGCTGGACAGCGCCCGGCTGTACCAGGCGACGCAACAGCGGGCCGTCAGCGAGCGCCTGACCGGCGAGGTCACCGCCCGCATCCGCGAGACGCTGGATATGGAGACCGTGCTGCGGACGGCGGTGCAGGAGGTGCGACAAGCGCTGGGACTGCCCGAGGTGGTGGTGCGGCTGCGAGACCCCAGAAATCCCGGCCGGCCAGGCCGGGAGGGCGGCGGCGCGCCGCACACGGCGGCTGCCTCTGCTGAGCCTGAGGCTGGGCGGTAGGGGCTGGAGGTTCAAGGTATGCCTGAAGGGAAGTTGATCCAGGAGGAGCTGACCGAACAAAGGTCCCGGCTGGCAATGCGGTTGATCGCAGTCGGCACGGTCATGGGGCTGGGGATACTGGCGCTATACCTGGCGATCTATGTGATAGCCGGGGTATGGCAGATAGGGGCCAACGCCATAGCACTGGCAGTGACCGTGGCATGCATGGCTCCGGCCTGGCTGTTGGCTCGTCGCCAAAGGCTCGAGTGGTCGGCGGTTGTCGTGTGGGTGGCAGTGATGATCGCGTTTGGCGTCGGCGATCTGACGTGGCGCGGCTCCACCGTATACGATCTGATCGCCGTGACGCTGCTGATCCTGCTGGTTGGGACCGCCTTTATTCCCCGCCGGTGGGGGTTGTGGCTGGCGGCCATGGCCGTGTATTTGGCCTGGACGTTGTTCGTGGCGTTGGTTGAGCCCGTCAGCCGCTACGACATCAACCAGTCGCCGGTTCTGCGCATTGTCGTGCCGGCCGCCTCCGCTGCCATGGTGTTGGTGACCGGGGTGCAGGTAGTCCGTGCCTTTCGCATCGGCACGATCCGCACCCGGCTGCTGATCTCTTTTGGCGCCATTGCCCTGTTGGTGGGGGTGGCCATCAGCGCAGCGTCGGCGGTAGTGACCTTCCAGAATGGGCAGCGCCAGGTGATGGACCAGCTGGGATTGGCAGCCACCCTGAAGGAGCGTGAGATCCAAACCTGGCTCGACACGCTGACGTCGGACATGACGATCTTGCTAAACACCGAACAGACGGCGGAGCAGGCGCAGGTGGTTCTTCAAACAGCGCCCCAGTTTGGATCGTACGAGTACGCTCGCCAGCAGCTGGCGGAACGTTTTCAGGCTCATGTGGAGCAGTCGGACCGGTTTGAGGAGGTATATATCCTGGACTCGCAGGGTAAGGTGATACTGTCCACCGATCCGTCGCGGGAGGGCCAGCTAGAGGCCGGCCAGGCATACTTTCGCGAGGGGTTGGCCGGACCATACGTCAGCCCGCCCTCCTATTGGCTGACGTTGGGCCGGGCGACGATGGTACTTTCCCGACCATTGACCAATTCGGCGGGCCAGGCGAGCGGCGTGCTGGCCGGGCGGCCGAGCATGGAGGTGTTGGATGCGATCCTGGCCAAGCGGTTGGGATTGGGCGAGACAGGTGAGATCTACCTGGTTGGACCCGATTACAGCCTGGTGACCCCGAACTGGGGCTATCCCCAGATCAGTGGGCAGGATGTCAGGGTGCAGACGCTGGGCAGTGAGAGAGCGGTTGGCGCACAGGAGAGCGGCTCGGGGTTGTACGATGATTATCAGGGCGTGGCGGTGGTGGGCGTCTACCGCTGGCTGCCGTCGCTGGGGGCGGCGATGCTGGCCGAGCAGGAACAGGGCGAGACGGTGAGTACCGTCCAGACGGTGTTGCTGACCAACCTGGCCGTGGCAGCGGGGGCCGTGCTGCTGGCGTTGGGTGCGGCGCTGCTGATCACCCGCTCCATCGCCAGGCCGTTGTCGAATCTGGCCGAGACGTCGAGCAAGATCGCGGCCGGCGACCTGGCACTGAGCGCGGAGGTGGAGCGCGAGGATGAGATCGGCACGTTGGCCAAGGGATTTAACCGGATGACAGGCCAACTGCGCGAGCTGATCGGCGGGCTGGAGCAGCGTGTGGCCGAGCGCACCTCGGCCCTGGAGCAGCGGTCGAGCTATTTGCAGGCATCGGCCGAGGTGGGGCAGGCGGCAGCGTCGATCCTGGAAACGGAGGCGCTGATCAGGCAGGTGGTTGGGCTGATCCGGGATCGGTTCAACCTGTACTATGTCGGCATGTTCCTGTTGGACGAGAGCAGAGAGTGGGCAATCCTGCGCGCCGGCACGGGCGCGGCGGGCCAGGCCATGCTGGCCCGCGAGCACCGCATCCGCTCTGGCGAGGGCATGATCGGCTGGTGCGTGGAGCACGGCGAGGCACGTATCGCCCTCGACGTGGGAGAGGATGCGGTGCGGGTGGCCACGACCGAGCTGCCGGAAACGCGTTCCGAGGCGGCGCTGCCGCTCCGCTCGCGGGGCCGGGTGCTGGGAGCGCTGACCGTGCAGAGCGCGCAGCCCGCTGCCTTTGACCAGGACTCGTTGGTTGTCCTGCAAACGATGGCCGACCAGGTGGCGGTGGCGCTGGACAATGCCCAACTCTTTGCCGCGAGCCAGCAGGCGCTGGAGGCGGCCGGCCGCGCCTATGGCGAGGTGAGCCGGCGAGGATGGGCAGAGATGGTGCGGGCCCGGCCTGACCTGGCCTTCCGCAGTGATGAGCGGGGTGTCACCTCCGCTGCCGACGTATGGCGGCCGGAGATGGAATGGGCGATGGAGAGGGGGCAACCGGTCCGCGGTCAAGATCCGAGCCGGATCCCGGCCGAGGAGTCTGAGAAGGTACCCCTGGCCGTGCCGATCAAAGTTCGTGGTGATGTGGTTGGGGTGCTGGATACCTATCGTCCCGAAGGCGTCTGGTCGGACCAGGAGGTGGCTCTGTTGGAGGCGATAGCCGACCAGTTGGGAACGGCGCTGGAGGGCGCCCGGCTGTACGACAGCACACAGCGCCGCGCAGCGCAGGAGCGGTTGATTGGCGAGGTGACGGCCCGCATGCGCGAGACGCTGGATGTGGAGGCAGTGGTCAGGACGGCGGCGGATGAGATCTATAAAGCGATGGAGCTGGAGCAGGTAGTAATCCGGCTAGGCCAGGAGCAGGTCCGGTAGTAGATAATCCCGCCAGAGTAGGGCGGTACATTGAGGATTCTCGTAGAGACAGGGGTGAAAAAGCGATGAGAGGTCATAATCGTTCTCGGCGAATGCAAAGTAGCTGGCCGATTTTAGGGGCGCTCGTACTTGCCCTGCTGTTGAGCGGCTGTGGCGCCCAAAAGCCCAAGGCATACCGGGTGGGTGTCCTGTCTGGGCTCGATTTTGTAGCTGACATAACAGATGGGCTCAAGGCGGGAATGGCCGAGCTGGGCTATGTTGAAGGGGAGGATATCACCTACGACGTGCAGAAAACGAACTTTGACATGGCGGCCTACAAGACCATTCTCGACAAGTTCGTGGCCGACAAGGTCGACGTCATCTTTGTGTTCCCCACCGAAGCCTCTCAGGAAGCCAAGACCGCCACGGAGGGAACCGGCATCCCGGTTGTTTTTGCCTTTGCCCAGGTAGAAGGCATGAACCTGATCGACAGTGTGCGCGAGCCGGGCGGCAACATCACCGGGGTGCGCTACCCCGGCCCGGACCTGGCGCTCAGGCGTTTCGAGGTCATGCTTGAGCTGGCGCCGCAGGCCAAGCGGGTGTACATCCCCTATCAGCGAGGCTACCCCATTGTAGATTCTCAGCTCGAGATAGTGCGCCCGGCGGCCAAGGCGGCGGGGATCACACTGATTGAGGCTCCTGCCGACAACGCGGCCGAGCTGGAGGCCGACCTGCAGGCGCGAGCGACGTCGACTGACGCCGGCCTGGACGCTATCCTGTTGATAGCCGAGCCTCTGGGCGTGACGCCCGACGCCTTTATCGTTTTGGCCAAGTTCGCGACCGAGCACAAGATCCCGTTTGGCGGGGCCTTGATGACGCTGGGAGAGTATGCGTCCGTGTACGGGGTGAATATAAACAACGTCGCCACCGGCAAGCAAGCGGCGGCCCTCGTCGACAAGGTCCTCAAGGGCGCCCAGGCCGGCACGATCCCCGTGGTCTCGGCCGAGAATTTCCTGCAGATCAACTATACAGCCGCTCAAAAGCTGGGGCTTACCGTGCCCGAGGGTCTGCTGGCCCAGGCAGACGAGGTAATTCGCTAGTCACCCTGGCCTGTATGGTCAGGCTTTACGAGGCAAGATGATGTCCAAACAAGCAGGAAAAAAGACTGCACGAAGCCTGGCAGCTACGCTGACCACCGCTCTTCTGGTCTTGAGTCTGGGGACGGTGTTGGTTGTTAACCTCACCCTGTTCTTCCTGATCGGCCGGGCGATTCAGGATAGCATTAACAGCCAGCAAACGCTTGCCGCTCAAGAGGCAGCCAATGTGGTCGCCAGCTTTATCCAGGAAAAGTTCAGCGTGTTGGAGACGGCCGTCAAGCTTGGCGCTCCAACCGCTGCCTCCCCGGAAGAACAGAAAAGGACACTGGAAGACCTGTTGGGCCTCGACCGTGCCTTCCGCCAGTCGATCCTGTTTGACTCACAGGGCCAGGATCTGGTCAAGGTGTCTCGCGTATCGCAGACGGCGGCTGAGCAACTGTTGGATCGGGTCGAAGGCGATCTGTTCGCCCAAGCCAGGCAGGGAAACAGGTACATCAGCTCAGTCTACATCGACGAAGCCACCAGCGAGCCGATGGTGGTCATGGCCGTCCCGGCGGTAGACATCCTTGGCGATTTCCAGGGCACATTGCTGGCCGAAGTCAACCTAAAGTTCATGTGGGACCTGGTGGATAGGCTCAAGGTCGGCGAGACGGGACTGGCCTACGTGGTAGACAGGCAGGGCAACCTGCTTGCCTTGGGCGATATCTCCCGTGTCCTGCGCGGCGAGAATACAAGTCAGCTAGAGGCCGTTGGCAGATTCATGCGCAGCTCTGCGTCGGCCGACACTGCGGCAACAAGCATATCCCGGGGCATTAACGGCACCAGGGTTGTGGGTACCTTTGTGCCTCTGGGCGTGCCGGATTGGGCCGTCGTGACAGAGCTGCCGTTGGGCGAGGCCTACCAGTCGGGCATCCAAACCACCGTCATCTCGGCCATCGTTGCCCTGGTCGTAGCTTTGTTGGCCGGACTGTTGGCCGTCTACCTGTCGCGTCGCCTGATCAGGCCCGTGCTCGACCTGACCACCACGGCCGGCCGCATCGCTGCCGGTGAGACGGATCTACAGGCAGCCGTCAAAGGCCCTGCCGAAGTGGTCAGCCTGGCTACCGCCTTTAACAGCATGACTGCCCAGCTACGAGGGCTGATCGGCAATCTGGAACAACGGGTGGCCGAACGTACCCACGATCTGGGGCAGCGTTCTGCCTCATTGGAGGCCACCGCCGAGGTAAGCCGTGCGATCAGCACGATACTGGACCCAGAACAACTGATGGCTGAGGTAGTCGAACGGATCCGTGAGCGGTTTGACCTGTACTATGTGGGTTTGTTTCTGGCGGATGAACGTCGCGAGTGGGCCGTGATGCGGGCCGGCTCGGGCGAGGCCGGCCAGGCCATGCTGGCCCGCGGCTACCGCATCCCCTTGGGAGAAGCGCCTTCCGGAATGATCGGCTGGAGCATCCAACATGCCGAGGCGCGGGTCGCGTTGGACGCAGACAAGGATGAGGTGCGGTTGGTGGCGGAAGAGCTGCCGGAGACACGGTCAGAGGCGGCCCTGCCGCTGCGGTCGCGGGGGCAAGTGCTGGGGGCATTGTCCGTACAGAGCAAACAACTGGCCGCCTTTGACCAGGATGCGGTGGCCGTGTTGCAGACGATGGCCGACCAGGTGGCGGTGGCGCTGGACAATGCCCGGCTATTTGCCGAGAGCCAGTCAGTTCTGGAAGCGACCCAGGTGGCCTATGGCCAGGTGACCACCCAGGCATGGCAGGAGCTGCTGCGCGCCCAACCGGAGATGGGTTTCCGCCGCGACAGGCAAGGGCTGGCGCCGGTGGGCGATACCTGGCATCCAGAGATGGCCGAGGTGATGCGCGCCGGGACGACCCTGTCGGAGCAGACCGGGGTGGCGACGCCGATCAAGGTGCGCGGCCAGGTAATCGGGGTGATCGATGCCCACAAACCGGAGGCGGCCGGCGAATGGACCGCGGAAGAGGTCGAGGTTATAGAGTCGCTGGCCGACCAGTTGGGCGTGGCCCTGGAAGGCGCCCGGCTGTTCCGCGAGGCGCGACGCCACGCCGCTCACGAAGAGGCGGTGCGCCGGGTAACCGAAGAGATGCGCCGCGGGCTGGATATGGAGTCGATTTTGCAGACGACGGTCGCCGAGCTTGGCCGCGTCTTGGGCGTCCCGCGGGCGTACGTCCGGCTGGGGTCGGGAGTCAAGCCAGAGCCTGATGATCCAGGATCTGAGCCACCACAGTCCTCGCCATCCGGCAAGGACATGCCCCGCCCCGAGACGGCGGGAAATTCCCAGTAGCGGAGCAGAATGGGATGAGCATGACCATTGCTATCAGCAACCCAAAAGGCGGTGTCGCCAAAACCACCACCTGCCTCTCACTGGGCGCAGCCCTGGCCGAAATGGGATGCAGCGTTTTGCTGATAGACCTGGATCCTCAATCCAGCCTCACCCGCTCCGTCGGCCTCAACCCAAAACAGTTGAGCCGCACCGTCATTAACGCCCTCATGGGCGATTGCTCCCTCGTCGGCGCCAGCCGGGAAACCTCTACCTTTGCCCTCGACGTTGTGCCGGCGAACTCACAGTTGACCCTGGTCGACAAGGTGTTCTACAGATTGCCCGGCTACCAATTCCGGCTCAAGAACCTGATTCATGACATATTCCAGGGCGCCTATGAATACATCTTGCTCGACTGCCCGCCCTACCTGGCTCCCCTCACCCTCAATGCGCTCACCGCGGCAGACCTGCTGATTATCCCTGTCCAGTGCGAGCTGTACGCCGCCCAATCCCTTCGCCACATCATCGGACTTGCCCGCCAGCTCCGTGAGGAGGTCAACCCGGGCCTCGATTACCGCGTCCTGGTTACCATGTATGACAGCCGCACCAGGATCAACCGGCTGATCATGGAGCAGATACAGCGTGAGCTGAGTCAAGTCCTGTTCAAAACGATCATTCAGATTGACACCAAACTGAGAGAATGTTCGGCAT
Organism: Anaerolineae bacterium; assembly: GCA_034429215.1. Lineage (GTDB taxonomy): Bacteria > Chloroflexota > Anaerolineae > JAAYZQ01 > JAAYZQ01 > JAFGOG01. The sequence continues at coordinate 107,716 of DAOUGI010000108.1, read as the reverse complement.
GGGGCAAGCCAATCACCAGCTATGCACCCAGGTCCCGGGCCGCTCAGCAGTACAGAGCCCTTGCCCAGGAGCTGCGAGATCTCGGCGCAGGCGGTCGGGAGGGGCAAGACACACGCGACCTGCTTCATGAGCGTGCCCCTGAAGAGGATCTGCCCAAGGCCGAATTAAGCGAGAGAAAAGATGTCTGACGATGAACTGAAGCGCTTGTTACAGGGTCTCTTTTCCGACGAGCCGCAAGCCCTACCGGACGAGCTTCCGCCTGCCCGTACCTCCTCGCCTGCCGGCAAGGACAGGCCCTCGCCTGCCGGCAAGGACAGGCCAAAGGCAGCGCCTGGGGCGCCCGATCGAGCCTCGCCCAAACGGAGCGGTAAGCGCGCTCGCCGCGCGCCCTTGCCGTCAGGCGAGGGCTCCCCCGGCCCGGATCTCGGGACGGCTGAGGCCGCTCGATCGCAAGAGCTGGTGCGCCGCCTGTGGGCGAGCAGCCAGGCCATCAGCGCCGCCGGCGACGCGGGACAGGTGGGCCAGGCCCTCATGCAGTTCGCTGCCCAGGCGGGCGTCGATGTGGCCCGCTTGCTCCTCTTCTCCGGCCCCGAAGGCTCGCCGACCATGCTGGAGATGCGCGATGGGTGGACCGTCGATAACCGGCCGGCGCAGCCCTACGGCACCCGCCTTCCGCTGAGCAGCTACCCGCTGACCGATTTCATGCGGGCCGATCAGCCGGCGGTCGTAGAAGACGTCACCACCGACCCGCGCGCCAGCGACGTCGTCCGCACCTTCATGGCCATCTCTGGCGTCGGGTCCTTCTTTATCGTCCCCTTGTGCGCCGGGCCGAAATGGCTCGGGGCGCTGGTCATGGGGCGGAACGGTCCGTCGGCTTTCGCCGGCGACCTGATCGAGATTAGCTGGACGCTGGCCGGCCAGGCGGCCATGGTCCTGCAATACCTCGAGCGGATGGACGAGCTGCACAGGACCCTGCGCACCCTGGCGCGCCGCGACGTCGAGCAGAGCACCCTCCTCGACAACATCCCCGATGGCATCTACTTCAAAGACGCCGAGTCGCGTTTTACCCGCATCAACGTCTACCAGGCCGGCGTCCTCCTCGGCTCCTCCGACACCGAGGCCGCCGTCGGCAAGACCGACTGGGACTTTTACGCCCCCGAGTTTGCCGAGCAGGCCTGGAATGACGAGCGGCAGATCATCGAGTCAAAGCAGCCCCTGATCGGGCGGATCGAAAAGACCATCCGCCGCAGCGACGGCCAGGAGCGCTGGGTTTCCGCCACCAAGATCCCCCTGACCGACGATCAGGGTGAGGTCACCGGCCTGGTCGGCATCTCGCGCGACATCACCGACCTCAAGCTCGCCCAGGAGCAGGCCCAGCACCGCGCCGCCGAGATGCAGCTCGCCGCCGAAATCTCCAAGGTCGCCACCGGCCTGCTCGACCCCGATCAGTTGATGCAGCAAGCCGTCGATCTGATTGCCGAGCGGTTCGGCCTGTACTACGCCGGCATCTTCCTCACCGGCGACGACAGCAAGTGGGCGGTGTTGCGCGCCGGCACCGGCGAGGCCGGGCAGGCCATGATCCGGGCCGGCCACCGGCTGGAGGTTGGCGGCCGGTCCATGATCGGCCGGTGCGTCGCCCGCGCCGAGGCCGGCATCGCCCTCGACGTAGGCGCCGAACCCTTCCGGTTCGACAACCCCCTCCTCCCCAACACCCGGTCAGAGCTGGCCCTGCCCCTCGTCAGCCGCGGGCGGCCCATCGGCGCCCTCACCATCCAATCCACCGCCGAAGCCGCATTCAGCGGCGAAGACATCGCCGCCCTCCAGACCATGGCCGACCAGCTTGCCAACGCCGTCGACAACGCCCGCCTCTTCCAGGAGCGCGAGCGGCGCATCGAAGAGCTGGCCGCCGTCACCGACATCGGCCAGGCTGTTGGCTCTACACTCGACCTGGAGACCCTCTTTGACACGGTTCACCGTGGCGTGAGCCGCTTGTTCGACGCCAGCAGCTTTTACATCGCCGCCTACGAAGAGGGCAGCGACGAGTGGGAGTCCGCCTTTCGCCTCGAGCGTGGCGAGCGCCAGCCCAAGGCCCGCCGCACCATCCACGGCGGCTTGACCGGCTACGTCATCCGCACCCGGCAGCCCCTTGTCTTTGGCACCCGCCAGCAGTACCTGGACTTTATCGAGGCCCACGGCCTCACCGTCATCGGCGAGCCCACCGTCTCGTGGCTTGCCGTTCCCCTCATCGCTGCCGACCGCTGCGTCGGCGCAATGTGCATCCAGAACTACGACCACGAGAACCTCTACGGAGAGCGCGACCTGGCCGTCTTCAGCACCATAGCCGGCCAGGTCGCCTCGGCCCTGGAGAATGCGCGCCTGTTCCAGGGCATGCAGCAGCGGACCATCGAGTTCCAGGCCCTATACGACGTCGCCTTGAGCATGGGCGCCCACATGGAGCGCCACGACCTCCTGCGCATGATCGTCGAGCAGGCCGTCGCCCTCCTGGATGCCGAGGCCGGCGGCTTTTACCTGTACGACCCGCGGGCCGGCGAGCTGACCTTTTCGGTAGCCACCGGCTATTTTACCGACTTTATCGGCACCCGTCTCAAGCCGGGTGAAGGGCTGGCGGGGCAGGTGTTCCAGAGCCGCACGTCGCAGGCGGTGAACGACTACCACACCTGGACGAGCCGAGCCGGCATCTACGATCAGGAGGTCCGCCTCCACAACCTGCTGGCCGTCCCGCTGGCCGGTCGGGAAGGGGTGCTGGGGGTGCTGGATATCGCCGGCGGCGAGCAGGCTGCCTTTACCCCTCAGGATGTCCGCCTGGCCGAGCTGTTTGCCGCCCAGGCCGCCGTCACGCTCGAGAACCTGCAACTGCTGGAGGACAGCCGGCAGCGCGCCGCCGAGATGGAGGCGCTGAACAAAGTAGGCCAGGCCACCACCGCCGTCCTCGATCTGGATGGCCTGTTGGGCCAGATAGTAGACATAACCAAGGAGCGCTTTGGCCATTACTTTGTGGGTATCGCCCTGCTCGAAGCAGATCGGCTTGTATTCCGCAGCGGAAGCACGATCGGTGACACCGGCGTGCGGCTGGAACATTGGCATGGCGTCGATCTGGCCTCTGGCGCCGGCCTGATCGCCGAGGCGGCGCGCACGCGCCAGATGGTTCTGGTCAACGACGTCCTGGCCGATCCGCGCTACCTGGCCGTCGAGGATCTGCCTGACACCCGCGCCGAGATAGACGCGCCCATGGAGGTCAAGGGCCGTGTCATCGGCGTCCTGACCGTCCAGAGCGACCGGGTGGGCGCCTATGATCAAACGGCGGTGGCCATCCTCCAGTCGCTGGCCAGCCAGGCCGGCGCCGCCATCGACGCGGCCGGCCTGTTCGAGCAGGCCCAGGCCCGCGCGCGAGAGCTCGCCGTCCTGAACGACATGGGCCGCACGCTGACCGGAATGTTGGACCTCGACGCGGTGATCGAGAGCATCCGCCATTTTGCGTCCCAGCTCGTGGACACCACCAACTTCTTCGTCGCCCTCTACGACGCAGAGCAGGACATGATCTCCTTCCCGCTCTATATCGACGGTGAGGATACCCGGCTCAACATGGCCGCGCGGCGCACCGGCAAGGGCATGTCTGAGCACGTCATCCGCACCCGGCAGTCCTTCCTCGTCAAAGAGGACGTCGCCGGCGTCCAGGCCGCCCTGGGCATCGAGTCGATCGGCCAGCCGTCCCAGTCTTGGCTGGGCGTCCCCATGATGGTCGGCGAGCAGCCGATCGGCCTCATATCCGTCCAGAGCTACACCACCCCCGGCGTCTACGACGAGCACGACCGTGACCTCCTCCTCGCCGTCGCCAGCCAGGCTGCCATCGCCATCCAGAACGCCCGCCTCTTCGGCCAACAGCAGCGCACCGCCGCACAGCTCGCCGAGCGGCTGAAGCAGCTCGACTGCCTGAGTGACATCGGCCGCCGGGCCCAGGAGGCCCCGCCCCTGCCTGAATTCTTGGAGTGGGTCGCAGAGCGGATCCCGGCCGCCATGCGACACCCTGACGTGTGTTTGGCCGCGGTCGAGTTCGAAGGGCATCTGTATGGAGCGCCCGATGCTGCAAGTCATCGACTGCCAGAAACAGGCGGCCCTTTGCCACCGGAAGCAGCGTCCCATCCGGCGCGCCCTGCAGCGGGGGACAGCGAGCTGGCCGTCCCGCATCAGATGGTGCAGAGCCTGCGGATCGGGGATGAGACGGTCGGCCGGGTCTATGTGACCTATCCTGAAGCAAGCCCCGGTCAACTGGGCGGCGGGCAAGAGTTCGCCGACGAGGAGAGCGCCCTCCTGGGCGACATTGTGCGGCGGGTTAGCGGTTACATCGAGAACCGGCGGCTGTTGGAAGAGACGGAACAGGCTTCGCGGCGCCTGGCCGAGGAACGGGCGTTGCTCCGTACTCTCATCGACGGCCTGCCCGATCCGACCTTTGTCAAGGACAGGAATAGTCGCTTTGCTTTGAGCAACACCGCTCACCTCCAGGCCTTGGGAGCTGCGTCCGAACAAGAGATCGTCGGCCAAACGGACTTTGACCGCTTCCCCCAGGAGCTGGCCGCCGGATTCTACGCCGACGAGCAGGAGATCATGCGCACCGGTCAGCCGTTGATCAACCGGGAAGAGTATGTCGTCGACGAGCAGGGCGAGCGGCGCTGGCTGTGGACGACGAAGGTGCCCCTGCGCGACGAGCAGGGCCGGGTCACCGGCATCGTCGGCATTAACCGCGACATCACCGACCGCAAGCGGGCAGAGGCGGTGCTGCAGCGGCGTGGCGCCCAGTTGGAATGCCTGAGCGATATCGGCCAGCGGATCGGCGAGGTTCTACCGGCGCCCGAGTTCTTGGGGTGGGTAGCCGAGCGGATCCCGGCAGCGTTCCAGTATCCGGAGCTGTGTCTGGCAGCCATCGAGTTTGAGGGCACGACATACGGCGCCGCCGAGGCGCTGCAGCAGCCACGCCAGATAGTGCAGAGCCTGCGCCGGAGCAACGAAATCGTGGGCCGGCTGTGTGTTGCCTACCGTGAGGAACGGGACTTTTTGGACGAGGAGAGCGCCCTCCTGGGCGACATCGCCCGGCGGGTCAGTGGCTATATCGAGAACCAGCGGCTGTTCGAGCAGACCCAGGCAGCGCTAGCCGAGGTCGAGGCCACCCACCGCCGCTACCTCCAGACGCAGTGGCAGTCCTACCTCCAGCAAAAGGTGGGGCTCCAGCAACCGGCCTTTGTGTTTGACCGCAGCGCCAGTGAACATGCGGGGCCGATGGCGGTCTCTTCCAGGGGACTCGCGGCTGTGGACGGCCAGACACGCTGGGAAGGGGAGGTGCGGGCCGCGCCCGATCTGTGGCGGCCGGAGATTGGACAGGCGCTGGACACCGGGGCGCCGGCCATGACGACCTCGTCTCGCCCTTCCCGCCCCGAGACGGCGGGACCTTCCCGCCCCGAGACGGCGGGACCTTCTGGATCAGGCCGGGAAAGCGAGCGGCCGGGCGCCGGTCTGGCTGTGCCGATCATCCTGCGCGGCCAGCCAATCGGTGTCCTGGGCATCGAAGATCCTGATGCCGGCCAAGGCGCCGGCCAAGCAGGCCGGGAACGCTGGTCGGACGAGGAGATTTCCCTGCTCCAGGAGGTGGGACAGCAGTTGGCGCTGGCCCTCGAGAATGCCCGGCTGTTTGAGGAGACACAACGGCGCGCCGAGCGCGAGCGGCTGATCACCAACATCACCGCGCGCATCCGCTCGTCGACCGATATGCTGGGGGTGCTGGAGACGACGGCCACGGAGCTGGGCAAGGCGCTGGGCACGTCGCGGGTGGTGGTGCGGTTGGCACCTGAGACCGAGGGCCAGGCATCCCCCGACGGCTCTCCCAGTGAGGATCTGCGCGATCTGCGTCAGGCGGTGGAAGAAGGGGGCACGGGGGACGGTGAAAGGCCATCTACGATCCCGCCCCGAGACGGCGGGACCTTGGACACAGAGCCAGTGCCAGACGGAACGGACGCCGCAGGCAACATGCGGCACGAGGAGGAATGATGCACAGACGAACATTTCAGGTAATGGGGTTATTGACCCTCGTGATGGTGATCTTTAGTGGATGTGGCTCGACCACGCCGTCAGAGGTGGTCATCGGCGCGGTATACCCTCTCAGCGGCAGCCAGGCAGCCACCGGCGCTGATATTCAGCATGGCCTGGAGATGGCCGCAGAGATCATCAACGGCAAGTATGACCTCGATCTGCCCCTGGCACAGGAAGAAGGTCTGCCCAACCTTAAAGGGGCCAAGATCAAGCTGGTGTTTGCCGACCATGCCGGCAATGCCGACCAGGGAGCGGCCGAGGCTACACGTCTAATCGAGCAGGAGAAGGTGGTGGCTCTCATCGGCGCCTACAACAGCAGTGTCACCACCCAGGCCAGCCAATCGGCCGAAGCGGCCGAGGTGCCGTTTCTGAACCCCGAATCGACTGCGGCCAGCCTGACCCAGCGCGGTTTCAAGTGGTTCTTTCGCACCACAGCCGACGATACGATCTTTGTCCAGAATTTCTTTGATTTCCTGGCCGATCTTCAGTCCAAGAAGGGCGTGACCCCATCCTCGCTGGCAGTCGTCTATGAAAACAGCTCGTTCGGGACGGGTGTGGGGCTGCTGGAAGTGCAGAGCGCACCTCAGGCCGGCTGGGCTGTGGCTGCCGATGTACCCTACGCGGCCAAGGCGACGAGCGTGGACCAGGAGGTAACCCAGATCAAAATCAGCGGCGCGAAGGTACTGATGCAGACGTCGTACGAGCAGGACGCCATCCTGTTCATGCAGACCTACAAGGCGCAGGGCTACCGGCCTGAGGCGATCCTGGCCATGGACGCCGGTTTCATCAGTCCGGCTTTTATCAAGACGCTGGGCGCCGATGCCGACTATGTCGTCAGCCGCGAGGTGTGGGCCTCGGACCTGGGCCAGGTCAAGCCGATCATTCAGCAGGTGAACGACCTGTACCGGCAGAAGTACGGCGCTGACCTGACCGGCAACTCGGCGCGCGCGTTTACGGGGTTGATGGTGATGGCCGATGCGATCAATCGGGCCGGATCGATCGAACCGGACAAGATCCGGCAGGCGCTGCTGGCGACCGATATGCCAGCCGGGCAGTTGATCATGCCGTGGGACGGGGTCAAGTTCGACCCGACAACGGGGCAGAACACGCTGGCGAAGGGGATCATTGTTCAGATCCAGGGTGGAACCTATTATACCGTATGGCCCTGGGATCTGGCTACTGCCGATCTGATCTGGCCGATGCCGGGATGGGGACAGTAAAAGTCCCGGCCAGACAGGCCGGGAAGACGATCCCCGAAGCGGAGTGGAAGGACGTGAGATATGGCGTCTGAACAAGATGAGAAAAGGTCCCCCTGGCCTGCTCCCCACCTGAAAGGCCGGGAGGATGGGCGGCCAAACAGGCCGGGAAGGTCCCGGCCAAACAGGCCGGGATTGAGGCGGCGCACGGGAGGGCTGGCCGGGCGGCTGGCATGGGCCTTTATCCTGCTGGCGGCCGTTTCACTGGCGGTTGTCGGCGTGGCGCTCATTGTGCTGAGCCGCAACGCGCAGATTAACCAGATCGTTATCCGCCAGCAAAAGACGGCCAACGAGGCGGCTCTGGCGACTTCATCGTATCTGAGACAGGCGCGCGATTCGCTGATGGTCTATGCCCACAGCAAGCGGCTGTTGGCCATGAGCGCGGCGATCCAGCAGAGCGAGCTGCGGGCGATATTGACCCAAAACCCCGACCTGTTCGAAGAGGTGACCCTTGTCGATGCCGACGGAAGGGAACAGGGTAAGGTGTCGCAGTTCTACACCTACCTGGAGCAGGAGCTTGGCTCGCAGGCGGGGTCGCCGGCCTTTCAGCAGGCGCTGAGCGGGCAGGTCTACGTCGCCAGGCAGGTGGAAATCTCCCCCCAGAGTGGGCTGCCGGTGCTGACCATCGCCGTGCCACACGAAGTGGACTTTTCCCAGGGCGTCCTCATGGCCCAGGTCAGTGTCAAGGGCATGTGGGATACGCTCGGTCAGGTCCAGGTCGGCCAGACCGGCTATGCCTACATCATCGACCGCACCACCGGCGAGCTGGTCGCCCACTCCAACCTCTCCCGCTACCTCCAGCTCCGAGGGCAAAATGTGAGCGCCGTGTCGATCGTCCGCCAGGTCGTGGCAGGCGATGCCCGCGTCGGCCCCCAGTACACCGGCCTGGAGGGAGAGTCGGTCATCGGCGCGGGCGCGCCGTTTGAGGAAACCGACTGGGTCATGGTCGCCGAGCTGCCGACGCGCGAAGCGCTGTCCAGCGTCCGCAACATGGTCTACCTGTTGGGCGGCCTCCTGGCCTTGGGCGCGTTGGCCGCCGCCGCCGTCGGGGTCATCCTCCCCCGCCGCCTGGTCGGCCCGCTCGTGGCCCTCCAGCAAGGCGCCCGCGAGATCGAAAAAGGTCACCTGGATTATCTGCTGGAGGTAAACACCGGCGACGAGATCGAGGATCTGGCCGACGCCTTTAACCACATGGCCGCCGGCCTCAAAAGCTCCCGAGCCGAGATCGAGCAGTATGGGCGCGAGCTCGAGACCAAGGTCGAGCAACGCACCTCTGAGCTGGCCCACGCAACCGACGAGATGCGCCGCCGCACGGTTCAGCTAGAGACGAGCGCAGAGGTCGCCCGAGCCATCACCTCCGTCCGCGACCTGGACCGCCTCCTGCCCCAGGTGACCAGGGTCATCAGCGAGCGGTTCGGCTGGTACCACACCGGCATTTTCCTGATCGAAGGTCCCGGCCCAGGCGAGTATGCCGTCCTCCGCGCCGCCAACAGCGAGGGCGGACAGCGCATGCTGGACAGGGGTCACCGCCTGAAGGTGGGCGAGGTCGGCATGGTCGGCTATGTCGCCGCCCAGGGCCGGCCCCGCATCGCGCTGGACGTCGGCACAGATGCCGTCTTTTTCGACAACCCCGACCTGCCGGCGACCCGCTCCGAGATGGCCCTGCCGCTGAAGGTGGGCGAACAGGTCATCGGCGTCCTGGATGTCCAGAGCACCGCCGCCGCCGCCTATGACCAGCAAGATCTAGTCGCCTTGAGCGCCCTGGCCGACCAGGTCGCCATCGCCATCGACAATGCCCGCCTCTTCGACGAGTCGAGCCGGGCCCTCCGCGAGGTCCAGACCGTCCACCGCCAATACCTCCAGCAGGAATGGAGCCGCGTCGCCGGCCGTCGAGGGCAACTGTCCTACGAATACCGCGACGACGCAACCCCCCCCCTCGCCGATTTCGCCCTCCCCGAGATGGACCTGGCCCTCAGCCGGGGTGAAATGGTCAATTCCCCTGGCGGCGGCCATCCCGCTGGCCGCGACGGCGCCCTTGCCGTCCTGGCCGCCCCCATCAAGCTGCGCGAGCAGACCATCGGCGTGGTCGATCTACACGATGCCGCCGTTCCCCGTTTCTGGAGCGACGACGAGATCGCCCTCGTCAAGGCCGTCAGCGACCAGGTCGGACTCGCCCTCGAAAACGTGCGCCTCCTCGAGGCCGAGCACGAGCAGCGCATGGTCACCGAGGCCCTCCGCGAGGCCGCCGTCACCCTCAGCGGCACCCTCGAGTTCGGCGAGCTCCTGCGCCGCATCCTCGATCAGGTCGGCAAGGTCGTCCCCTGCGACGCCAGCAACCTCATGCTCGTCGAAGGGCCGGCATCCCCTGCAGGCGATCTGCGTGGGGCATCCGGCGCCGGCGAGCAACTGCGCATCGTCGCCAGCCAGGGCTACGAGCAGTTTGGAGTCGCCGAGCGTTATCGCAACCTCCAGGTGCCCATCGGCCAGGTGCCGTCGGTCCAGCACATGAAGGCCACCGGCCGGCCCGTCCTCGTCTCCGATACCGCCAACGATCCCAACTGGACGGTCCTCGAAGGGCAGGAGTGGCTCCACTCCTACCTCGGCGCCCCCGTCGTCGTCGGCGGCCAGTTCATCGGCGTCCTCAACGTCGACAGCTCCCTGGCCGGGTTTTTCACCCACGAGCACGCCGGCCAGCTCGCCGCCTTTGCCTCCCAGTCGGCCATCGCCCTCCAAAACGCGCGGCTCATGGACGAAACCCAGCGGCGCGCCGAACAGCTCGCCAGCCTCAACCGCATCGGCCTGTCCCTCACCTCCGGCCTCGAGGTCGAGCGCGTCCTGGACACGCTCTACGACCAGTGCCGGCGAACCTTTGCCACCGATAGCTTTTACGTCGCCTTGTACGACGCAGAGGCCGGCATCTTCCAGTTCCCCTTCCTGCGCGGCGTCGGCAGCGAAGCCGGAGCCCCGCTGCCGGGCCGCCCTGATGACGAATCGGCAGGCCTCACCGGTTACATCGTCCGCACCGGCCGGCCGCTCTACATCCCCGACGTGTTCGCCGTCCCGGAAGATGCGCCCTATCGGGTGTTAAAGTTCACCAAAGACGAGCAGCTCCGCTCCTACCTCGGCGTGCCGATGATCTTCCGCGGGCAGACCACCGGCGTCCTCTCCATCCAGTGCCTGCAGCCCAACGCCTACACCGAGTCCGAGGTCGAGCTGCTGGCCACCATCGCCACCCAAACCTCCATCGCCATCGAGAACGCCCGCGCCTACGAGCGCCTGGTCCAGACCGCCGAGGAGCTGCGCGACCTGGACCGCATGAAGACCCAGTTCCTGGCCAACATGTCCCACGAGCTGCGCACCCCCCTCAACTCCATCATCGGCTTCTCGCGGGTGATGCTCAAGGGCATCGACGGCGCCCTCACCGACCTGCAAACCGCCGACCTCACCTCCATCTACAACAGCGGCCAGCACCTCCTGCGCATGATCAACGACATCCTCGACATGTCCAAGATCGAGGCCGGCCGGATGGACCTGTCCTTCGACGAGCTGTCCCTGGACGAGATCGCCCAGAGCGTACTGTCCAGCGCGCGGGCGCTGGTAAAGGACCGGCCGGTCGAGCTGCTGTTGTCCATCCCCGAAGACCTGCCGTCGGTGTGGGCCGATGGGCAGCGGGTGCGACAGGTGCTGATCAACCTGCTGTCGAACGCGGCCAAGTTCACCGAAGAGGGCAAGGTTACCCTGCGGGCAGCGGTGCTGCCGGAAAGCGCCGAGTTTGTCACAGTCAGCGTTGAGGATACGGGCATCGGCATCGACGCGGAGGCGCAGAAAAAGCTGTTCGTCCCCTTCCAGCAGGTAGATGCCTCCACCACACGGCGGGCCGGCGGCACCGGGCTGGGCCTGTCGATCTGTCGCAGCTTTGTCGAGATGCAGGGCGGCAAGATCTGGGTCGACAGCGAGCTGGGCAAGGGCTCTACCTTCTCCTTTACCCTGCCGATCTACCAGGTCATGCGCCAGAAGATGGAGGGCGAAGCCGAGGCCCTCCCCGACAAGAAGAAAAAGGTGGTGCTGGCCATCGACGACGATACCGGCGTCATCACCCTGTTCAAGCGTTACCTGGAGCACGAGGATTACCAGGTCATCGGCGTCACCCAGCCGCGGCGAGCCCTGGAGATGGCCCAGAAACTGGCGCTCGACCTGACGGCGATCACCCTGGACGTGGTCATGCCCCAGATGGACGGCTGGCAGCTCCTCCAGGCTCTGAAGGACGACCCGATCACCCATGACGTCCCGGTCATCATGTGCAGCATCGTCGAAGGCTTGGAGCGAGGGCTGAGCATGGGAGCGGCGGCCTGCCTCAACAAGCCGGTCACCCGTGACGAGATCCTGGCCGCGCTGGAGCGGGTCAAGCGTTCCCCCGGAGGGGATGTTGGAAAAAACTAGACTTGGCACTCGGCCGGCAGATACATCCGGCACTTGGCCGGCAGATACATCCGGCACTTGGCCGCCGCTGTGTGAAGAAAGCCAGAGATTATGAAGAAATCGGTATGGATCGAATGCCCGGCGTGCGGCTATCGAGAGGCTCTCGTGCGGCCCTTGTCGGCATGTCCGCGCTGCTGGGGCGAGTGGCTGGATGCGCGCTATGATTACGACGGACTGAAGGACCGGCTGGGAGAGCTGCTGCTTGCTTCGACGAAGGGCATGTGGCGCTATTGGGAGCTGCTGCCGCTCCGCGATCCGGCCAACATCCTGACCATGGGTGAAGGCGGCACCCCCCTGCTGCCGGCGGCCAACCTGGGCATGATGCTGGGGCGATCCCACCTCTTTGTCAAGGACGAGCGCCAGGGGCCCACCGGCTCGTTCAAGGACCGCCAGGCCGCCCTGGCCATCTCTTTCATGAAAGAGCAGGGGATCACCGAGGCGGTGGTGGCCTCAACCGGCAACGTGGCGATCTCCTATTCGGCTTATTCGGCGCTGGCCGGGATCAAGCTGTGGGCGTTTTTGACAAGCAGTGTGCCGGGTGACAAGATGCGCGAGGTGGCGCTGTACGGCACGGAGGTGGTCAAGGTTACCGGCACTTATGACCAGACGAAGCAAGTGGCGGCCGATTTTGCCAAGCGGCGAGGGCTGCACCTCGATCCGGGGATCAAGAGCCTGGCGGCCAAGGAGAGCATGAAGACGCTCGCATTCGAGGTTGCCGAGCAATTGAGCTCATTGCCCCCTGGTGGGGCACAGGAAGGCCCTGTGCCCCATGCGTCTGGCTTCCGCGCCCCCGACTGGTACATCCAGGCGGTGAGCGGCGGCATGGGGCCGGTGGGGGTGTGGAAGGGGTTCAAGGAGCTGTACGACATGGGGCTGGTGGACCACCTGCCCAAGCTGGCGTGCATCCAGTCGACCGGCTGCGCGCCGATGGTCGAGTCGTTCAAGAAAGGCCTGGCCGTGGCCGAGCCGGTGACCAATCCGCAAACGGTGATCACGACGGTGGCGACCGGGAACCCGGGGATCGCCTATACCTGGCTGCGGCAGACGATCTTGGAGCACGGCGGTGTATTCGAGGCGGTGGGTGACGAAGAGGCGTTCCGGGCGATGCACGTCATGGCCAAGATGGACGGCATCTCGATGGAGCCGGCGGCGGGCCTGGCCTTTGCCGGTCTTTTCAAACTGGTGACCAACGGGACGATCCAACCTGACGACGTGGTGGTGGTCAATTGCTCGGGGCACACCTTCCCGGTGGAAAAGTTCCTGTTGGGCGATGCCTGGGCGCAGAGTGTGGACGCGACCGCTCCGGCCTCGGTGGGAGAGACGGAGGAAGGGCTGCTGACGTCGCTGGACCAGCTGGACAGCCGGGTGAAGCGGATCGCGATCGTCGAGGACAATCCCGACGCGCGGCGGTTGCTGCGGCGGGTTTTGCAGGCGCGCGGCGAGTATCAGATTTTCGAGGCGTCTGGCGGACAGGAAGGGATCGATCTGGTGCGCCGCGAGCGGCCAGACCTTGTGCTGCTGGACTTGATGATGCCGGAGGTGGATGGGTTCCAGGTGTTGGAGACGATCAAGGCCGACGAGACCCTGTCCGACACGCGGATCATCGTCATCACGGCCAAGACGCTGTCCTCCGGCGAACGGCGCCGGCTGAGCGGGCAGATCGAGCTGCTGCTGCAGAAGGGGTCGTTCATGGACGACGAGCTTCTGGAAGAGATACTGGCGACGCTGAACGAGAAATAGCCCTCTTTATCAGGCTCCCCGCCCCGTTCCGCCCACCCCCCGTAGGCCCCGCAGGGCGAATGTCAGGCTGTCTCCACATGGCGCTTTAGGTTTGATCGTCGCGAAAGAGGGCGCGCCACCATGCCTCTTCGTCAGCGGCCTCGAGGCCGGTGTCGCGGCCGATGAGGAGGATGCTGATGATAAACAGGATGGCGCCGATCCATTGCTGGGCGGTAAAGCTCTCGCCCAGGAGGAGAAAGGCAGCAGCCACGGCGACCAATACTTCGGCGATGCTGAGGAGAGATGTCTGGGAGCCGCCGAGGCGCTTCATGCCGGCAAAGACGAGGAGGCGAGCCAGGGCGGTGGGAAAGAGGGCGAGCAGGACGATGGCCGTCCAGCCTTCGGCGGTGATCGGGGCGATGGGTTGGGGCTGGAACAGCCAGGCAGCGCAGACGACGATGGCCATGGTGGTGAGGCTGTACAGGGTGACGGTGCGGGAATCGACGTCGGCCAGGCTCCACTGGCCGAGCACCAGGTGCCAGCCGAACAGGGCACCGGAGCCGAGCATGAGGGTCACAGCTAACAGATCGACCGTGCCGGCGCCCTGCCAGGTGAGGAGGACGACGCTCAGCATGACCAGGGCCAGGCGGAAGACGGCCAGGCGTGACACGAGGTGGCCGGCTGCGGACAGAAAGATAAAGACCCAGAAGGGGTACATGGCGTACAGCATGTGGGCCAGTGAGGCGTCCATGCGCGACAGGCCGCTGTAGTACAGCAGGGAGCCAAGGCCGTTGGAGACCCCCATGCCGATGCAGCCGGGCAGGAGGCGCCAGGGGATGCGGATGTAACGCCGCCAGACGACAAGGTAAAAGACCCACAGCAGGCCGGCGGCCAGTGCGGTGCGCAGGGCGGCGAGGGTGAAGGGGGTGACGCCGGCGCGGTAGGCGAATTTGCCCAGGATGGGGGCGAAGCCGGAAAGGACCGTGGCCGCCAGGGTGGCGCCGACGGCCCAGGCGTTGCGGGTTGTGCCGGGGCTACTCCGGTGGCTCACCTTGTCATTCATCTGCCAGCTCCTGGCTCCCGGCTTGAAACCTGGCTCAGAAAGTCGAGGACGAGGGCCAGGACCTGGTCCTCGGTCAGGTCGTCGGTGGCCAGGTAGAGGTCACAATGGGCGCGGGCGTGGCGCAGGCGATGTTTCTGCTCGTCCAGGTAGGACTGGTCCCAGCCGGTGCGGCCGCGCCGGTGGGCAGTCGTCAGGGACAGGTCGAGGTAGACCAGGAGGTCAGGAGGGTTGAGGCGCTGCCACATGTCGGGCACGTAGGAGTGATCCTGGGCGGTGGAAGAGGCGTCATAGCCCAGGGCGCGCAGCCGAGCGGCCAGGGTGCTCTTGCCTGAGGCGCACGGACCGGCGACTTTGATGCGCATTGTGGTCGGCTCCCTGCAATCGGCAGTCAGTTTTGAGCCGTCAGCCAAGGTCCCGGCCTGAAAGGCCGGGAGGACCGGCCGGCTGACGATTGGTCAGGTTCATTTGGCCGAGGCGGGCCAGGACGTCGAGGGAGGCGAATACGCAGATCTGGTCGCCGGGCTGGATGGCGATGTCAGGATTGGGGTGGAGGTCGACGACGGCGGCACGGCGGTGGGCGATGACCGACAGGTCAAGGCCCTGCTCGAGGTCGCCGATCTTTTGGCCGGCCAGGGCCGAGTGAGGGTTGACGGTCATCTCGCTGACATTCAGGACCTGGTCGCCGATATAAAAGGCGTTCTGGACGTTGCCGTACATGGCGGCAGCGGCAAAGGCCGGCGCCGACAGGGCCGAGGTGCTAAAGGCGACCGGAATGTTAAAACCGTCGGCGACCTTGGGGGCCATGTCGTCGTCGAACATCCTCAGCACGACGCGAATGTCGGACCTGGCTTCCCGGGCGACCAGGGCGATCTCGAGGTTGGTCAGGTCGTTTTCGGTGCAGGTGATGATCGAGCAGGCGCGCTCGATTCCGGCTTGTTGAAGGATATTTGGCCGGGTCGCGTCGCCGATGATGACCGGCACACGGAGATCCATTACCCGGTGGACGAACTCGGTCTTGGGGTCGATCTCGATGCCAATCACCCCTTCGCCAAAGCTGAGCAACTGCTGGACGATGCGAAAGCCCAGCCGGCCCAGTCCGGCGACGATGACGTGATCTTTATAGGTCGATGCGATGGCCACTTGCCATTGCTCCTTCCTTGCCCTCTTGTTGAAGAGCATTACTCCAAAGCGGACGACACCCTGTGTGATCAACCCCAAGCCAATGAGTGGCATGACGAAGAAAAAGATCTGCAGGTACCACTGGTGGGGCAGCGGGATACTGGGGTCGAAAAAGATCATGGAAAAAACGGCGTACATTGCCTCGCTGTAGCTGAGGCTTTGGACCTGGCTGTGGGTGTAGAGCTGGTCGAAGAGAAATCCGCCGACCAGGATGCTGACGGCGAACAGCAGCAGCGGTATGCGGAACTGGTGCAGCAGGACGCGGGTATCGCGCCAAGTGGCCAGCAGGTATCGCTTCCAGGAGAGGTGATTTGATTTCTTGGCAGCGGGCGGTCTCGGGCTTGCAGTCATGGGCGTACGGCGCGAGCGTCGAAACTCCTAGAAGGTCCCGGCCGACCAGGCCGGGATTGGAAACCTGACGGTCAGACGGCGAATGGTATCGGGCGCCTGACGGGTCACGACAGACAGGACGACGACGCTGACGTCGTCGCCGGGACGGTCCTGGTCGAGCTCGACGGCGCGGGCCAGCAGCGCATCGGCCAAGGTTTGGGCCACAGAGTGGTTGGCAGGCCGGCAGATACATCCGGCACTTGGCCGGCAGGTCTGGAGATGGCCGCAGACAAAGGCAGGCAGGTCGAACGGCCGGCCATATCGTTCCCCTGCGGTCAACAGGCCGTCGGTAAAGACGATCAGGTGGGTGTCGAGGGCAATCGGCAGCTCGGCGATGACAGGCCGGGTGCGGGCGTGGATGCCGATCGCCTCGCTGGGCTCGTCGAGCCGGCTGAGGGAGGCGTCGGGGCCGGTGATGACGATGACCGGGCAGTGGCTGTTGCGCGAGACGACGATGGTCCGGGTAGCCAGGTCAACGGAGATGATGTTGAGGGTGGCCGATACCTGACCGCCGCGCTCGGTGCGCAGGTAGTCGTGGGCAGCGCGGGCGGCGGCGCCGTCGCGCACGCCATCGGCCAGGAGCGAGACGGCCTTGCGGGCGACGATGTTGCTGATCGCCTTGGCCGACTTGCCGCTGCGCTGGCCGTCGACCAGGACGATCGACAGGCCGCCGTGCGGCCGCTCGATCGTTTCGACGGTGTCACCGCTTTCGCTGACGGCGTATTTGCTGACCTTGGCGACGGCGACCTGGAGCTCGAGATCGGTGTAAGGGTCCATTGGCTGCATGCTTCCTGTAGGGATAGTATACCTCAGGTCGGGCTACAGGGCAAGCGGGGACCTTGCCCGTTTGGGGGTACGGGGTGGCCATTTGTCAGTTGTGACAGGATGTGGTATGCTGGCGGGGAAAGGGGTGAGCGGGCAATGGGCCAATTATTGGAGATGATCGAACGGCAGGCTGTTCCGGAGCCATGGGCGGAGGGGGACAAGATCCCGTGGGACGATCCCGATTTTAGCCGGCGCATGTTGGGCGAGCACTTGACCCAGGCGCACGACATGGCGAGCCGCCGTTTTGCGGTGATCGACAAGCATGTGGCGTGGATCCACGCCACGCTGCTGGGGGCCAAGCCGTCCAAAATCCTCGATTTGGGCTGCGGGCCCGGCCTGTACACCAGCCGGCTGACGCGGCTGGGCCATGAGTGTGCCGGCATCGATTTTTCGCCGGCTTCGATCGCCTATGCCAGAGAACAGGCTCAGAAGGAAGGGCTGGGCTGTACCTACCGGCAGCACGACATCCGGACTGCCGAGTACGGCACCGGTTATGACCTGGTCATGTTCCTGTTTGGCGAGCTCAACGTCTTTCGTCCCGCCGATGCCCAGGCGATCGTGCGCCGGGCCTTCCGGGCGCTGAGGAAGGGCGGGCTGCTGCTCCTCGAGGTGCATACGCACACTTGCGTCCGCGACATAGGCCGGCAGCCTCGCTCGTGGTACTCGGCGCCCAGTGGCCTGTTCTCCGAGCGGCCTCACCTTTGCCTGACCGAGAGTTTCTGGGACGCCGAGCGGGCTGTGGCGACCGAGCGTTTTTTCGTGGTCGATGCTGCCACAGGCGACGTAACGCGCCACGCCGCGAGCACCCAGGCCTATACCGACGAGCAGTACCGGTCGTTGTTAGCAGACGGTGGCCTGGCGGCGGTGACCTTTTACCCGTCGCTGACCGGCGATCCGGATGAAGCCCAGGCCGGGCTGATGGTTGTGACCGGGTCCGGGTCGTAGGCACGCGCTCTACTCCCCAATTCCTCCCTGGGGGGAGTTGCCTTTTTCACGATATTGTGCTATAATCGTTTTGTCTTTCTGGGGAAAGAGGTGGATCGCGGTCAGTTGGCACAAGTCTGCCAGGTCAGCGGCCGCAGGCGCAGGCCGGCCGGCTGCTGGCAAGGTGGGCAGCAAGTCTGAGAGAGATCTCAGGAGAAAGGAGCCCGGTCGATGAGAATCGCTTCCCTATGGCGCAACGGTTTGATCGTGATCGTGTTGGCGCTGATGCTGTTTCTGGTCGTCCCGGCCAAAGAGGCATCGGCGTGTTCAGGATGCGGCTGCCCCAGCTACTACTATGTCCACCGCGGGGATAACCTGTCGTCGATTGCCTGGCGTTATGGTGTCAGCGTGTGGCAGTTGGCCAGTTGGAACAATATCCGTAATATCAACTGCATCTATGCTGGCCAGCGGCTGGTCATCTATCGCAACTGCTGCCCCGGCTGTGGCGGGGGCGGCGGCACGGTGTACGTTGTCCGGTGCGGCGATACGCTGTGGAAGATCTCCCGGATGTATGGCACCACGCCGTGGGCCATCGCCCACCGGAACGGCCTGCGCAATATCAACTATATTTACGCCGGCCAGCGGTTGGTCATTCCGTGAGGTTGACCGCGCGGACCGCCTGTCCCCAGGGAGCAACAAAGGGCCGGTCGGCGAACCGGCCCTTTGTCTTGTAGATCTAGGACTTGGGTCTGACAGGAAGAGATGCCTGGTGAGTCGAAAGCAGAGGATCGTCGTTTTGGCAGCGGCAGGGGTGCTGCTTGCCGTTGGGATGGGGGCGTGGGCGCTGGTCAAGACGGTGCCGGGCGTGGCCCGGCTGGTGTACGGCGAGCCGCCAACCCCGACCGCCGAGCCGGCGCCGGCGACGGTGACAGGACAGCCGGAGTGGATCGCGTTCGAGACGCAGCGCGGCCGCCTGGGCGATTACGAGATATTTGTGATGGCGCCTGATGGGTCGCGCCTGACCAATGTGACCAGCTCGTGGGCCGACGATGTGGCGCCGGCCTGGTCGCCCGCGCCGCCTGAGGGCGGCACGGGCAGCCGGCAGATCGCCTTTGTGTCGGTGCGGGATTCGCTCAGCGGCAAACTGGACCTGGAGCCGGGTGAGATCTATGTGCTGGATTTCGATCCACTGACCGGCAGGGCGGTGGGCGAGGCCAGGCGGTTGACCAACTCGCCGGCGGCCGACGGTTGGCCGGCCTGGTCACCGGCCGGAGATCAGATCGCTTTTCACAGCGACCGGGGCGGCAATTTCGACATCTGGGTGATGAGCGCTGATGGGTCGAGCCCGGTGAACCTGACTAACCATCCAGGCGATGACAAGTACCCGTCATGGTCGCCGAACGGCGACCGGATCGCCTTTGCCTCGGACCGGGACGGAAGCTATGACATATGGGTGATGAACACGGATGGGTCGAGCCCGGTCAAGCTGACCGACTCACCGGCCCGCGACCGGTACCCGATCTGGTCGCCAGACGGCAAGCGCCTGACGTTTAATACCGACCGGGACGGCAACCAGGAGATCTATATCATGCCTGCACCGGGGCCGCAGGCACCGGTGAGCACAGGCGACACCAACCCGGTCAATGCGACCAACACCCCCTATATCGAAGGGCTGGCCAGTTGGTCGCCGGATGGAACGCGCCTGGTGCTGTACAGCGAGCAGAAGAAGGACAAGGACGTGTATATCCTTGACCTGGCCACAGGACAGTGGACGAACATCACCAACAGTCCGTACAGCGACGAGTATTGTACGTGGTGGCCTGTGCCGCATGACCCACAGGGATCCCCTTCAGGAGATGGCGGCCCGTAAGGTCAGGAAAGCTCCAGACGCCCCATTTCAAGCTGCACCGCAGCGCGGAAATTTGACATTCCTCCGCCGCAGGTTATAATCTAACAGTTTACTGAGTTTGGGCGCCGGCGATCAGGCGCCACGATCGGGCGCGCCTCAGGCCGACAGGAGATAGATGCATGATCTACACGCCGTTTGTCTGGCTGCAATTGGTGGCCGCCCTACTGATGGCCGGCCTGGCCCTCTACGCCCGCCGCTTTCGAGGCGTGCCCGCCGCCAAGCCATTCGTCGTGCTGATGGGCCTGGCAACCTTTTGGGCGCTCGAATATGGGCTCGACATCTCTGCCACCTCACTGTCGCACAAGCTTTTCTTGCTGAATCTGCGGGTGATCCCCATCGCCCTCATTCCGGGAGCGGCCTTGTGGTTGGCGCTGGAATATACCGGCCAGGACGCCTGGCTCACCCGGCGCCGGCTGGCTCTGCTGCTCGTCGTGCCGGTCCTGGTCATTCTGTTGGCCTGGACCAACAGCTATCATTCCCTGTACCGCTACAACTTGAGGTTGAATCTGGACGCCCCTTTTCCGCTACTGATCTGGGAGAGAGGGCCGATCTATTGGGTCGCCGAGCTGTATGCAGGCACGGTTAGCGCGGCCGCGATCTTGGTTTTGATCCGATCATTCCGCACCCGCGGGCTCTATGCGGGTAACACGCTGATCCTCATCGCCGGGATTCTGATCCCCATGGCCACCGACGTGCTCTTTAATGTAGGGGTTACGCCGTGGCAAGGCTATAACCCGGCCTCCAGCGTGCTCGTCGTCAGCGGTGCGTTTTTTGCCTGGGCGCTGCTGCGTTTTGGGCTGTTCGGCGTGGCGCCGGTGGCGCGCAGCGCGGCGATGGACGCCATCGACGATTTGGTCATCGCAGTGGACATCGACAACCACGTGGTGGATTTCAACCGCGCGGCGCAGGCGGTCTGTGGCTGCCTGGCCCGCTCCAACGGCGCTGCTCCGCACACCCTGCCGCCGGCGTGCGCCGACCTCCTGCAACGCTACCCCGGCCTGACTACCGGCAAGGAACAGGTGGCCCTCGACTGGGGCCAGGGCCCGCACATCTACGATCTGACCGTCTCGGTCGTCCACGACGCGCGCCGCCAGGCGTTGGGGCGCCTGTTCGTGCTGCACGACGTCACCGCGCGCAAGAAGGCGGAGGAGATCATCCGACTGCGGCTGAGGCTGTTGGAGTTTGCCGCCGACCATCCGCTCCCGGAGCTGATGCAGCAGGCCCTCGACGAGATCGGGCAGCTCACCAACAGCCCGATCGGCTTTTACCATTTTGTGGAGGAGGACCAAAAAACGCTCACCCTCCAGGCCTGGTCTACCCGCACAAAGCAGGAATTCTGCAGGGCCGAAGGCCAGGGGCTGCACTATGACCTGGACAAGGCCGGCGTGTGGGTCGACTGCGTCGGCCAGCGCGGGCCGGTCATCCATAACGACTATGCGTCGCTGCCCCACCGCAAGGGGATGCCGCCCGGCCACGCCGAGGTCAAGCGCGAGCTGGTGGTGCCCACCCTGCGCGCAGGGCGCGTCGTATCGGTTCTGGGCGTCGGCAACAAGCCCACAGGCTATGACGAGAAGGATATCGAGCTGATTGCCTACGTGGCCGACATCGTGTGGACTATTGTCGAGCGCAAGTGGGCGGAGACAGCGCTGCGCGAGAGCGAAGAGCGCCATCGCACCATGTTCGAGACGATCGTGCAAGGCATTGTCTACCAGGATGCGCAGGGCCGCATCATCTCCGCCAACCCCGCTGCTCAAGAGATCCTAGGGCTAACGCTGGATCAGATGCAGGGCCGGACGTCCGTGGATCCACGCTGGAAACCGATCCACGAGGATGGCTCCGATTTCCCCGGAGAGACCCATCCGGCGATGGTCGCCCTCCGGACGGGCCAAGAGGTGCGCGATGTGGTGATGGGGGTGTTCAATCCGCGGCATGACGCTTATGCCTGGCTCAGCGTCAACGCCATACCTTTGTTTAAGGAAGGGATAGACACCCCATGGCAGGTGTATACCACTTTCGAAGACATCACGGCGCGCAGGCAGGCGCAGGAGGATTTGAGCCAGTACGCCGGGCAGTTGGCGACGCAGAACGCCGAGCTAGACGCCTTTGCCCACACGGTGGCCCACGACCTCAAGAACCCGCTGGCGACCATTATCGGCTTTGCCGAGGTTTTGGCCGAGGACCTTGTCATCCTGCCGCAGCAGGATGTGTCGAAGGCCGTGGCCAACATCCTGCGGATCGGGCAAAAGCTCGACAGGAGCATTGACGAATTGATGTTGCTGGCCGGCATCCGCAAGCAGGAGATCACTCCCGAGCCGCTGGACATGGGCGCTGTGATCGAGGATGCCCTCGAAGGGCTGCAACTGCTCATCCAGGCGCGGCATGCCCAGGTTGAGGTGCTGGACGGAGCCGACTGGCCGGTGACGCTGGGCTATGCGCCGTGGATTGAGCAGGTGTGGGACAACTATATCAGCAACGCCATCAAGTATGGCGGGCGGCCGCCGCTGGTTCAGATCGGGGCCGACTTCGTGGGCCCGGCCAACCTGTCGGGTGTGGCGATGGCCCGCTTTTGGGTGCAGGACAACGGCCCCGGCCTGAGCACAGAGGCTCAGGCGAGCCTGTTCACGCCCTTTACCCGGCTTGACCAGGCCCGCATCCAGGGGCATGGGCTGGGCCTGTCGATCGTGCGGCGCATCGTCGAAAAGCTGGGCGGCCAGGTTGGGGTCGAGAGCCGGCCTGGGCAGGGCAGCAGGTTTTTCTTTACTCTGCCGCTAGGGAAGAATACCGCCGGCGAATGAGAGTCCGGCGGATCAGTCTGTGTGGCCGGCGCGCCAGGCCGCCAGGATGGCGTCGGCGATGAGGCGGTGGCCCTGGTCGTTGGGATGGACGTTGTCGGAGCTAAAGCAGGGCTGGCCGCACGCCTTGAGCGGCTCCCAGGCGTCGACGACGGGGATGCCCCGGGCGGCCGCCTCCTCCTGGAGGATCTGGTTATAGACCTCAGCCTTGGCGGCGTGGCGGTCGTCCCACAGCAAGAAGGGGATGTTGACCACGACGACCTCGGGCGACAGGCTCTGCGCCTTGTCGAGCAGCTCCCCATACAAGCGCCGGAACTCGGCCGGGTCTTTGCTCACTTCTTTGTCAGAGGCTGTTATGGCGTGGATGCCATGCTCGATGACGATGATCTGGGTTGGGCCTACCTGACCCAGCTTGGCGGTGGCCTCGGAGATGTGGAACCAGACACAGCGGACCGGCTGCCAGCCAAGGTCCTGGGACAGGAAACCGGCAAAGCCGACGCTGTCGGTCGAGTTGTCGCCCCGGGTCAGGCTGTCGCCGGTGAAGGCGACACAGGTGACCCCCTCACCGCAAACGGTGATCCGGCTCAATGCCATGCTGTCGCCCAACTGCTTGCCGGCCGGGCCGACTACCGGAAGGCGCCCGCCGGTGGAGGGCAGGTAGAGGCCGAGGCGGATCCGGTACTCGCCGGACGCGACCTCAGCGGGCAGGAAAAGCCCGTGGCGGTCGACGATGGCCTCGCCCGGCTGCCAACCGCCGGTTGGGCGGGAGCCGCCGGCCGGCCCCGAGTCGGTCTGGGCGACGATTTGGCCGTCCGGGCCGACCAGGTGGATAAAGACGCTATAGTCGGCCGGCAGGGTCTGTGATGCTTGCCAGAAGAGGGTCAGCGGCACGATGTCGCCCGGCTGCCAGGCCTTGACCGGCAGGTCGTAACCGGTGAGCTCGATGTGATCATCCCAGACCGCGCCCGAATTGGTCGTCTGGGTGATGGGCAGGGATGACGTCGGGACCAGACCGTAGGTGAGGAGCTCCAGTCCCTCCACCCATGTGTGCCCGGCGTAAAAGCCGTTGGCATTGAGCCAATCGCGGGCTTTACCTGCTTTTGCGTCGCCGACCGCCAGGAAGAGGCGCGAGTGCTGCCCGGCAAGAGCGGCCATCTCGTCGTCGGCGGCGGGGGGCAGGTAGATGCCGGCGGTGCCGGTGTAGTGGGAGGTGAAGGGCGCGGCCAGCTCCGGCGGGGTGAGCATAATGGCATCGCCGGCCTCGGTCCGCACGTTCAGCCCCGCAGCCAGGTCTGCGATCGGCTGGCCCCGATAGCCGGCCGGCAGGTGGTAGCGCTGGCGGTAGAGGTAGACGGTATCGCCGCCCGGCATCAGGTAGCTGGTTTCCAGCTCAAAGAGCTGACTGAAGAGGGCCGGCGGATTGTCGAGGAGCCGGCCGATCAGCTCTTCCTGGACCGGATTCATGCCGGCGTTCACTTTTTTGACGGCCAGGTAATCAAAGCCAAATATCTCGTGGTAGGGCGACTGGGGGTTAAAGCGCTCGATCAGACTGTCCACCCGCAGGTTCGGATAGTCGGTCAAGATGAGCAGGTTGAACGGCCCAGCGTTGATCTGGCTGGTGTTGGACAGCAGGCCGAGGCTGAGCGTCTCTTGTCCCAGGGCCTGGCGGCGCGCCTCCATGCGCTTGAGCACGTCAGGGTAGATGGCATAGCCACGGTCGGTCTTGCCCTCGTCGGGCAGTTGGATGTAGACGCCCTGGGCGAAGAAGCTGGTCCGGCCCCAGCCGGGCAGGTGGACGGTTTCTGGGGTCAGGAGGTTGTAGGCCGGCTCCCAGGAGACGACAAAGAACTGGAGCAAGCCGAAGAGGAGCACGACGGCCAACAGGGCCATGGCGACTTTGCGCCACGGCAACGCCAGCAGCGCCGCGCCGAACAGGAGTGCCACGGCGGGCAATGCCGGAGTAAACGCCCGCGTCTCCTGGTAGATCGACAGGGTGAGAAAGAGGTAGCCACTGACGATCCAGGCCAGGACGACCCAGGCCTCGGGCTTGATGCGGCGCAGTGCGTTGCGGATCGATCCCTGCCGCCGGACATAAGCAACGGCGGCGACAACAAGGACAAGCAGCAAGATGATGGCGATGGGTGGCGAGAGGTGCTCGTTGACCAGCTTGCGCAGGTAGTAGAGGTAGGTGTCGATGTCGCCCAGGTTGAGGGTGCGGCCGCGGGGGTCGTCGATGCCATAGCCGTACAGGCTGATCCGCTGCAGGAACTCGGTGATGCGGGCCAGGTACCAGGTGGAGGCCAGTCCGGCGGCCAAAAAGAGGGCAGCAAGACCGTTCGACAGCGGCCCAGACGGCAGGAGCAGGAAGTAGGCCGCCGCCGCGGCCAAGAGCCACCAGGCGAAAAAGAGGGCGTCGCCCAGGTACAGGCCGTGGACCGCCTGGCGGTTGGGCAGGTACCAGATGGCCGCCGGCACGAGGCCGATCAGCAGGGCGAGCGCTATGTTGCGCAGGAGCCGCCGCCAGGTGTGACGCAGCTCGGAGATGCGCCGTAGCTGCTTCCACAGTACGGGCAGCAGGCCAAAGATGAGGATGACGGCCAGGACCGGGCCGATGAGAAAGACGGCCGACGTCCGCTTGGTGAGGAGGGTGAGGCCCAGGCTCAGGCCGAACAGGATCGACACACCCCGCCGCTTGAATCCACCGGTGGCCAACAGGAGGTAGACGGTCAGGGCGACCATAGCCGCCAGGGCGAACTCGAGGTAAAAGTAGCGGGACATGGAGTAGTACATGGGAAAGACGGCCAGCAGGGCGACGGCGATCAGCCCCAGGAGCGGCCCCCTCACCGGGAAAGCACCGGCACCTTGCCACCGCCGGCCGATGCCGTAGGTGGCGGCCAGGGCGACGGCCAGGTAGAGGATGTTGATCATGGCGGCGACGTCGGGGTCGCGGCCAAACAGTTGGTACATGATCGTGGCCGAGGCGGGGAACAGGGGGGTGCGCACCGGGTCGCCGACGACGACGGTGAACAGCGACTGGATGGAGGGCTGGCTGAGGAGCTGGTTGTAGTACAGGCTGCGGGCCAGGTGGCGGGGCTTGTCCCAGCCGGTGGAGGTGACGTTTTTGGCCAGCCACTGCCAGTTGGCGACGGCATAGAACAGAACGATGGCTCCGATCAGGAGCCACGGGGCCAGGCGGGGCAGCAGCTTGGTTCGTCGATCGGTTCTAGTTTCGGTCATAGTTCCTTAAAGCGGCCAGCTTTCAGCCATCAGCGGCAGGGCTTAGCCTGCTCAAGTACCGGCTGAGACCGCAGGCTGATTATAGGGGAATTCGGGTTTCTGTCAACAGCGGGCGTCTATGGGGTTAATGGCAGCTCAGGGTGCGGTGGCGGCACGATGACGGCCGTTTCACCCTCGACGTCGACTTGGGCAAGGGTAAAGGCGTCGACGCAGGAGCTCGGCGCGACGCCGCCGGCGTCGCAGACCGTCAGACGGTCGCCGCCTGCGGCGGGGTACAGGCCGACGACGATCGTGTAGAGGCCGGACGGCAGATCCAAGGGCAGAAGCAGGCCGTGGCGATCGACGACCTGGTCGCCGGGCTGCCAGGCGTCGGTGGGCCTCTCCGGCTCGCCGTCGTGCTGGCCGACCACGGCTCCCTGACTGTTTACCAGGTGGATGAACACCTTGTAACGGTCGTGGACGGGCGCGGTTGGCCCCCACAGCAGGTCGATGCGGGCGATCTGGCCGAGTGACAGGATGTCATCCGCGCGGCAGTGGCCGAGCAGGGCGATCTGCTCGTTCCATATCGCTTGGGCCGGGCGAGGGGTGCACGCCTGGCTGGGTGGCCGGGCGTACAGGAAAAGCTGGAGCGGGCCATACCATGCCTGGCCGGCCGGGTAGGCGTTGCCGGCCAGCCAGCCGGCCAGCAGTCCGGCGGGATCGACGGCTCCTGTGTCGCCCTGGACCAACCACAGGCGGCTGTGCTGCTGGGTCAGGTCGGCCAGGCCGTCCAGGTCCGCCTGGGTCATGGGACGCGGCTCGGATGGGAGCGGGTAGAGCCGAAGGGATGGATCGGCATAGCCCTCCAGAGGATAGACCTGCCCGGGCGGGGTGACAAGCACGGCGTCGTCCGACGACGTGACTTTGTTCAGGTCGGCCATCAGCGCCTGGTAGGAGGCCATATCGACGCCCTCTGGGCGTGGAAAGCGCCGCTCGTAGAGGAGGACGCTGCTGCCGCTGGGCAGCGGGTAGGTGCGGGCCAAGCTGTAGGCGCGGTGGAAGGTGTCGTCTTGCACGCTGAGCAGCCGCTCCAGCGTCTCGCGGACTTCGGGCCGCCGGGCATAGTCGGGCGGCGGGTCGATCAGCAGCAAATAGTCAGAGCCGAACAGTTGGGCGTACAGGTTGTTGCCGCGGCCCTGCGGGATCAACTCCTGGATCTGGATGTGGGCATAGTCGCTGTAGGCCAGGTAGACGAACGGCTTGGGGTTGACCTGCTGGGTGTTGACCAGGATGCCGAGCCGGGCGGGGTCGCCGTCGCGGTGCTCCTCGATGTATTGCAGGATGTCGGGCACCACCCAGTAGCCGGGATCGGTGGGGCCGCTGGCCGGCTGCTGGAGGGAATAGCCGCGGGCAAAGAAGGAGGCGACCGGCTGTTCCTGATCCGTTTCCTCCTCACCCATGTGCCAGGATGGGTAGGACAGGGAGCGAGCTACGGTATCCGACGACAGGGTGGCGAACTGGAGGAGGGCAAAGGCGGCGACGGCGACGATGGCGACGGTCCGCAGCCAGCGGCCGGGGATGCGGCTCAGGCCGAGGGCTAGGGCGATGCCCAGCGGCGGCAGGAGGGGCATGACGTAGCGGGAATGGATGATGCTGACCTGCGACGACATGATGACAAAAGAGACGGCAACCCACAGAACAAGCGCCCAGCCGTCCAGACCAGTTTTAAAGACGGCGCGCCAGGAGCGGGTGCGCCGGCAGCGGTCGACGATGAGCCAGATCACGGCGGCCAACACCAGGACGGCCAGGACCGGCGACACCTGCTCGTTGACGATCAGGTTCAAGTATTGGCCAAAGCCCCACGACCGGCCGGAGGGCTTGCCGTAGGCGTTGGCGTAAAAGGCGGGCAAAAAGTTGATCTTGGTCAGGTACCAACCGGATGCGACGCAGGCGCCCAGGCCGAGAGCGGCCAACAGATTGGATCCGCGCACCGGAACAGCACCGGCACCTTGGGAAGATGGAGCCAAGATAAACAGCCCGACAAGGGTCCACATCAGCCAGGAGAGGGGCACCAGAACATAGCCAAGGGTCAGCGCTGCCGTGGCCTGCACGTTGGGCACGAACCACAGGGCGGTGACGGCCAGGCTGAGGAGGGCGGCGATGCCCAAGCGCTTCCAGCCGCCGTCGCGCAGGGTCAAGGCGCGGCGAGCAGCCTGCCGGGCGGCCAGGAGTGTGTCACGGCGGAGCAGGGCCAGCAGCAGCGGGCCGATGATAAAAACGACAAAGGTCCACTTGACCAGCAGGCCCAGCCCTAGGCTGATGCCGTAGAGCAGGGCATAGCCCCGCCGCTGGAAGCGGTCGCTGCGCAGCAGGAGGCAGATGTTGGCCGCAACCATGGCCGTCAGGGCAAAATCGATGTACAGGTAGCGGCTCATGGCAAAGATCATCGGCAGCAGCGACACGATCAAGGCGGAAAGCAGCCCGACCCAGGGCCCCCCCAGCCGCTCGCCGATGCCGTAGACGGCCAAGAGGAGGATGGCCAGGTAGAGGCTGTTGGCCATGGCCGCCACGTCCATGGACACGCCGAACACCTGGTAAAAACCGGCGACGGTCATGTGGACCAGGGGCGGGTAATAGTCGCTCAAGGTCAGGGCAGAGAACAGGCTGCCCAGGTCGATGCCCTGGCGCAGGATGTGATCGTAGGCCAGGCTGGCAACCTGGTGGAAGATGCGGTCCATGCCCACGGTGACGGTGTTGGCCGCGAGCCACAGGCCGTTGACACCGATCTGAACGGCGATCAACAGGGCCAGGAGTATGAGGCTATACCTTAAAGCGGTTCTATTTTGCAACTATCCCTCTTTATGCTATCATAGCATCAAACCTTGTATTTGTCACCCTGCCTGTCCTGGCTGGACACCTGTGCCCGCACCCAGGCGCAGGCAGGGCGGGGCAGGCATCTTTTAGGGGATCTGCGCGAGAGTTGGGAGAGGTAAATCACAGAGAGGAGTGGGATGATATGATGTTCAAGAGGATGTCGATTGGGAGATTTCTGTGCCGGAGGGCAGTGTCGATCGCCGGCGTTGCCCTGGCGGCGGTGATGCTCGCCGCGCTGGGCCTGGGGACGCTGGCCGCGGCCGAATCGGAGGCGGTCACGGCGACCAAGACCGCCACGCCCAACCAGGTGACCCGTGGCTCTATTGTCCTGTATGAGGTCGATTTTGAGAATACCGGCGCCGAAACGGTTTACCTGAACGAGATCAGGGATACGCTGCCGGCCGGCTTTTCGTACACGAGTATGGGCGCGGGCAGCGACATCGGCGTTCCCGACGACCCTCTCGCTAATCCAATCGTGTGGACCGGCCCCTTTACGGTGACGGCCGGCGCCACGCTGTACCTGAAATACAACGTGGTGGCCAATGCTCCGGCCAGCCTCACACCCTACAACAACTATGTGCAGGCCACCCTGTCTACCGGGGGGACGATCTTTGACCAGACCGGGGTGATCGTGCTGGGCCCGATTGTCACGGGCAGCAAGACGGTCAACTATGCGATGGCGTACGACCGGACAGAGATCGATTATACGGTGACGCTGAAGAATGAAGGGACGCTCGACGCGAGCCTGGCCTCGATCGTCGACACGCTGCCGGCCTACTTTCGCTTCAGGCAGATGGTGTCGGGCCCGCTGGGCGACCCGGCGATCTCGGGCGGGGGCAACACACTGACGTGGGCCGGCCCGATTGTCCTGGCTCCCAGCGAGCAGATTGTGTTCAAGTACCGGGTTTTGGCCGACGGTGCCGGCGGCCAGGCTTACCAAAACAGTGTCACGGCCACCTACGGCGACCTGACGGCCGGCCCGTTCAAGGCGACGGTGACCCTCCTGACCAAGAAGGAGTATGCTTACGTGCCGATCGCCCTCAAGAGCTGGAACTCGAACCCGCCGCCCCCGCCGCTGGTCTACCGGCTGGCCTACGAAACCAAACCGGCCGACAACTATGAGATCCACGTTATCAATATCGATGGAACCGGCGTTGGAAATGTAAGCAACCTGGCGGGCGGCGACCTGGATCCGGCCTGGTCACCCGACGGCAGCAAGGTGGCGTGGGTCCACTATGCCGGCAATGCCGAGATATATGTGGCCAACGCCGACGGAAGCAACGTGCAGCGATTGACCAACAACGACACCGACGATAAGGAGCCCAAATGGTCGCCCGACGGCACCAAGATCGCCTTTCGGGCGGCGCGCGACGGCCGCTACGAGGTGTATGTCATGAATGCCGATGGATCCGGGCAGACGCGCATGACCAGCGAATCGTGCCAGAGCACCATGCCGGTGTGGTCGCCCGACGGGTCCAAGATCGCTTTCCTGTGCGGCCTGAATACGTACGCGGATGTATGGGTTATGAACGCCAACGGTACGAACAAGGTCAACCTGACCGCCGATGATGACCAGGATGGGGCCATCGCCTGGTCGCCCGACGGCGCCTACCTGGTCTACGTCCGCTCACCCGTGGGCTATGACACCGAGATCTTTAAGGTTAATGTGTCAACCAAGACCGTCACCAAGCTAACCAACAACGATGTAGACGATTACTCGCCGCAATGGTCGCCCGACGGCACCAAGATCCTTTTCACGCACATGTTCACTAACTTTGAGGTGGCGGTGATGAATACCGACGGCTCAAACATCGTTAACCTGACCAACGCTTCCGACGGGGATTATGTGCCGCAATGGTCGCCCGATGGGTTGTACATTGCGTTCATTGCTACGCGCAACGGCAACAAAGAGCTATACGTCATGAACGCCGACGGCACGAACCAGGTCCGGCTGACGACCACGTCGAGCGACGAGAGCGAGTTTGACTGGCGCCCGTTGGTGCCCTAACCGTTCTCTGTGGGGCCTCGGTTTCGCAGGGTGCGGGACCGAGGCTCTTTTTTGTCTGTGAAGGGGGGAGAATAAGGAGACTCACCATGCATTCTGCTTCTGCTGAGGACAGCTTGCAAGAATCAGCGATATCGCGTCTGCCAGGCCGAGTGTGGAGTAACCGCTGGATCGGCGTTGCTGTAGTGGTGGCCATCGCCGCCTTGACCGGCTTGCTGGTCGCCTTGACCATGCCGCGCGGCCCCGCCACCGCCGCGCAGGCGTTGATCGTCATGGCCATTGGCCTCGCCGTTGGCCTCACTGCCGGCCTGGCCCTGCCGTCCCGCTGGACGATGCTGCTGGCGCCCGTCGCCCACGTGCTGGCGATCGAGATCGCTCGGGTTAAGGTAGTCGGTCCGACGGTCGACGCGATCCGCCTCGACGGCATCTATGGCATCCTGGCGCTTGTTCTTGGGCGCGGCTTTCACGGCCTGGTGGGCCTGTTGCCGATGGTGCTGGGCGTCAGCTTGGGGGCGGCGCTCGGCCGACGATGGTCTGGGCGGGTGTCCCAGGCCCGATCCGCCGGCCTTGTGAGGCGGATCTTGGGCTGGACGCCGCAAATACTGGTGTCGGTTGTGCTCGTCGTGCTTGCCGTCCTGATCGCCCTCCCGGCCCGAACTCCTCCCATTCTCGGCGCGGATGGCCGGTCGCTGCCCGGCAGCATCGCCGAGCTGGCCACAGTCCGGATCGGCAGCCACGATCAGGCGATAGAGATCCGCGGGCAGAGTGTCGATAACCCGATTCTGCTCTACCTGAGCGGCGGACCCGGCCAGAGCAGCCTGCCTCACCCGCGGGCGATCCTGTCGGATTTCGAGCAGGAGATGATCGTCGTTTGCTGGGATCAGCGCGGCACCGGCAAGTCCTACGCGGCGCTCGACCCGACCTCGACGCTGACGCTCGACCGGGCCATCGCTGACACGGTTGAACTGACCGAGTATTTGCGCGAGCGGTTTGACGAGGACAAGATCTATTTGCTGGGCGAGTCGTGGGGCACCACCCTCGGGGTGCTGGCGGCTCAGCGCCGCCCGGACCTGTACTACGCTTTCATCGGCAGCGGGCAGATGGTGAGCCAGCGCGAGACTGACCGTCGATTGTACGCCGACGTGCTGGCGTATGCAGCGCAGAAGGGTGACACGGCGCTGGCAGACAAGATGCGCGCCTATGGCGAGCCGCCCTACGCCGATGTTCCCTACGCTTATGCCTTTGTCATGGGCTACTATGACTATCTCTACAAGCCATACACCCCGCCGTCGGCCTACACCGAGCGAGGTGAAGGAGCACACCTCGGTCCGTGGGGTGTGATGGGCAGCGAGTACAACCTGGTCGAAAAGGTGAACGTCCTGCGGGGCCTGATCGACATGTTCACGGTGCTCTACCCTCAAATCCAGGAGGTCGATTTTCGCACCGACGTGGCCCGGCTCGAGGTTCCCGTCTATATGCTGGACGGCGCGGCTGAGCTGGCTGCCCGCCGCGACCTGGCCCTGGAGTGGTTCGATCTGCTCGATGCCCCGGTGAAGCGTATCTTTACATTCGAGAACGCCGCTCACGCGGTAGCGTTCGAGCAGTTCGAGGCGTTCCACCGGATCATGCTCGACACAATCCTGCCCGAGACCTATGGCCGCTAGATAGCCTGGACCTTTCCTGGAATCCCGGTGTTGCGCCCTGTGCGACACCGGGATTCTTAGTTTATGGGTATTGGGCCGATGGCCAGGCTGTCGGGCCGGCCGGCAAGGCCGGGGCCGGTGGCCGGCAGTGGCCGGCCTGTGCCGGCGTCTGTGGCGCTGACGGCCAGCCAATAGTCGCCGGGCGCCAGGCCGGCGGGCAGCGGTATGCGGTAGCGGTCGTACATGGTGCGGCCGGGCTGCCACCACGAGGTGGGAAAATAGCCGTCGAACGGCTGGCCGGTTTGCTGCCAGACGTCCAGGCCATCGTCGCCGACGAGGCGAACGGTAAAGGCATAGTCGACGCCGAGCTGAGCCTCTGGCAGCCAGTAGAGGGTGACGTCCAGCTCCTGGCCAGGGCTGGGCCGTCCGGCGCCCAGGGCATAGCCGGCCAGCCGCAGGCTGTCGCCCAGCCGGGCATCCTCCAGCGTCCGTTCCACGGCGGGCGGCCGGCCGGACAGGAGCACCGGCGAGCGGTAGACGGCGGCGAAGTCGACGCCGCCCAGCCGGGCCGTGTACTCGGGCTGTTGGGTGGAGAACAGGTCAACCAGCTCGGCGGTGGGCAGCTTGCGCTGCACCTGGCTGACGTAGAACACGACATAATCGGCAAACTGCCACGTTTTGTCCCAATCGCCACGGCGCAGCGAGGTGGCGCTGCCGTCGAAATAGTAACGGAACTCTTGCGGGTAAA
Organism: Anaerolineae bacterium; assembly: GCA_034429215.1. Lineage (GTDB taxonomy): Bacteria > Chloroflexota > Anaerolineae > JAAYZQ01 > JAAYZQ01 > JAFGOG01. The sequence continues at coordinate 74,595 of DAOUGI010000108.1, read as the reverse complement.
AGCTGACGGCCAGCAGGTCGCGGGCGTTCTCCTTGCCGTTCAGGTAGCGGGCGGCCAGGTCCAGGCCCTCCCCCTGGCCGAAGGTAAAAGCCCGCACGGCGGCCGGGCCGCCGCCAAGCAGTGGGTTGAAATAGGCGCCATAGTAGGGGGCCAGGCGCAGCCACAGGATGGAGGATGCCAGGATAAAGACCGCGCAGACGGCGCACCACGCCGCAGACACCCGGGGGGCGGACAGAGGCAGGTGGAAATTCTCCAGCTCGACCGCCGCCCAGGCGGCCAGCACATCGGCAAGGAGAAAGGCGGGCAGCAGGTAGCGGTCGCCCTTTTTGGCGGCCAGCGACACCATGACGGTAAAAAAGAACACAAAGGCCAGGGCGACGACCGGCAGGCGGACGTCGCGCCGCCGGCGCCAGGCGACGACGACAAAGATCAGGCTGGCCAGCAGCAGGATCAGCACCAGGGGCGACAGGCGGAAAGGCAAGACGACCCCGTAGAACAGCGGCCCCGGATCGTCGACAGGCCGGCCCAGGAAAAAGTTACTGCCGTGCGATACCAGCGTTCCCCATCGCGACGCGCGGTACAGCCGGTAGGTGAGGAACAGGGGACGGGACCAGGCGGCGGGCCACAGGGCCAGGAATGTGGCGTACATAGTCGCCAGCCACAGAACAAAGGTCCCGGCCAGCCGGCCCAGGCTTCTCAGGCTCGGCTTGCTCAGGCCTCGGTCCAGGACAGCATGCACACCCAGGGCCAGGAGGGTGAGGGGAACCAGGAACAGCGACGGCGTCTTGGTCAGCATGGCCAGGCCGGCCATGACCCCCGACAAGAAAAGGTAGCGCCGCCGGTCAGGGCGCTTGAAATAGACCAGCAGGCTGAGCACTGACAGCAGCATGAAACTGGCCAGTATCGCATCGACGTGGACGATGCGCGATTGGCTAAGGAAGAAGGGGTCGAGGGCCAGGAACAGCCCGGCCAGGGCCGCCCCGCCACGGGTGAGCAGCGGGATAAGCAACAGGTAGGCAGCCACCACGGCCAGCGAAGTGACGGCGACGGTGAACCAGGCGGCGGTGGCCAGCAGGGCCGGGATCTCGGCCGAAGGGATGTCGGGCGGCGCGTCGGCCTCGCGGGCCACGGCGGCCAAGGCGTCGAGCGGCGCGCGGTCGCCGGTCACCAGGGTGCGGAGGTAGAGCGCCCCGCCGAAACCCCACATCGGGACGACGCCGGGGTGGTCGGTCAGGTAGGTGTCGGGCAGGTCGCCCCGTTCGATGGCGGTGACAAAGGCCGCCCCGCGCTGGATCCAGGTGAGCTCGTCAGGCCAGGAGAAGGAGCCGAGGCCAACAGACCGCGTCGCCAGGGCGATGAGCAGCAGGGCCAGGGGGATGGCCCACGGGGCCAGGCGCCACAAGGAGCGAGCGGTTTTAGCCATCAAGGGTACAACCTGTCTATACTGGGGGTTGCGGCAGCCCGCAACCCCCAGTATAATGGGCTATTTCCTCCGGCGGCGGAGCCACAGGCCGCCGAGCCCGGCAAAGCCGATTACGGCGATGGCGCCCACGACCAGTAGGGCGATGATGCCGACGACCAGGATCGTCTGCACCCGGCTCTTGTTGCCGCCCTCGGTCTCGGACCGGGTCGGCGCATTCTGAGTGGCGACCGCCTCGGCCACGGAGGTTTGTCCCGGCGCAGGCGTGGCGCTTATCTGGGCCACGGGCAGGCCGGTCTCCCCCGGCACCGGCGTGCTGATTGGCTGCTCTGGCGCCGGCGTGTCGGTCGATTGGCCTGGCGCCGAGGTGTTGGTGGGCGCTGCGGTTGCTCCCTGGGTTGGGACCTGGGTAGGAGTCTTGCTCGGCAGCGGCGTATCGCCCGGGCCGGCGGTGTTGGTTGGGCCAGGGGTGTCGGTTGGGCCGGGGGTGTCGGTCGGGCTAGGGGTGTCGGTTGGGCCAGGGGTGTCGGTTGGGCCAGGGGTATCGGTCGGCGCCGCAGTCGGCTGAGGTGTCTTGGTCGCGGTCGGGACCTTGGTGGGGAAGGGCCCGCCCACGCGGTAGGCGACGACCGCGCCCAGCCTGCCGACCGCCCAGCCGTTCGCTTCATCGAGCATGTACACCTCTAGCAGCTCGTAGTAGGTGGGGCTGTTGGCTACCTGCCACGATCCGCCGGTATAGTGCAGGATGAGGCCCGCTTCACCGACTGCCCAGCCCTCGTTGGCGTTGAGCATGTGGACATCATCCAGAGCCAACCCGGTAGGTGAGGGTACCTGCGTCCAGGCTGTGCCGTCGTAATGCATCAGCAGGCCCGAGCCGCCCACCGCCCAGCCGTCGGTGCTCGACACCATGTCGATGCTGCGAATCTCTTCGCGATTGGGGCTCTGAGTGACAAATGTCCAGGCTTGCCCGTTCCAATGGACGAGCCCGGTGCCGCCTACTACCCAACCGTCGGTGGCATTGACCATGTCGATGCCCTTGAACCAGAAATTGGACTCGTGCACCAGTACGTCCCACTGGCCGTTGATATAGTGGACGATCCTGCCCGCTCCGCCGACCGCCCAGCCTTCGTTGGCATTGAGCATCTGGATGGCGGACAGCTCGCTGACAGGCTTGGCAGCCTGCTCCCAGGCCGAACCGTTATAGTGCAAAATCTCGCCGCTGTGGGTGGCCGCCCAGCCGTTCGTGCTGCTCAGCATGTCGATCGAGACGATCGCCGTTTCAGTATCAATCCAGCGCTCTTCCCATTCAGAGCCGTCGAAATGCATCATCAGGCCGATCATGCCGCCCATCCAGCCGTCGGTGGGGCTGACCATGTCCAGCGCATAGAGCGACCCGTTGGACGAAACGGGGTAGCTCTCCCAGGCCGGGCTGCCCTGCGCCTGGACGGGGGCGAACGAGCCCGCCAATGGGAGGATGGAGATCGATATCAGCGCTGCGATTAGCGCCAGCGGCGCCCAACGATAATGACCGTAGCTCACACAACCTCCATGATACCAGATATACGAGATTCTCGCTGTCGAGACAGCATTAGGCAAAGAGTAGGGCGTGCCCCAGGGAGGGGCACGCCCTTGGAGATCCAGAACGGTTCAGGTTAGGCGACCTGCGCCAGATGCCTGCAAGCCGCCGTTTCCATCAGCCGCCGCGTGAGGCTGGCGTGACAGCCTTTAGTTGATGTCCGACAGCTTCCAGAACATGCCGGCGATTTCGAGCTCGTACGTGAAACCGTACGGGAACATGTTCTCAAAGTTGCCGACGTCGATCGTAACCGGGGCGATGGTGTCATACGGAGCTACGGCCCACGGCCAGTCGAGGCAGATCAGGTTCAGGCCTTCCCACCAGCACTCGTAGGCCATGGCGGCCGGCGAGTGGTACTCGACGCCGGTCGGCGTGGCAAAGTTGCATTTCCACTTGAGCGGGAAGCTGCAGGGGAACCAGACTTCGTCGCGGGGCAGCATGAACTCGGCATAGTAGCCGCCGAACATATCCGCGTAGAAGTAATCTTCCGCGTAGGACATCCGGCGATAGTCAGACGCGCCGATCTCGAGCCACCAGGTGCCCATGATCGGGGCCTGGGTCAGCGGCCAGACGCCACCGATGGTCGACGGCTGCCACATGTAGGCATCAACGCGCTCGTAGGGCGCCCAGACGTCAAAGGCGGGATCGCCATAGTCCGGCGTCCACCACAGCTCGCCCAGCAGCCACCAACCATCGGGGATCTGCTCCATCTTGGGCGCATCTGCAAAGGCGCTGCCGGCGGGGATGGCCAGCATCGCAACGATTATAACTGCATACAGTAGACGACGCATTTCATTCTCCTTTTCAGCATAGTTTTGAATAGCTACAGAATTGAAACCGGGGTACTGCTACTGCCATTTCGCGCGTCGACGCAGCCTCCTTTCTCATTCCCAGGAAATGCCCGCTTGCCGGTCCCGAGACAACGCGCCCGGGACAAACAATGCTTCAGGCAGATCCTGGGTGCAACGGCTTTCGAGCCGCCTGGACCTCAATCTCTATTATATCTGAAACTCGCGATTTGTCAAGACCCCAATGTGGGTTGTAATGCCAGGCGCCCGCGCCGGCCTGAAGCGGCCGGGCGGCCTGGCGTCTCTTATCAATACCAAAGAACGACGGGCAGGTAGGTCTCGTAACAGTCCCCGAACGTTGTGGATGCTCTGCGGGTCAGTTGGGTGCCATTGCCGGCCACGATCGCCTCGTTGATCACCATCCAACAGGTCTGGCCTAGATCCTGCGCCGTTGCCTGGAAGGTAATAGTGACCACGCCGCCCGGCTCCAGGTCGCCGATGGTCACCACGAGCGGATCTGGCCCCTGGATCGTGCCACGGGTCGTCGTGGCGCTGGCCGGCACATAGGCCGCGCCTGCCGGAATCGCGTCGCTGACGCTCACCCCGGGCGCGACCAGCTCGCCCGAGTTCACAACGCGAATGGTATAGGTAATGACATCGCCGGGGACGGCGTGGTAGCGGTCGACCCTCTTCCACGATGAGGTTAGATCGGCGGGCGCCGGGACGTAATGGACGATGGCCCCGCTCTTGCCGACGGCCCAGCCGTTCAGCGGGTCGACAAACTGCACGGCGAAAAGGTCGTCCGCAGTTGGGCTGGGGACGACCTGCCACGACTGGCCGTCGTAGTGGAGGATGATGCCGCCCTGACCCACGGCCCAGCCGCTGCTAGAGCTCAGCATGAACAGCGACTCGAGGTTATTGGTGGTTGGGCTGGGCACCGCGGACCAGGTGGTCCCGTCGTAGTGGTAGATCACCCCGTTCATGCCCACGGCCCACACGTCGGTGGCGCTTAGCACGTCGACGTCGTCAAAGTGCACCGCGGAATCTACCGAGCCGCCCAGCCACAACGAGCCGTTCCACTGGATCACAAAGCCGCCGAGTCCGGCCGCCCAGCCATAGTTGGCATCGAGCATGTCGATGCCCTTTAGCTGCCTGGTCGTCGGGCTGGCAACCGGGCTCCAGCTACTGCCGTTGTAGCGAAAGATGGAGCCGCCGCCGCCCACCGCCCAGCCGCCGGTGTCGCTGACCATACAGAGATCGTCAAGAATTTCATCCTGGTCGCTGTGCACCGCCCATGTGTTGCCGTCGAAGCGGAGGAACTGGCCCTGCCAGGTGACTCCCCAGCCCGAGGTGGAGCTGAGCATGTCGATGGCATTGATGGTGCTGGTAAAGTTGGTTGGAAACCCTCCCCACGTGCCATTGACGTAATGAAAGACAAAGCCGGCCATGCCGGCGGCCCAACCGTCTGTCGTGCTGAGCATGTCGAGCCCGTACATGCTCGCCGGCGTGGGCGCAGCAATCAGCTCCCAGGAACCCGTGGCGAAGGTGTGGTCTCGAGCCGGGGCTGCGGCCGATAGAGAGGGAGAGAAAAGGACAAACACTACCAATAGCACCGCTAATCTAGAGACTGCCGACCTGTTCACTTGATCACCACTCCTTTTCTGTCTCGAAAGATCTGGTCGCCGGGCGAGCGCGGAAAATTATAACACTCTGGCCGAGAGCTGTCAAATTGACAAAACGTGGGAAAGGTACTAGAATACAGCCCGCCGCCGCGCCAGGCTGAGGCGGCAACCGTATCCAGGATGATGGGGAGATTTGTAGATGAATGCTCGACAGCTTTTTCTGGCCTGCTTGCTGGTGATTGTGGCTGTGCTGGCCTTGGGCTGCGCCTCGGGGCAAACCGAGACTGCCAGCCCGGCGCCCAGTGAGCCAAGCCCGTCGCCACAGGCGGCGGTTCCCGTTGCCACCGGAACCACACCGCCGCCCACCGTGGTGAGGGTGTCCAGTGTAGAGGTAGCCAGCAGATATATCCAGCGCCTGCCCGGCGCTACGCTGGCCAGGGTCAACGGGCAGGAGATCACCTGGACCGACTATGAGCCGGTCCTGCGCGAGGCGCTGCAGGTTATAGACAATCAGAGCCCGGTGGACTGGACCGATGGCGCCATGCAGCAGCGCCTCAAGCAGCTTCAGAACACCGTCCTGGAACAGGCGATCAGCCGGGTGCTCATGCGCCAGATGGCTGCCAAGCAGGGCGTCTCGGTACCTGAAGCGGACGTGGATGCAGCCGTTGCAGAGGAAAAGTCTGTTATTCTAAAAAGCGGCCAGTATGCGGATTGGGATGCGTTTCTCAAGGACTATTGGCTGACGGACCAGACCTTCCGCCGGACGATCAGCGACAAGCTGTTGATGGACAATTTGTTGAGCTTGCAGACGGTGGATACGCAGGCCCAACAGGTGCATATCCGCCATATCCTGCTCAGCGACAAGGCCAAGGCCCAGGAGGTGGTGGACAAGCTCAAGGCGGGGGACGACTTTAGCGAGCTGGCGGCCCAATACTCGGAGGATACCGAGACCAAAGATGATGGAGGAGACCTGGGGTGGTTCGTCGACGGCGGGATGGTCTCTGAGCTGTGGGATGTCGTCGTGACCCTGCAAGACGGGCAGTTTAGCGAAGTGATCGAGACTCAGGGCTACTATGTTGTCATCCAGGTAGTGGAGCGGGGGATGCGCGAGGTGGATGCGTTCACGGCCCGGCAGAGGCAGCAGGCAGCGATGCAGACCCAGCTCGCGGCCGAGAGGGATGCCGCTCAGATCGAACGCCTGGTGGATTTTACCGCGCCTACCCCGGCCCCCTAGTGCGGCCCGCCGTCCAGTAGCGTCTCACGGCCCTGGGCTTCGTCTGGCAGCACCCAGCCGCCGGCCTGATCGCTGTGAGCCGGCAGCCATACGGTAAATGTCGACCCGTGGCCCAACCGGCTCTCGATCGCGATGCGGCCAGAGTGGGCCTGGGCGATCCAGTTGGCGATGGCCAACCCCAACCCCGTTCCCCCCCGCGCTCGCGATTCTGCCTTGTCGGCCCGGTAAAAGCGCTGAAAGATAACCGGCACGCCGTCCGGCCCCGGCTCCAGGGCTTGTGCCGGGATGCCGATGCCGGTGTCGGCCACTGCCACCTGGACCCATTCGTCGTCGCGGTCCAACGACAGGGTCACCTGGCCGCCGGCGGGCGTGTACTTGAGGGCGTTGTCCACCAGGTTGAGCAGCAGTTGCCGCAGCCGGTCTGGATCGCCCATCACCACGGCCTGGTCTTCGTGCCCCAGGCGAACCTCGACGCCGTTGGCCATCAGCCGCGCCTGGCGGTACACATCGAGCAGCAGCGTGTCCAGCTCCACCGGCTCGGCTCTGAGCCGCACACCGGCGTCGGCCTGGGCCAGCAGCAGCAGGTCAGACACCAGGCGCGACATGCGGGCCACCTCGTGCTCGACGGTTTCCAGCACCTCCTGGCGGGCCTGTGGGTCGTCGGCAGCTCCCCGGCACACCAGATCGACGTTGCCTTGGATGGCGGTCAGCGGGGTGCGCAGCTCGTGCGACACGTCGGCGATAAAGCGCCGCTGGGTGTGGAATAAGGCTTCCAGGCGGGAGAGCATTTCGTTAAAGGTGGACGACAGCCGGCCCACTTCGTCCTGAGGTCCGGTTATCTCCAGCCGCCGGCTCAGATCCTCGGTGCGTGAGATGGCCAAAGCCGTCTGAGTGATCTGGTCGATGGGGCGCAGGGCCGCGCGGGCCAAAATCGCCCCGAGCCCGGCGGACAGGGCAATGGCGATCGCACCCCCTATCGCCATGATGAGCAGCAACCCCTGCTGTGTCTGCTCAACCTGCGCCAGCGACGTGCTTACCTGCACCACCCCTGCCACTTCCCCGTCGATCAGAAGCGGGGCGGTGTAGGTCCGCAGCCGCGAGCTACCGATTGAGCGCGTCTCCAGCCGCGCCTGGCCGCGCAGAGCCACCGCCAACGCGCTTTTGTCCAGCGGCAGCGACGCTTCGCCCAGTGTCGCCGAGCGGCGGGTGACCTGTTTTTGGCCGGCGTCGTAGACCTGGATATAGAGACCGGGCTCGGCAAATATGTTGAGGTCGGGTACGTCGACCACCATGCTGAGCAGGGCGAGGGAGGGGACCATTCGCGCCGATTCTTCGAGCTGCTGGGCGGCCGTTTCCAACTGGCGGTCGATGCTGTTCAGCAGGGTGGCGGTCAACAGGTAGTAAAGGCTGGCCCCAAACAGGATCAGCACGGCGGCCAGGATGATCGTATACCACAGTGTCAGGCGGCGCCGGATCGACATGGAGACATGATGCCACAAGTCGAAGAAAAAGTAAAAATCCGGCCTCCCCAAGCCGGACTCTTACTCAAAACTATGCTGTCAAGGAAAGGAGCTACTCTCTCTGTTTGCAAGCATAGTGTATCGCACCTGAATTAGAGGAAGATTAGGGGAAGATTAGAATTAGATGAGAAAATGGACCTGCGGAGTCTACTTGGTGCGAAAGATGAGCATTTCATGGTCGTGGGCAACCAGCTCCATGCTGTCAAGGACGGTCTGAACGAACTCGGGGGCGTAGCGGCGGCTGAAACGGCCCTCGTCCACGACGAGCCAGGTGCGCGGAGCGGCCGACAGCGCCTGGCGGAGGGCATCGGCCGAGTCGACGATCGGCACCTCGTCCCAGCCGCTGACCCAGCGGCCGTTCTCCTGGAAGGCAAAACCCCTATAGTCGGTCGGGATGGCCAGATAATCGCACCGGCCGAGGTGGAAGAAGGCGGCCTGGCACAGGAAGGTGACGACGGCATCCCCGGGCTGCTCGTTGGCCCGGACATGGTCGAAGGCCCAGTCGTAGGCCGGGACGGTCTCGCGCGCGGCGGACATGGCCGGCGACCAGGATCCGGCGGCGATCAGGATTACCACGGCGGCCAGGCCGGCGCGCTGCCCCCAGGCAGCCCACCCTGACCGCTGGGCCGGCAGGCCGGCACGATTGGCAGGGCCGATCGCGTGCGGCACACGAAGCAGCCGGCGCCCGGCGAGAGCCAGCAACGCCCCGGCAATCAGGAAAAAAATGGGCAACAGCATCAATCCATAGCGCGAGCTCTTCCACTCGGGGTTGACGCCAAAGAGGAGCATGGCCAGCGCGGGCAGCAGCAGCCAGTAGAGGTAGGCCAGGCCCTGTGTTTCTGCGGCAGCGGCTTGTCTCTTGCGCACCCAGGCGGCGGCCAGACATACCAATCCGATCACTGCCACTGCCGCCAGCACCCAGCCGACAGGCGCCGGGAGCAAGGGCTCGAGCACCTTGCCGATGCCGGGCCAATCGAGCGCCGCGCCCAGGTATTGTCTTGACTCTGGCTGAAAGACGCCGGGCGATACCCAGGCCTGGACCGGCGGCCCGATCTGGCGCAGCCCGATCTCGACGACGGCAGACAGGCCGGCCAGGGCAAAGGTGAGCAGGTTGGCCGGGCGCAGGCACCAACGCCAGCCGCGCCGGACCAGGGCCCACAGCCCCCACAGCGGCAGCAGGAGCATTGCCTCGGCGTGGCTAAAGAGCGCGCCCCAAAAGGCCAGCACAAACAGCAGGCGATAGACGAGCCGGTCCTGTTTCTCCACCACCCACAGGTAAAAGACAAGGGTGGCCAGTTGGACACAGAACTGGAGCGTGGCGTACATCCGCAGCCGGCCACCCCACAGCACCGCCTCTGGGGCAAAGGCCAACAGCGCCGCGGCGACCAGCCCGGCGCCCGGATGGGAACCAAAGATCCGCCGCCCGGTCCAGTACAGAAGAGGGATTGCCGCCGTGCTAAGGAGCAGGATCGGCAGACGCAGCAGCCACGGTTCTGTCACCCCCAGCTCGAGCAGCGGCGCGGCCAGGTAGGACACCAGCAAGCCGTGGCTGTAAAAGTTGCCCGACGGCAGCAGGGGTATGCCTTGGGTCAGGATGCGGCCGGCCGCCCGGATGGTCAGATATTCGTCGACGAAAAAGCTGACGTCGCGGACATAGAGCCAGCGCAGCCAAAAGCCGGCGGCGGTGATGGCCACCAGCAACAACCACACCATGTAGGGGCGACCCGATGTGGTTGCCTGGCCGGGGCGGTTGCGCCTGTCCTCGCTCATGGCTTGGCCTCTACCTCGATGCCCTCGATGGTGAAGGTGTCGCCCAACGGCCGGCCCTCCGCGGTGGCGATCGGAAGGCGGCTGCCGTCGGCGCCGTACAGGCCAATGGCGAGGCTGTAGCTGCCGGGCGGCAGGTCGGGCGGCAGGTCGATGGCCCGCCGGTCGGGCAGGATCTCGCCCGGCTGCCAGTGGCTCATCGGCTGGAGCCCCTGAAGGGGCGGGCCGTCAGCCTGGGCGTAACGCCGGCCGTCGGCGCCCAAGAGGTGGACAAAGAGGGTGTACTGCCCGTCGACCGGGCCGGTGGCCTGCCAGTAGAGGGTGAAGGGCAGCGGTTGGCCGGGGCGCGCGCCGGATCCGGCCAGGCCCAGGTCGTAACGCAGCAGCGCTACCTGACCGCCAAACAGGGCGTCTACGGTGTGGGATCTGGCCGGCGGAAGGGCGTCGCGCGAGACAAAGACCATGACGCCGTCGACCTTGGCGACCAGCTCCATGCGCTGCCAGGCCAACTGGGCAAAATCGGGATCGAAGCGCTGCCGGAAGCGGCTCTCGTCGGCGACGAGCCACAGCCGGCCGCCGCCGTCGAGGGCACCGGCCAGGCCGGCGGCGGCGCCCACCCAGGGCGAGCCGGTCCAGCGGTCGACCAGTTGGCCGCCAGCGGCGCGGTAGACAAACTCTTCGTGCTCTTTGCCCAGAGTAAACAGGTCACAGCGGCCCAGCACTAGCTGGCTAAAGGCCGGGGCGACGGTGGCGACCCGGTCGCCGGGCTGCCACTGCTCCTCGACCAACTCGAACGCCTGGCGAAAGCCCTTTTCCGGCGACGTAGCGGCATTGACGGCAGGTGGAGCGTAGGCGGCGAGGATGACCAGGGTCAGAACGGCAATCGCGGCCGGGACGGCCCAGGGTTTTGCGGCCGGCCGCAGGCCTTCCACGACCCGGCCGAGTCCGGCGGCGGCGACCAGGGCAAAGATGGGCAGCAGCATGGCCAGGTAGCGCGGGCTCTGGTAGGTACTGCCCAGGAGGAGGACCATGGCCAGCGGCGGCAGCCACAGGCAGGCAGAGAAAAAGAGGGTGGGGAGGGAACGGCCAGAGTCGTTACTACGAGCAACTTGCCAGATGGTCACAGCCAGGGCAAACAGGGCAAGCATGGTCCAGGGCAGTCGTTCCGAATCGAAGAAAAAGGGGGCGACTTCTTGGAGTCGAGCCGGCAGGTCGAGAGGCAATTGCAGGGGAGGACGGCTGCCGGTCACCGTCGCATAGCCTCCGATCCAGCCGCGGGCCAGGGCCACCTGGAGGAGGTAGCGGGCGCCGGCCCCGGCGCCGGCCAGAGCCAGCTCGGCCAGGTGGACCGGCCTGGCCCACCACCGCCACCCTTTGATCAACCCGGCGGCCACGATCAGCGCCGGGAGCAACAGGGCGGCCTCGGGATGGACAAAGATGGCCGCCACCAGGAAAAGCAGCCCCAGGCGGCGCAACCCGGCCCGGTCGCCTGACACGCCGGCGTAGTAGAGCCAGGCCGAGGCCAGGACGAGCAGCTCGAGCAGGGCATAGGCCCGGGCACGGCTGCCCCAGACGATCTCCTGGGGCGCCAGGGCCAGCAGCAGGGCAGCCCACAGGCCGGCCTGCTGCGAAAAGAGGCTGCGCCCGGCGGCAAAGGCCAGGCCGATGGTGGCGATGCCGGCGGCGACGCTCAGCAGGCGGACGGCCAGCAGGTGCGGGCCAAAGAGGGCGACCATCGCGCCGGCCAGGTAGGAAAAGGGCAGGTCATTGCCGTAGAACAGGCCCGACGGCAGGACCGGCACACCGGTCCGGGCGATCGCCTGGGCGACCAGCATCGTCGTCGGCTCGTCGACAAAGGGCTCGGCGTGCAGGGCATAGGCCAGCCGCAGGGCCAGGCCCACGCCCAGCGGCAGGAGAGCGATGAGAACTGCGGTCCTTCCTTGATAAGTCGTCACAAAAAACCTGAGGCGGTCGGCTATCAGCCAGATAGCTGATAGCCGACCGCCGGTAGCTGATGGCCCTTATTGCAGGGGCGTGACGATGATGTTGTCGTAGCTGATCCACTCGGCCTTGTAGGTCTTGAGCCCGACGGTGCCCATGAGGAACGGCTCCTTCGGGTCGGTAAAGTCGAGGGACAGCTCGCCGTCGTACCAGACCTTGATGTTGGCATCCCGTACTTCGACCACCAGGGTATGCCACACCCCCCGGGTTAGCGCCCCGGGCAGTTGGACGTCGGCCATGTCGTGCGGGTTGTTAAAGCAGTACAGGTTCTGCGGGTTGTCACAGGCGGCGCCCCAGCAGTCGGTCAGCGTCTGCAGTTGGGCGATCTTGACCGTGTGATAATCGGCAGTAGGCCGGCCGCCGACGACGATATAGTAGCCGGTCATCCACTGGCAGCGGGTATCATTGGGCTCGTACTGGCCGCGCACCCACACGCCCACCGGGCCGGCGCCCTCGTGAAAGTTGAACTTGGCCTCGATGCGATAGTTGGTCCAGCTCTCGGCGCCCTCGCCCAGGTACATGAGCACGGCGTCCTCGGCCTCTTTTTCGGGGTTGCCGCAGCACTCGTGGTTGGCCCCGCCGCCGCTCACGCCGGTGTTCTGCTCCCAGTACCACTGGGCAGGCTGAAGCCGCCAGTAGTTCAGGAATTTGGTCCAGTTGTCGATGGTGTTGTCGAAATACTCTTCCAGCAGCACGCCTCGCTCCACGGTGACCCAGGCCGAGGCCGGACCGGCGGGCGGTTTGCCGAACAGGACCTCGACGTTGGCCGAGTTGGCGTATTGGCCCACCGTCTGGCTGGGCGCTACCCGGTAGATCAGCCGCAACTGCCCGCCGGCGGCGACGGTGAACGGGCCGGGCCAGCGGATCAGGCCGGTGGCGCCGACCGGGTCGGCGGCCACGTCGCTGCCGGCTGCCATGTCCAGGTAGGTGAATCCGGCCGGCAGGGTATCGACCACGGCGGCCAGCTTGCCCGAGATGTTGCCGATGTTGGCGATCGTCACGGTGTAGGTGACCACCTCACCGGCCATGTCGGTGACGGTGGTGGGGGTGACGCTCTTGGCGATGGTGAACTCGGCCCAGCGGTGCAGGTTCTTGAGGATGAGGGGCAGGTAAACGGATGCCGTTTCAGGACCGACCTCGACGCAGGCGCGGGCCGGGTCGACCGGGCCGTCATCGGCGAGAGCGGTGACCTGGTTGCACGGCCAGTGCCAGCCGGCGGCGGTCGAGGTGTCGACCTGGTATTTGAGCACCAGGCCGGCTGAGGCGGGCAGGGTAAAGGGTCCGGTCCACACCAGGGTGTTGTCTACCTGGGCCGGCGGGTCGGTGACATCGCTGCCGGGCAGCATCTCGACAAAGGTCAACGACGGGTCGAGGGTGTCGCTGATGACGGCCAGGGTACCGGTCAGTTGGCCGCTGTTAGCAAAGGTGACGGTGTAGTCGACCGGTTGGCCGGGCAGGAGGCGGGCCGGCTCGGCGGTCTTGGTCACATTCAGGTTGGGGGCGCCGACCACCAGGCCGGCGGTAGCCGGGCCGAGGGTGGTCTCACCGGCGCGGGCGATGACGGTGTTGACGTAAGGGACGGAGCTGGGCGGGACGCTGGCCGGCACATAGACGGCGTAGATGAGGGACAGGGTGGAGGTGGCCGGGACGGTGATGGGCCCCTGCCAGACGATGACCGGGCCGACAGGGTCGACCGGGTCCTGGTGCCAGTCGCTCTCGGGGACCATGTCGACAAAAACGAATCCGGCGGGCAGGGTGTCGGTGACCCAGTCGAGGATGAGGGTGGTGGTGGCCGGATTGGAAAAGGTGACGGTGTAGTGAGGTGCGAGTGTCTGGCCGGGCGGGATCGACGGCGGCTCGACCGACTTGGTGACCCCGGCGGCCAGCGGGCTGAAGGCCTGGCTCGATTCGACGCTGCCGAACGCCTGGACGGTCAGGATGAGGCTCATGAGCAGCAGCGCCGTCCAGACCAACCAGGTCTTGGAGATTCTTACCTTTTTAACGTGCATCAGATTCACTCCTTATCGTGTATTTGGTCATTAGCCATCGGCAGCTAGCCCTGGACTGGCTGCCGATGGCTAGCTGCTCTTACGGTAACGACGTGACGATCACGTCGTCAAACATGGCGTCCTTGGTCTCGTGGGTCTTGAAACCGACGGTGCCGGACATGTACGGCAGCAGCGGATCGGTCCAGTCCAGCACCAGCTCGCCGTCTACCCATGCCTTGATGTTTGCGTCGCGCACCTCGACGGCCAGATGGTACCAGCGATAGTGCTCGAAGGGGCCGGGCAGGTCCGCCGACTGGGCCTTTTGCATGGGGTTGTCAAAGTTGTACATCCGGTATGGCTTGAGGCAGGCGTCACAGTCGCCGGGTTGCTGCATCTTGGCGATGCGGGCATGGTGTACGGCACGGTCGGATGCGCCGACCAAGACTACATAATAGCCGCTCACCCATTGGGATTCAATGTCGCTGCCCTGGTATTGGCCGCGCACCCAGAAGCCGATCGGATCGCCAGTTTCGGGGATGATATTGCCGCTGCCATCGACTCCGCCGGTAAGCATCATCATCATCTCGGCGCGGTAGTTGGTCCACTGCTCAGCGCCCTCGCCCAGGTACATCAACAGTGCGTCGGACGCAACCTTGCCGGGCACGGCGAGGGCGTCCTGGACCGCGGCAGCGCTGCCGCCGACCCCGTCGGTCGGTCCCCAGTACCATTGGCCCTCCGCCAGGCGGCGGTGGTTTAGGAAGACCGTCCAGCGGTCCATGCCATCCTCGAAATGCTCTTCCAGCAGGGTATCCGACTGAACGGTGACCAGGGCCGAGGCCGGGCCGGCGGGCGGTTTGCCGAACAAGGCTTCGACGTTGGCCGAGTTGGCGTACTGGCCCGGTGTTTGGCTTGGCGAGACTTTGTAGATCAGCCGCAACTGCCCACCGGCGGCGATGGTGAACGGACCGCCCCAGCGGATCAGGCCGGTGGCGCCGGTCGGGTCGGCGACCACGTCGCTGCCGGGCGCCATGTCCATGTAGGTGAACCCGGCCGGCAGGGTGTCGACCACGGCGGCCAGCTTGCCCGGGATGTTGCCGATGTTGGCGATGGTCACGGTGTAGGTGACCACCCGGCCGGGCTCGGCGTCGACCTCGGTGGGGGTGACGCTCTTGGCGATGGTGAACTCGGCCCAGCGGTGGTAGCTCTTGAAAGTAAGGGGCAGGTAGACGAGCGCCTTTTCGGGGCCGACCTCGACGCAGGCGCGGGCCGGTCCGACCAGGCCGTCGTCGGCGAGGGCGGTGACCTCGTTGCACGGCCAGTGCCAGCCGGGCTGGGTGGAGGTGCCGGCCTGGTAACGGAGCACCAGGTCGGCCGAGGCGGGCAGGGTAAAGGCCCCGGTCCAGACGAGGGTGCCGCCGACGAGGTTGGGCGTTGAGGTGATGTCGCTGCCGGGCAGCATGCCGACAAAGGTCAGGGATGGGGCGAGGGTGTCGCTGATGACGGTGAGGGTGGTGGTCAGCTCGCCCGAGTTGACAAAGGTGACGGTATAGGTGACGGGCTGGCCGGGCAGGAGGCGGGCCGGCGCAGCGGTCTTGGTCACGTCAACGGCCAATGGGCTGAGGGCCTGGCCAGTCGGGGTGTGGCCAACCAGCCCGACCAGCAGGACAAAAGCAGCGAGGGGCAAGGCTAACCACAACAGACGTGTTCGGCGATCTTGATCATTCATTGAGAAATATCAGCCTTTCTAGACGATATGACTCTCCGGCAACGCCGGGGTTCAGAAATTCTAGCATACAAGAGGGGTGGTGTCAAACGTCGGGCGGTCTTTCCCGCCCACACGGTCACAGCCCCAGCCGCTCCAGAAGCTTGGGCAGCATCGCTGCGTGAGCAGGCAGGAGCTGTGGCAGCCCGTCGGCCAGGGGGGCCCAGAAGAGCTCAAACTCGATGGGAGGGCTGCCGTCGCTGGCGTCGCACTCCCAGTGGCGCCAGATCTGGGGTGGATCCTCGGTGCAGCGGAGGTGATAATAGTAGCGATGGTGGATTACGCCTAGACCCAGCTCGGGCACAGCGCAGACCGTCTCTCCCAAGAGCAGGTCCAGCTCCAGGCCGGTCAGACCCGTTTCCTCGAATGCCTCGCGCAGGACGGCCGCCTCGGGCTGCTCGCCGCCGGCGACCGTGCCGCCGGGAACCTGGATGCCGGCCTCGGGGTAATCGGTGTGGCGAAAGAGGAGCAGCCGGCCGGCGTGGGTGATGTAGGCAAAGACCTTGAGCATTTTTCTGGGCATATCAGGCTCGCGGCTCTGCCCGCCTGGCTTTGATCTTTCTGGCATATCTGCTTAGGAGAGACTCCAATACCTTCTCGAACTTGACCCCATACAGCGTTTCGACAACCTCGGTGAAAGGCAGCCCCAGGCTGGGGCCAAAAGCCGTGTTGGGGTTGCAGTCTGTAAAGTAAGGTATGCCGGTCTTTTCATCCACCCGGATATCGTACTTGGAGTAGTCTTTGCTGTGCAGAACCTTGAAAACCTTGGTCACATACTGCTCTATCCTCTTTACCAGCTCCTGGTCTTGAACGGGGGCATAGTGGTAACAGTCCGGCGTGTCATAACTCGCGAGGCTGGTAAACTCGTGTTTGCCGTCCGGGAGCACGCCAAAAGCCTTCTGCCCAAGGAAAACGTGCCTCCGGCGTCTGTCTTCAAACACCACAGCCGTTATCTCCGGTCCAACGATAAACCGCTCCACAATGACCGGCATTTTGTAGGCGTTGATAAGCTCCTCCACCTGTTTTTGGGCGCCCTCGAGGGTTTCCTTGACCGCCTCGTCATCGATTCCCACGCTGCCTCCCCCCTCGTTCAGCTTGACAATCAGGGGCAGGCCAAGATCCGGATTCACTTTCGTCCCGCTGCGCTTGATAAACTGGTAATCGGGGGTGGGGATATCATTCGCCTTGAGGATCTGCTTGACGAGGTTCCGGTCATTACCAATCACCAGGCCGCGCATGCGCGCGCCGGTGTAGGGGATCCCTAGCAGCTCCAGCGCGCCTGGAATCGAGGCCTGGAGACCGTCCCTGCCACGCAGGGTATCCACCAGGTTCAACACAAGGTCAGGACGGTCAACCAGCAGGTTGGTGAGGAGATACTCATCCGCACTGTATAGCCGCCCGGGAATGCCGAGCTTTTCCATCACCTGTAGCACCTGGGCAGCGCGGCTCTCCACCTCTTTCTCGGCCTGATACGCCTCCTCCGTTGGGAAAAACTCGCGCTCTATGGCGGAATAGGCCACCGCGACCAGCCTCAACTCCTTCAAGGCCTTCTGGCTGACCGAAAGCCGGGGAGTTGGGTTTGGATACTTGATCTTTGGCGGACGGTCTTGGCGTTTCGCTCGTTTTTCCTGTTTGGCGGGTTTTGTTGGCCGAGTGTCACTTGGCCAGCCGTTGTCTCTACTCACGCCATCTCCTCTCCTTCGTTCACATACCCCGTTAGCTCAGTCACGCTCCTCTGGGCGATGCCCGGCGTGTCTGGGGTTCGCCTGAGCCGCCAGCAGTCGGCCCGGTGAGTGATGCATGCCAGGCGGATGATGCTGTCTATCCCACATACCGAGACGCCGGGACCAGCCACGGGTCCCCTATGCTTCAGATTGGCTTTTCCAAAGGGACCAGGTGGCGCTTGAGCATTCGCAGTGCTCGTTCTGGATCGATCCGCCCGTACAGCCCGCCCACAGTCGACACCATGTAGGCTGCATCCAGGAGGATCCGGCCACGTGGGCGCAGGAGCCACGATTCGTCCTCGTTGTACTGCGTGCCGGCGGCCATGAGCTGCAGGTCGCGGCCAAAATCGTGGCCTCCTTGGCACTTGTGATAGATGGCGCCGCCGATGAGCAGGGTGGTGCAAGGCTGGTTCAGGAAATTGACCCCATATTGCAGAAAGTAGGTGTCGGTCTCTTTGACGTAGCCCAGGTTCCTTCCGGTGGTGGCGGCCATGATCTCCCTGGCCAGCAGAGAGCGCACGGCGTCTTCTTCGTCGCTGGTTGGCAAGGTGTGCGGGTTGGCAGACATCCAGCTCAGGTAGCGATCCAGGTCCACTTCGAGGCGGCCGTCGCCCTCCCGCACAAAGGCGCCCAAGGCGTCGTCGCCCGGCCGGTAGCCGGGATACTCGGCCAGCAGGAACGCTTCCACGTCGCGCTTCATCATGCCGTTCTGGAAGCGCTGTAGCTCCTTGATGTTCTCGGCATCGTAGGCCAGGCCGTACTTGCCCTCTACGCGGCGATAGGCCAGGGGGGTGTTCGGCGTCTTGAGAATGGTACGCTTGACCTTGCGGCGTGGATCGTTGCCCTGATAATCGTACAGCGGGTTGTCGCCGACGTTTGAGTAAAAGTCGGTCGTGGCTCCGCCGATGTCCAGGGCCATGATGTTGCCCAGGCCCGGCTCACCGCCGTAGCCCTTGGCCAGCAGGTTGATGCCCCGAAAGGCCGCCCGAGGCGTGGGTATGAACGGTGCGCTCATATACTCTTCGACTACGTCGAAACCCTTGCCGCGGATGATGATCGTCTGGAACAGCTCGCGGATCGCCTCGTTGACTACCTCGATCCGGAAGGTATTGACCTCGGGCATGACGTTGGGCGTGAGGCGGATGTCTATCCCTTCGGTTTTGTATATCCGTTCGATCTCGTCGCGGACGTCCTGGTTGCCGGCATAGATCACCGGCACGCCATACCGGGCATAGGTGGCTTTGTTGGCATACATAGCCAGCAGATGGGCGTTGTGCAATTGGGTTTCGGTGTCGCCGCCGAAATCGACTCCGCCGGCCTGGAGAATGATCTCGGGTTGGTCCTGCTCGTAGATGGCCCGGGCCTGTTTCTCGGTCAGCTTGCCGTCGTAGCTGTTCAGCAGCTTGGCGCCGGCGGTTAGGGAGGCCAGGTCGGCGGCAAAGCCGCTCTCCTCCTTGACCATCGATACGGTCACCATCTTGAGGCCGCCCTTGGCGCTCGAGCAAGGGAGCTTGATATCGAATTTCGCCATTTCCCGAGCCAGAGGCTGCCAGTCGCCTTGCCCGCGGCACTCGTCCATCACCCCCAGCCCAAGAGCCAACGACTCGCGCAGATCGTCTACGATGGTCGGCACGTAGTGCAGGGTGAACTTTTCTGTCGCGGTGTCAATGATCCCAATCTTGGAAAAGGTGCTGCCAAAATCGACGACCAGGACATGCAGGTTCGCCAGGTCTGCCTCGTCATGAATGCCGACCTGTTTTCGCGCCCGAACGACGATACTCTCGTCCATGGCCTCGGCCGTTTCGGTGATGCCCAGGTCTTCGTCCCCCTGATTGAGGGTCTTGTCAAAGAACCAGGGACTGCGCTGGCGGACGAGGTCGACCCGCTCGAGCTCGTCGGCTACCTTGACGCCGTTGAACTCGTCGATTACGCACCCTCCCTCAACGATCTTGGTGCGGCACTTGCCTACCATTTCGTAGCGCTTGTCCAGGACGGTGATCTGCGGCGCCTGGAACAGGCCAAGCTGCACGGCCAAGTCCAGGGTGTCGGCGCTGACCATGCCACACTGCCCGGAAGGATAGTTGGCCCCGTCGACAAAGCTGAGGAGCATCGTCTCGTAATTGCGGTCCCACTGCTTGCGATGGTCTCGCTGGCGGGCTTCCTCGGGCGGGACGGCCCACTCGAAAAAGCTGTCGAGGGTGACCGGCCCCTCGTAGCCGCCCAGCAGGGCCAGATGCAGCAGGTTGTACATAGCTCCCAGCTTGAGCCGGCGCTTTCGGCCCAGCAGCCGGGGATCGTGCCATATGTCAGGCTTGTCGTCACGGTAAAAGTCCTCGATCGTCTGCTTGACGAGGTCGCAGCTCTCGACGACGTCCTGGGCCTTGGCCTCGTGGTGAGCCTCGGAAAAGCTGACGACGTGGACGATGTCGGGCTCCATGTACATCTGCCAGTAGGTGGAAATAGCCAGGTGGCCCTTGGCCCTGTCCAGGTTGGGCGGAAAGTCGGACAGGCCGCCCCGGGTCTCTTTGATGATGTGATAGTCGAAATGCCGCGTCAAAGGCTCGATCAATTCATAAGCTGCCTGGAACTTGGCCAGATCGTTGAGGCCCGAGGTACCCGGCGGCAGGTCGTACATCATCTGCATGACATATTTGCGGATGCCCATTTTCAGCGCCACCACGCCCGCCACGACGTGATCGGTGACCAGCAGGTCGTCGGTGCTGTTGCGCAGTTGCCACTGGTGCGGGTCGTTGATCTCGACCGCCTTGTCGCGAGCCGCCCACCAGCGCATGACTTCAAAGTGCTCGTCAAAGCCGTCACGAATCGAGATGGGCCCGCGGCCGTCCAGCTCGTTGTAGAAGAACAAGGGCACGGCCGGGAAGGGCATGCGGAACGATTCTTCGAACAGCTTGGCAAGCTCCACCAGCTCGTCGGTGCCGGAATAGATGCGGGTCATGGGATAGTTGCCCCGCTGCGTGGCTGACTTGAGCCGCCGCAGGTCCTCCCTGCTGCGGATGGGGACGCCGCCCTGGCCCCGGAGGTAGTTGTCTGGGTTTTCCTCTCCGCGAATGAACTTGGCCAGGTACTCCTGCGAAGGCTGGTCGGGAGCCAGCGAGACGATCTCGAGGCATTGCGCCTCGGCCAACATCTCGACTCCCTTGACCGTAGGCTCGATGGTGTCGGCGGCGATGCCGATGTGAGCGCGGAGGATGGGGCGGTTCTCCAGTTCCCGCACCTGGCGGATGCGTGTCAGCAGCTCGTCGGCCCATTTGATCGCTTCCACCTGTTCTACAGCCGACTCGCCCTTGGCGAACGCCTCCAGCTCTTCCATGGTGATATAATCGTCGACCACCAGGGCAAAGAAGCCCTGGAAGGCATCGATGTCGCCATAGTTCTCGGCGATTTCGTCCAGGTCGTAGTGGCGGTCGCCAGGGGGTGAGAACTTGTCTTCCTGCACCGGCAGGCCGGTCATGGCCCGGACCAGGTTGGCTGCTGGCCGCAGGCCGCCAAATGCGTAGCGGATCCCGCTTTCACGGGGCAAGAGCCGGTGGTGGGCTGCTTTCTCGATGAATGCGGAGATCAGTTTGTCGACGTGAAGGTCGCCGAGGCGCATGGAGATAGCCACCACCTCGGGCCGCGACTCTCGGATCTTGTTGACCACGTCGTCGATCGGGACCGCCGGCCCAAGCTTGACCGCCATAAACCCCTCGCCCCGATCCTCCATCCACTCGGCAAATGTTTCCACGCCCAGTGAGTGCACGCAGTCGCCGATCGAGCCGGCCAGCACCCGGCGCTTTTTGCCTGCTGTTTCCGCTGTATCTTCCATGATCACTTCTCCTCTCAACTGGTTCTCGGTGGCGCCATGCCTGTGTCCCGATAACTACTGCCGTTGGACGGCGGCCGGGCGCTCAGTCTGCGCCGGCAAAGGCGAGCAGCTCTTGCAGGCTGCCCAGCCCATACGCCTGTGGGATGCGGGCCTCGTTCATGTCGCGGCCCAAGTAGTCTTTTTCAAGCCGCGCCCCGGCCCAGGTGATGACCCGGTCCAAGGCCTTGGTGTCTACCCCGGCCAGCCGGCCGATAGCCCGGCTGACGGCCAGGCCAAAGGGTATATCTTCGGTCAGGTAACGCGCCGAAAAATCGGGCACATACCGTCCGTCGGCCACCTGGCGGACCGGGGCTTTGAGCCCGGCGTAGGCTCGGTTGGTGACAAAGGCACTAAGCAGTGTCGACGGATCGACAATGTCGTCGCCGTAGGAACGGACGATCCAATCGTGCAAGGGTCGCACGGCGGTGAGGTCCAGGTCTGGCTCCAGCCGGGCGCGGATGGCCTGGATGTCGTCGCTCAGACTGCGCAGTGTTTCGGCTCCCGACTCGTCGAGCCCTTGGTAGAACAGCGGCGCCTCCTGGCCGGGGAAGGGGGTGCCATCCCAAGCGGCAAAAAGGCCGTACATGATGCCGGGGTGGATGATCTGACCGGTGTTAGCCAGCGTCAGGGCCAGGAGACTGGCCGCGGCCTGGACAGTTAGGCCCAGCATCTGCTGCAGGACCGGCCGGACCTCCCCAAAGCTGGCGGCCGGCCGGCCGGCGGCGTCGACCACGCGCTTGGCGCCCAAGACGTGCACGACCTGGCCGTATTCCTGGATGCGGCATGCCCAGGGCAAGGTCTGCAGCCCGAAAAGACGCACATCCCCGCGACCTTGCTCTTGCAGGACGTGTGTGGCGCACAGCTCGAACCCACCACGAGCGGGCATGGCTCCCACCCAGGCGCCCTCGTCCAGAAAGGGCGCAATCTGGCGTAGGGTGCTCTCGTGGGCAAACGCCGGCAGGACCAGGATGACGATCTCCGAGCCGGCGATAACCTCGGCGGGGTCTGCGCTCACGCAGTGAGGTAGGGCCTGGGCCCGCACCGCGCCCTGCACCTCCAGGCCGCCGTGGGCCGCGACGCCCGCGCGCAACCGATCGGCTTCGTCGCCCAAGGGGGCATAGACGTTTACCTGGCAGCCCAGGTTGCGGGCAGCGATCGGCACCAACGCTTGGGCACCGTTGCCCCCCCCGCAGACGGTGATCTTGACCCTCATTGTGTCGGCCCTCTTGCGTCAGAGCGAATATTCGTCATACTCACCCTGGCACGGCAGCCCGTGGCAAAAGAGCATCCGCTTCTTGGCCGGCTCAAAGATGCTGGTCGAGATAGAAGCCGAGCTGTCGCACTCCAGGGGATGGCGGCAGATGGAGGCCAGGAGGCCATCGTGGGTGGCCATCAGCCGCCGGGCAAAGGGCACACCGATCTGCCCCCGCGCGGCCGCCAGCTCGCCGGCCACCTTTTCGCGGCGAGCCGCCGAGGTGCCGCGCAGCGGCGGCGCGTTGGTGTCCATGAAGCAGTCACGGAGCTCGGGGCTGACAAAATGGTTGGTATTGACCAGGGCGCCGTCGTCGATTTGAAACAGGCCGTAAGCGCGATGGCCGATCTCAAACACGGCCAAGTGGCCCTGGGCGTCGGCCAGGATCAGGTTGTTGCGGCCCAGGCGGGGCACCGATCGCATATAATCCAGCGAAGAGGATACGGTATCGTGCTCTTCCAGGAGGTGCATCATCAGCGAAAAGTCGGGCAGGCCGGGTCCCAGGTCGGTGGATGCCACGTGCGTATCGGCCACGGCCAGGCCGGCCTCATTGATCCCGGCGCAGAACACCCCCGGGCTGCCGGCGCTGCCGCTGCACAGGTAGTGGTAACCAGACTGGGGTGACAGCCGGAGCACTACCTGAAGCGGGAGATGGTCGAGGTGGTAGTCGCGGTTTTTGGCCAGGATCGGCCGGCCATCGATGGTGGCTGAGCCGGTTGCCGCCCAGGTGGTGCAGCCCTCGACGGCCGTACCATGACGTGCGATCAGGTCATCGCGCAGGAAGGTGGCGAGGGAGTAGCGCAAGAGCGTCTCGAACTCGAATTCCAGGGCCTCGGCCTGGCCCTGAACCATGGCCAGCATGGGGCGATCGATCTCCTGGAGCAGGCCGCGCGTGTCGCGGTAGAGCTGTTCAAACTGGTCGTCCGCGCCATCCTGCTCGAGTTGGTGGAAACGGGACTCTATAGCCTGGGCAATCTGGGACCGAAGGTGCCTTGCCTGCACACCGTGCTGTCGGCCCATGGTATAATGGTCTCCTGCCAGGGTGAGCGTCAAGTGCCCCATCTTAATTACCGACTTGGCCGTCCTGGGTCAGGGCGTAACCGCCGACCTGTACATATTGTTTCACTTCGCTGGCGCATAACCCTTTCAGCCCCATATCCTCTATGTTGCGCCCACGTGCCAAGTAGTTCGTCCCGTGGACTTCGCAGGCAAGCCGGATCATGGCTTCGGTGGCCCAGGTCTCTACCCCGAACTGGGCGCCCAGCGAGGCCAGAGGCACCAGGCTAAAGGGCACATCTTCAAGCAGGTACCGATGGCGAAGGGTGCGCGGCGCTTTGATGCCCTGGTAGCCCGGGTTAGCCTGGATCGCCTCATAGAGCGTTTCCCCCTCTGCCGAGTAAGCGTCCTTTAGCCAGTTCAAGGCCGGCCTGACACGCACCCCCAACGCTGAAGCAACGGTCACGCGTTCGCGATCGAGTACCTCCATCACGCGGGCAGTGGAATGGGTGACACCGTCGACGTAGAATTCGAAATCACCCATGGTGCGCTCGATCCAGCCCGCATTGAGCAGCATCAACGCCGGATGGAAGATGGACCCCATATTGTCCAGGCCGGTGTGCAACACATTGGCAGCAGGGATAAACTGTGGGAGGGCGTCGTGCACCATCTCCAGCACCTGGTTGGTGTGTGTGGCCGGCAGGGCAGCCAGCGGGACGGCGTTCTTTCGACGAGAGATGCATGCCTGAGCAGGACCGGTGCTGTGACTGGCAAAGATAAGGGTGGCGGTTTCGGCCACGATGACATCCCGTGGGCACCCCATCTGGTTGAGGATTCGGCGAAACTCCAGTGCTCCGCCCGTGAGGCCTGGATTCAACACCACGATTTGCCCACTGCGCAGGCGGGTGGCGCACAGACGTGCGATGTCCCGATGGGCCGAAGCGGGCAGAACGACCATGATGACCTCAACATCGTCGAGCGCCTCTGCAATGTCAGAGGTGACGACATCCAAGCGACAATCATGGACGGTGCCATCCTCGCATTCGAGCTCGATCTCGCGGCGCAAGGCGATCTCTGTGATGTGCTCCGGGGTGCGGTTGTAGAGCTTGACCGAAAAGCCTTTGGCTGCCAGGTCCGCTGCCATTGCTTTGCCGCCATGGCCAGCGCCGATCACCGCATAGCGTCTCTCGCCCATTTTGGTCTCCTCTCTTTCTGTTCAGTAGGGAAAAACCCGACCAGCATTTTCATCTTCTGACTTGGTCGTCCAGGGCCGGCCCGATGGTGTGGTGGGAAATGGCTTTGGCGATCCTGGCCATGTTGGCACGGGTCGCGTCCTGTCGCTTTAGCAGCAACGCCTCATAGATGACATCCACCAGGGCCAATTGTGCGGTGCGCACCGTGGGCGAGTCGTAGGCTGTGGCCGTAGCCAGGCAGGAGGTGCACAGCACAATGTCGGCTGCCTTGGCTACCGGCGTTGCAGAAAAACTGGTCAGAGCAACGGTGGTGGCGCCCCCGGCGCGGGCCAACTGGAGCGCCTCTGCCACCTGAGGCTGCATTCCGGTATGCGAGATGCCGAGGCCGACGTCCTCATCGGTGAGGGCAGCCGCCGACATGATCTGCATCTGCGAATCGAGAAAGGCGTTGGCGTTGATGCCGAGCTGGATGCATTTGAGATGCAGCTCGCGGGCGGCAATCCCTGCGCCGCCGGTAGCATAAATATCAACCCGCCGGGCCTGGGCAGTGGCATCGACCACCTGCTCCAGAACGGACAGGTCCAGCATGTCCTGTGTGTCGCGGAGGGCCTGGATGTTGGCGGCAAAGATCTTGCGCGTCATGCTGGTCAGGGTATCGTCAGGCTCGACGGTCACGTAGACGAGGCTCTCTGGCGATTCCCAGGCCTTGGCCAGCGCGATCCTGAGCTCGCGATACCCTCCCACGTCGAGCCGCTGGCAAAAGCGCGAAACGGTGGTGTTGCTCACTTCACACAACCGGGCCAGGCTGGTGATCGAGCGCCCCACGACCTCGTTGGGATGCGCCAGAACATACTCCCCCACTTTGCGCTCCTGGTCGGCTAACTGGGGCAGCAATTGCTTGATCTGGAGCAGGGTTTTCTTGGTCTCCACGATCTATTGCCTCACAGTTCAGTATAACAGAAATTATTCACGCTGTCAACAAGTGAAACGGTAATTGTAACCGTCAGGTGCCGAAATTTGCACCCCACAGCGACCTGTGGTACAATCTGCGGAGCGGGTCCATGTTGCCTTCTGCTGCGCATGTGCCGGACCTGAGGGACCGGCTAGATTGAGCACCAATCGGCGATCCCTCTGTGAATAGGAGGGAAGGCGGAAAGGAGAGTGACTATAGACGATAACCTCGCAGGCTAGACCCGGCTGGCAGAGCCGCCGATCACTTAACAAAGCCAAAGGAGGGAAAGGAAACATGTCTAATGTCAAGGGGACCTTGTTTACGTGCGTGTCGCTACTGACACTGCTCGCCCTGTTGGTTTCGTGCGGGTCGACCCCTACCCCGGTGGTGGTGAGGGAGACGGTTGAGGTTGAGAAGGTGGTCACGCCCACTGCCCTGCCCGGTCGTGACGTCATCATCGTCGGACTGGCCTCTGCTCCTGAAACGCTCGACCCGGCCGACCACCGCAGCCGCCAGTCAGAGACGGTGGTCCGCAACATGTTCGACGGCCTGGTGACGCGCGATACTACCAGCGGCGTGCACCTGGAGCTGGCCGAGGAGCTCAACTGGCTCGACGACAAGACCCTCGAGGTCAAGCTGCGCCAGGGCGTGAAGTTCCATGATGGCGTCGAGATGACGGCCGACGATGTGGTCTTTACCTTCGAGCGCATCATCGGCGAGAACAAGATCGAGTATCCCGAGCCCCACACCTCCCCTCGCAAGGGCCTTATTGCCCCGCTCGAATCGATCGAGAAAACAGGCGACTATGCCGTCGTCATGCACTTTAATGCTGTGTGGCCCGTGGCCATGCAGATGCTGGTGCACCAACAGATCGTGCCCAAGCACTATATAGAAGAGGTGGGCACCAAGGGCTTTATCGAGCATCCCATCGGCACCGGACCGTTCAAATTCGTCTCGGCCCAGGGGCTGGAAGAGATCGTGATGGAGCGCTTTGACGATTACTATGGCGGCGCGCCTGATCTGGCCCCGGTGGGGCCGGCTTGTGTCAAGACTGTCGTCTTTCGCGTGATCCCCGAGGCTTCCACCCGGGTGGCGGCGCTGCTGGCCGGCGAGATTGATATCTGCCAGGCGGTTCCGACCGAGCTGCTGGACACGCTGGCCAAGACGCCCGGCCTCCAGGTCAAGACGGCTCCCAGCACCCAGCCCAAGTGGATGGAGATGAATGTCACCAAGGCTCCATTCGACGACGTCCGGGTCCGCCAGGCCATGAACTATGCCGTCGACAAAGATCTGCTCATTGAGGCTATCTACGGAGGGCGCGCTGTTGCCCTGCCCGGCTCGCTGTCCCCCTACAACAACTTTGCGAACAAGAGCCTAAAGCCCTATGCCTACGATACAGAGAAAGCCCTGGCTCTGCTAAAGGACGCGGGCTGGGCTGACTCGGACGGCAACGGCACGCTGGACAAAGATGGACAGCCGTTTGCCCTCACCATCGACACCACCGAGGAGTGGCGCGTCCTGGGCGAGGCCCTGGCGGCCCAGTTCCGGGCCATCGGCATTGACGCCAGCGTGCGCTTCTGGGAGTATAACGTCGTCAAGCCGATGCTCGTCGCGCGGGAACGTATGGCTTACCTGGACGACTGGGGCGACTCGGCGTTTGACCCCGTGGGCCACTTTGAGGCCAAGTGGCACGGCTATGTCGAAGGCTCGACCTACGGCCGCGGCAACTTTTCGGGGTACGACAACCCGCGGGTGAACGAGCTGATCAAGCT
Source organism: Anaerolineae bacterium (assembly GCA_034429215.1). Lineage (GTDB taxonomy): Bacteria > Chloroflexota > Anaerolineae > JAAYZQ01 > JAAYZQ01 > JAFGOG01. The sequence goes on along the minus strand of DAOUGI010000108.1, from coordinate 47,163 downwards.
GGGCGAGATCACGGGTGACACCGCGGAGCGGCAAAAGATCTACGATGAGGCTCAGCAGCTCGTCTACGACGAAGCGCCGGCGGTGTTCCTCATCCTTCCCGAGGAAGCAGAAGCCGCCCGGGCGGATCTTGCCAACTGGGGGCCGGCGTCGGACAGCCGCATCAACCTGCACGACGTGTGCATTGCACCGTAGCAACTCTAGGGTATTCTCAGGGATCGGGCACCCGCCCGATCCCTGAGGTCCTGGCGCACAGCGGCCGGGGAGTATGCCCCGGCAAGAGGTTTTGGAAAGGGACGTCCCAATGCGTGGTGTCAAGATTCTGGAACGGATCCTGATGACCATCCCCATCATTGTCGGGGTTGCCGTTGTTGTCTTTTTCTTCATGCGGCTCACGCCGGGCGACCCGGTGGACATTATGATGGGCCAGGGTGGGGCGGTGTCGGCCGGCGAAATGGAGCAGTTGCGCAAAGAGTTCAACCTGGACCAACCTCTGTACGCTCAGTTGTGGATTTTCCTCAAGGATGCCGTCCACGGCGATCTGGGCTATTCCTACACCCAGAAGCGCCCCGTTGGTGAGCTGATCGCCGAGCGCTTGCCGGCGACGATCGAGCTGGCGGCAGGATCCCTGCTTTTCGCTCTGCTCGTGGCTATTCCAATTGGCATCGTCTCTGCCGTGCGCCAGCATTCGCTTGTCGATCAGCTTAGCATGGCCGCCGCCTTTGTGGGAATTTCGATGCCCGCGTTTTGGCTGGGGATTATCCTGATCCTGCTGCTGTCCGTCCGTCTCGGCTGGCTGCCGGTGCAAGGCCGTCTGACGTTCGGCGTCAATCTAGAGCAGATAACGGGCTTGTACGTACTGGACAGCCTGCTGGCCGGCAACTGGGCGGCGCTGGCCGACAGCGTCAAGCACCTCATTCTGCCCTCGGTGAGCCTCGGGGCGGCGCCCGCGGCCGTCGTGGCCCGAGTGCTGCGCTCCAGCATGGTTGAGGCGCTGCGCCAGGACTATGTCACCCTGGGCCGGGCCAAGGGCCAGGTCGAGTTCCTGGTGGTTATGAAGCATGCCCTGCGCAACGCCCTGATCCCGACGGTAACGGTGATCGGCCTGCAGGTCGGCGTTCTGCTGGGCGGCAACATGATCGTAGAGACGGTCTTTGGCTGGCCGGGCCTGGGCCGGCTGGTCGTCAAGGCCATCTTTGTGCGCGACTTTCCGCTGGTACAGGGGGCGGTGATGGTCTATGCCATCACGTTCGCGATGGCCAACCTCATCGTGGACGTGCTGTACACCTACCTGAACCCCAAGATCACCCTGTAGCCGGCTGCGTCGCTGCGCACCACGTATCGATAATTGGAGAGGGCTACCGGAGAGAAGGATGGAAGCGACAAGGACAGGTGCGAACCGCACTGCCCGCTTTCTCTATAGCCTGCGCATCCACCTGCGGGTTCTGCGCCGGAACCTGGCCAATTTCTGGATCGAGCTGCGCGGCAGACCCCTGGCGCTGCTAGGAGGCATCGTGGTCATGGTGTACGTGCTGGCCGCGATTTTCGCGCCTCAGATCACCGTCCATGACCCGACCCAGGGCGATCTCCGGCAGCGCTTGCTCCCGCCGGCGTGGGAGGAGGGAGGAGATCCGTCCTACCTCCTGGGGACCGATGATCAGGGGCGCGATCTCTTGACCCGCATTATCTATGGCGCCCGCGTTTCGCTGATGGTGGGCCTGCTGGCCGTAGGCATCTCGGTAGGGATCGGGATCACATTGGGGGCCTTGGCCGGATACTATCGTGGGCCACTCGATCAGGTGCTGTCCCGGTTCGCCGACCTGCTCCTGGCCTTTCCGTTCCTCATTTTCGCCATAGGAATGATGGCTTTCCTGGGACCGGGGTTCACCAACTTGATCATGGCCCTGACCTTTAAGGAGTGGGTCGAGTTCTTCCGTCTCGTCCGCGGCGAAATGCTGGCGGAAAAGCCCAAGGAATACGTCGAAGCGGCCAAGGTAGTGGGCCAGTCTAACCTGGCTATCATTACCAGCGAGATCCTGCCCAACATCATCCAGTCGGTCTTTGTTGTGGGCACGCTGCGCATAGGGACCATGATCATCATGGAGGCCAGCCTGAGCTTCCTGGGGCTGGGCATCCAGCCGCCCACGCCAGCTTGGGGCTCGATGATAGCGTCTGGCCGCGATTATATGCTGAGTTCCTGGTGGACCGCCACCCTGCCCGGCGTCGCCCTCTTGATCCTCGTCCTTTCTATCAATCTCTTGGGTGAAGGGCTGCGGGATATATTGGACCCCCGATTGAAGGTGGAATAGAACGACATGCAGGATGAGGACGACGTGAATCGCCGCTCGATCGCGAACGGCCCGTCGCAGCAAGCCGGCGGCGAGGCGCCGGAGGCGCCAAAGACAGGGTTTGCGCGTGCGGGTCTCAGCGGGAACCTGTTCCAGGTTCTTGGCACGGCCGAGGTGGAGCGGATCCACAATGCCGCTCTCCAGGTCCTGGCTCGCACGGGGCTCACCGTCCACGATGGGACGGTCCTGGCGCTGCTGGGAGTGGCAGGCTGCCGCCTCGACCAAGATCAGCGGCGCGCCTGGCTGCCAACAGACGTTGTCGAGGGGGCACTGGAGTGCGCTCCGGCAATAGTGACCCTCTATAATCGGCTGGGTCGGGCGGCAATGGTCCTGGGAGCAGGCTCGCTGCACGTGCGCACCTCCAGCGGGGCAACAGGGATTCTGGACCTGGACAGCGGGCAGCGGCGCGAGCCCAACCGGCAGGATGCGGAGGATGCGGCTCGGCTGGCCGATGCCCTGCCCCGCATCCACGGGGTAAGCGCCATGGCGGTGCAGCCGGCCGACGTGCCTGCCTCGGTGGCGGACCTGGTGTCTGTCCGGCTTGCTCTGGAGAATACCGTCAAGCCCTTGGGCTATGTGTGCCTCAACGAGCGACTGGTCGACGCAGTCGTGGCGATGGCTGCCCTGGTGGTGGGGGGCGAGGACGCGCTGCGGCAGCGGCCCATCCTCACCGCCCTGGCCGAGTCGACCTCGCCGCTGCAGCTGGTGTCCAGCCAATTGGCCGTGCTGCGGGCCTTTGCCTCGCGCGGTCTGCCGCTTACGCTCCACGCCCATCCGATCGCCGGAATGACTGCGCCGGTGACCCTGGCCGGGGAGTTGGTCATCACCCACGCTGAGGTCCTCGCCCTGGCAACCATCAGCCAACTGGTCCGTCCCGGGACCCCGGTCATCTATGGCATGTCGTCCTCGGTTCCTGATATGCGCAACGGCGCCAACCTTTCGGGCGCGGTCGAGATTGGGCTGTTGGGAGCGGCGGTCGCGCAGCTTGCCCGGCGATGCGGGTTGCCGTGTGTCATGAGCAGCGGGACTGACGCCCGTGCGCCGGGGTCTCAGCTCGTTCTGGAACGGTTGATGACACTCCTGCCACCGGCCCTGGCCGGTGTGGACCTGATCAACCTCAGCTCGCTCCACACCAAGATGGTTTTTAGCCCAGAGCAGTTGGCGTTCGACGCGGCCGTCTTGGGGCAGGTCGAGCGCCTATTGCGGGGGATGCTTGTCGATGACGAATCGCTGGCCCTGGACCTGATCCAGCGGGTTGGCCCGGGGGGCGCCTTTGTGACAGCCGAGCACACCCTGCGTCATTTTCGGGAGGAGCTGTACATTCCGGATCTGATCGTCCGCGATCCTCGCGAAGAGGCAGACGAGCGATCGCGGGCTCGGGAGCAGGTCCGCCAGTTGCTGACGGAGCACCGGCCGAGCCCGGTGCCGGAGGGCATTCTGGCCCAGCTAGATGACGTGGTGGAGCAAGCCGGATTCCCGGCGCCGGCTCACGCCTGGACCGACTCGGTTGGAGCAAGGAGGTAGTGTCTGGTGGAGGACCTATCTGTTGATGCTGCCGCCCCACCGCTGCTGGAAGTAGAAGGCCTGACCACGGTTTTTCCTACCCGGCGTGGGTTGGTGCGCGCCGTGGACGGCCTCAGCTTTCAACTGCAACGGGGTGAGAAGCTGGGCATCGTGGGGGAGTCGGGTTCGGGCAAGAGCGTCACTTTGCTGTCTATCCTGCGGCTGGTTCCCTACCCCGGGAAGATCGTCGCGGGCGACGCACGGTTCCGGGGTGAGGGCCTCGGCGCCAAGTCGGCCCGTCAGATGCGGCAGATCCGGGGCAAGGACATTGCCATGATCTTTCAGGATCCGATGACCACGCTCAATCCGGCCTTTGTGGTGGGAGAGCAGATCCGCGAGTCGCTGCGGATCCATGGCCTGGTACCGTCGCGCAAGGGCGCCGTATGGCATCTGTATGACCCTCGACGCCGGGCAGCCGAATACCGGCGGGTCTGGGAGACGATGGCGGATGTGGGTATCCCGCTGCCCGTCGAGAACGCCCGCAGCTACCCGCACCAGTTCAGCGGCGGCATGCAGCAGCGGGTGCTCGTAGCGATCGCCCTAAGCTGCGAGCCGCAGGTGCTGTTGGCCGACGAACCGACGACCGCCCTAGATGTAACGATCCAGGCTCAGATTGTGGCCCTGCTGGACAAGATCAACCGGGAGCACGGCACGGCCATCGTCCTGGTGACCCACAACCTTGGGTTGGTGGCCGAGTTTTGCCAAAGGATTATCGTCATGTATGCGGGGCAGTTGATGGAACAAGGGACCACGGATCAGGTGATCGAAACCCCGCAGCACCCCTACACCCGCGGGCTGCTGCGCTGCCTGCCAGAGACCGGCGCCCGGCTGGAGCGGATCCAGCCGATCCCGGGCCTGGTGCCCGATCTGGCCGACCTGCCCCGTGGCTGCCCCTTTTCCCCACGCTGCGACGCGGCTTTGGGGATATGTTCGGAGGTCGACCGCGTGCCGCTCAAGACGCTGCCCGACGGCCGTTTGGTGCGCTGTCTTCTTGATTGAGCCAGGAGTATACTTTGTCACAGCAACCGTTGGTTGAAGCACGGGGCATCAAGATGCACTTTCCCATCCGGCTCAGCTGGCTCACCCGGCTCCTGACCGGGCGGAAGGGCCAGTGGGTCAAGGCGGTGGATGGAGTCGATCTGGCGATCTATCCGGGCGAGACGGTGGGGTTGGTCGGGGAATCCGGCTGTGGCAAGACCACACTGGGCCGGGTCCTGGTGCGGCTCTACGAACCCACAGCCGGGCAAGTGCGGTTCGCCGATTATTCTGCCGGCATCCAGGAGCCCGGCCTGAATTCTGTGGTCCTGGCAGAAGGGGAGCGGTGGCGCAAGCGGGAGAGCCGTTTGAGCTTTTATCAGAAAACCCAGATGATCTTTCAGAATCCCTACTCCTCGCTGAACCCGCGCAAGACGGTGCGCCAGATCGTCTCGGTCCCCCTGAGAAATCGAGGGCTGCACGACCCGATCAAGGTGGAGGAGGAGGTCCGTGATCTGCTGCGGCGCGTGGGCATTCCCGAGATTCGAATGGACGCCTATCCCCATCAGTTCAGCGGGGGGCAGCGCCAGCGGATCGGCATCGCCCGGGCCCTGGCCATGCGGCCCAAGTTCATCGTCTGCGATGAGCCGGTCTCGGCCCTGGACGTGTCGATCCAGGCGCAGGTGATCAACCTATTGGACGAGCTGCAAGAGGAGTTTGATCTGACCTACCTGTTCATCGCCCACGACCTGAGCGTTGTTCGTTACGTCAGCAATCGGGTGGCGATCATGTACCTGGGCAAGATCGTGGAAGAGGGACCGACCGACGAGGTGTTCACCGCCCCAGCGCATCCCTACACCAAAGCGCTGATGGCGGCCGTGCCGGTCGTGGACAAGGCCGCCCGGCGGGAGCGGATCATTCTGGAGGGCAATGTGCCCAGCCCGATTGACCCGCCCAGCGGCTGCCGGTTCCATACCCGCTGTTTTGCCAAGATCGGCGCGATTTGCGAGGAAGAGGAGCCGGTTTTCACGGCGGTGGGCACTGGCCATCAGGCGGCCTGTCACCTGTGTGGCTAGCCGGCGCCCAGGAGGAGAGTGAGAGAATGGACATTTTGACACGGCAAGAGCTACGTTCCCTACTGGAGATTCGAAGCAGGCAACATGCCTCAATCCTGATGCCGACTTATCGGACCGGTCGCAAGACACGACAGCACCGGATCCGGCTCAAGAACCTGCTCGGCGAGGCAGAGCAGCGCCTCAGCGCGGCTGGCCTGCGGCGGCCTGAGATCATCGCTATGCTTGAGCCTGCGCAAAGAGTGCTTCGCGACGGCGTTTTCTGGAGTCACCAGGGCGATGGGTTGGCAGTCTATCTGACCCCGGGGCTGTCGCACCTGTTCCGCCTGCCCCTGGAGGTGCCCGAGCTGGTGGTCGTGTCGGACCGTTTCCACGTCAAGCCCCTGCTGCCGCTGATCAGCAATGACGGGCGATTCTATCTCCTGGCCATCAGCCAGAAGCGGATTCGGCTGTTCCAAGGCAGCAAGCACAGCTTGGTCGAGGTGGAACTGGCCGGAGTCACGGGCAGCCTGGTCGAGGCTCTACGTGGGGATGATCCCCAAAGGCAGCTTCAGTCCCACACGACTGGCCGGGCGCCGGGCGGGAGGCGGGGGCAGCCTGCGCTGTTTCACGGACACGGTGCCGGTGCCGATGATGCCAAAGGCAGTATCCTTCGTTACTTCCGCGAGGTCGACGAAGCGGTGAACGCGGCCCTGTCTGGCGAGCAAGCTCCGCTTGTGCTGGCAGCAGTGAAATACCTGTTGCCGATCTACCGTGAGGCCAACAGCTATCCCTACCTGGCGGAGGGGGCGATTGGCGGAAGTCCCGAGCGCCAGAGTGGGCAGGTGCTTCACGGACGAGGTTGGGAGGCTGTTGCTCCACTGTTCGCCGAGGCGCAGCAAGGCGCTACTCGTCGATACCATCAGGTGGCAGGCACTGACTTGGCAACTGACACTCTCGAGACCATCCTGCCTGCTGCATATCACGGGCAAGTTGAGGTCCTGTTTGTGGCGGTGGGGTCTCAACGGTGGGGTCGGTATGACCCGAGTGTTAACGAGCTGCGTTTGCATGCCGAGTCAGAGCCCGGTGATGAGGACCTGCTCGACTTGGCGGCGGTTCAGACGTTCCTGAACGGCGGATCGGTGTATGCTGTGGCGCCGGATGAGGTGCCTGGCAGTGAGCCCTTGGCTGCCCTTCTTCGCTGGGAGGGTATCACTGAGGTCGGGCCATCGCTCTAGATGAACCGTTTGACGGTTCCTCAGCAGCAGGGGATCGAAGGATCTCTGGCAGTTGCTGGGCGGACGATGCGTCGGCCAGGGCGATGATCCGGTCGCCCTCCCGGATCGTCGTATCGCCGCGCACCACGATCACCTTGTTCCCCCGGCGCAACGTCGTCAGCAAACAGTCGTCGGGCAATGACAACTCCCGCACCTGCCTGCCGACCAGCGGCGAGCCGGGCTCAACTACGATCTCGACGAACTCGGTGCCGGTCAGCTTGCCCAGCCGCAGCTTGTCCGCCCGCTGTTGCAGATCCAGGCGGCGGCTGATGCCTACCCGGTAAGCCCGCACGATGTCATTGCGGCGAATCAAGCCCAGCAGCCGGCGCGGGTTCTGGCGGTCCACCACCGGCAGCCGGCCAACGTCCCGCGTGCTCAGCCGTTTCAGGGCGACCCACATCGGCTCGTCGGGATAGACGCTCAGCACCGAGCGTGTGGCAATGTCGCTCACCTTGCGACCCGCCAGCGAACCTTGTTCCCTGGCCCGAGCCAGGTCCTGCAGGGTGACGATCCCGAGCAGCTCGCCTTTTTCGTCCAGAACCGGAAAGCCGTGGCGATGCGTCTCGGCAAAGTGCTGCTCCAGCTCTGGCAGATCCATGCCGGCCGAGACCGTATCCACGTCGGTGGTCATCGCCTCGCTGACCAACACACCCTGCATCACGTCGATATCCTGCCCCCGCTCCAGGCGCACCCCCCGCCGCACCAGCTTGAGACTGTAGATAGACTCTCTATTCAGGTGCTCTGCCAGGAGGGTGCTGATGACTGCCGACAGCATCAAGGGCAGGATGATGCGGTAATCGTTGGTCATTTCAAAGATGATGAGGACCGAGCTGATAGGCGCACGGGCTGCGCCGGCAAATAGCGCGGCCATGCCCACCAGCGCATAGGCGCCAGACGAGGCGGTTACCTGGGGGAATAGGCTATGCACGACCTGTCCGAAGGCGCCGCCGAACATGGCGCCGATGAACAGTGAGGGGGCAAACACGCCGCCCGACCCGCCAGAGCCGATGGTCAGTGAGGTGGCCAGGATCTTGAGGGCCGCCAGCGCCAACAGCACGAGTGCAGTCCCCTGTCCCGACAGGACCCAGTCCATGGCCTGATAGCCGCCGCCAAAGAAGGCCACCGGCTCGCCCGGCACCGCCAGCCCCAGAGATGCGTTGATCCTCACAAAGAGGATCCCCACTATGCCCAGCAGGCCGCCTCCGATCGCTGCCTTTAGGTAGCCGGGAAAGCGCTGCCAGGCATCGAACAGGTCCTCGACCAGGTAGAGCAACCGCGCAAAGGCAACGGCGACAAAGGCGGCCAGCGCCCCCATCAAGGCGTAGAGAAGCAGCTCCCAGGGGCTGACCAGCTCGTAAGGCACAACCAGGAAGGCCGGCGCGTTGCCAAAGGCGACACGGCTGACAACACTGGCCGTGACGGCCGAGACCACCACGGTGGAAAAGTATCGGGCGCTAAAGTCGCCCAGGATCACCTCCAGGGCAAAGAGGACGCCGGCGATGGGGGCGTTGAAAGTGGCCGCGATTCCCCCGGCGGCGCCGCAGGCCACCAGGTTGCGGATCCGTTCGTCGGACATCTTGAACACCTGGCCGACGGTTGACCCCAAGGCCGAGCCGATCTGGACGATGGGCCCCTCTCGCCCGGCCGATCCGCCGGAACCGATAGTGATTGCCGCGCTGACCGATTTGATCACAGCCACGATGGGGCGGATGCGGCCACCCCTGAGCGCCACTGCTTCCATGACTTCGGGCACGCCGTGACCTTTGGCCTCCAAGGCAAAAAAGTAGACGAGCGGTCCGACGACCAATCCGCCCAACATTGGGGCCAGGATCAGGATGCCGTTGCCGAGAAAAGGCAACTGGTCTTTGAGCCAGCCGAAGAAGAAGCGATTCATCAGGCTGATCATCCAAGTAAAGAGGATCGCTCCGGCTCCGGTTCCCAGGCCGACCAGCAACGCCGTGCCTATCAGCACGACTGTCTCAGGTGGCTGAAACGAGTCCAGCCATCTGCTCAGATGTTGAAAAAGGTTTTGTCGAGGCCGGACGTGCTCAGGGCCGGCGGTTTCTTCTTCTTGCATAGTTAGAGTCTGGCTCCTATGAACCAGGATGTCAGCGGTCATCGAGGCGAGTAGGCCAGCCGGATCAGGTACCGGTCTGGGATCCAGCCCAGGCGGCCCTTGGGGTCGACCACCTGTATCCAGACATACCCAGCGGCCTCAACCGGTCCGCCGATGACGGTCATCACCGTGCCGTCGCGCCAGGCGGCGATCTTGCCACCCTTCAAGCCGGGCTGCCGGTACATCCACACGCCCTGACCTCCCGTCCCGCCCACCTCGGCCAGGACCGGTGTGGGGGTGGGCGCCGGCGTGGCCGTTTCGGTGGGGGTGGCGGTCTGAGTTGGGGCCGGCGTGGCGGTGTCGGTTGGCTTGAGCGTTGGGCTGGCGGTAGGCGTGGGGGTCTGAGTAGGGGCAGGGGTTGGAGTAGTGGTCAGAGTAGGGGTCGGAGTATAGGTCAGAGTCGGCGTGACGCCCGGGGGAGGCGTCGGCGTAGGTGTAGGCGGCACAAAGGGATCCAGGCGTGTGGTGGGGATGACCGACAGCAGCAAGGCGACAGACTGCTGCAGGCGGCCGGCTACCTTCTCTTGAAGCTCGACCACTTCGGCATACGTCACGGTTCGTGGAGAACGGACGCTGACTTCCAGCCGGAGCGTGTTGTCGTCGCTTTCGCCGGGCAATAGCTCCCAGTCGACCAATTCCACGCCTTTGATGGCTGACACCTCTTCGCGGATGGCCTGGTCTATCGACCGATTCAGGTAGGCCTGGCGCACCGACTGGGCGGTAAGGATGCCCAGCGGGATTGTCACTGCTGCCAGCAACAGCACAGTGCCGATCACTCCACCCCGAAAGACGCGCGTCCGCGCCTCCTGGCCGGGCAGCGGTCGGAAGCCGAGCCATAGGAAGACCAGGCCGCCCGCCGCGATGATGGCCACCAGGTTGGTCAGGAACAGGAGCAATGCCCCGCCGGCGATGCGTCCCTGCCCTAGTGACAGGCCGATACCCACCGTCGCCAGGGGTGGAACCAGCGCTGCGGCGATGGCTACGCCCGGCAATGCGGTTGAAACCCCCTTGCGGCTAAGGGCGTAGGCCCCTGCCGCGCCCGAGACCAAAGCTACGCCCAGGTCGAGCAGGCTCGGACTTGTGCGGCCCAGGATCTCGCTTTGAGGTGTGGCGGCCGGAACGAGAAGCCCGAGCAGGGCGCCGACGGCGATGGCCAGCAGTATCCCTCGCAGGGTGGCGCTGCCTGCCCTGCGCAGCAAACGGAGGTCGCCGCGCACCACACCCAGGCTGAGGCCGAATATGGCGGCCATCAACGGCGCAACGAGCATCGCGCCGATGATGACCGCCGGGCTGTTCTGCAACAGGCCAAAAGTGGCAATGGCCGCCGCCAGGGCGATCATCACAAAGAAATCGACTTGAGGTTGTGCGCCCTCCCGGATCGCCTTGTAGACCTCAATCTGCTCACTGAGGTCCAGGGTGGGAAGGGTATGAAACAGCTTCCAGCCCGTCCGGCGCAGCCACGAACCCAGCCGCATACCGCTGACCTGCCGCTTGGTGATGATGGTTGGGATTGGGCTGAGGGCCGCCACTGCCTGGGGGATGTTGCCGAACAGCACCCGATCCAGGTAGCTTTCCTGGCTGGCCCCCACCAGCATCAGGTCGTAGCCCTTGGCAGCTTGAGCCAGGATGGCGGTGTCAATTTTGGCTGCCTGGACGACCTCCCCCTGGACACGGGGCTCGCCGGCCCAGGGGGCCAGGATCTCCTCTAGGTGCTCGCGGCTGAGGGAAAGGCCCATCTGTCCGTGCGTCTGGCGGGCCACATACAATGCAGTGACCTGTGTTTCGGGAGCGAGAGTCAACGCCAGGTCGAGCGCCAGAGCTGCGTTTGGTCCACCGGACACCGGAACCAGCACTCGCTTCGCGGCAGCCGGTTCGAGCGGTAAGGGCTTGTCGGCGCCAAGCGACGCTACGATGACGTCGCACGGCGCGTCCTGGATCACCGGATCCAGGGTCGGCCCTATCAGATAGCGACCTTTGCCCTGTTTGCCACGCCAGCCCAGGATGAGCAGGTCGGCCGGCTCGTCGCGCAAGGCCGCCAGGATTCCAGCGGCAGGGCTGGTGTGGCGCCGGACCACGACTTGCACCGGCGCCTTGTTGCAGGTTTCAGTTGCAGCCAGCCAGGACGGGCGCGCTCCTCCGGTGGTCACGGTCAGAAGGGTGACCCGGCCATCGCGGGCAGCGGCAAGGCTGCAGCCGAGGGGGAGAAGAGAGGCCAGTTGGCTCTCTGTCCCCACGGCCACTGCAACGTGGAAAGGCGCCATCAGCCGATGCCCCTCGCGTACAAAAAGTACATCCCGCCCAGGTAAACTAGCACAATCAACAGCGCATCCGCTTCCACAAAGATCAGCCGGCGCTCAACCCGGGCGATGTTGCCGATCAGTGCCAGGATGGTGAGCAGCAAGCCGAGCATGCCAACCAGGGCAAAGACCGGGTCGATCGCACCGAGGAACCGCCCCGGTGTGTAGAACAGGTCGGACACGCCAAGGGCAAACATGTTGAACACATTGCTGCCGAACAGGTTGCCGACGGCCATGTCGTAGGCGCCCAGGCGAGCGGCGGCGATGACGGCCACCATCTCAGGCAGCGAGGTGACCATCGCCAATAGGGTGGTGCCGACAAAGCCCGTGCCCAGGCCGGTGCTCTCGGCGATCTGTGTGCTGGAGCGGACCAGCCAGGGAGTAACCACCACAAGCACCGCCGTGGCAGCCAAGAATCCGAGCCCTGCCCGCCACAAGGGCATCACCGGCTTGTCGGACGGCATCTCGACCGTAGTGCTCGACGCCTGGCCGTTCTGCTGGATCAGGCGGATGCCGCCGACATAGACCAGGATGAGGATCAGGCTGTCCAGCCCGAACCAGCCTATCTTCAGGTCGATGTCGGCCAGGATGAAAAAGACGACCAGGCCGATCATCGCGCTGGCCAGGGCAGCGGTCAGGGCATGGGTCATGGCCACACGTCGCAGGATGCGCGCTTGCTGATTCAGCAGGTCGAGCACGGCCAGCAGCAGCATGTTGAACATGTTGCTGCCCAGCATGTTGCCGGCTGCCAGTCCGGGGACGCCCTGACCGAAGGAGTTGATGGTCGTCAGCAGCTCGGGCAGCGAGGTGGCCCCGGCCAGGAGCAGCACGCCGATGAACATCCCGCCCAGCCGGGTGCGCACGGCAATTACGTCGCCATACTGGGCCATTTTGACGGCTGCCAGGACGAGGGCAGCACTGCTTGCAACAAAGACAATCCAGGCCATGGCAGCTCCCCTACTCTTCGGCCGGCGGCTGCTTGGGCAGGCCCCAGGCAGCGGCGACCGGCACGGCAAAAAGGATGCCGGTATTCGGCCCACTGAGATCGCCGACCACTGCCTCTGTGGCCTCTTTCACCCGTTCGACGATGGCCATATCTTTGACGACGGCGAACAGTGTGTTGTGGCCCACCTGGTCGGTACGCAGCAAGCGGCTGAGGCCAAGCATCAGCGGTGCATCGTGGGAGCTCGCCCGACTTTTCACGCGATGCACGCCGGTGCTTTCGGTGATGGTGATTCCCTTGACTCCGGCTGTGGTCCACGCCTCCAACACATCGTTCAACAGAGCAGGGTTATCCAGGACAAACACGATTTGCAGCATGAAAATACCTCCTTAGTGCCCATAAAGCAGCCACCGACCACGAGGAAAAGCCAAGTGCGAAAAGTATACCCTCTCTAGCACGCCGCGTCAAGTTGCGAGGGGATAGGGTGGTCCCATCCTGCGTCCCCATTTCCTATGTGGTTTGGTCAAAAGCCCGAGCAGTAAAGGGGAAAGCTGAAGGTAAGAGCCCCGTGTGGAGCTCTTACCTTCTAGCACTTTGACGTCTCTACGCTGTCTAGGGCGTCACCGGCCACCAGTCAAAGTTGGACTCGTCGGTACTGGTAGAAGTGAGGCGGAACTGGTTCGAGCCATCGGCGCGCATGACGTACAGCTCCTTGTTGCCGTCACGGTTGGAGATGAACGCGATCAGGGTCCCATCGGGCGACCACTGCGGGAGAAAATCGCCGCCGGGCGAGTTGCTCAGGTTGGTCATGCCGCTGCCATCGGCGTTCATCACCGTGATCTCCGAGTCGCTGTACTCGTGGGCGAACACGATCTTGGTCCCGTCCGGTGAGAAGATCGGCGCGAAATCATCTACCTCGTTGGTCGTCAGCCGGGTGCGCGTAACGCTGCTCACCTCGACCACCCAGATTTCGCTGTCATCATCGTCTGGAACGCGAACATAGACGATGCGGGTGCTGTCGGGTGACCAGTCTGGCGCGCGATCTTCGTCGGTGTCGTCGGTCAACCTGACCGTATTGCTGCCGTCCGGGTTCATCATGAACAACTCTGCCTGCTTGTCCAGGCCGCAGATGAACCCGATCTTGGCGCCGCTCGGCGACCACCGGGACGCCGTGCTGGTGCACGACCGCGCGCCGGTCAGCTTGCGCTGATTCGAGCCGTCGGCGTTCATGACAAAGATATCCCACCTGCCGTCACGGTCGCTGCGAAAAAGGATCTGGCTTCCATCGGGCGACCACTCCGGGTCCCTGTCGTCGCCGGTGTAGTTGCTGGCGTTGTGGGCGCCGGTGCCGTCGGCGTTGGCTACATAGATCTCGGCATTGCCGCCATAGTGCACCCAGGCGACCCGCGTGCCGTCGGGCGACCAATCCGGGTCCATGTCGCCGCCCGCCAGGTTGCTGATGTTGGCCAGGTCGGTGCCGTCGTATTCGATGGTGTATATCTCATAGTTGTCGCCGGGCTTGCTCTCATAGGCCAACCTGTAGACCGGCGGCGGGGGCGGCGGGTTTGGATTCCAGTTTCTGAGGGCGAGCGGCACGTAGGCGTACTCTTTCTTGGTCAGGAGGGTCACCGTCGCCTTGAACGGGCCGGCCGTCAGATCGCCGTAGGTGGCCGTGACGCTGTTCTGGTAGGCCTGTCCGCCAGTGCCGTCGGCTGTGACCCGGTAGGTGAACTGGAGCGTCCCACCAGGGGTCACGGTGATCGGGCCGGCCCACGTCAGCGTGTTGCCGCCGCCAGAGATCGCCGGGTCGCCCAGCGGGCCTGATACCATCTGGTCGAAGCGAAAGTACGCCGGCAGTGTGTCGACGATCGGAGCCAGGATCGCATCGAGCGTCCCCTCGTTGTTCAGCGTCACCGTATAGTCGACCGGCGTCCGGTCGTATGCCGTCGCAGGGTTGACCGTCTTGCTGCCCGTGACAATCGGACCCTGGACGATCACCCCGGTCAGGGCAAAGACCGTCTCGCCGGTGGACAGCTTGGCCTGCACATAGTTGTTGTAGGGCGTGAGGCTGGCCGGAGCATTGGCCACCACGTTGTATCTCAGGTGCAGCGTGGCGCCGGCTGCCACCGGGAAGGGGCCGGTCCAGACGATTGGGTTGGCGTTGGGGTCATCGGGGGATTGGGTGATGTCGCTGCCCGCGCCCATGCTCACGAACGTAAAGCCGGCCGGCAGCGTATCGGTGATGGCGTTCAGGTCGACCGAGCTGGCACCGGTGTTCTGCAAGTCGACCTGATACAGGACGATAGAGCCACGCGGTACCTGGTTGGGGGAGGCGGTCTTGGATACGGCTATCGGTGGTGTCTGGGCTGCCGCCAACATCGTCATGGTTAAGGTAGCAAGTGCGATCAGCAACCCCAGAGCCAGTACAGCCGGACCGCGCCGGTGGTCGAGTTTTCGAGACTGCGTCGTTTTTTCATGCATTGTGTTCTTTCCCTTCTTTAGGTTAATTACCCAGAACGATCGGACGCCAGCATCTTGTTTTCAACGGCCGGCCCGGTGCTCAAGGCCACCAGGCGCAGTACTCGTCGCTGGTCGGGCTATTGGTGATGTTTGTCCACTTGCCGCTTTTCAGATCGACGATGTAGATGTCCTTGTCGTGCTGTTGCTCGCTGTACAGCACCAGCCGCCGGCCGTCGGGCGACCACTCCGCCAGCCCCTCGTCATACTTGGGCGTGTTGGTGATGTTCTTCAATCCGCTGCCATCGCTGTTCATCATATACACCTCCTGCTTGCGGTCGCGGTCGGTGTTGAAGGTGATCTGCTTGCCGTTGGGCGACCAGATCGGGTAGCGGTCACGGGCCGGGTGTTTTGTCAGGTTGACCAGGTTGGAACCGTCGGCATTCATCACCCAAATATCGTGGTTTCCAGTGCGCATCGAGGCAAAGGCGATCTTGGTGCCGTCGGGCGACCAGGCCGGGAATTTGTCCTCGGCCCCATCTCGGGTCAGGTTGACCAGCCCCGTGCCGTCTACATTCATGATCCAGATGTCGAAATTGCCGTCGATGTCGGCGTGAAAGGCGATCTTTTTGCCGTTGGGCGACCAGGCCGGCCAGCCTTCGGCGCCGGGGAAATCGGTCAGGCGCACGGCCTCGCCCACGGCCTGGCCGGTCGCCGGGTCAAAGGGCAGCATATACAGGTTGCCCGGCTCCAGCTCTGCCTTGCCCGACGCCGTGTCGCGCAGCGACACGAAGGCAATCCACCCGCCGTCGGGCGACCAGGCCGGGGCAACGTCGTCGGCCCAGGATCTGGTCAGGTTGGCCAGCCGCGAGCCGTTGGTAGCCATGACCATGATCTCGTAATCGTTATGCTCGCCCCGTTGGCTTTCAAACGCGATCCACTGCGGCCGCGGCGTGACCGTGGGAGGTAGGGGCGTAGGGCTGGGCGTCCAGGTGGATGTGGGAATGGGCGTCGCGGGTGGATCGGTGGGCTGGGCGGGTGTTGCCGTGGCCGAAGGTGTGAAGGTGGGGCTAGGCGGAGCCTCAGTGGGGGTGGGTGAAGCCGTGAGGGTTGCCGTAGACAGGAGGCCGGCGAAGTTGCGTTCTCCGACCGGGATGACAGTGGGTGTGGGCGGGTCGCCGCGGAATAGCCTAGCGACCCCCGGGATGTTCCGCGCCGCAAAGGCGACGCCCATGGTACCCAACACCAGGCAGAGCACCGCCATAATGGCTCCTGCGGCGATCCATCGTTTTCTTGTCATCATTCTGTTTCTCTCCTATACCTCCCGCCTTTTGCCCGGCAAACGTTCCCCGCTTGCCAGGAGCGAGGGGCATTTGCCTTCGTGGCACCAAGCCGGTTAGTCCGTCAGGGGCGTGACCACGACGTCGTTATAGCTGATCAGGCTGGTGTTGCAGGTCTTGAACCCGGCGGTGCTGGTCAGGAACGGCTCCTCGGGATCGACGTAATCGAGAGACATCTCGCCATCCCAACAGACCTTTCTGTTGTCGCCTCGGACTGGCAATGGTGCACCATATCCCCCGGGCAAAAATGCCGGGAAACTGGTGCGGGACAAACAAAAAAGCCAGCACGCGCCCGGTCCTGAGGCATCGTGTTGGCTTACGTGGCGGCTGATCAGCTCCCGGCAAGGAAGCTCATCCTCCTCCCTGTCTGCCGCGTATTGGCTATTCGGTTGAACTACCAGGATTCTAGCACAGGAGCGCCGGTCTGTCAAAAAGGCAATCCTGGTTGCGGGTTATTGCCTTGGCGGCCCACCTACTTGTACGCGTTGTCTGTGCTGTTATTTGCGGAAGCGGGCCTCCAAGTCCTCGGCCAGCGTCAAGAGGAGGATCTGCTCCCCTGTGCGAATGCTCAGATCAGAGTGGAAGCTGATGGTGGATACACCGGTCAAGGTCTCGATCGCCTCTTCCAGAATACCCCGACTGGTCTCTAGCAGGCGAGTTCGCGCCTGCTTGAGCAAATGTCGCCCTGTCGAATCTGGTTTAAGCCTTTCCTCGGCAGGAGTCAGCACGCCCTTAAGACGGATGAGGATCATGTCTTCGATAATCCAGGCGCGCGCCTCACTGGGTCCCCGCCCCATCTGTTCCCGCTCGAATGTGGTGGCCAGCGCCGCAATCTTGGCCTCTAGCTGGCCCTTGGTCTGCCTATCATGCATGTTGCCCTCCACCTGGCCCAACCTGGCGATCGGCTGCTGGCCGGCCCGGATCTTTGACCGTAACGAGTAAAACGTGCAACGGAGGTCGGACTTAGGCCTTGAGCCGCATAAAGTGCCAGGCTGTCTCCAGCAGCTCACGCAGGTTGAGCTTGACCGGGTGCACCCGGCTCTTGATCGCCCAGCCTCGCCACAGCTTGCTCAAAAGCCAGAAAACGGGGTTGTCGGGCAGCCGCAGCATCCGCTTGATCCAGGGGACCAGCCGAGGAAACTCGACGCCCAGGGCGAAGAAGCGTTGGAGCACCACGAGTCCCCGCTTGTGCGCATCGTCAAAGTTGAGGACCGAGTGGTCCCAGGCGACTTCGCCGATGTCGTCGACGCTCCCCATCCAGCCCTGCTCGCGGGTGAACTCGCCCAGCTCGGTGCGCGGATAGGGCTGGAAGATAAAGACGTGGGCGTAGGCCGGCCTGATTTGGATGTTCAGCGCCAACGTCTCGAAATCGTTTTCCAGGGTGCTGGTGGGCAGGCCGATCATGCTCGTCGTGGCAAAGCTCAGCCCTCCTTCGCGCAAGAGCCGAGCCGCCTCCAGGATCTGCTCTTTGCTCATCTGCCGCTTGAGCAGGTCGTTGCGGAGGCGGTCGTTGCCGCTTTCGACGCCCATGCTGGCCGAGTGGCAGCCGGCCGCTTTGAGCAGCCGCACCTGTTCGGCGGTGACCAGATTGGCCCGCGTGTTGCAGGAGAAGGGGATGCCGATCTGGCGGGGATATTGCTCCGCAAGCTCGGCCAGCCACTCGTTCGACAGCACAAAGGTGTCGTCAACAAAGACGACAAACTCGAGCGGGTAGTGGTCGCGCACCCAACGGATCTCTTCGATGACGTGGCCCACGCTGCGTTGCCGGAAACGCCTGCCCTTGCCTCGGTAGATGCCTGACAGGGCATGGTTGAAGCAATAGGTGCAATTGTAGGGGCAACCGCGACCCGTAAGAAAGTGCTTGATTTTGCCTCGCGCGGCGACCGGGTCGCGCTCGTAGACCAGGGTGCGATCGGGAAAAGGCAGACTGTCCAGGTCTTCCACGTAGGGCCGCACCGGGTTGGCGATCACATCCCCATTCCGGCAGAAGGACCAGTTGCTCACGCCCAGCGCCGCGTCGGGGCCACCGCCGGCCAGGGCAGCCAGCAGGTCGACTAGCGCCTGCTCGCCCTCTCCCCGGCAGACGCCATCGACGCCGGGCTCCTGGACCATCTCGGGGAAGAAGGTAGGGTGCGGTCCACCAAAGATGGAAAACACACCGGGCAGCGCAGCTTTGAGGCGGCGATTCATCTCCAGGTAGTAGCGCTGCGAGCCGGTGATGACCGAGTAGGCGACCACGTCGGGCCGGAACTGGCCGGCGACGGATATGGGATCGTGGCGAGAACCCACGGCCATCTGCACCTCGTGCCCGGCGGCCTTGACGGCGCTGGATAGGTGCATGATGCCGAGAGGCTCGTAATCGATCTGTTGGACGATGAACAAGACTTTCATAGCTTGGCGAGTATATCACACCCGAGCCGCGGCGCCAAACCGCTTCACCGGGTATGACATGATAGACCTGGCAGGTTTGACAAAACCTGCCAGGTCTTTTGTTCCATGCCCGCTCTTAAGGTATAATGCGGGCGTTTGGCGGGAGACTAGGAGCAACGGCCACCGCCAGAAGCAGGTGTCGGAGGGATCGACGGGTGGGTGATAAGGATCGGTTGGTGTCGGTGGTGCTGCCGACCTACAATGAGCGGGAGAATATCGAGGAGCTGATCGGGCGCACGCTGACCAGCGTGCAGCAGCCGGTGGAGGTGATCGTCGTCGACGACAATTCGCCCGACGGGACGTGGCAGGTAGTGCAGGCTATGGCCGAGCAGGAGCCGCGCATCCGGCTGCTCCGGCGTGTGGACGAGCGAGGTCTGACCTCGGCGCTGATGGCCGGCATCGGCCTGGCGCAGGGCGAGGTGGTGACCTGGATGGACTGTGACCTGTCGATGCCGCCCGAGGTGCTGCCGGCGCTGCTGGCGGCGACCGGCCAGGCCGACGTGGTGGCAGGCTCGCGCTATGTGCGGGGCGGCCGCGATGACGGCCGCTCGCTCACCGGCCAACTGTTCAGCCGGACGATCAACCTGGCGGCGTCGCTGCTGCTCGGTTGGCGGGTGAAGGACTATACCAGCGGTTTTATGGCCGTGCGCCGCCCGGTGTTCGACCGGATCCCACTGCGCGGCGACTATGGTGAGTATTGCATCGACCTGCTGGCCCGCGCCCAACGGCTCGGTTTCACTGTGCGCGAGGTGCCCTACCACTGCGCGCCCCGCCTGCGCGGCGAATCCAAGACGGCGACGAGCGCGATGGGCTATATTACGCGTGGCTGGAAATATGTTGTGACGATATTGCGCTTGCGTTTTGCCCGTGACCCTGAGCGGAGCGAAGGGTCTCTTGTGGTGAACAGAGATTCTTCGCTTCGCTCAGAATGACAGATGGGAAGATGCGCGAATGATGACAGATGGAGAATGAGATGCTAAAACCTGTTGAACTGACGTTGGAGGAGCTGGGCGACCTGGCCGAGGTGATCCCCGGCGACGAGCCGGAACTCAAGATATCGATCCCCCGCATTCCGATCTCGGAGCTGGAGATGGAGCGGACGATCATCCCGGTGTGCGAGCCTGCGCTGGAGGGGAACGAGACCCGCTACGTGATGGACTGCTTGAACACGAACTGGATCTCGTCGGCCGGCAAGTATATCAACCTGTTCGAGCAGTCGTTCAGTCGCAAGGTGGGCTGCAGCTATGGCGTTGCCTGCGTCAGCGGCACGGCGGCGCTGCACCTGATCATGGCGGCACTGGGGCTGGAGCCGGGCGATGAGGTGATCATCCCCACCCACACCATGATCGCTACGGCTTATGCCGTGTCCTATACCGGAGCCAAACCGGTGCTGGTCGATTCGGAGCGGCGGACGTGGAATATGGACCTGAGCCAGGTCGAGGCCAAGATCACGCCTCGGACAAAGGCGATCTGTGTGGTCCACACCTACGGTCACCCGGTGGACATGGACGTGGTATGGGAGATCGCCCGACGGCATAACCTGTACGTGGTTGAGGACGCCGCCGAGGCGCACGGAGCGCTGTACAAGGGCCGGCCGTGCGGCAGCCTGGGCGATGCCGCGGCCTTTAGCTTCTATGCCAACAAGATTATCACCACCGGCGAGGGGGGCATGGTCACCAGCAACAACCCAGAGCTGGCCGAGACGGTGCGCACCCTGCGCGATCACGCCTTTTCCAAGGAGCGCCACTTCTGGCACAAATATATCGGCTACAGCTTCCGGCTGACCAACATGCAGGCAGCGGTGGGCCTGGCCCAGACGGAGCAGATGGACAAGTTTGTGTCGTGGCGGCGGGAGAATGCGGCTCTGTACACCTCTCTGCTGCGAGACGTGCCGGGCCTGACGACGCCGGTCGAAGAGCCGTGGGCTCAGAACGTGTACTGGATGTACGGCGTGCTGGTCGAAGACGAGTTTGGCATCAGCCGTGATGAGCTGCGGCTGCGGCTGGCGGCGCGGGGTATCGAGACGCGGACCTTTTTCATCCCGATGCACCTCCAGCCGATCTACTACGCAGACTATAAAGGCGAGCGCTATCCGGTGGCCGAGGACCTGTGCCGGCGAGGGCTATATCTGCCCTCCGCGTCGTCGCTGACCAGGCGGGAGATCGAGTGCGTGGTTGATGCGGTGAAGGCGTGCCGGAGTTAAGCCGAGACCTGACAGGCCCAGGAAGACCTGTCAGGTCTGTTCTTGTCGACCTATTGATCGTCGCCGGGCTGATGGCCGTGGCGGCGGCGGTGCGGCTGCCCTGTTTGCAGTTGGTGCCGGTCATTTCTGACGAGGCGTTCGAGGTGTTAGCGGCGCAGGGGATGGTCGGCGGTGAGTTCATCTGGTTCGGCCCGTTCGACCCCACGACCGGGCCGCTGGTGACCTGGCTGTTGGCGTTGGCCGTGCGGCTGTTCGGGTCGAGCGTCTACCTGGCGCGGGCGGTGACGCTGGTATTTGGTGTCCTGACCGTTGGGCTGACCTACCTGCTGGGCCGGTCGCTGGGGACTGCTGAAACCACAAAGGCGACAAAGGACACGAAGGCTTGGCATTCTCCAGGTCAGGGACCTGCGTTGGGGGCAGCCACGACTGGGAGCGGGTTTGCGGCCTGGCAAGGGCGGATTGCCGGGCTGGCGGCGGGGCTGCTGCTGGCCCTGAACCCGGTGCACACGATTGTCAACAGCCACATCGCCTGGTCGAACTCGGCGACGCCGCTGTTCGCTACAGCGACCTTCCTGGCGCTGCACACTGCCGTGCGGCGGGGCAGTGGGTGGCTGTTGGTTCTCGGCGGCCTGCTGTACGGACTGGCCCTACAGACCCATATCTCGATGCTGGTGGCAATCCCCGGCCTGGTGATCTGGTTCCTGGCCCGCCGGAACGTGCTGGCCTGGCTGCGGCGGCCGTGGCCATACCTGGCTGTAGTGGCCGCGGCGGTGGGCTATGGCAATATGATCGTGTACAACATTACGTCGCGGGGTGGCCTGCTGGCCGATGCCCAGCTTCACACCTACGCGTGGGAGCCCAATCCGACGTTGATTTCGTACCTCGAGCGCGTGGCGGCGCTGCTGGCTAATCTGGGGCGGACCATCGGCGGGCAGGTGCCGCGCGTGGCCGATCCATTGGCCGGGTTGGTCGTGGGGCTGCTGGCCGCCTGGCTGCTGGCGGCGCTGGTCTATACGGCGTGGCGGGGCGAGGCGCTGCCGGTCCTGGTGCTGGTGTCGACGGCGATGGTGATGCCCTATTTCAACAAACGGTACGACGGGCTGCTGTCGCAGCGCTACACGGCCTTTTTGCTGCCGCTCTGTTTTGCGGCGATGGGCGCCCTGGTGGCCGGAGTGATCAAAGGGCTCAGGGAACCCGGCTTGAAGGCTTACCCTTTCAGGGTTCTGTCCCGTTTCTCTGCCGGGTCTGGCGAACGAGCGCCGGGGCGGGTGTCGGGACGGCGGCTGCTGGCCCTGCTGGCGGTCATGGGACTGGCGCTGTTCGCGGCGGTCTATCCGATCCGCAACACGCTGCGCTACTACTCGGCTGAGCTGGCGGCCGGGCGTGACAACCGGCTGACGCTGGAGATGACCGCCTATCTAAAGACCAGCCTGCCGCCGGGCACGGCGCTGTACGTCAGCTCGGGGTTACAGGACAAGGCGGAAGGCCCCGGTTACCGGTTTCTGCGGGCCATCTACTACTATCTGACGATGGAGGGGGTGGAGCACCGCATCCTGGACCTGCCGGACATTGTCACTGCGTTGGAGGCGGCGCCGGGCCAGAAGGCATGGCTGGTGCTGACGGCGGACGACTATCAGATGCTGGGACAACAGTTCAGGATCGTGCCGTTGACGGGCGGCCCGGCGATACCGAATGGGGGGTACGTAGCAGGCTATGTCCCCTCTAACTGATATACCCTAGCCCTCTCAGCCGGCGCTCCATTTCGGCTTCCTCTTCTTCGGTGGACTCGGTAGACCTGACAGGTTTGGGAAAACCTGTCAGGTCTGTTATTTCGACGGCCGGCGCATGGCGGACCGGGTGTGACGTTCGGTACTCGTCGTCAAAGATCTCGACCAGCGGCCGGCCGTCCATGTCGTCGGGGATCGGCAGATCAAGGGCATACAGCACCGTCGGGGCGATGTCGACGATGCGCGCACCCTCGATCCGCTGTCCCACCCTGATCCCCTCTCCGGCGGCGGCCAGCACTCCGGTCGGGCGGTGCCGGCCCTGGAGCAGGCTGGGCGGCAGCGGTTCCAGGATGCCGGTGGCCATCGGCGCGTCGCTGGCCAGGTAGGGACCGTCCCCAAGATCAAAGACGAGATCCGGCAGCAGGTCGAGCAACGGCCCGTCGTACAGCTCCTCGCGGCGGTAGACGGCCTGCACCACCCGCTCGCCCGTGTCGGGATCGCGCAGGGCCAGCAGCTCGGCGGCCAGCCGGTCGCGGAGCGCCTCGTATGGCTCTCCTGGCTCCACTACCCCCTCCGGCTCGCGGCCCTTGAGGTTGATAAAGATCCCCTCACTGGCCGGGCTGCCCGAGACGGCCTGGGTCCGGCTCCAGTCGATTGGCCGGGCCAGGGCGCCGTCGATCTGGCGGCCGACGGTGACGCGGGCCAGGCGGCCGACCCGCCTGCGCAGCCCCAGCACGTCGAAGCGGCGGACCAGGCTCCGCAGCCTTTGGGGGGTAAGGCCCAACCGGGCCAGCGCCGCCCCCGGCCCGCTCCCCTGGACCTCGCCGAGGGCCAGCAGGCCCTGTTCCAGCAGGAAGCGGTTGACGTGGAACCATGTGCGAGCCGGGCCAAAGCCGTGATCGGAGACCAGGAAGAAGGTGGTGTGGTCGTTGAGCTGCCCCAGCCGATGGCCGAGGATGTCGTCGGCCAGGGTGTAGCACCGGTCGATCAGGGATGAACGATCCAGGGCGGCGCTACGGGAGGAGATGTCGTTCCAGAAGAGGTGCTGGAGGTGATCGACGGCCTGGACGACGCTGAAAAATAGGTCGGCCGGGTGGCGTTCCATCAGGTGGCGGGCGACCTTTTCGTGTTTCTCCATCCAATCTGCCAGCTCGACGAGCTGCTGCTGGGTTGCACCCAGCGGGTCAAAGGGGTCGGGCTGGTAACCGGGGATCAGCGCCTCGATCTCGTCTTTCAGCGCCTCGGGATAGACATAATCGGTTTTACCCGGCGGTGTGAGAAATCCGCTGACTAGGTAGCCCTCTACCGGCGTGGGCGGATAGGTGACCGGGACATTGACCACGCCCACACGCCGGCCATGCCGTCCGGCGGTCTGCCACAACGTCTCGCCGTGCACCATGCGGCTGGAGACAAAGGTGCGGCGCTCGGTGAGCGGCGCGCCCGGCGACCGCTCCCAAAAGTCGACAACGCCGTGGCGGGCCTGGTTCTTGCCGGTGCTGAGCGACACCCAGGCCTGGGCGCTGAAAGGCGGGATGGTGGATCGCAGCCCACCCCACGCGCCCCGCTGCAACAGGGCGGCCAGGTTGGGCATCTCGCCCCGCTCGACGCGGGGCAGGAGGACGTCCCATGTCGCGCCGTCCAGACCGAGGATGATTACTTGACGTTTTTCTTGGGTCACGTTCAGTCCCCTATATCGAATCTGCGCCTAGCGGCGTTTGTCTGTGCCCCTCTGAGGCCATTTCAGCCACTTGACGATTTGGGCCAGGTCCTCGATCCGCAGCTCGCGCAGGGCCAGGAGGAGGGCCAGGTACAGACCGCCCAGCAGCAGGTAGCCGATCACCAGCCACAGGCCCGACGGCGACCACAGCCAGGCCAGGCCACCCACGATCGCCGAGGCCAGGGCGATGCGGGCCAGCGAGCCGAGGTCGACGGCCGGCCGGTAGCGGCGCAGGACATAGACGACGACGATCAGCGCCGCGCTGCCCACACACAGCAGGGAGGCCCAGGCCGCGCCAATCGACCCCATCCAGGTGACGCTCAACCAAATGGCGACGGCGGCAACCGGCAGCAGGGCGAGCGGAATGGCCAGCGCCCGGCGAGGCCGGTTTTCGGCCAGCAGGACGGTGACCAGGGTAATGTAGATGCTGTAGGCGCCGTAGCTTACGATCAGCACGGCCAGGAAAGGCCCGGCGGGCCGGTAGGGCGCCCCGAAGATAAAGGCCGCGAGCGACCCGGCGGTGGGAGCTACCAGGGCCACGATCGGCACGATGGCCAGGGCCAGGAGACGGATCACCTGGCGCAGGTAGTCGCGTGTCTGAGATAGATCGCCGGCGGTGATGGCGCGTGACATGGACGGCAGCAGGGTGAAGGAAAGGGCAAGCAGGATGAGCCGGGGCGCGTCGGCCAGGACGACGGCGGCGCTGTAGTAGCCGACCTGGGCGTCGTCGAGCACCAGCCGCTGCACGCCCAGCAGGTCGATCTGCAGTAACAGGTTGCTGGCCAGGGTAAAGCCGACGGCAGGCAGGACAAAAGCCAGGATCTCGCGCTCGTTGACCACCCGGCCGGCCTCGCCCCGAGGCACCGGCGCCGGGGGCACCGGCATAGGCGCCTTGGGCCAGCGGCGGCTCCACAGGTAGGCTATTGCCAGACCGCCGAGCGACGAGGCGACGTTGCCCAGCAGCGCGCCGTTGACACCCCAGCCGGCGTAGACCAGCAGGCTGCTGACCAGCAGCTTGGTCAGGCCGTAGGCGGCGATGGCTGTGGCCAACTGGCGAAAGGCCCGCTTGCCGTTTAAAAAGCCCCGATAGTAGGCGTAAGCGCTCATGCCGGCCATGTCGAGGGAGGCCAGGCGCAGGTAGCCGGTCAGCTCTGGGTCGCGCAGCAGGGCGGCCAGCAGCGGCGCGGCCAGGAAAAAGGCCAGGAACACGCCGCCGCCGACCATGGCCTGGACGCGGGCCGTGGCCCGCCGCACCGCAGGCTCGGACAACGAGGCATCGGGCAGGAATTTCTGGAGGGCGGCCGGCACGCCATTGTTGACGGTGATCTCGACCCAGATCAGCACGGTCATGGCCACGCGGAACAGGCCATAGGGCTCCGGCTCCAGCAGGCGCCCCAGGATGGCGTACAGGACAAAGCTGGTCAGCAGAAAGATTCCCTGTCCCATCGCCACGTACAGGGAGCCCTTCGACAGTTGCTTATCTCGCTCGGTCATGCCGGTCTATTGGCTGGTGATGCGCATGTAGTAGAGCGCCGAATCCAGGTATTCCCGGGGAGTCATTTTGAAGGGGAACATCCGTCTTTTGATGGCCCATCCCTTCCACAGCTTGTAGACCAACCAGAAAAGGCGGTTCGACGGGAGGCGGATCAGGCGGCGGATGACTGGCACCAACCAGGGAAATTCGACGCCCAGCGCCAGGAGCTTTTGCAGATTCTCGATCTGCCGCTTTTCCGCTTCGCTGCCAAACCTGATAACCGTGTCGTCGCTGACCGAGCCTGACAGGCTGTCAAAGGAGCCGGTCATCCACCCTTGCTCGTAAGCCTTTTCCCCGAGCGCGGTTTTGGGGTAGGGTTGGAAGAGGAACACGTTTGCATAGGCGGGCCGGCACTGGGCGTTGAGATCCAATGTCTCCAGGTCGGTCTCCAGGTTGCCGGTCGGCAGGCCGAGCATGTTGTTGGTCATGAAGGCGATGCCGTGCCGGCGCAGCATCTCGGCCGCGCCCAGGATCTCCTCGCGGCTCATGTTCCGGTTCAGGACGGTGTTGCGCAGGCGGTCGTTGCCGGCCTCCAGTCCGAAACTGACCGACACACAGCCGGATTCTTTAAAGAGCGCTACCTTTTCCTCGGTCACCAGGTTGGCCCGCACCTGGCACCAGAAAGGCAGGCCGATCTCGGCTTTGTAGCGGGGCATGAACTCCTGCAGCCACTTGTCCTGCAGGATAAAGGTGTCGTCCATGAACAGGATAAAGCGCACATCGCGCGCGGAGGTCACTTCCTTTAATTCGCGGATGACATTGTCTACGCTGCGGCGGCGGAAACGGTGCGCCTGACCGCCGTACAGGTCAGAGTAGGCCTTGTTGAAACAAAAGGCGCAGTTGTAGGGGCAACCCCGCCCGGTGATGAACGGCTTGATCTTGGTGCGGCGGCTTTGCCGGTGGGCAGCGTAGAGCAGATCCCGGTCGGCGAAGGGGAGAATATCCAGCTCCTCGCCGGTCAGCAATGGGCGAAGCGGATTGCGGACTACCTCTCCATTCAGCTTGAACCACCAGTTGAGAATGTCAGAGCGGGTCAGACGCACACCGTCGCCGTTACGTTCCAGAGCGTTCATCAGGTCGAGCGTGGCATACTCGCCCTCGCCGATGCACAGCCCATCCACCCCTTCCTGCTCGATCATCTCGGGGAAAAAGGTGGGGTGCGGCCCACCAAAGATAGAAAAGACACCCGGCAACTGCGCCCGGATGCGCCGGTTCTGTTCCAGGTACCACAGGTGCACTCCGGTGTAGACGGTATAACCGACGACGTCGGGCCGCAGACGGAGCGCCGCGGCCAGTGGATCCTCTTCGGTGCCCACCACCAGGCTGACCCGGTGGCCGGCCTGCTTCAGCAGGCTGCTGATGAGCAGGATGCCCTGCGGCTCGTTGTCGATCTCTTTGACGACAAATAGAATGTGCAAATCGCTAACTCTCATCCTCGCCCCGCGCGCCGACGACAACGGCCGGCACGCCGCGGGCGATACTGTAAGGTGGCAGGCTGTGGGTGACGACGGCGCCGGCGCCGACTACCGAGCCCTTGCCGACGGTCACACCGCCCAGGACAACGACCGACGCGCCCAGCCAGACGTCGTCTTCGATCACGATCGGCGCGCCGAGGGGCGGCTGGGCGCGGATCGGGATGTCGCGGCGGGAGAAGGTATGGTTGCCGCAGATCAGCTGCACGTCGTTGGCCAGCAGCACATCGCGCCCGATGTGGATGCCGTTGTGGCCGTAGAACAGGCAGCGATGGCCGACGTAGGTCGTTGGGCCGACGACCACCTCAGCCCGGCCGGCGACGATGTAGCTGCCACGCGACAGCCAGACGTCGTCTTGGAGCTCGATCCGGCCCTCGGCGGTGTTGGCGTCGAGGAAGCAACCTTCGCCGATCATGACGTGCCGG
The DNA here is from genome assembly GCA_034429215.1 of Anaerolineae bacterium. Classification (GTDB taxonomy): domain Bacteria; phylum Chloroflexota; class Anaerolineae; order JAAYZQ01; family JAAYZQ01; genus JAFGOG01. Next base: position 19,289 of record DAOUGI010000108.1, on the reverse strand, counting down.
CCCAGAAAGATGCGCCGGGGGACCAGCAGCCGGACATCCTGCTCGATAAAGCAGCCATGGCCCACCGAGCCGAGCACCGTCCGGTAGACCCAACTGCGCAGGACGGAACCGGCTACGGTGGGCATGGGCGAGAGCGCGGTCAGGACGGCGCCCTGCCACATAAAGCGGCCCATGCCGCCGCTGCCGGTGACCCTACTTACATAACGGGCCAGGTTGCGGCGCAGGCCGCCGCGCATGGTCGCGGTCTGATAGGTACGATCGTCCACGTTGGCCGTCGGCTTTCAGCAGTCAGCTTTCGGCGTGTCGCGCCGGGCGCGATCGCTGAAGGCTGGCCACGACAGGTGTGTCACCATGACCGGGTGACGAGGGGCAGATAGGCCTGGTATGCGCCGGACAGCGCCGAGCCGAGGCTGATCTCATCGACCAGGATGGACGGGCTGCCGGACACGACCAAGGTGACGGTCAGCGGGCCGGTGACGAGGCCGGTGAGATCGTACCAGGTATGCGACCAGGCATCGCTCTGGACCGGCAGACTGTAGGTGACCGGACTGGCTCCTGACAACACGACCTGGAGGCTGCCCGGCGAGCCCGGCTGCTCCAGGCGGGCCAGGAACGACAGGGTAAGGTTGCTCGCGGCCAGGTTCAGGCCAAGCGGCGGGCTGACGACCTGGCTGAGCGTCGAGCGGCCGGCCACATCGCCCATTTGCACGGAATAAGCGCCGGTATGGCCCGTGGTCGCCAACGTTGGCGTGACGGTGCCGCCTGCCTGCCAGGCGGCCAGGTTGCCCGCTTCGAATCCGCCGCCGGCGACGGCATCGTCGAGCGGCGGAAGATAAAAGTCGACGCCGCCGAGGTTGCCGTTGGCAGCCACGCCGAGCATCGACGGCAGGCTGCCAAAAGCGGCGTGGCTGGCTGTTATGTCGTACACGCCTGCGCCGGCCAGGTAGGCTCGGTAACCGCTGGGAGCGGGCTCGAGGGCCAGGGGCGCCGGGGCCAGGCCGGCCGTGGGACCGGTTATCGGCTGCTCGCGGACGGTCAAGATGCTGCCGCTGAGGGTGTACTGGGCCAGGACGGTGGACACTGAGGCCGACCAACTGCCTATATTGCCGCCATAGTCGTGGGCGCGGGCCTGAAAATAGTAGGTGTGGCCATACTGTGGCGAACCGGGGTTGAACGTGCTGTTAGTGGCCGGCGTGCCGGTCAGCCATGGCTGCCAGGTCCCGCCGTCGATCTTGAATTGCACATCGTAGGTCGCCACGCCGGAGCAGGCATCGCTGCCGCCCCAGCTCACGGCAAAGGGAGCCAGGCGTACAGGCAGCAGGGGGTTGACGTGGGCTTCGTAAGGCGCGACGCTGTCCTTGACCTGGGTCGAGCCGGGGGCGGTATAGTCCGACACGTTGCCGGCCACGTCGCGGGCACGGACATGAAAGCTGTAGGTGTGGCCCCAGGTCAAGCCGGAATAGACCGACGAGGTGGCCGTGGTCGCCATCAGCCAGTCGGTCCACGGACCGGCGTCGACCTGCACCTGCACGTCAAAGTTGGCCAGGCCGGTGCCGTTGAGGTTGTCGATGCCTGACCAACTGACCGCAACGCCGCCAAAGCATTCGGTCTGAGCCGGGATGCTGTTCAGCGTCGGCGTGGGGGGGATGACGTCCTCGTATACGTCGGTGAAAGTAGTCAGGGTGCAGTCGTACCAGGTGTCGGACATCAACTGCAGGCCCTCGCTGTTCGGGTGAACATCGTCCACGTACAGTTCTGGATAGTTGCCATAGTCCTCAAAGGCCTTGTACTGCCTGCACAGAGGAATGTCTTTGTCTGTGGTAACGGCGATGATCGCGTCCACATTCATGGTCTGCGTTTCGTCGTTCAGTCCGTCCAATCGCGGAATGAGGGTGGCGAGCATCGGATAGACGTTTTCCACCCCTGCGTGGCGGGCGTTGTAGATCATCTGGTCAAGGTATCCATAGACCTCCCCCGGATCCCTGTGCACAGTGACGTCGTTGGTGCCTTCCATGATCAGGACGTACCTAGGCTGGTATCCGTTGACCGCGTCGTCGATCCGATTGAGGCCACCCTTGTCCGGTTGCTGCCAGGTCAATTCGCCCGACAGGCCGAAATTGCCCACTTCTGAGGGCCGAACGTGGATGTCAAGCCTGGATTCGAGGCGGACTGGATAAGGGGCCCAGGGTGGGGGGACCTCGGGGTCGCAAGCTGGTATACAGGTGATGCTGTCGCCGAAGGCCATGTAGCGGTTGGGGACCGAATCGACCGGCGAGGCCTCGGGTGACGGCCTGCTGTCGATCCACGCGGCAAGCGGTTGGGCCGTCGCCCCAACGGCCGCCTGCGCCAGCGGCGCCAGAGCGCCGGACTGATCCAGCCATAGGAAGGTAACCTGGCCGTCGCCCGATGTCAGGGCGAGCATGTCGGCAGCCACGCCGGTGTGGATGGCCTGTGGCTCGGCCCAGCCCGAGCCCGTCCAGTAGGCGTGGGCCAGGGCGGTCGCGCTGCGGGCAGCGGCGACCCAGGCCAGGTGCAGCCTGCCCTGGCCGTCGACGGTCAGGGATGGAGACCCTTCTTCGACGGAAAGGGCAGGGGATGAAGAAGCCAACTGCTCGGGAGTCCACGCTGACAGCGAGGGATCCCAGCGGGCGAACAGGATCCGCCCGGTCGAGCGCTCGCCTGTGGCGACGTGGCCCAGCCAGGCCAGCCACGGCCGGCCATCGGGGCCGATCGCCAGGCTGGGCCGGGTGTCCAGCAAATCGTCGTCCTGGCTGACCATCTGCTCGGCCGTCCAGCCGGCGCCGGTCCAATAGCTGGCGTATATCTCGTCATCCGGGCCGCCCTGGTGGCCGACCCACACCAGCCACGGCCGGCCGTCGCCGGCCACAACCAGTTGGGGCCGATAATCGTTGCGGTGCGTTGTCCCATCATCAGTGCTGACCTGCCACGGCGCAGACCAGGTCTGGCCGTTCCAGCGGCTGGCGTAGACCTCGGTGTCGGCGCCGTCAAAGGCGGTCCACGCCAGCCACAGCGTGCCGTCGGGTGCGGCGGCCAGGGCGGGGGAGGCAACGCGCGTGACGGTGCCGATCGGCACAGCCTGCGGCTCGGTCCAGGCGCCGGCAGCCCACCGGCTGACCACCAGATCTCGGTGGCTCGGATCGGACCTGGGCGAAGAGGTCCAGGCCAGCCAGATCTGTGGCGGCAACCCCGGCGGGGTGGCTATGGCCAGGCTGGGCGAGCGGTCCCAGGCGTCGGGGCGGGTGTGGACCGGTTCTGATTGTGACCAGGCGCCGCCGGCCCAGCGGCTGAAATAGATCTCGACGTCCGACCCGCTGTCGGCTTCCCAGGAGGCCCACAGGTGGCCCTGTGGATCGTGGGCGGCGGTCAGCGAACGGATTTCTTGCGCCACAAATGTGGGAGCCACAGCCATAGTGCCAGGCAGCGAGAGTGGGACAAGGCTCAGCACCAACAGAATGGCTAACAGTCTAGTACTCATCGTCTTCCTCGATATGTGGATATTATTCTACTACCAACGTTCCAATGTGAACCAGGTCATCCTGCCAGCGCTCGCCGGTCGGCCACGATATGGCTTGCAGCCTGACGCCCGATTCGGGATGGTACAGACCGCCCCATAGCAGGTAGGCGCCCGGTTTCAAGTCAGCGGGCAGCTCCAGGCGATAGGGATCGGCCAGCACCGTGCCACGCGCCCAGATGCGGGTGGGGTAGCGTCCGTCCAGCGGGGAGTGGTCGTCCTGTGCCACCGATTCGCCGTCCGGTGAAATCAGGTGGACAAAGCCGGTATAGTCGTCGCGGATGTTGGCCAGTGCCTGCCAGTGGAGGGTCACGGTGACCACCTCGCCGGGTTGGATCGTCTCCCGTGACAGGTCGGCCCCAACCAACCGGATCTCCTGGCCAAACAGGGTGTCGGTGAGCAGCTCAGGCTGGGGGGTAGGCCAGGCGGGTGGCTCCAGGGCCACCTCGCCGGCAAAGACGTACCGCAGGGGTTTGCCGTCGGTGCCAAAGGCGGTCAGCTCTGTGCGGGTGCCTAGATCGTACAGGCCGACGTTGAACCGGAGCAGCGTCGGCCCCTGCGCATCCTCGGACACGACGATATAGACGGTGTCAGAGATGATCTCGCCCGGCTGCCAGCGGCTGGTTGGGTAACGCCCGCCGCCGGGGTAGGTGTCGATCTGGCCTTCGATCGTGCCGTCGGGCGCCGAGGCGTGGACAAAGATGGAATAATCCACCGTAGTAGGCTGCCTGGCCCGCCAGATGAGGGTCAACGCCACCTGGTCGCCGGCCTGGATCGGGCCATTGGGCTGAATATAGCCGATCAGGCCGCAGCATTCGTCGTAGCGGACATTGACGATCGACGGCACTGCCTCCAGCTCGGCCAGAGAGCGGTAGCGGTGGGGCTCGGCGTAGGTAGGGGCGATGATCAGAATCGGACACAGAGCGGCCCAAGCGGCCCAGGCAACCAGAAAGGCAGTGGCGGCAGCCCAACGCCAACGGTTGGGCACCAGCTCGGCCCAGCCCACAACCAGGAGGAAGGAGATCGATGCCAGGGCGGGGAACATCAGCCGCCCCTGGCTGGCCGGGGTCAGCAGGGTCCAACGCACCAGCCCGATGGCGACCAGGATGAACCACAAGGCAAGTAGGAGGATGGCGGGCAGCGCCTTGTGGTTGGCGGGCAGATCTTTGTGGATGGAGCGGTACAGGTACAGGGCAAAGCCAACGCAGCCGACGACGGTCAGCAGGTCGATGATCCAATAGACCGGGTCGGGCACCAGGACGCTGAACCAGCCGAACAGGGCCCAGAAGGAGTAGCGAAAGCCCCGGAACTCGGAATAGATGGCGCTGAGGGTGGTGGGCCACTCTTGGCGCCCTCCCATGATCCACAGGTGGGCGTTTATGCCGGACAGGTCACCGTACAGGCGCATGTTGCGGGCGAACCACCAGCCAGACACGCCGAGAGCCAGGCCGAGGACGAGAAGGCCCGCTGGGACCAGCCAGGCGAGGCGCCGCTGCCGCCAGGCCAGCCAGACCAACGCCGCGGCTGCCAGGGGCCACAGGAACAGCCCGCTCAGCTTGGACAGGGCTGCCAGGCCCAACAGCAGGCCCAATGCGCCGAGCTCCAGCCAACTGGGCAGCCTGGCGGCGTACAGCCAGCTTGCCAGGAGGACCACCGTCCAGGAGCAGGTCAGTATGACCAAGTTGTCGTTATTGACCGAGGCGCTCAGAAACAGGAACTGGGGGATGAACGCGACCAGCCCGACCATGCCCAGGGCGATGCCCGGCCGGTCGGGGAGGATGGTGCGGCCCAGACGGTAGACGGCCAGCAGGGTGCCGACTGCGATAAGGGTCGATACCAGCCGCAGCAGGTGAACATAGAGGACGGTGCCGTGATAAGGCCAGCTCTCCTGGGCTGGGTCGTGGAGCACCCGGTTCTTGTTGTCCGGCCGCCTGGGGTCGCCGATGCCGCCGGCGTGGGGGTTGACCGTGGCAAGACTGTCGGCGGCATCGTGGGGCTGCCAGCCGGTCACAGCCGCGGCCAGCCAGTAGTAAAGGGGCGGCTGTGTGCCCTCTTGCTCCCACGGGCCGGGGTTGTCCTTGGTGATCACCGGCAGGGCGCCGTGGTCGTCGAGCCAGGCGATAAAAGCGGTGTGCTGTAGCTCGTCGGGCGATTCAAAGACCGGCGTGTAGACGTTGTACAGGATGGACAGCGCCACGAACAGGGCCAGGATGATCGCCAGCCCTCCTATGCCTGTCTGGCATATGACAGGCCACGAGCGGCCGATTCTACCCATGCTGCTTGTCAGCCGCCTCCTGGAAGAGCTTGAGGCGAGCCCGCACCGAGCCGGCGCCGCGCATCAGGCGCCTGACGTCGGCCAGGCGGCGGACCTTGAGCGCCTCGCCAAGGATGTAGCGAGGGCGATAGTAGTATTCGCGGTAGGCCCGGACGCGCGCTTCCTCGAGCTGACCGGCGGTGAGCCATGGTGTCTCGATCAGCGAGTTCTCGGCGGTATAGTCGGCCCAATCCTCGCTGGTCAGCCAGCCGTTGGCATGGCACTCTTCGTACAGGGCGGTGCCGGGGTGGGGAATAGCGATGGCGAACTGGGTGCTGGAGGCGTTGAGCTCCTTGGCCAGGTCGAGCGTCTGCTGGATTGTCTCCTGGGTCTCGCCGGGGGTTCCGAACAGGAAAAAGGCCTGGGTTTTGATGCCTACCTGGTGGGTCAGCTTGAAGGCGGACCGCACCTTGTCGACGGTGATCCCCTTTTTCATCTTTTTCAGCATCTCGGGCGAGCCCGATTCAACGCCGAACAGGATGTAGCCGCAGCCGGCAGACTTCATCGCTTCCAGCACTTCGCGGTCGACCGTATCGACACGGCATTGGGCGATCCACTCGGCCTCTTTTTCCAGGCCACGCTCGCGGATCAGCCGGCAGATGTCGAGGACGCGCCGGCGGTCGACGGTGAAGGTGTCGTCGTCGAAATAGATCTCGTCGTGGCCAAAGCGCCGGACGGCCTGTTCGATCTCGGCGACGACGTTCTGCGGACTGCGGGCGCGGAACTTGTGACCGTACAGCACATCGGGCCACAGGCAGAAGGTGCAGCGGTAGGGGCAGCCGCGGGAGCTGATCATCGCCGTCGGATGGCCGCCGCTGTAGATGCCGGCGCGGTAACCGTCGCCGCTGACAATGTGGCGGGCCGGGAAGGGCATGTCGTCGAGCGGCTCGAACAGGGGCTGGGGCGGGTTGACCCGCGCTTCGCCGCCGTCGCGGTAGGTGAGGCCCAGCACGCCGCTGAGATCCCCGCCGGCCTGCAGGGCCAGGGCCAGGTTGGCGGCCACCTGCTCGAACTCACCGCGGACGACGGCGCCGACGGCCGGGTTGCCGGCCACAGTCTGGCGGTCAAAATAGGTGACGTGCGAGCCGAGCAGGGCGACAAATGTGCCAGGGCTGGCATCTTTGACGGCGGCGGCGGTCTGCAAGTCAAAGGCGATGGAGGGGGTCGATGTTTCAAGCAGGATCAGGCCCGGCTTGCGGTCGGCGACCTGGCGGGCAAAGGCCTCGATCGACAGCTCGTCCATGACGGCGTCGAGGAACGACACGCCAAAGCCGGCCTGTTCGAGGACGGCGGCGGTATAGGCCAGGTAGATCGGGTATTCGATATACTTATCGCTGCGCTTGTGCGGCCAGCGCACGTCAGAGCGGGCACCGTACCCCGGCCCCGGCCAGGGTGGGTTGGCAACGAGCACGTCCATGATGATCTGCTCCCTCTATGCAAACGATCACACGCGGCAACGCCGATGCGGCTGCCGGTGGCTCAAGGCAGCAGTATAGCACAAGAGAGAAAGATGGGCAAAAAAAAGCAGAGGGGACAGGCTTTTGAAAACCAACGGATCTTGACAGCACAGCGGCTTTGGTCTATGATGAAATGGCCGCGGTAATGAGGTTCTATTTTGGGTGAAAGGAGAAAAATGCATAGAAGTTCTCGCTTGCTGCACCTCCTGGCCCTGCTGTTCACCTTGACGCTGGTGGGTTGTGCTTCCACCACCAGCGCCCCGACCCTGGCCCCCACAGCCGAGCTGACGGCCACAGCCATCGCGCTCGCCCCAACCTCTACCGGCGAGCCGGCAACCGCGCCGGCTACGCTCGCCGCGCCCACCACAACCGTTGCTCCCACTGTGCCTCAGCCCAGCGCTGCGCCGTCGGCGACGCCCACAGCCGAGCCGCCAACCGCCAGCCCCGTGCCCCCGCCGGCCCTGCCGACGCTCACCCCTACTACCGCTCCTCCGCCGTCCACTGCAACCCGCCTGCCGACGCCCACACCCACGGCTGGCCCTCAGGTCATCTTTTTCCAGGTTACGCCGGCCACGACGATTAACCTCGGCGATAACCTGACGATGAGCTGGCAGGCCAGCGGGCAGAAAGCAGAGATCTGCCCCATCAGCGGTCCGGGCCCGGTCGAGTCGCACTGCCGGGAGGTAGCATTGGCCGGGAGCACGCAGTTTGTCACCGACGAGGCGTCAATGGCCTACACCGGGTTCGGGTTGCGGGTCACGGCCGGCGGATCGTTCACCTGGTCGCTGGTCAACGTCCATCTCCAGTGCCGGAATGTGCGCCCCTGGTTCTTTGACAACCCCCCGGAGCGGTGCCCTGCTGCCGTGGCAGACGAATCCTATGCAGCGGGGCAGTATTTCGAGCATGGGCTGATGGTCTGGGTGGAGGATGCCGACGATTTCTATGTCTTTTACCAGGGCGAGGACGCGCAGGGGTTCCAAACCTTTGACTGGGTCAGCGACATCCGGCTCAAGCCGGGCGCGTCGCCCGACAACCGGATCGGGGAGACTCCGCCGCCGGGCCTGCTGGAACCGGTCAGCGGCTTTGGCATGGTGTGGCGGGGCGAGGTCGAAGATGTCCGCGCCGATGTCCGCCAGCGCCTGGGCTGGGCCACCGAGACCGAGTTTGGTTTTACCACTGCCTATCAGTGTCAAACGCCGTCCTATCCACGCATGTGGAGCTGCTTCCTGCGCGGCCCGCGGGGCGAGATCCTCTATCTCCGTCCCGATTCGACCGCTCAGGTGCGCTTTTTGTGGGAGGAATGGTAGCTCTGCGCTTCTGCCAGGAGCTGACAGCCGTAAAAGCATATCTCTTGCGCAGGAATGCGGTTCGTGGTAGAATGATGTAAATCCGGCCAAGCCGGGTAGGTTCCGGCAGGCCTGTCTGGCCGATGGAGTGTGAGGAGGTGCGCGCATGAGCACCGAAGCCGATGAGATGACCACCCAATCGCAAAACCACGATATTGCGGGGATGCGGAAGCTGCTGACGGCATCGTTCGACGACGCTGAATTGGATGCTTTCATCCAGGGCTGCTATCTCGAGGTGTACGAAAAGCTCGGCCGGGGGATGCGCAAGGACGAAAAGATCACCATGCTGTTGGATCACTGCCGGCGACAGGAGGGAGGGCTGGAGCATCTGGAGGCGGCGGTGCAGAAGTGGTCCTCTTCCCGCATTTTGCCTCGAAAGCGACTCCAGAGCTGGCATAAAGTGGCAATTGCCGCGCTGTGCATCGCGGTGGCAGCCGTGATTTTGTGGGCACTGCTGGGCCAACAGCCCACGGCATACATGGAGATTGTCCTGGACAACGGGCCGGTCCCCCCCCAGCATCAATTGAACGACCTCAAAGTTGTGCTGCAAAAGGAGCTGGGCCGTGCTTTGCCGGATGCGGCGCTGGCCTTGCGGGTGTTCGGCCTGCGGTGCGGGGATACGCAGCGGGTGGTCGATTTCTCGACGGGAAACGCCATGGAAGTGGCCGGCGCACTGGAGGATGTGTACGCCGTGGGTCAGGCCGATCTGACAGAGGCGATCCGCCAGGCGATCAATGACCTGTTGGAGAGGAAAGGCGACCAGCCGCGGGTGGTCGTCGTGGTGACCTGGGGCCGGGAAGGCTGCGGCGGAGACTTGGAAGAGGCGCTCGCGGGCTATAGAGAGCAGTTGGGCACCCGGGTAGCCCTCTACATTTTGAACCGGGGGACTGAGGCGGTGAGTATCAGCCAGTCCGGCGTTTATGCCTTACAAGCTGCTAACGATGCGCAGCTAGGCGCGACGATATCCAAGATCAACAACGCCCTGGAGGCCGGCATCTGGCCGTCCACACCCACCGCCGTGCCGGCTCCAACACCGACCAAGACACCCATCCCGATGCCGATCAGAACGCGCGTCCCAATACCGACAGGCACGGTACGGCCGACGCCTACCGGCCTGCTCGTCCCAACTGCCATCGTTACCCCTGAGCGCTAGCGGGCGGTGTAAGTCTCACACAGCCGGGCGATTTCGCCGGTGAGGGCGCGCCACTCGAACCGCTCCTGCACCCGTCTTTCTCCGATCCGGCCCATCTCCTGCCGCCGCACGTCGTCGGCCAGCAGGGTGTTGACCTTCGCTGCCAGGTCGGCCGCGTCGCCTGGGGTGTAGAACAGGCTGGCTGCCTCGTCGCCGACTACCTCCTGCAGGGCCGGCAGGCGGGGCAGGATGGCCGGAACGCCGCACGCCCAATACTCGAACTCTTTGAGGGTAACCCGGCCGCGGGCCGACAGGACGTCGGGCAGGATGACCAGCCCCAGGTCGCTGGCGGCGATATAGCGCGCCACTTCGGCCTGGCGGACCCAGCCGGAAAAGTAGAACCGGTCGGCCAGGCCGGCCGCCTCGGCGCGGGCTCGCAGCCCCGGCACGGCAGTGCCGTCACCCACCATCCAGAAACGGGTGCGGGGGTGCGCCGCGAGGATCGCCGGCGCCGCTTCGATCAACAGCTCCGGCCCATCCTGCGGGTCGATCACCCCGTGAAAAATGAGCACGTGCCCGGCATCGGCTGCGTAGGCAGCGCGCAGATCGGCTGCTTCCTGGCTGTGGAAAATGCGGGTATCGACGCCGTCGTGGACGATGTCGATCCGCTCCGGCCGGGCGCGATAGTCGCGGACCAGGATCGCCTGCATGGCCCGGCTGATGGTGATGATCCGGTCGGATCGGCGGACGGCGGTGCGTTCCATCCAGCGGCCGGCGGCGGCGGCCAGCTTGAGCCAGCGGCCCTTGTAGTCCTGGAGGTATTCGAACAGCAGGTCGGTCAGGTCTACGACGGTGACGGCGCGCGGCCGGAGCAGCTTGCCGAGTAGGGCGGCAAAGCCGGCGGCGGTGTTGTGGGTCAGGATCAGGTCGGGCCCCAGACGCCAGGCGTAGGCGGCGACGCGCAGGATGTTGAGCGGGTAGGTGACCGCGTATTTGCGCATCTTGGCCTTGTCCATGCGGCTGACGCCGGCCAGGGGCAGGACGCCGGCGGCGCCCAGCTCGCGCATCGCCTCGGCCTTGTCCACCCCAAAGCTGGCGGCGACGTACACCTGGTGCCCGCGCTCGGCCAGCGAGCGGATGATGTTGAAGGTGCGGGGCGTGCCCCCGCCCGAGATCGGGACTAGCTGCTCAAAGATGACGACGAGTGCTCGGGCCATTATCAACCTCATAGTGCGCACTATCCTCGGCGACTTGGCCAAAAAGCGGTTCGAGGGCAGGCGCGACAGCTTTGTATACCGGGCGTTCGCCGGCAGTCGGGATGAGCATTACGGCCAGTTCGACTCCAAAGGCATTCGCGATTTTCTGTAACATGTCTACCGATGGATTGAGTCTGGCGTTTTCCAGTCGGGAGATATTCGCCTGTTTGGTCCCGGCCCGCTCTGCCAGTTCCTGTTGCGTCCAGCCGCGTTTCAGGCGGAGGTCCAGCACCTGCCGGGCAAGGTCGAGCTTGGGCTGTAGCCGGGCTTGGGCAGCAGCCACCTCAGGATCTTGCATCAATTGCCGGCGATACTCCTCCAGCTTCATTATCCCTCCTCACTGTCAAAATAGGCCAGTCGGCTCTGCGCTGTTTGTTTGACCTTTGTATCGATCCGGGCACGTTTCCGCATGGCCACCACGATCAAGAAATGCCGCTCTGGCGCGACAAAATAGAGAAAACGCCAGGTGCCTAGTGTTGTCTGGGGTCTCAGTTCCCAGAGTTTGCCTTCAATCTGGCGGGTGTAGGGCCAGCCTAGTTGTGTACCGTAGGTCGCCAGCCGGTCAAACAGGTCCAAGACACGTACCTTGTCCTCAGGCGACAGGTTCTTGTCTACGAACTTGACTACCTGAGGGTGTATGCTAACTGTCCAGGTCATAGCTCTGCCCGTTAACCTATTATAGCGTATGTGCTATATTCTGTCAAGATCGCGACAGGTTCATACTCCAAGCTTTTCATATACCTGCTCCATCTTTTGCACTTGCGCCTGCCAGCTATATTCGGCCAGCACCCTGGCGCGGGCGGCATGGCCCAGGCGATCGCGCAATGCCGGGTCGGCGAGGAGGCGGAGTGTTGCATCGACAAAGGCCTGGTCCACCTCGTCGGTCAACAGGATCTCTTTGCCATCGATGAACGCCTGTCCTTCGGCGCCGATGCGGGTGGAGATGACCGGCCGGGCGTTGGCCGCCGCTTCCAAGATCTTGAGGCGGGTGCCAGAGCCGGAATCGAGCGGCACCAGAACGACGTCAGAGGCGGACAGGTAGTCACTGAGGTTGGGGCGGGCCCCGGCTCGGGCGTCGACAAAGCCGGTAAAGATCAGCTCAGGGCAGTCATAGCTTGGCATGCCCTGGCCGATGATGACGAACCGGGCATCGGGATGGCGCTCGCGGACGGCAGGGGCGATCCGTCCGGCGATATATTCGACGGCGCGGACGTTGGGCAGATAGTCGAGCTTGCCGACGAAGGTCAACACCGGCGCGCCGGGCGCCAGGCCCAGCTTTTGCCGGGCGGCGGCGGCGCCCTCGGAGCGATAGTCGAACAAGGCGGGGTCCACACCGTGGGGGATCAGGGCAAAGCGCTCCGGTGGGACGCCGTAGAGCCGGATCATGAAATCGCGATCCACGTCGGACAGGGCCACCACCCGGTCGGCGGCGCGGCAGGCCCACCCCTCGATCCATTTGACGACCCTAAGAAATGGGCTTTTTATGCCGAACCGGACGAATTTTTGATACTCGACATTCTCCTGCATCAGGACCACCGGCGTGCCGGTGCGGCGGCGCAGCCACAGCGCCGCCGGGGCGGTCCATAGCAGCTCGGCTTGGATGACGTCGGGCTTGAACTCGCGGACGGCCCGCCAGGCGGCCCGGTAGTAGATCGGGTTGAAAAAGAGGCCCTTGTACCCCAGACGGTCGAGCGGGGTCTCGCGGCAGTAGCGGATCTCCAGGTTGGGATGGTCCAGGTCTGCCTCGCCGTGCTGCGAGTAGAGGCGGCACAGCAGGCCCAGGACTGGGTTGCTCTCGGCCAGGAGCTGGAGGGTATGGTAGATGGCCGTGCTGCTGCCGTGGACGGGTGGAAAGATGTCGCAGGGCGAAAGGACGAGGATACGGCGCATTACGCTTCTGTCGCTTGCGTCATCTCTGCCAGCTCGGCGGAAGGTTGAGCGCAATTTCGATGTTGTCAAATGTGGAGCTTTGGCGGGCGCCGGCCTTTTGCGCCCATTTGGCCATGCGCGCGACACCTTCTTCCAGGCTTACCGGGGTATGCCGGCCGAACAGCCGTTCTGCCTTGCTGTGGTCGGAGTAGGCGTTTACCACTTCATTTCGGGGGGGCAGATACTGGATCTGGGGCTCTACGCCAAACGCCCGGGCGACCACTTCCGCCAGGTACTTGACCGAGTAGGGCTTGTCTGCCCCGATGTTGATCACCTCGCCATAGGCCGCAGGGACGTTCACGCTGTTGGCGATGTACGGCGCCACGTCGTCGATGTAGCTAAAGGCGCGGGTCTGCAGCCCGTCGCCGAACACCGACATCGGCTTGCCCTGCATGACCTGGTTCATGAATATGCCGATGACGTTCCGGTACCGGTCGCCGAGGTTCTGGTTCTCGCCGTAGACGTTGTGCGGCCTAAAGATGATATAGTTCAGGCCGAACAACCTGCGCGCCGCATGCAGGTCGAGCTCGACAGCATATTTGGCAATGCCGTAAGGATCCTCGGGCTGGGGGGTCAGATCTTCGCGCATGGGCAGTTGATTGGCGCCATAGACCGCGATCGACGAGGTGAAGACAAAACAGCGGACATGGTGCTTGACCGACTCGTTGATCAGGTTCATACTGCCGATCAGGTTGTTGGTGTAGTTAAAGCGGCGGATAAAGTGGGATAGGCCCTCGGCAGCATAGGCGGCCAGGTGATAGACATAATCAAACTGGTGCTCGGCGGACAGCCTTTGGATCAGGTCTGCGTCGGTAATGCTGCCCTGGACGAATGTCGCCCCTGGAGGGATCTGGTCGCGAAAGCCACCGCTCAGATCGTCCAGCACCACCACGTCGTGCCCCAGCGCCAGGCACTGGCGGGCGACGTGCGAGCCGAGAAAACCGGCGCCACCGGTTACCAGAGATTTCATCTATTCCCTCCCAGTCTTTTCCAAGATTTGCCGGATCGAAAACTCTTCTTCGGCGCGGAAGGTTACATTGCGCAGCATCTCGCCCAGCAGCCCAAGGCTGATCAGTTGGATGCCGACCATCAACGCGGTGATGCCGACGAACAGCAGCGGCCGCCAGCCGAGCTGTCCCTGGATCAGCCATACACCGGCCAGGTAGAGCATGATGACCGCGCCCACGACGGCAAAGATGGTTCCGACCATGCCGAATAGGTGCATGGGCCGTCGCAGGTAGGTGGTTAGAAAGAGGACGCTCAAAAAGTCGATGTAGCTCTTGCCAAAGCGCCGCCCGCCGAACTTGCTCTGCCCAAAGCGGCGGGGATGGTGGACGACCGGCACCTCGGTGATGCGGTAGCCTTTCCAGTGGGCCAGGACCGGGATGTAGCGGTGGAGGTCGCCGTACAGTTTCAGGTCACGCACCACCTCGCGGCGGTACACCTTGAACCCGCAGTTGACGTCGTGGAGCTTGACCCCGGTCAGCGCCGAGACGGTGGTGTTGGCGAACCACGATGGTCCGCGCTTGGTGATCGGGTCGTGGCGTTCCGCCCGCCAGGCGCCGACCAGGTCGTAGCCTTCGTCCAGCTTGGCCAGGAGCTTGGGCAGCTCGGCAGGGTCGTCCTGGAGGTCGGCGTCCATGGTGACCACGATCTCGCCCCGGACCATGCCAAAGCCGGCGGTCAGGGCGGCGGTCTTGCCAAAGTTGCGGCGGAACTGGATCACCCGGATGTGGTCGCCGTCGCGCTCATACAGATCGTGGAGGATGGCCGGCGACCGGTCGGTAGAGCCGTCGTCGATAAAAAGGATCTCGTAGGGGTGGGCCAGTGCTTCCATCGTGGCGGTGATCGCCTGGTGGAGCGCTTCGAGCGAGCCCTCCTCGTCGAACACCGGGATTACGAACGAGATCATTTTGGTCTGGTCCATCTGTCCTCTCAAGCGTTGTCGGGCATGCAGCGCCGGGGGATTATACCATGAAAGAGAGGGGAATAAAAGATTGAAGGGCTGGAAGATTTCTCGCCGCAGGAACTTTTCCAAGACCATGATCGTCATATCTACACGCGATGAGCGAATGAGGATGAGCAGTTGGATTTGAAGGAGGGCAAGATGAGCACAAGTTGGATTCAGGTGTCCAGGCGGGCAGGCCTGGCAGCAGTAGGGATCTTGGTTATGCTGTTGGCATTTGTGCCGCCTCAAGTGGCGGATGCGCAGCCAGGATCTTTGTCCAGCGGCAGCGCTGCCAGCAGCCGCTGCCAGGGTGACGGCGTATACCTGTACGAGCACAGCAACTATGGCGGCCGCTGCGTCAAGTGGACTGAGGACGACAAGGATTTCAGCGACGACGGTTTCAACGACATGGCATCGTCGATCCGGTTCGTGGGCAGCTATGGCGGAGGAAAATATGCCGTCATCCTGTTCGCCGATGCGGGCAAGCGCGGCGTGAAGACGGCATTTGGCGCCGACGATCCCGACCTGGGGAACGACAAGATCGGGCACGACAGCGCCTCTTCGATCAAGATCGGCAAGGTGCCCCAGTGCACCGGCGACGGCGTCTATTTGTACGAGGACAAGAACTTTGGCGGCCGCTGCCGCAAGTTCGTAGCCAGCTACGACGACATGAGCAACACCGGTTTTGAAGATACCGCCTCGTCGCTCAAGCTGGTGGGAACCTATGGCGGCGGGCGGCGGACGGTGACACTGTGCGCGCACCCTGGCTTTAACGGCAAGTGCACCACTTTCACCCAGGATGACCCGAACCTGGGCAACGACGAAGTCGGCCACGACCGGACCTCTTCCATGCGCGTCAAGTTCACCTTCAACTGGCCGGTGGGCAAGCCGGATGGCGCCGGGTTTGGCGTCTATGGCGCCACCTTCCTGGAGCAGGCAACCAGGGACCCGAAAAAGAACGCGTACAACCCGGGTATCGACATTGTCCGAGACCCTGGCAAACCTGCTTCTGGTCAGCCGGTCTATGCCGTCTACCGAGGGCGGGTGGCGTCGATCGGACCCGGGGCATCCATTCTCATCGAGCATACTATCGACAGCAGAAAAGTATGGACGCAATACGTGAACGTTGACCGGTACAAAATCAAGGCCGGCCAATGGGTAGAGAAGGGACAACAGATCGGCACGATTAGCAGCACCTACCTGCGTTTTGTGGTAGCGTACGAGCCGCACCCGGCCGGAGAAGCCGCCGGCAAAGAGTGCAAGTGGGTTCAGACCCAGTATGAGAACCCCTTCCTGTGGATGGGGGCGGCCGGAGGCAAGACCCAGGCAGCGTCCTGTCCATAGCCGGCTTAGGACAAGGCAGAGCCCCTGGACCAATCCAGGGGCTCTTTATGTCACCAGACAGAATGACAGGGGCGCGAGTGTGTGGTATAATTGGGCTAGGGAGAGACGATCATGATGCTTGAAGAAAAGATCGGCCTGCTGCTAACCCAACAGGGCCTGACCCTGGCCACGGCCGAGTCGTGCACCGGCGGGCTGGTTGCCCACCGGATCACAGACGTGCCGGGCAGCTCGGCTTATTTCGTGGGCGGTATCGTGGCTTATGCCAATGAAGCCAAGGAGGCGCTGTTGGGGGTGCAGCCCGAGACGCTGGCCGCGCACGGTGCAGTGAGCGAAGAAGTAGCCCGGGAGATGGCACGGGGGGCGCGGCAGCGGCTGGGGGCCGACGTCGCGGTGGCGATCACCGGCATCGCCGGGCCGGCCGGGGGGACACCGGACAAGCCGGTGGGGCTGACCTACGTGGCGCTGTCGGCGCCGGGTGTCGAGCTGGTCGAGCGGCACGTGTGGACGCAAGGGCGGCAGGAGAACAAGCATGCATCGGCTGAAGCGGCGCTGCGGCTGGTGGCCGATTACTTGAAAAAACAGAGCTCCAAGCGATGTCGAGATCATGGGGGCCGGCCGGAGAGGGCAATGGTCGAGTTTATCGACGAGCCGGTGGGCGTGGATGTGCAGGTGCGGTCCGATGGTACGGCGACGCCGCTCAGGTTCGCCTGGCGGTCGCGCCACTACCGGATCGAGTCGTGGGGGCGGCAGAGGACCGAGACAAAGGACGGCCGCACGTGGCGGTTTTATCTGGTCCAGACGGCCGGTGGCGAGACGTGGGAGCTGTGCCGGGACATGGAAACGGCCCAATGGCGATTGACACGCCACTGGGGCGGCGGGCCACGGGCGGTGTAGGGTGGCTCCGGTGAGGGCGATAAAACAAAGAAGGGCGGCTTTCATGCCGCCCTTCTTTTGTCAGGAACGTTTTGCTTTCTGGGCGACCCGCTCGGCAAACTGCCGAACCTCAATGATCGCCCGGCGGTGGGTGCCTTCCCCCACAACCTCGATGCCGTCGTGGACCTGGACGCGGCAGGTCAGGCGCCGGCCGTCGACCTCGATCAGCTCTGACGTTGCCCGGACCTCGAACCCAACAGGGGTCGGGGCCAGGTGGCGGACGTCGAGGCCGACGCCGACGGTCCGGTAGCCCTCCGGCAGCAGGTGGTCGATGGCGGCGACGCTGGCCTGCTCCATGAGCAGGATCATCTGCGGCGTGGCAAGCACCTGGACGCTGCCGCTGCCCAGATGTTTGGCGGTGTGTTCCTCGGTGACGACCAGGCTGACCTGGCCGGTAAGGCCGGGGTTCAGGGCGTCAAAGGTCATTCCTCGGTCTCGGGGGCAGGCGGTTCGGCAGGCTCGGCCGGTTTCTTGGTCTCCCACGAGTTGATCAGCTTGCCGATCTCGGCGTTGATGTCGCGGAGGCCGGTGACCAGGCCCTTCTGGATCTGTCCGACAACGTCCGACTCGCGGGCCTTGTCCACGCTGCCTCTGACCTGCTCGCTGAAATCTTTGGCGGCATCGCTGGCCTGGACGTTCTTGACCGCCTTGTCCATTTCGCGGACCGCTTCGTTCAGCCCTTCGCTGATCTCTTGGCGCAGGTTGCGGCTTTCCTCGCTCTCCCACAGCGACTTGACGGCCGAGCCGAGCTGCTGGCCGAAGAGCTTGAGCTCTTCCAAAACGTCACCGGTTGGTTTCTGTTCTTCGCTCATCTGTCTTTTCTCCCTCCCTGTATTAGAAATCCGATTTCTTGGAAATCGGATTTCTCGGAATTGCTACCTATACGTAGAAAAGACAAAAAGGTTCCCCTGGCAACGACCTACTCTCCCAGAGACTTGCGTCCCAAGTACCATCGGCGCTAGAGGGCTTAACTACCTGGTTCGGTATGGAGCAGGGTGTTTCCCCTCCGCTAGAGTCACCAGAGGAACCTTTTTTACTTGTTAATGATTGACACTTTAAGAACTGAACAGGATCGTTTAGGGCCCCGCGAACTCACATTGGTGAATTAAGCCCTCGGCCATTAGTACGGCTAAGCTTAACGCATTACTGCGCTTACACCCGCCGCCTATCCAGCAGGTAGTCTACCTGCGGCCTTACTCTCACGAGGAGATGGGGGATCTAATCTTGGAGCGTGCTTCCCACTTAGATGCTTTCAGCGGTTATCACTGCCAGACTTAGCTACCCAGCTATGCCGTTGGCACGACAACTGGCACACCAGAGGTCTGTCCACCCCGGTCCTCTCGTACTAGGGGCAGCCCTCCTCAAATCCCCTGCGCCCACAGCGGATAGAGACCGACCTGTCTCACGACGGTCTGAACCCAGCTCGCGTGCCGCTTTAATGGGCGAACAGCCCAACCCTTGGGACCTACTCCAGCCCCAGGATGCGACGAGCCGACATCGAGGTGCCGAGCCGCGCCGTCGATGTGAACTCTTGGGCGCGACTAGCCTGTTATCCCCGGGGTAGCTTTTATCCGGTAAGCCACGGCCCTTCCATACGGAACCGTGGGATCATTAAGCCCGTCTTTCGACTCTGCTCGTCTTGTAGGACTCGCAGTCAAGCTCCCTTATGCCTTTACACTCTATGGCTGGTTTCCATTCAGCCTGAGGGAACCTTTGGGCACCTCCATTACCTTTTGGGAGGCGACTGCCCCAGTCAAACTGCCCACCTGGCACTGTTCCCATGCCGGATCACGGACACAGGTTAGAGTCAAGATTTAATCAGGCTGGTATTTCAACGACGGCTCCACCGAAGCTAGCGCTCCAGCTTCAAAGCCTCCCAGCTATCCTACACAGACTAAACCCTAACTCAATACCAGGTTACAGTAAAGCTCCACGGGGTCTTTTTGTCCTGCTGCGGGTAAGGCGCATCTTCACACCCACTTCAATTTCGCCGGGTCCTTCGTTGAGACAGTGCCCCACTCGTTACGCCATTCGTGCGGGTCGGAACTTACCCGACAAGGAATTTCGCTACCTTAGGACCGTTATAGTTACGGCCGCC
>DAOUGI010000107.1:0-55467 GCA_034429215.1 Anaerolineae bacterium | reverse complement strand
GACCTGGATCGGGTGCGGTACGAGCAGGAGAAGCGCGCCTGCTACGACCAGCTGGCCGGTTTGCATCCGAACGGATATTCTATTATAATGAACGCCGGTGAGACCTTAGAACAGCTTGAAACGCTATGGTCCACCGCAACTGCACTTGAAAAAAAGAAACTGCTGCGATCTGCAGTCGCAGCAGTCCTCATTCGGGGTAAGCTTGTGTGCGCCATCCAGCTCACCGAAGCATTTTACCCCTTTGTTCCATACCGGAACGTTCGGAACTACGGGAGCGACGGGATTCGAACCCGCGATCTTCGGCTTGACAGGCCGACATGTTAACCGCTACACTACGCCCCCAGTTGCGTCGCAAACTATACCAGAACTCTCGGCGTTCGTCAAATCTTCCTCTGGCTTTCGCTTTAGCAGAGCGCGCGCGGGTCTTTTTTTGGATCCTTTAGTTACTGCGCGCTCTCATAGCGTATCCATGATTGTCCCCCTTTATCAAGCCCGGCTGCCATCGGCAAAGGTCCGGGGTGCTTCGCAAAAGGCGCGCATCACCTCGTCGGGCGTTGCGGCTGGGATTTCGCAGCCGGCGCTCAGCATGTAGCGTGTGCCGCCGGCTGCTGATAGGCAGCCGTGGGCTAGCTCCTGACAGCGCTCAGGGCTGACCTGCATAACCTGCGATACCGGATCGAGGTTGCCCTTGTAGCATTTCCCTCGGGCGGCGTATGCGTCGCGTGCCTTGTCTAGGGGAACCAGGTGGTCCACGTTGAACAAGTCTGCTTCGCAGTTGGCCATCTCGGTTAACAGGTGGGTGGTATTGCCGCACACGTGCAGCTTGACCAGACCGCCGGCCTGGTGGATGGCCCGGCAGACCTGCTGCTCGTAGGGCAGAGCGAACCTGGCGTACATCGTTTTTGAGATGAGCGAGGCAGCGGCGTCTCCGGCGCCGATCATATCGGCTCCTGCCTCGATCTGGGCCAGGGCAAAGTCGATGTTGAGCGCGGCAGCATAGGCCAAAACCTGGTGAGCGCGGGCCGGGTCGTCGGTCAACAGCAGCATGAACTCGGTCAAGCCGCACAGTGAGCAGGCTTCGGCGAACGGCATCTCGACCCAGCCGACCACCGGGACCTTTCCCGCGGTTGCTCTGGCCATCTCGCTAACGGCCAGCAAGCGATCGGCCATGCGGCTGCCTTGAGCTGTCGGGTCGGGATGCCCCAGTTTGTTCAGGTCGGTTCCGGCAGTTACCAGCGGCCGGCGCAAGTAGGGGGTCCGGTCCTCCGGATAGGCCATGTCGCCGCCTAGGTCGGCCGGGACGCGAAAAGCGTCGGAGCAGACGGTGATGGCATCGAGGTCGAATCGCTCTTGAACCATCAGTTGTGCCCCGGCCAGCACCCGGCCGTCCGTGGCATACTCGCGGTAGGTGAGTCCTGCCCGGTCGGCGGCCAGGAACATCAGCAGCGGAAAGACAGGGGTACGGTCCGGCGGCGCGCCGCTGAGGGCTGCCATGAACCGCTGGCGATGGGTCATCATGTCCGGCTTTTCTCCAATACCGCCTTGGCCGCGGCCAGGGTCTGCTCGATGCCGTTTGCGTCGATGCCATAGTGGGTCACGGCCCGTATCCGCCTTGGCGCGACGACGCCTACCTTGACGCCATGCGCGGCCATGCCGGCGGCAAATCCTGCCGCCGCAGGGGCGCCCGGCGCCAGCTCGAAAATCACGATGTTGGTCTGGATCCGCGCCGGATCGAGCACGATGCTGGGCAGGAGGGCGAGCCCGTCGGCCAAACACCGGGCATTGGCGTGATCCTCGGCCATCCGGTCGACCATCGTCTCCAGGGCGACAATGCCGGCCGCGGCCAATACGCCTGCCTGTCGCATCCCGCCGCCCAACAGCTTGCGCTGCCGGCGTGCCTGCCGCACAAACTCGGCCGATCCGCACACCAGCGAGCCGACCGGTGCCGACAGCCCTTTTGACAGGCAAAAGCTGACCGAATCGGCGTCACGGGCCACCACGGCGGCGCTCACTCCCAACGCAATCGTGGCGTTAAAGATCCGGGCCCCGTCGAGGTGGATCTTGAGTCTGTAACGGTTGGCCAGTGCCCGCACCTGGGCCATATACTCCGGCGTGAGCACCGCTCCGCTGCACCGGTTGTGGGTGTTTTCCAGGCAGATCAGCCGCGTGATAGGGTAGTGGGGGTTGTTCGGGTCGCGGATGACGGCCTCAACGTCGCCCAGATCGAGCGTGCCATCGGGCTGGTTAGGCACGGTGCGAGGATGGATGCCGCCCACCGCCGCCGAGCCGCCGGCCTCAAACAGGAAGGTGTGGGCCATGTGGCCCATAATTGCTTCTTCGCCCCGGGCACAGTGGCTTAATAGGCAGGCCAGGTTGGCCATTGTCCCACTGGGGACAAACACGGCTGCCTCTTTGCCCAGCCGCGCGGCGGCCATGGTCTCCAGTCGGTTGACAGTGGCGTCTTCGCCCATCACATCGTCGCCCAGCTCGGCGTCGAACATCGCCTGGCGCATGGCCGGCGTCGGCAGGGTGACGGTATCGCTGCGCAGATCGACTATTCTCATAATCCTCTCCGGTGTTCTGTCTGTGTTGGCTGCCATTATAGCTCGTTGGCCTGGTTCCCGCAAATCGCGGTTGGAGATTTTAACCTAAAATCGAAATTGGGTTGGTGATTACCCACAAGACCCTCGTGCTCTGGGGAAGGGGTGTTGAGCGGCGAAAGTCAGCGTGGCCGCAGCAACGAAGACAGCGCTGATGCCGGCCAGCAGGATATAGGGACCATCCAGGTCTGAGGCAAGGCCGAGTTTGCCGCCCAGACGGCGAAGCCAGAGGACCATGTGGCGAGGCCAGACGTGAGCGACATGATAGACGAACAGCGCAGCCATGAGAACCAGCACGAAGATGCGACGCATACGTTCGAGGGTCTGCACGCGCATGTCTTCGACGTCCAGCCCATCCTCTTGGTCAAAGCGATAGGTGTGTTCGATGCGCGGTCGGTAACGCCACTCCGTGTACACTGTTTGGGCATCTGTTGCGGTGCGGACGGGGATGTTGGTGAGCAGGACAAGATCGCGGTCGTAGTCGGGGTCGTGGGCGACCAGAGCCCACAGCACCTGGTGTGTGTCGGGGAGGCGGAGCATCAGCCAACCCAGCTCGATGTCTACGTGTCGGACCTTACGAGCGTGGGTAAAGGCGACGCGGAACTTGAGAGGCAGCGGCACAGAAGCGGTCAAATCGTCCAACAACTCCTGCTCCCAACGGTCGAGCCGGTCATTGTAGACCTCTACCGTGCGATTGTGGCAGGCACGGATGGTGAAATCGGCGTGGACCAACGCCATGTGGTGGAAGATCTTCTGGTCATCCAGGCCCGCATCCCCAACGAAGCGCAGCTTGGTTTCAGGAAACAACGCCCGGGTGATGCGCATGGCGCGATAGATCTCTCGGTTCTCACTGACAAAGTCAGCCGTCACGTAGGAGAACCAGTTGGCGTAGGTCAGCACCGGCTCGGTCAGGTTGACGACGGTGGCAGTGATGGCCGGATAGCCTGGGGTCAGCCGCTTCTTTTGCCCCTTCGGCGGAGGCGGCGTGCTCTTCATGACCGTGGAAACGCCTTCCAACTCCTCGGTGTACGGCTTCTCAAAGTTCACTGGATCCAAGGCTACCACCAGATACGACGGCTTGTGCTCGACCACAGTACGTTGAGCCATGCCATACAATCCCTTCAGCAAGTCCCGATGGCTGAAGCGCTTGTTCCAAACAAAGCGGTAGAATCTCTTCGCCGCAGGCCAGATCGTCTCCTCCTCGCGCACCACGCCCCGCGCCATGTGGGTCAGCAGCGGCGACTGGCTGCCCAAGACCCCTTGCACCGCCAGCTTCCCGACCGCCCGCAGGCGCTTTTCCGGCAGGCGCCTCAAGACCGGCTGCAAGAACAGATCCAAATCTGCCTGCAATTCCGCCACTGGCAGTTTGTCAATTCCCTCGTTTTGCAGTATGCTACTCATGGCTCCGTCCTCCGCAGTTCTTTGGTTGTTCGCGCTTCCAAAGCATACTGCGTTGGACGGAGTCTTTCAAGTCTCACACCACTTGTGGGTAATCACCAAAAATTGGGGTATTGACAAATCCTGAAACGTGTGTTATAATTTTAGTTGGTTGCGAACACCAACTAATAGGGAGCTGTCATGCACGGCAAGATGCCCGCCGTACCGCAAGAACGCTACCAGACCGGCGATCACACGGTGATGCGCCAGATGAACTTGTCTGCCATCCTCCATCACCTGCGCGAAAATGCTCCCATCTCCCGCGCCACGCTGGCCAACATGACCGGACTGAACAAGACCACCGTCTCCAGTCTTGTCGGCGAGCTGATCGAAGCCCAATTTGTCCGCGAGATCGGACTACTAAAGTCGACGAGCGCCGGGCGTCGGGCGGTGCTGCTGACGCTCAACCCCAAGGCCGGCTGCATCGTTACCGGCGAGATTGGCGTGGATTTCATCTCAGTCATCACTGCCGACTTTGCTTCCGAGATCATTTATCGCCATCAGGACAGGATTAACCCTGCCATGGGCCAGACTGCCATCGTCGATCGGGTGATCGCTCTGTTGCAGCGGGCAGCCGACGAAGGGCGTACCTCTTGCGGCATGCTGCTGGGAGCTGCGGTGGGGGTGCCTGGCCTGGTCGATCAGGCGACCGGTGTGTTGTTGTTCGCACCCAATCTTGGCTGGGAGAACGTGCCCGTGCGCGCCGCTCTGCAGCAGGCGTTCGATGTTCCGGTGTTTGTGGACAACGAGGCCAATCTGGCGGCCCTGGGTGAGTACTACTTTGGAGCAGCACGGGGCTACCAGGAAGTGCTGTATGTCAGCGCCGGCGTAGGCCTGGGCGGCGGTGTGGTGCGTGCCGGCCAGGTGCTCCGGGGCGTGACCGGCATGGCCGGTGAGCTGGGTCACATGACCATGGACCCTGACGGCGAGTTGTGCAACTGCGGCAATCGGGGCTGTTGGGAGACGCAGGTCAGCCAGCAGGCGCTGTTTCGCCGGATCAAGCAGGCGATTGACGCCGGGCAGGCCAGTTGCCTGCCGAGACTGGTCAACGGCGATCTGGGGCGGCTGACGGTACCAGCTGTAACTGACGCCGCCCTCGACGGCGATGCGGTGGCACTGGAGGCGCTGGATATCATAGGTCATCGATTAGGGATCGGCATCGCCTCTTTGGTCAATGCTCTGAACCCTGAGCTGGTGGTGTTCGGCGGTATCCTAAGCCTGGCGTGGGAATTTCTGCTGCCGGCAGTCACCGAGGAGATGCAAAGGCGCGCTCTGCGCTGGAACCGGGAAGCGACACAGGTGGTGCTGGCGCGCCACGGCTTTGACGCCTGTGTCATGGGCGGCGTGGCGGTAGTGTTGCAGGGTATCCTGCGTGAGCCTCGGCGGCTCTAGCCGTTCCGCGGGCAGGCTTGGAGAATCACTCGGGAATTCGAGTAGACGAGGAGGTGCCGGTGACCAAGGTGGGTAGGTCAACTTCCGGTGGCACGATTGGTGGGCTGCGGTGGTTGGGGAGTTTCCGCGAGCTGGGCATTCTGGTCGCGCTGGCTCTTTTGTGTGCTTTCTTCTGGTGGCAGAACCCTGGCGTTTTCACCAAGTCGGCCAACCTGGCCATCATCATGCGCTTCATCGCTACCTTTGGCATCCTGGCCATCGGCGAGATCTTTGTGATTATCACCGGCGGCATCGACCTGTCGGTCGGGTCGCTGACTGCTCTGACCGGCGTGGCGGTTGCCTGGCTGATGGTGAAAGGGGTCGGCGGCGTCATGTTTGGCATGGTCCCGGCCATTCTGATTGTCCTGCTCTTGGCCGCTTGCGTGGGGTTGTGGCACGGCTTTTTTGTCACCAGGGTCGGTGTCCCTGCCTTTATCATCACCTTGGGCACCTGGCTCATCGCGAACGGCCTGGCGGCCTACATAACCCGTGGTTACCCAATTGTCTTTGACACCGGCCATCCCTTCCTGGCGCTGGGTCAGGGGGAATTCCACACGATCCCGATCATGTTCATTGTCCTGGTTGTCGTGGCATTGTGTGCTGTCTTTATCTTGAACATGACCACACTGGGGCGTCATATCTATGCCGTCGGCGGCAACCGGGAGGCAGCGCGCGTTTCGGGTGTCAAAATAGACCGTGTGCGCCTGTTCTGCTACGTTGCCAGCAGCATCATGGCCGGTATTACCGGCATCCTGCTGGCCTCGCGCTTGGGACAGGGTACCCCAGTGGTTGGATCGTCCTATGAGTTGTGGGCCATCGCCGCCACCGTCATTGGCGGAACCAGCCTGTTTGGCGGCGAGGGCACGATACTGGGAGCCCTTGTGGGCGCGGCGATCATGGGCGTCATGCAGAACGGCATGGTGCTCATGAATGTCTCCTCCTACCTGCAAACCGTCGTCCTGGGCATCGTGCTGGTGATCGCGGTGGTGTATGACACCCTGCGCCGTCGCCGGAGAAAGTGAGCAAAGCGATGAGTGCTACGGACAAAACACCGGTCGTCGAGCTACGGGAGATCAAAAAGTGCTTTGGCGCTGTGCAGGCGTTGTGCGGTGTCGACCTGGTGCTTGGGCAGAATGAAGTACTGGGCCTTGTAGGCGACAATGCGGCCGGCAAGTCTACCTTGATGAAGGTTTTGAGTGGGGCCTACATCCCCGACGGCGGCGAAATCTACCTCGATGGCCAACGGGTTCACCTGTCCGGTCCAGAGGAAGCTCGTCGCTTGGGCATCGAGATGGTCTACCAGGACTTTGCCCTGGCCAACAATCTGGACGTGGCCAGTAATGTGTTCTTGGGGCGAGAAGCCGTGCGACTCAACCTGGGATTGCTCCAGATCATGAACAAGGGGCGCATGGAAGAGGAGGCCCGCCGCTTGATGGACCGGCTCAAAATTGACATTTCTTCCGTAAAACTAAAGGTCGAGAATCTGTCCGGCGGCCAGCGCCAGGCGGTAGCTATCGGACGAGCAACCGCCTTTAACGCCAAGGTCATCATCATGGACGAGCCCACCGCAGCCCTGAGTGTGGCGGCCATCAGCAAGGTGTTGGACCTGATCCGCGAGCTCAAGCGCCAGGGTTCGGCTATCATTATCATCAGTCATCGGTTGGAGGACATCTTTGAGGCGGCCGACCGTGTTGTGGTGCTGCGGCACGGCCGCAAAGTGGGCGATCTCCCGGTAAAGGACACGTCCCTGGCTGAAATCCGGGAGAAGGTAGTGGCTCGCATCGTGGGCGCTGTGGATGACTTTGCGCCCGTTCAATAGAGATCGAGCTTGAAAGAGAGGTGGTGGGTAGCCCTTGTAGACAAACAGATGGGTGTAGGCGACCCGGTTGTTTAGCCAATCAGAAAGAAGATAAAGGAGGAGCGCAGGAAATGAAAAAGCATCTGTTCACTATGTTGGCGATATTGGTCGTGCTGTCCATGGTCGTGACTGCCTGCGACAGCGGAGGGGCTACGACAGCTCCAGAGCCGTCCAAGGTAGGCAAGATCGTGGTCATCGGCAAGTCAGTGCATCCCTACTGGTCGAACGTCGAGAAGGGCGTGATCGCCGCGGGGAAGGACCTCGGGGTAGAGACGGTCTTTTTCGTCCCGCCCAAGGAGGACGTAGCAGCTCAGATTCAGACGATGGAGACTTACATCGCGCAAAAAGTGACCGGCATCGCCATCGCGCCGTCCGACCCGAATGCGTTGGAAGCGACGATGAAAAAGGCGAGCGACGCAGGCATCTTTGTGACGACGCTGGACACGCCGCCGATCGACGGGAGCGTGTCGCTGGTCTACATCGGCACCAACAACTTTACTGCCGGCAAGAGCGCCGGCGAGACGATGGCCAAGCTACTGCCGGGTGGGGGCAAGGTGGGCATCGGCCGCGGCTCTGACACGGCGCTGAACGCGCTGCAGCGGACTGACGGCTTTCTGGAGGGGATCAAGGGCACCCAGATCACCTCGCTGGAGCCGGTGAACGACAAGGAAGATGCGGCGACTGCGCTGCAACTGGCCGGCTCGGTGATCTCGGCCAACCCGGACCTGGCGGGTGCGTTTGGGGTGTATGCCTACAACGGCCCGGCCTGGGCGACGGCGATCAAGGAAGCGAACTCGGTTGGCAAGATCAAGCTGGTGTGCTTTGACGCCACGACCGACATCATCAACGGCATCAAGGAAGGTGTGATCGACGCCACGATAGCCCAGCGGGAGTTTGACATGGGCTACAAGTCGGTGGAGATCATCAAGCTGATGGCCGAGAAGGGGAAGGACTCCGCTTTGATAGAGATGGGCGCTGTCGACGGCGTAATCGACACCGGTGTGGATGTTATCACTGCAGCCACCCTCAAGGACTATGAGGCTGGGCTGGACGCGAAGGGCATCCCGCACGAGTGGAACACCGAGGGCTGGACGGCGCCCTCCCCTGACTAGTCGCGGCTTGCGGTTTGTCTGGTCTCTTCTCTTGCCTCCATTGAGACCTGACTTAACCGGTTGCAGGTTGGCGGGGGGCGTTATACCCCTCGCCAACCTCCGCCCGGATGATGGGGGAGGGCGTCGGGTGATCCAGAGGTGATGCTGCGTAAGAGCATTTCCAAGGCTTCGCCCGGTACATAGGCGAAGCAAGTAGTAGCGGTAGAGAGGAGATACCAAGTGGGATTCCGTGATCTGCGTTCTCAGGCGCTGAGGCGCACACCTGAAGAATTACTGAACCATCTCAAGACCTTTAGGCTCGACCTAAAGTTCACGGCCGGCATCTGGTTCTTTTCGCCGTCCAACTCACGCTTTCACGACGTCTACCAGCACCGGCGCGACATCGAGGCCCGCCTCGAGATGGCAGCCAAGCTAAAGGATTATGGCCTGGCCGGGCTGGAGGCTCATTATCCCAACGAGATCAACGACGACAACCTCGACATCTGGCGCCAGTTTGTGGCCAGCACCGGCATCAGGCTGGTTACCATCGTCCCGCTGCTATTCTGGGATGAGCAGTTCGAGTGGGGTTCGCTGTCCAACCCACTGCCCGGACCGCGTCGTGCCGCCATCGACCGCACCAAGCATGCCTTTGAGCTGAACAAAGAGATGGATACCGACTTTGCCGTGGTCTGGCCGGGCATCGACGGCTATGAGAACCCTTTTGCCACCGACTTTGTGCGGATGCGCGACGCCTTTGCCCAAGGGCTGGCCGAGGCGATGGATGCAGTGCCTGGCGTGCGTGTGGGCTTTGAGCCCAAGCCGTACGAGCCGCGTGGCCATATCCTATTCCCCACCACGGCCGAGGCGATGCTGCTGGCCCACCTGGTCGAGCCGCAGCTCAAGCACCCCGAGAACCGGCGCCTTCTCGACCAGGGCCACACCCTGGTCGGCCTCAACCCCGAGATCGGCCATGTGCTGATGGGCTATGAGGACCTGGCCTACGCCTATAGCTGGCCGTTGTCTGAGGGCCGGCTGGCCCACACCCACTGGAACAGCCAGCCGTTGGGCAACTATGACCAGGATCTGAATGTGGGGGTCGTCTCGCCGGAGCAGGCTGAGGCATT
The DNA here is from genome assembly GCA_034429215.1 of Anaerolineae bacterium. Lineage (GTDB taxonomy): Bacteria > Chloroflexota > Anaerolineae > JAAYZQ01 > JAAYZQ01 > JAFGOG01. Next base: position 45,926 of record DAOUGI010000107.1, on the reverse strand, counting down.
GTTGTACACGCTCAAGATGTACGGCTACCAGGGCTACTTTGGGCTGGACATCAATCCTGAGCGGATGCCGGTGGACGTGGCGGTCAAGATCTGCATTGACGCCATCCGCGCCGCCAACGACCGAGTCGACGAGCTGGATCACGAGGCGATCCTGTATGCCCAGATGCACCCCGACGAGGCGCGCGGCTGGCTGGAGGCCTATCTGGTGCGCGCGCGTGCACCACATCCCGATCGCCTGCCGCCGTTGCCCCGGCCTGGGAATGCTTGACGCATTTGTGATTCTGAGCGACTCGAAGAATCTGCCGTTCCGCTCAAAGTCTGAACAATGGAGTACGTTTAATGCAGCGTCGTATCCTAGGAAACACCGGTCTGGATGTTTCGATCCTTGGTCTGGGCGGATTCCATCTGTGTGAGATCAGCGCCGCCAACGCCGAGTCTATCCTTAACCGCTACCTGGACGCTGGTGGTAACTATGTCGAGACCGCGCCCGAGTACGGTGATGGCGACTCGGAGCGCAAGGTCGGCCTGGTCATGGCCACGCGGCGCAAAGAGTGCGTGCTGGCCACCAAGTGCCACCTGCGTGACCGCCAGGCGGCCTCCCGACTGTTTGAGCACAGCCTGAGCTACCTGCAGACCGATCACGTCGATATCCTGTTCATGCACCATGTTCAGCGTCCTGCCGAGTTGGATCAGATCCTGGCGCCCGACGGCGCCCTGCGCGCTGCCGAAGCTGCCCGCGACAGCGGCAAGGTCCGCTTCATCGGCCTGTCCAACCACGGCCATCCCGAGCTGGTCATCGAGGCGCTAAAGCGCTACCCCTTTGACGTCGTCATGACCACCTTCAACTACTACGACCGCTTTAACTTCCCGCTCATCGAAGGGACACTGTTGCCAATGCTCCTAGAGAGGAACGTCGGCATCGTCGGCATGAAGGCGATCGCTGATGGTTTCTTGTGGCGGTCGGCGGCCCAGGCCTTCCGTTATGCCTGGAGCCTGCCGATCCACGTTATGGTGGCCGGCATGAACACGCTTGGTTTGCTAGAGCAGGATCTGACCTGGGCTGAAACCTTTATCCCAATGTCAAATGCAGAAAGGGAGCACTGGTTTGCGACGGCGCCCGAGCTGGGTACCTATGTCTGCCGCCAGTGCGACAAGTGCTTGCCCTGCCCTGCCGGGATCGACATCCCGCGCGTTTTTGGACTGGAGGGCTGGTACGATCGCCAGATGTGGGACGGTATAGTGCGCGATCCCGGAGATTATTGGCAGCGCTCCGCTCTGCGCTTCTGGTTCCAGAATGAGCAGCGGGCGCAGGCGGCCTATGCTGTTCTACCGGCCAAGGCCAGCGTCTGCACTGATTGCGGCCAGTGTGAGCCTCGCTGTCCCTACCATTTGCCTGTTGTCAACAAGCTGCGCCATACCCATCATAAACTGACCGGCGGGGAGGTTCTGTACTGAGAATGGCATATCTACTGGGCATTGATGTCGGCACCACAGGGGCCAAGGCGCTCCTCATTGATCACACTGGGCGGGTTGTTGCCAGCGCCGTGACCGAGTACCCCATGTTCACCCCACAGCCGCTGTGGGCGGAGCAAAACCCTGCCGACTGGTGGGCTGCTACCGTCACCAGCATCCGGCAGGCACTGGCGCACGGCGGCCTGAAACCAGAGCAGCTAGCCGGGGTTGGCCTGACCGGCCAGATGCACGGCCTGGTGCTGCTGGATGCCCAAGGTGAGGTGCTGCGCCCCTGCATCATGTGGAACGACCAGCGCACGGCTATCCAGTGCGCTGATATTACCCGGCAGGTCGGTGCCGAAAACGTGCTCAAGCTCACCGGCAACAGGGTGTTGCCCGGCTTTACCGCTCCCAAGATCGCCTGGGTCCGCGAGCACGAACCCGAGGTCTATTACCGGGTAGCCAAGGTGCTGCTGCCGAAGGATTACGTGCGCTACTGCCTTACGGGCGACTATTTCGGCGAAGTGTCGGACGCTTCGGGCACGTCGTTGTTCGACGTAGGTCGGCGTCGGTGGTCAGACGAGATGCTCAATGCGTTAAAAGTGCCGCGCCAATGGCTGCCAGAAGTGACAGAATCGCCTGTCGTGAGCGCCAGGGTTAGTGCTGCCGCGGCCGAGCAGACAGGCCTGCTGGCCGGCACACCGGTAGTGGGTGGCGGCGGCGACCAGGCGGCCCAGGCGGTCGGCACCGGGATCGTGACGGAGGGCGTCGTGTCGGCCACGATCGGCACATCGGGCGTGGTTTTTGCCGCTTCGGAAGCGTATCGCGTCGAGCCGCAGGGCAGGCTGCACGCCTTTTGTCACGCCGTGCCCGGCATGTGGCACCTGATGGGCGTCATGCTCTCCGCCGGCGGCAGTTTCCGCTGGTACCGGGATGCCTTGGGCGACCCGGAAAAAGCTCAGGCCGATGAGGCCGGCCGTGACCCCTACGACCTGTTGACCGATGCAGCCGCCCAAGCGCCTGCCGGCTGCGAAGGGCTCCTATTCTTGCCCTATCTGAGCGGTGAGCGCACCCCTTACCCCGATCCGAATGCCCGCGGCGTCTTTTTCGGGCTGACCTTGCGACACGGCAAGGCCCATTTGACGCGGGCGGTGTTGGAGGGAGTAACCTACGGCCTGCGCGACTCGCTGGAGCTGATGCGCGACCTGGGTCTGTCTGTTCAGCAGGTGCGGGCTTCCGGCGGCGGCGCGCGTAGCCCGTTGTGGCGCCAGATCCTGGCGGATCTGTTCGGCACCGAGATTGTGACGGTCAATGTTACCGAAGGTGCTGCCTACGGCGCAGCGTTGCTGGCGGCTGTTGGGGCAGGAGTGTATGGCGACGTCCCTGAAGCCTGTCGGGCGGCGATCCATCTGGTAGATCAGACCGGCCCCGGCCCGGCTATGGCCGTTTATGCCGACTATTACCCGCGCTACCGTGCGCTGTATCCTGCTTTGGCCCATGAATTCGAGGCGATGGCGGCCGTGGTGAGCAAGCACCTGACCTAGGGTGTGCCATGACCATGGGAAAACCGATCGTTTGCGTGGGCATCCTGGTTGCCGACGTTGTCGGGCGTCCGGTGTGGACCATGCCTGACCCAGGCCGGTTGGTGCTTGTCGATGAGATGGGATTGCATATTGGCGGCTGCGCGGCCAACGCCGCCATAGCTCTGGCCCGTCTGGGCTTGCCCGTGGAAGTGATCGGCAGGGTCGGGCTCGATCCATTTGGAGATTTCCTAGTACGTCAACTGAAGCAACAGGGTATCGGCACCTGCGGCGTGTCGCGCGATCCAGAGATCGGCACCTCGGCCACGATGGTCATGGTGGATCTGGACGGCGAGCGCCGTTTTGTGCACTATATCGGTGCCAACGCATGCTTGCGGTTGGAAGACATCGATCTGGCCGCGATCAGATCGGCGTCGATCCTGCATCTGGGCGGATCGCTCGTCTTGCCCGGCTTGGATGGTGAGCCAACCGCCCTGCTCTTGCAGCAGGGCAAGTCGGCCGGCGTGATCACCTTCCTGGATACGGTCTGGGACGATACCGGCCGTTGGATGCAGCTCTTGGCGTCGTGCCTGCCGCACGTTGACTATTTCGTGCCCAGCCTGGCAGAAGCGCAGGCTTTGACCGGCCTGGAGCGACCACATGACGTGGCTCGGTCCCTGTTGGATCGCGGCGTGCAGACTGTGGCTCTAAAAATGGGCGCGGCGGGCTGTCTGGTGATGACGAATGACGGCGAGACTTTCTCCACGCCGGCATTCGCCGTCGACGTCATAGATGCCACCGGCGCCGGTGACGCGTTTGCCGCCGGTTTTATCGCCGGCGTGTGGTTGGGCTGTTCCCTGCAGCAGACCGCACGCTTGGCGAATGCGCTTGGCGCGCTGTGCGTTACGGGGATTGGCGCCACGGGTAACGTGTCCTCCCTGCCCGAGACGTTGGCCTTTATCGAATCGGCTAAAAAGAGCTGATCTCTTTCTGCAAAATAAACAAAAAAGCCCTGGCGGCTAGGCCACCAGGGCTGGAAGTGTTGTGGTCGATCTATTCCACTTCGGCCACAGCTACCGCTTTAGGACCCTTGGGTGTGTCCTCAATGCGGAAATGGACCCGCGCTCCCTTTTCCAGGTTCTTGAAACCGTCGCCCTCGATGTCGGAATAGTGGACAAAAACGTCCCTTTCCCCATCGTCAGGCTGGATGAAACCCCAACCTTTCATCCTGCTGAACCACTTGACGGTTCCGGTGGCTTCGCCATCCATCGACAGATCCTCCTTTACATCATGATCTTTCTTTTGATCCTGCGACGCCAGGCAGCCGACAGCCCTGGCGGCGCCAGGTCGGCGCTGAGAATAGCACAGACTCAAGCTCTTGTCAAATCTACGAACTCAAATCTCTACGGCGCGATGAGCAAGCCGATGGCCAGCAGGAGAGGCGTTACGACCTGGAGCAAGACGTTCATGCCCAGGTAGGGCATTAGCTTTTCCATCTTCTCGGCATAGCGGAGTACGCCGACTGCAGTGGGCACGGCAATGACGAGGGGCAAAAGCCCCAAGAGCCCCAGTGTGGGCAAGAAGCCCAGTCCCACGCCGACGACGATGGACAGGAAGGCCAGGAAGAGAAAAGCAACATATACCACGCTGCTCTTTTTTTTGCCGGCGACAATTAGAAGATGCCTTCGTCCGGCGGCGCGATCGGCCTCAACGTCCGGAAACTGGTTCAGTAGTAGCAGGTCGCTGACCAGGAAAAAGGGGACGAGCGAGGCAAAAAACGCCGTCCACGAGTAGCTGCCGGTGAGGGCAAAATCGGTGCCCATAACCATGAGCGGTCCAAACCCCAGGCCGGGAGCGACCAGGCACAGCAGGGGATAGCGAGTGAAGTAGGGAGTATAGGCCACAATAACGACCAGCCCGAGGAGGCCTAGGGGTAACAGAGCCCACCCCCGGACGAATGAAAAATACAGGCCGATCAGGCCGGTGATGGCCAGGGCAATCAATCCGGTGTTCAGCGCAGGACGGGCCATGGTCGGGTTGGCTGGCAATGTGCCGCTGCCGCCGCTGAACGGCGTTCGTATTGTCCGCAGGTCCAATCCGCTCTTAAAGTCAAAATATTCGTTGATGGCATTGACGCTTATGTGAGCGGCCAACGCCCCAATGAAGATCAGCACTGCGTGGAGGGCGTTGATCGGTCCATCGGTCCAGGCTGCTGTTCCTACCCCTAACAAGACACAGACAGGCGGGAGCACTAGAAAGGCGACACGCATAGGTCCCAGAAGTTGCTTTGGCGAATTCATCATCGTCTCCTTGCTTGCTTTCCGTGGTTTTCCACAAAACACGACCTCAGGCTGCAGCCTGAGGGCCGGACGCTGTTATAGACAGCTCAGATTGGCGGGCAGACTATACCACAGAAAGGGAGAGCGGACAAGTTTTGTCATCTTGGCGGAAAGGTAGTTGTTGACAGATAGCTGAACAACAGGTACAATAGTGCGCAGTGTGTGACGCAACGCGAGATAGGGCATGATGGAAGACACTTTTGCGGCCTGCATTGCTCTGGGGCGCAGCTACAATTTCGAGGAAGGGCATTCCCGGCAGGATGCCCGGCTGGCGGTCCGGCTTTTTGACCTGACCGCCGATCTGCACCGGTTGGACGACGAGTATCGCGATCTGCTCTACTGTGCTGCCCTGTTGCACGATATCGGCTATATCAACGGCTACGAAGCCCATCACAAAACCTCCTACAAACTGATCATAAAGGCTGACTTGCCCGGCCTGGCGGAGCGAGAAAAGCGGATCGTTGCTAACATCGCCCGTTATCATCGCGGGGCGCAGCCAAAACTGGAGCACAAGGGCTTTGCCGCGCTTGGCCCAGAAGATCGGGAGGTCGTCGCCAAGCTGGGGGCTATCTTGCGTCTGGCAGATGGCCTGGACCGCACGCACACAGACGCGGTGCAGGGTCTGGAGATCTGGCTGGATGGAGCCCGGTTGATCGTCTTGGCCGACTGCCCCTCCGGCTGTGAGACCGAGATCGAGGCCGGGGAGAAAAAGGGGCGCTGGCTGGGAGATCTGTTCGGCTTGCGGGTGGAGGTAAGGAGTAGATTTGAGCCAGTTTAGCTTTTGCGGTATAATCTAGTAGTATGAAAATCGCTGATAGTCGCGGAGCAGAGACCATATGACACGCCACTTGTTGGTCATCAACCCTGGCTCGACCTCGACCAAGATCGGCGTCTACGACGATGAACAGCCGCTGTTCATCGAGACGCTGAGGCACTCTAGCCAGGAGATTGCCGCCTTTCCCCACATTCTCGATCAGTATGACTTTCGGCTCAAGTCCGTGCTTGATTTTCTGGCAGGAAAGCAGATTCCCCTCGATTTCCTGTCGGCAGTTGTCGGTCGGGGCGGGACACTGCGCCCCATCCCCAGCGGCACCTACGAGGTCAACGACAAGATGGTTGCCGAGCTGCACAACCGGAACAAGGAGCGCGAGCATGCCTCGAACCTTGGCGGGCTGATGGCCCGCGACATCGCCGATCGGGTGGGCCTGCAGGCCTTTATCGTTGACCCGGTGGCCGTGGACGAGTTCGATGACCTGGCGCGCATCTCAGGCTTGCCTGAAATCGAGCGCAAGAGTCTGTCTCATGCTCTGAATCTCAAATCGGCTGCACGGCGGGCGGTCCAAGACCTGGGGCGGCCTTATTCCGAGCTCAACATGGTCATCGTTCACCTTGGTGGCGGGATTTCGGTAACAGCCCACCGCAAAGGGCGGATGGTGGATGTCAACCAGGCGTTGGACGGCGGCGGCCCGTTTGCCCCTGAGCGGTCCGGCGGACTGCCGGTGGGTGATGTGGTGCGGATGTGCTTCGGCGTGCGTCCGTACGAAGACTTGAAGCTTACTTACGGTGAGATGTTCAAGAAACTGGCTGGCAAGGGCGGGCTGGTCGCCCATCTGGGCACCAACAATGCCGTTGAGGTTGAACAGCGGATCGGCGCTGGCGATGACCACGCTCGCCTGATTTACGAGGCGATGGCTTACCAAATCGCCAAAGAGATCGGAGCCATGGTCACGGTTCTCAAGGGGCAAGTGGATGCCATTGTCATCACCGGCGGCGTGGCCCACTCGGAGATGCTGTTGAGTTGGATCCGGGAGCGGGTGGGCTGGATTGCTCCCATCCTCGTTTATCCGGGAGAGGATGAGATGTTGGCCCTGGCCCAGGGCGCCCTCCGTGTGTTGCGGGGCGAAGAGGCAGCCCGCGAGTATTAGGAGTTTGGATCGAGGCTACGGTCGAACGCTGTGGCCAGGAGGAGATGTGTGACCAAGCGAAGGATCCTGTGTATTGAAGATCATCCCGAGATGATCGATCTGATGCGGCTGATCCTGGAACGGCGAGGTTTCGAGGTCGAGGGAGCTGTTGGGGGTAAAGAAGGACTGGAAGCCGTGCGGCGCGATCCTCCTGACCTGATACTGCTCGATTTGATGATGCCTGACCTGGACGGCTGGGAGGTGTGGCGCGCCCTCAAGGCCAGCGATGATCTGAAAAAGATCCCGGTGGTGGTAGTGACTGCCAAAGCACAGGGGATCGACAAGGTATTGGGACTGCAAATTGCCGGCGTGGACGACTATATCACCAAGCCGTTCGGCCCGAAGGAATTGGTTGCCAGTGTCGAGCGGTTGCTCCCCTCGCCGCCGGCTTCTGCCTAAATCCGACGCGGAGCCCATGTGAGAAACAGACTGGTATTTCTCCTGCTGACCCTTGCCCTGCTGGTGAGCTGCGGCGGTACGCCGCTTACCTTCAATGGCGAGGAGGCGTACCAGCAGGCTGCGGCCCAAACGGCCCTTGGCCCGCGCCCGACCGGCTCGGAGGCCGGTTGGGCGACCGGTGACTATATCATCGAGCAGCTCAAGGAGATGGGATGGGAGATCGAGGAGCAGGTTACAGAGCTTCAGGGGGTCAGGCTGCGTAACATTGTCGGGCGAGCCGGCACAGGACCGGTGATCATCGTTGGAGCGCATTACGACACGCGCCCTCACGCAGACCTCGACCCGGTCAACCCTGACCAGTCGATCCTGGGAGCAAATGACGGCGCCAGCGGTGTGGCCGTCCTGCTCGAGCTGGGGCGTGTGCTGGACAAGTCGGCGTTGGACAATGAGGTTTGGCTCACCTTTTTTGACGCAGAAGACCGTGGCAATCTGGATGGCTGGCCCTTTTCGGTTGGGGCGTCCTACATGGCCAAGAACCTGACTGTTACGCCTGAGGCCGTGATCGTCCTGGACATGGTGGGTGACCAGGATCAGCGCTTCTATTATGAGCGCAATTCCGATTCCGATCTCCTTGCCGAGTTGTGGGATATCGCCGCTGACCTGGGATATCAGGATCACTTTATCCCGCAGGCCAAGTGGGCCATCACCGACGATCATGTGCCGTTCGCTGCGCTGGGCCTGCCGGCGGTGGACGTGATCGATTTTGACTATCCAGCCTGGCACACCACCGCCGACACTCTGGAGCAAATTAGCGCCGAGAGCCTGGAGCGCATCGGTCGGGTGATGGAGGTGTACTTGGAGAGATGAGAGACAAAGCTGCAGCCTGGTTGCGCCAGAACGAACGAATTGTGGTCCCTGCCTGGATCAAGCTGGTACGGTCACGGGGGGGCGATCGGGACCGTGAGCTGACGACGAAGGAGCTGGAGAGGCAGTTCTTCTCCGACTTTTACCATGCCTTCACCGTAGCAGTGCAAGAGGACGATCCTGGTCGGCTGCTTCCGGTGACAGACCGCATCGCTATCAGCCGGGTGCAGGACGAGTACCAACTTGACGACACGCTGGATATCTTTGCCCTCTTGAAGGAATTGCTTTGGGTCGAGCTGGCTCAGTCTTCTACAGCCGAGGAGACAGAGGGTCAGATGCGCGTTCTGGACAGTATGTTCGACCAATGCCTTCGCCTGCTTATGGGGGCTCATACGCGGGCCAGCCGCGATCAGTTGTCAGCCAGGGTGGCAGAAGCCGAGTTTATGATGCGCCGCTTGGCTATTTCCACCGAGGAAACGGACAAGGCTCTATCCCGGCTTCGCATTCTGTACAACATTTCTCGGGCCATTAGCTCGACCCTCGATTTGAAGCAGATCCTGGCGGCGGTGGCTGAGAACCTCATTACTATGCCTCAGATCGACCGCTGCGCGATCTGGCTGGCGGATGAAGAGCTCTATGAGCTGTCGGTGATCATTGCTCGCGGGATCGACAGCGATCGGTTGCAGCGTGCCTATCTGCCAGTGAGCGAAGAGCGTTCGGCGGTGGCCCGCGCTTTCAAGACAGGTAAGCTCCAGGCTCTCCGTGCCGCTGATATAAGTGACGAAGCCCTGGCTTCCCTCTTCCCTCAGCGTGCTCTGTTGGTTGTCCCACTGGAAGGGGAAGACAGACCGTTGGGTGTGATTACAGTCGATAGCCCGGCGCGCAATCAGCCGCTCGAGATGGCTGTGATCGAGACGGTCCAGTCGGTTGCGGACCAGGCAGCCGTAGCTCTGCAAAATACACGCCTCTATGAACGCTTGGTTCGACTTAACCAGGAGCTGGAACAGCGGGTAGAGGATCGGACCAAAGAGCTGGCCAAGCTGGACAAGAAAAAGTCAGACTTTATTACCATCGCTGCCCACGAGCTCAAAACGCCCCTGACTTTGGTCCAGGGCTACGCTGAGATGCTGACTGAAGGTGGCATTCAGGAGCTGAACGCCCAGGCCCTGGATTCGGTAGTATCGGGGATCATCAAAGGGACCGGCCGGCTGAGGGCTATCATCGAGGACATCATCGACGTGGCGCTGATCGATACCAACGTGTTAAGCCTTAACCTGGAGCCGACTCTGTTGTCGAACGTGGTAGAGATGGCCTGTGCGGATCTAGTGCCTGCGGCCGAGGGACGGAAACAGGTGATCCGGATGCACGACTTGGACGGGATTCCGCCGATTGAGGCCGACGCCCTGCGCTTGCACCAGGTCTTTGTTAACTTGATCGGCAATGCGGTCAAGTACACGCCCGATGGCGGGTGCATCGACGTCGCCGCCCGGCTGCTGATGGTCACTAGCGAGCAACCGGCAGGCGTCGAAGTGATTGTGTCTGACAGCGGCGTGGGCATTGACATCGAAGATCAGAACCGCATCTTTGACAAGTTCTACCGTACCGAAGGCCCCGAGCTTCATTCTACGAGCAAGACCCGGTTCATGGGCGGTGGCCCAGGGCTCGGCTTGACAATTGCAAAAGGGATCGTTGATGCTCACGGCGGGCGGATCTATGTCGAAAGTAAGGGCTATGACCCCGAGACATGTCCGGGCAGCCACTTTCACGTCTTGCTGCCGATCCGCCCAACCTGGGGAGAGTTCCAGGCGAGCGCTGCCCGGGGGCAGACTTTCGACAGTAGTCACGATATGGGCCGGGTGCCTGCATGAGAACCTGCCCTGAAGCATAATACGGAAACAGGAGCCAAGTCTGAATGATCAAGATCGCCGATCGCGTCAAGAACCTCCCTCCTTACCCTTTCGCCGGCTTTGAACGCCGGCTGCTTGAGCTGAAAGGACAAGGCAAGGACATCATTCGGCTGGACATCGGCAGCCCCGATCTCCCGCCCCCTGACTTTGTCATCGAAGCCATGTACCGTTCGGCCCTGGAACCATCCCACCACGGCTACGCCGGCTATTACGGCACGCCAGAATTCCGTCGGGCCGTTGCCGTCTATTACGAGCGACGGTTTGGTGTCAAATTGGACCCGGGAAAGCAGATAGTTGCCTTGATCGGCTCCAAAGAAGGCATTGCTAACGCGGCTCTGGCTTTCGTCGATCCGGGCCAGGCAGTCCTGGTGCCAGACCCTGGTTATCCGACCTACACTATGGGTACGCTGCTGGCCGGCGGCGTGCCGGTGGTAATCCCTCTCCACGCGCACGATGAATTCCTGCCTGACCTGGATGCCATTCCTGCCGGCGTGGCCCGGTCGGCCTCGATCATGTGGCTGAACTACCCCAATAACCCCACCGGAGCAACTGCGCCGCTCGAGTTTTTTGAACGAGCGGTAGCCTTTGCCCGGCGTTACGATCTGCTGATCTGCCACGACAACCCCTACTGCGATGTGACTTTTGACGGATACCGGGCGCCCAGTCTGTTGCAGGTGCCGGGGGCCATGGACGTAACGTTGGAGTTCAACTCACTGTCCAAGACCTACAACATGGCCGGTTGGCGGGTTGGTATGGCCGTGGGCAACGCTGCCGCAGTCGATGCCCTGGCCAAGACCAAGACAAATATCGATTCGGGCATCTTCCGGCCGATCCAGGATGCGTCGGTGCTGGTGCTCACCGGCGATCAGGCATGGCTTGACGAGCGCAATCTGATCTACCGCGAGCGACGTGATATCATCCTGGCTGCCTTGCACGAGATGGGCATCCTGGCTGGCAGGCCGATCGCCAGTCTATACATCTGGGCCAAGACGCCGGCAGGGCTGACCTCTGGGCAGTATACCGCCCGGCTCTTGGATGAAGCGGGCATCAGCATCACGCCCGGCACGATCTTTGGTGATCAGGGCGAAGGCTATGTCCGCATCTCGCTGGGCATGTCCACCGACCGTATTCGCGAGGCGATGCGGCGCTGGAAACAGGTCGCATTCTGAGCTGGGAGGTGGGTATCTCGCGGGATGCGCTCGTGGCTGGGACTGCGTCAGGGCGAGTATTGTTGGTCGGGGCGCAGCTCAAGGGCCAAAAGGATGGCTGGGCAATTGAGGACTCGCTGGCTGAGCTGGGCCAGTTGGCCCAAACTGCCGGCCTCGAGGTAGCCGGGCAAACGTGGCAGCGGATCGATCGCTTTGACCCGGCCACCCTTGTTGGCTCGGGCAAGGTCTCAGAACTGCTCGACCTGCGCGACGATCTGGGCTTTGGTTTTGTCGTCTTTGACGAGGAGCTTTCGCCGCGCCAGTTGCGGAATCTGGAAAAAAGGCTTGGAGACCAGGTACGGGTGATGGATCGCACCGGCCTGATCTTGGACATCTTTGCCCAACATGCCAGGACACGGGAGGGCCAGCTCCAGGTGGAGTTGGCCCAGTACCAGTATCTGCTGCCACGCCTGACCCGGGCCTGGACCCACCTGGCGCGACAGGCAGGCGGTGGGGCGGCCCGGGGTGGAGCGGCGGGTGTGGGGCTGCGTGGCCCAGGCGAAACCCAGCTCGAAGTGGACCGGCGTGAGATCGGCCGGCGCATAGCCCAGATCAAGACTGACTTGGAAGGCGTTCGCCGCCATCGCCGGCTGCACCGCAAGCAGCGCGAGCGAGTTGCGGTGCCGGTGGTGGCCATCGTAGGCTATACCAATGCCGGAAAATCGACGCTGCTCAATGCGCTGTCTGGGGCTGATGTGCTGGTCGAAGACAAGCTCTTTGCTACCCTCGATCCGACAACGCGGCGTGTAACCCTGCCGAGCGGCCGCGAAGTGCTCTTTTCCGATACCGTTGGCTTCATCCAGAAACTGCCAACCTCTTTGGTGGCTGCCTTCCGCGCCACACTGGAAGAGATCAACGAAGCGGACCTGCTGCTGCACGTAGTCGACATAACACACCTGAATGTCTGCCAGCAGGCTGAAACGGTCAGTCAGGCACTCGTCGATTTGGGAGCTGCTGACCGGCCGATTATTGTCGCTCTCAACAAGATCGACCGGCTTCCCGATCCGGCGCTGGCCCCCTCCATCTGCTGCGATTTTCCAAATAGCGTGCCGATCTCGGCCACCGCCGGAAGCGGTATACCTGATTTGCTGGACAGGATCGAACAGATCCTCTCGGTTGGCTTGGTGTACCTTACCGTCCGGGTTCCTTATGCCCGGGGCGATCTTGTGGCTCTTTTTCATGAGCATGGTACAGTTGTAGAAGAGTCACACGGTGCCAGGGGGACCAAACTAAAGGGGTATTTGCCACGCCGGTGGTTCGAGCAGTTCCGGCCGTTTATCATCTAAGCAGGTTGGAGGGGCGCTAACCATGCGAAAACGTCGAGTATCTTGGCTCATTATTCTTGTCGTTGCAGTGGTTTTGGTTGTACTTGCAATACTCTTGTGGCGTTGGTGGAGCTGGATGCTGCCCAGTTCCTCATATGTCAAGGCTTGGGCGGATTATCTGATCGTCGATCTGGCCATTGACCGCTGGGGCCCGGTTGTCCTGCTGTTTACTGTCGCGGTTATCGAGCTGCTGATAGCCTTTGCCCTTCAACGGCGGAGTAGTGCCTTTGATCGCCACCTGGACCGGCTCGACCGGCTGCACACCAACGAAGTAAAGATCTTGGAGCAGCAGATCGCGCTCTCCAAGGAAGAGCAGCATGCCTTCCGCGCCGAGCTCGATCTGCGCGATGACCTGATCCGTGAAGAGAAGGACCATCTCTGGGGCCAACTTGACCAACTCCGGCAGGAGGGCGGCTTGCCCGATCCTAGGCGCATCATGCCGGACGCGTCCGATCTGTCTCCTGAGCTGCGCGGTGAGATGCGACAGATCCTTACCAAGCTAGAGCGGATCGAGACGGTTGTTTCGGCCTCGGTCCGCAAGGGGCAGAATACTAACCAGGTGCACCAACGAGCCGACGAGCTGTCGCGCATGGCAGGCTTTTGTTACTACCTGGGCCAGCACGAGCGGGCGCTGACCTACTACAACAAGGCGATCGGCCTGGCCGCCGGAGACCAAGACCCATTGATCGGCCGTGCTCTGGTGAGTTGTGCTCTAGGCCAGCCTCAGGGTGCGATGCAGGATCTAGAACGGGCGCTAAAGCTGAATGAAGAACCCCGGGGTTACCTCTACCGTGGGTTGTGCCGGGAGCAGCTTGGCGAGGACAAACGGGCTATGGAGGACTATGCCCGGGCCATCCGCCTCGACCCGGCCTTCGTCGAAGGTTATTACCGCCGTGGTTTGCTTCACGCCAGGCAGGGCGACCACGCCAAGGCGTTCCAGGACCAGAACAAAGCGCTGGACCTTGATAGTGGGCATGCCGGTGCCTGCATAGCGCGTGGCGTGGCACGGGCAGCTCAGGGCGATTCGCCGGCGGCGCTGGCTGACCTGGACCGAGCCTGTGCCCTCACTCCTCAGGGGTACGATGCGTTCTACCAGCGTGGCCTTGTCCGCGGCCGCCTCGACATGAACAGCGAAGCCCTGGCTGATCTGGCGCGATCCATCGAGCTGGCGCCTTCCTTTGCACCGGCTTACGCCGCCCGGGCGGACATTTACCTGGCTACCGGCAACCATGCCGAGGCTATTTCCGACTATGATCAGGCCGTTGAGCTTCAGCCCAGGAGCGCCCTGATCTACAACGCGAGGGGTGCGGCCAAGGTAGTAGCCCGGGATTATCGGGGGGCCATTGAGGACTTTAACCGAGCCCTGGAACTCGATCCGGCGTTGGCCGTGGCTCTTGCCCATCGAGGTGCGGCATATGAAAAGCTGGGCGATTACGACCAGGCCATCCGCGATCTGGATCGGTCGTTGGTGCTTAATCCAAACCTGGCCGTTGCCTACTACAGCCGGGGGATGGCCTACGGCAGCAAGGGCGAGTACGACAAGGCCAGCCGTGATCTGAACAAAGCAGTAGAACTGGACCCGTCGCTGGGCAAGGACCAGAAGACGGACTGATTCTGACAGCGGAGGGTAACATGACCCGATTCTTGGACAGGTTGGCAGCGGTGCGTGGAGTACCGGTTCTGATCGGCGTGGCGCTTGTTCTGCTCAATTTCATCGTCCGGTGCGTGATTTATGCGTTAGTGCCGGAAGGGTCTCAAAGCAACTTTCTGCTATTTCTGCTCGGCGATGGTAATCTGCTGCTTCACCTGGGCGTCATCATCGGGCTGTTAGGCGTATTAATCGGGGATGTCTTATAGCCTTGGTGCAATGAGAGACCCGATTTCTGCTTTCCGACTGGGAAACTGGGCTTTCGGACTGTTCCGATGATCCGGGTTCTGTTGTCCGCCGATCTTCATTACCACGCCCGGTCGAGGCCGGCGCTGGAACGTTTTGCCCAGCAGGTCCAGCGTGAGCGGCCCGATTGTCTGGTTCTGGCCGGTGACCTTGGTCACCCACTGGCCAACTTCCAACGGGCTTTGAGCCTCTTTTCCGGCCTGACCTGCCCCAAGCTGGCCCTGGCTGGCAACCACGACGTCTGGTCGGGTGACCATAACAGCCAATCGCTGTGGGATCACCTACTCGAGCAATCTGCCCGCCAGGCTGGCTTTATCTGGCTGGATCGGGAGATATTCCACCTGGGCAGCCTGGGTGTCTGTGGCACGTTGGGTTGGTACGACTATTCCGCCCGTGACCTGTCAGTCCCGCTCGGCCCAAACGATTACTATATCAACAAGGGGATGTTCAACAACGACGGCAACTATGTCGATTGGGAGGCCACCGACGAGGAATTTGCCGCCCAGGAGCTGCAGGCTTTTACAGCGCGCTTGGACAAACTTTGTGGCGACCCGGCCATCACCCAGATTCTGGTGGTTACCCACGTGCCACCCTTTGCCGAAAACCTGGAGCGCCGGCCGGGTGACCTGGCCTGGAGCTTTGGCAACGCCTACTTTGGCAACCTGACGCTGGGTCAGGCCATCGTCCGCTGCCCCAAGGTGACCCACGTCGTCAGCGGTCACACCCATCATGGTGGCGTGTGGCCGATCGCTGCGCCTCATGGCTTGGTCGAATCGCACGTCGTCGGCAGCGACTATGGCCGACCGGCCTATGTCACCCTTGAATTCCCCTGGATCGTCGTGTAGGCCGTTTGGCCTACGTCACTCCTGAATTCCTCTGGATCGTCTCACAGGCCGTTCGGCCTACGTCGCCCTTGAATTCCTCTGGATCGTTTCACGGGCCCGCCGCACCCATTCCCGCTCGGCCTCAAAGGTGAGCTGCGCAAGCGCTTCCTTCCAGCTCAGCCATACCGGGGTAAACTGCCCCTCTGCCTGGCCTGGCGGAGCGTTTGGCGATGGTGTCATCAGAAAAAAGGACTCGTTGCGGATGATGTGCCTGTTCCGCGACTCGAACTCGACCTGCTGGTGGCCCAGATCGGCCACAATCGTTGCCTCCAGCAGCCCAGCTTCCTCGCCCACCTCGCGCCGTGCGGCCTGTTCGTGGCTTTCGCCTGGCTCGACGTGGCCTTTGGGCAGCCGCACCTCCGGCCGCCCGTCTGGTCCCATCCGGCCCGGTCGCGTAATAACCAACACCCGCTCGCCGTCGGCCACCACGCCACCGGCGGCGGCGTACCTTATCACCGGTAGATCGCTCAAGATTCTGCTCCTCCGATAAGTGTACCACGGAGCCTCAGACCGGTCAAGAATCGGCAAGTGCCCATCCCGTCATTCTCCAAGATAGATATTGCATCGCTATCTTGCCCGTCCAACCGGATCAGAGTATAATGGTGACCATGAAATCATCTCGCATGCCCAGCCACTTTCATATTCCGTTTCGACCTATTCCTGACCCGGCGGCTGTGATTTGCGGTCCGAGCGCCCGCTTTACCATATTGACCCCGCGACTCATACGGCTAGAGTTTAGCCCCCGGGACCGGTTTGAGGATCGCGCCAGCCAGGCCTTCTGGTACCGGCAGCAGCCGGCGCCCGAATTTGAGGTGAAACGCTCAGCAGCGCAGTTGGAAATCATCACCGAGCAACTTCACCTCTGTTACGTGGTCAGTTCCAAAGGATTCACGAGAGAGACCCTCTCCATTGAGCTAAGGCGATCTGGAGGGATCTGGCACTATGGGGAGCGCGATCCGGGTAACCTCCGCGGCACAGCTCGTACGTTGGACGGCGCCGACGGCCGCGTCCACCTGGATCAGGGTCTGATCTCCAGGTCTGGTTGGGCTGTGGTAGACGACTCGGCCGGTCTCGTATTCGACCCAAGTGGCTGGTTGGCGCCCCGCGCCATTCCGGAGAACCTTGATCTGTACTTCTTTGGCTATGGCCATGACTACCTTGGCTGCTTGCAGGATTTCTGCCGAGTGGCAGGACCAATCCCGCTCATCCCCCGCTGGGCACTGGGCAATTGGTGGTCACGATATTGGGACTACTCCCAGGCGGAACTGCTGCAGTTGATGCGAGAGTTTGAGGCCCACGGCATTCCGCTGTCGGTCTGCATTGTCGATATGGACTGGCACATTACCCAGACTGGCAATGCCTCATCGGGTTGGACCGGCTACACGTGGAACAGAAGCCTTTTCCCCGATCCAGAAGGGTTTATGGATAACCTTCACGAGCAAGGTCTGAAGGTCTCGCTGAACCTGCACCCGGCCGCCGGCATCCATCCTCACGAGGCGCAATACTCAGAAATGGCCCGGCGCCTCGGCGTCGATCCTGCTAGTGCCGACCCGGTGCTCTTTGACATCGCCAATCCGGACTTTGCAGCTGCCTATTTCGAGGTCCTTCACCACCCGCTGGAAGCGAAGGGAGTGGACTTTTGGTGGGTGGACTGGCAGCAGGGCAACACAAGCCAGATGGCCGGCCTGGATCCGCTCTGGTGGCTAAACCATCTCCACTTTTACGACCTGGCCCGCGATGGACAGAAACGCCCATTCGTGTTTACTCGGTGGGGCGGCCTCGGTAGCCACCGTTACCCCATCGGGTTCTCGGGTGATACGATTGTTAGCTGGAGCTCGCTGGCCTTTCAGCCCTATTTTACGGCGACGGCAGCGAACGTAGGTTTTGGCTGGTGGAGCCACGATATCGGCGGCCATTTCCGGGGCATTGAGGATCCAGAGCTGTATACCCGTTGGGTCCAGTTTGGGATCTTGAGTCCCATCTTCCGGCTGCACAGCACCAAGAACCCTTACCACGAGCGCCGGCCATGGGGCTACGGCGGCGAGGTTTTGCATATCACACAGGCTGCGATGCGACTGCGCCACGCCTTGATCCCCTACCTGTATTCGATGGCTTGGCGGTGTGCCGTGCAGAGCCGTCCCCTCGTCTTGCCCATGTACTTCCTCTATCCAGAAGCGGAAGAAGCTTACCACAGTCCAAACCAATACCTGTTCGGCAGCGAACTGATCGCCGCCCCGTTCGTGGTGCCCCGCGATGCCGACACGCGTCTCAGCAGGCAGGCAGTCTGGCTGCCTGCCGGTGACTGGTTCGACTTTTTCAGCGGACAGCATTATGCCGGAGGCCGCTGGCACACCCTGTACGGTGCCTTGGACGAGATCCCTGTGCTGGCCAAAGCGGGAGGGATCGTTCCTCTTGGTCCTCGGGTGGGTTGGGGTGGGGTTGCCAACCCTGCGGAACTGGCCGTGCACGTTTTCGCGGGAGCCGACAATCGCTTTGATCTGTACGAAGACGACGGTGACACGCAGGCTTATCTGGCGGGCTGTGGCTGTATTATCCCCTTGTTTCAGACGTGGCAGGAGCAGCGCTTGCTGTTCACAGTGGCGCCTGCTCAGGGGGATGTCTCGCTCATTCCGCCTGAGCGGATCTATAACTTGGTGGTTCACGGCATCCGGCGCCCGGATCGCTTGCATCTCTCGATTTGTGGTCGGGACCGCCCGGCTGACTACATATACGACGAGGCTGCCGAAACCCTGAGTATAGCCGGCATCGTCCTCTCGCCGTCGGACGAGTTGACCCTGACCTGTAGTGTGCGCACCGGAACGCTTCTGTCCCGTCGAGATCGACGTCTGGAGACCTGTCGCAAGATGCTGCGCGCGTTTCGATTGGACACCGAGGCCAAGCACCGGATCGATCAGGATCTGCTTGGTGTCTTGGAGGATCCCGCTTTGCTCATGAACCACAGTGCCTATCTCACCGATAGTCATCTGGCCGCGCTGTCGAGTGTCATCGGACAATAGATGAAAAAGATGCAAGATATGGTGGTATGGAGGAACCATGGCCGAATTCTTACTTGAAGGCAAAGTAGCCCTGATCACCGGCGCCTCGCGCGGCATCGGCAAGGCTATCGCCCTGCGCTTTGCCCAGGCTGGCGCCCGGGTCGTTGTCTCCAGCCGCAAGCTGGACAGTGTCCAGGCCGTCGCCGCCGGGATAGAAGCTGCCGGCGGCCGCGCGCTGGCCGTCCAGGCCCACGTCGGCCAGCCCGACGATGTGACCGCTCTGGTAGCCCGCGCTCTGGAGACCTACGGTCGAATCGACATAACCGTCAACAATGCTGCCACCAACCCCCACTTTGGACCGTTGCTTACCGCCGATGAGGGCCAGTGGGACAAGATCCTGGATATTAACGCCAAGGGCGTCTTTCGCGTCTGCAAGGCGGTCGTGCCCCACATGGAGGCGCAGGGCGGCGGCAAGATCATCAACCTGGTGTCGACGGCCGGGCTGCGTCCGCCACCGGGAATGGGCTTGTACGGCATTTCGAAAGCGGCCGTCATCGCCTTGACCCAACAGTTGGCCATGGAGCTGGGCCCGGCCAACATCCAGGTCAACGCCATCGCCCCGGGCGTGATCAAGACCCGCTTCAGTGAGTTGCTGTGGCAGACCCCCGACATCGCCGGGTCGATCCTGACCCGTACGCCTCTGGGTCGCTTTGGCGAGCCGGAGGACGTGGCCGGACTGGCTTTGTTCTTGGCCTCATCCGCCTCCGATTTCGTCAGCGGTGCGGTATTTGTCATCGACGGCGGCCTGAATGTCGCCCCGGTTATGGGCTGAGCTTAGTGCTAACCGGTCGCAGGACGGGTAAGGTCGTGGTACGGGAGAAACCTATGAGCAAAGCAATCTTTGGCATGATCGAGCAGCGAGCTATTGCCACTGCTCAACTGCGTTCGTCAGGGTCATGTGGGAGGCCGTCCTAGGCCGGCCGGTGGCCGTTGAGTTTGTCAAGTCCGTCGTATCGGGCGCCGGCGAGTGCCGGTTCAGAATCTCGCCCTTGCCTCGCACGCCAGACGGCCGCGAATAGCTCTTTCATCTCGCTGTGCCGCTCGGTTGACAAAGGGCCGCCACCTCTTCCACCGGCAGAGCGTGGCGCACATGCCCATCGCGGCCCACCACCGTCTCGGCGCGGAACAGCGAGTTGAGGACAGCTTCCTCCACACTTTCTGCTACAGCGGGAAACAGCCAGCCCATCACCCGTGCCTCATCAGCCAGCACAGTCTGGGTAGTAGTGAGTGATGCCGGATCGTGCTCCACCCGCCAGGCGGTGCTAAAGGCGATGCAAAAGTCGCCGCTGCCGTGGCCATAGTGGCTGCCGGTGCGGGCCAGGCCGGCGGCGGCGCGCACGCACAGCCGCCGCAGTTGGCGCTCACTCAGCGGCGTGTCGGTGGCCAGGATTACCATGATCGAGCCGCTGTCGGACGGTGGCGGTGGGGTTGCATCAGGTGGCCGGATCTGCCGGCCAACTGGGATTCCGCACACAGTCAGATCCTGAGGCCGGCCAAAATTCGACTGCACCAGCGCCCCAACGGTGTATCTTCCGGCTTCGGGCACTATCCGGCTGGCGGTCCCAATGCCGCCCTTCCAGCCAAAGCAACTGGTCCCGGTCCCTGCCCCTACAGCTCCTTCGGCCACCGGCCCCGGCGTGGCCGACTCGATCGCCGCCCACACATGCTCGGCGTGGACGTGGCGCCCTTGGATGTCGTTCAGATAGCCGTCGTGGGTTTCGCCCACCAGCACGTTGGCTGTGCTGGTGGTGATGCCGATGTCGGGGTTGTGGCGGACCATGTACTGCACCAGCGCATCGGCCACCAGGCCCACGTTCAGGGTGTTGGTCAAAGCGATCGGCGTTTCGATCACTCCCAGCTCACGCACCTCCTCAAAGCCGCGCACCTTGCCAAAGCCGTTGATGGTGTGCACTGCCGCACGGACCTTTTGACGGAACAGGTTGTCGCCATGGGGTAGGATCACCGTCACGCCGGTGCGCACCGGCCCCTGTCCCGGACGCAGCGTCCCTTCCCCCGCGATCAACGTGACGTGCCCGACGCGCACCCCTGCCACGTCGGTGATAGTGTTATGCGCTCCGGGCTGCAGCTCGCCGACGATAATACCCGCCTCGCGTACCCGAGGTCTATCCATCCCACCCCTCCTGTTGCAGAATGGCAACTATAGAAGGATACCACGCTTTTCCTCTCTTTCCAAGTGCTGTAGAAAGCCTCACCTTGCTACTTGTTCTTGGTCTCCTTTTAAAGTATAATGCCGACGTCGCTGTTGAGCCGCCTTTGTTGCCTTTGTGCCCTGTCAGTCCCCGATCTGAAGGGGAGTGGGGTCTGGTTACACTGTTTTCGATGTGGAGGTCCCAATGTTGGATTTCTTTAGCGCCGATCTGGCCGCGTTGGATCTGGACGTGGCCCACCTCATCGACTATGAGACCGAGCGGCAGGCCCGCAAGCTGATCCTGATCCCTTCCGAGAGTCAGGCGCCGGCCGCTGTGCGCCAGGCGCTGGGTTCGGTATTTCAGAACGTCTATGCCGAGGGCTATCCCGATCCTGGCGCCCACGGTTTGCCGCAAGAAGCCATCCTTGACTTTGAGGTCCAGTTGGCCAACTACCGGCGCCACTCCGACCTGCGTTACTACAAGGGGGTGGAGTATGTCGACGTTCTCGAGTCGTTGGCCCGCCGCCGGGCGGCCGAGACCTTTGCCACGCCTGCGGTTCCCCCTGAGGAGATCTGGGCCAACGTCCAGCCCTTGTCCGGTTCGCCGGCCAACAGCGCCGTCTATGGCGCCCTGGTCCCGCCCGGCAGTACCGTCATGGGCATGAATCTGCTGCATGGCGGGCACCTTACCCACGGCAGCCCCGTCAACCGTTCGGGCAAGACATACAACATCGTTTCCTACGGCATCGACCCAAAAACCGAGCGGCTGGATTATGATGCCATCGCCGCCTTGGCCCGCGCCAACAAACCCAAGATGATCATCGCCGGCTTTACCTCCTATCCCTGGATGCCCGATTGGGCCCGCTTCCGTCAGATCGCCGATGAGGTGGGCGCCTACCTGATGGCCGACATCGCCCACATCGCCGGGATGGTCGCCGCCGGCATCGTACCGAGCCCGGTTGGGCATGCCCACGTTATCAGTTTTACCACTCACAAGAGCCTCTACGGCCCACGTGGAGCCTGCATCCTGACCACAGACAAAAAGCTGGCCGAGAAGGTGGACGCGGCAGTCTTTCCCGGCGAGCAGGGCGGCCCTCACGTGAATGCCATGGCCGGCATAGCCGTTGCCTTCAAGCTGGCCCGTGCTCCCGAATTCCGCCAGCTCCAGCAGCAGGTGGTGGACAATGCCAAGCACCTGGCTGCCGAGCTGCAGCGGCGCGGCCTGCGCATCCCCTACGGCGGCACCGATACCCACATGTTGCTGGTGGATTGCAAGAGCGTCCGGGCAGACTGGGGCGTGAGCCCGGACAACAAACGCGGCACGCCGCTGATGGGCGACATCGCCGCCCGCATCCTTGACATGGCGGGTATCGTCCTCAACCGCAACACGATCCCCGGCGACCGGAGCGCCGCGGTCCCCAGTGGCATCCGCTTGGGCGCCCACTGGGTCACCCAACGCGGCTTTCAAGCGCTTGAGATCGAGGGCCTGGCCGAGATCATCGCTCGGGTGCTCAAGGCCGCCCAGCCCTACGCCTACGCCGGCCGGCACGGACCCGTCTACCGGGCCAAGATCGACTTTGACCTGCTGGAGCAGGCCAAGTGGGATGTCGTCGGCCTGGCTTGCTGTGTCGATCTGGGTCCTGATTACTCCCCCAGTGGCTACCCTCACCACTATTTTATGCACAAGCCAACCACCGACCTGGGTGGTGAGTGGGATATCGTCGAGATCGAGGGCCGTCATGCCCGCGGCTTTTGTAACGTGGCGATGAGCAACGATGTCTATGCCCTCCGGCCCGATGAGTGCCAGCCGACCTGGATCCTAGATCCCGACGGCCGGCTGATGGGCGCCGGGCTGCTCAAGCGGCCGGGCGAGGAAACCACCTGCTTCCACCTGCTCGTCCCCAAGACAAGTGAATCCCGCGTGGTCCACTGGCTGCGTGCCCTGTCTGACGGCTATGTCCGCGTGGACCGCGACGATCCCTTTGTGGTGGTCCCTGGGCCGGTCGTGATCCGGCGCCTGCCCCACGAGCTGGCCAACGCCTGGACGGTCAAGGCTCTCTCGGTCGAAGAGTTTGAGGGTGAGGCAGTGGGCTGGGCCTTCCACAAGCCTTACTGGATCGGGCAGCGGGCGCGGGCTGACGCCCCTGGTGGGCTGGAAAAGCTGCCCGCCTTTACCTGGCAGGAACCGGCCGACCTACCCCTCAAGCAGACATCGCTGTACGACGTCCATGTTCGGGCGGGCGCCCGGATGGCGCCCTTTGCCGGCTGGGAGATGCCGTTGTGGTATGGCTCAGCTCAGGAAGAGCATCTGGCTGTGCGGCGGGCGGCCGGCTTGTTCGACGTCAGCCACATGGGCCTGTTCGAGTTCAGCGGCGACAACGTCCACCTTTTCCTGAACACGATCTGTACCAACGATGTGTCGCCGCTGGTAGTGGGGCAGTCTCAATACTCCTACTTGCTCGACCAGGATGGGCATGTTGTAGATGACGTCTGGATCTACCGCCTCGAACCGGAGCGGTATTGGATGGTGGTCAATTCGGGCAACAACGACAAGGATTGGGCCTGGATCAATGCCGTGCACGACGGACGGGTCCAGATCGACTCGGTACGCCCCTGGTCATGTGCTTTGGGCACCGAAACCGTTGTGATCCGCGACATGCGCGATCCGAGCCTGGGCAGCGGCATGAGAGCCCAGCTGGCCTTGCAGGGCCCTCGCTCGCGCGACATTCTGTTGGCGATGATGGACGAGCAGGATCCGATGCGCGAGACACTGCTGGGAATGAGGCAGAACCAGATTCTCCACGGTCCACTGGCGGGTTATGACCTATACCTGGCCCGCACCGGCTACACTGGCGAGCCGATGGCCTTTGAGATTTTTGTCCACCCGGCCGCGGCGCCGGCTTTCTGGCATGCCCTGCTTGAGGCCGGCCGTGCCTTTGCCTTGCAGCCGGTTGGCCTCGCGGCGCGGGATAGCCTGCGCATTGAGGCCGGGCTGCCCCTATACGGTCACGAGTTGGCCGGTCCGCTGGACCTCAATCCGGCCGACGCTGGCTTTCCATCCTACGTCAAGCTGTACAAGCCGTTCTTTGTCGGCAAGGCCGCCTACATGGCCCACGAGCACCGGCGCCAGGCTCGGCTAATCCGCTTCCGCTTTGACGAAGAGCACGCCCGAGTGCCCAAGCAGGGGGATGTGGTGGTTAACCGCAAAGGCCGGGTGGTCGGCGCTGTGACCAGCTGTTCCATCGGCAGCGACGGCTGGCTGACCGGGCTGGCCTACGTGCAAGACCAGTATGTCAAGGTTGATACCCGGTTGGGCGTATTCCAGGTGGACAGCAAGGCCTGGGCCATCAAACCGCTTGCCGACCTCAAGACCGGCGATCAGGTCCAGCTTCACGATGCCATCACCGTCATCAAGCGCTTCCTGAACAAGAAGGAGTAGAGCAGACAGGCCTGCACGTCAGAGGCTGTAATCCTGCTCCAACTGGGCCAGCATCTCGCGGGATGCTGGCTCTTCCATGCAGTCTTCAATTGGCATGGTAGACACATCACAAAACAGAGCCAAGTGCAACAAGCATAGTACATCTGGGGCCGTTTGCCAAACTGGTGGGGGTGGGACCCCGCCCATTTATGGAACCGCAGACCGCCATCTTGCGTCTTAAAGAAAGAGTGCGGCTGCACAATCTGTGTCGTGGCCGTCCTCGAGTATTAGCAAGATGGGGGAGGTCAAAATGTCTAGGGTGCTAAGTTTTATTGCCGTCCTGATGATCGTGTTGGCAGGCGCCGGATCGGCGCTGGCGCAGGGGCCGATCACTCCTCAGCATTCCGATCCATTCTGGCAGGCTGCCTATTGGAACAACATGACCCTCAATGGGTCGCCTGCGCTGCAGCGCACTGACTCGAACTTGGACTTTAGCTGGGGCCTCGGCTCACCAGACCCAAGCATCCAGGCCGATGGTTTTTCGGCACGTTGGGCTCGCTATCTTGATCTGGAGGCCGGTACTTACCGTTTTGCGGCAACCAGTGACGATGGCATGCGGGTCTATGTCAACAGCGAGCTGATCATCGACGACTGGTCTGACCATTCAGCCAGGACAGTCACCGCCGACAAGTATCTGGTCGGTGGTCACCACCTGGTTGTGGTCGAGTACTATGAGAAGACGGTTGATGCTGTGGCCAAGGTGACATGGGCGCCTTTGGCCGCTATAGTCAATTGGCGCGGCGAGTACTATGCCAACAAGAACCTGAGCGGTACGCCGGCGTTGGTGCGGGATGATGCGTGGATCAACTTTAACTGGGGCAACGGCTCGCCGGCCCCTAACGTCATCCCTGTCGATCGCTTTTCAGTCCGTTGGATGCGGAACGTGAGCCTGGACGCTGCATCCTACCGCTTTACGCTGACTGTGGATGACGGCGCCCGTCTGTGGGTGAATAACCATCTGTTGATCGACACTTGGAAGGTTCAGGCCCCGCATACGTACACCGGCGACATCTACCTGCCGGGCGGCAGTATTCCGGTCAAGCTGGAGTACTATGAGAACACAGGGGGAGCCGTCGCCAAGCTATCGTGGGCCAAGGCCGGTGGCAGTCCCGGCACCGTGATCGTGGACGATCGTGATGCCGGCTTTGTCAAGGGTGGGGCAGCCGGCAGCTGGCGTACCGCATCTGAAGGGTATAACGGCCGCCTGTTCTGGACCAAAAACAACGACGCGGTGCGGCCAAACTACAACTGGGTGCGTTGGTATCCAAGCCTGGCGGCCGCACGGTACGAGGTGTTTGTCTATATCCCAGACAAGTACACGACCACGGCCAACGCGCGCTATTGGGTGTCGCACGCTGGCGGCCTGACGCTGAAGGTAGTGGATCAGTCAGCCAACGGCGACCGCTGGGTGTCGTTGGGGACCTTCCTTTTCCGCGGAACCGGGGATGACTATGTCTCGCTGGCAGATGTGACCTATGAGCCTTATCTGTCTCGCCTGATCGCGTTTGACGCCGTCAAGTGGGTGCCGCGCTAAAAAGGATGATTCATGGCAAGAGCCCTGGCCGGTTGCCAGGGCTCTTTGTCATCCTGACGCCGAAGGCGGGCGAAGAATCTCAGCGATTCAGCTCGTAGATGATGCGCAACCCGTGGAGTGTAAGCCATGGGTCTACCACGTCGATGGTCGTTGTCTCCTGGGCGATGAGCGGAGCCAGACTGCCGGTGGCGACGACCCGGGTGCTGGGGCCCAGCTCAGATTTGAAGCGGGCCACCATTCCCTCCACCAGGCCGGCATAGCCAAACAGCAGACCCGATTGGATGCTGTGGACGGTGTTGCGGCCGATGGCCGACGGCGGCCTGCTCAGCTCTACCCGTGGCAGTTTGGCGGTACGCTCAAAGAGTGCCTCGGCGGCGATGCCGATGCCGGGGGCGATGGCGCCGCCCAGGTAATCGCCGTCGGCTGAGATGGCGTCAAAGGCCGTGGCAGTGCTGAAATCGACGATGCACGCTGGCGCCCCGTACAGGGCCCGTACGGCGGCAGCGTCCGCTACCCGGTCGGCCCCAACCTCCCGCGGGTTATCGTAGCGGATGCGCACCCCGGTCCGCACGCCGGCATCTACCACCAGCGGCTCCTGTCCCATATAGTTCCGGCACGCTTCCTGGAAAACGGTGATCAGCGGCGGCACGACGCTGGCCAGGGCAACGCCGGTCACTTGGTCGGGTTGGCAGCCCTGGTGACAAAACAGTTGCTCCAGCAGAGTGCCATATTCATCGGATGTTTTATCATGGACCGTCTGAATGCGCCAGTGCGGACCCAGCATTACGCCTGTGAACAATCCAAATGTAATGTTGATATTGCCGATGTCGATGCACAGCAGCATCTTTTCCTCCCGAGATCCTTCAGGCGGAGCGCCCTCAGGATGACATAATTATACCTGCCACCACCGATCCAATCCGATGATAAGCAGGCTGGTGGCCAGGAAGACCAGGCAGGCCGCCAGATCGTTCCAGCCCAACGACAGCCGGTAAAGCCGGGTACGGTGGGGGGCGCTGCGAAAGCCGCGTGCGTCCATTGCCGTGGCCAAATCCTCAGCGCGGCGGAGGGCGGACACAAAGATCGGTACAAATATAGGTACCAGTCTTCGTAGCCGTCGCAGCGGCCCTCCTGTCAGGTCAGCGCCGCGTGCCTGCTGGGCCTTGGAGATTATCTCGATCTCGGCAAAAAAGGTTGGTACAAAGCGCAGGGCGATGGTCAATACCAGGGCTATTTCTCGTACAGGGAAATGCAACCGCTCCAGCGGGCCAAACACCGCCTCGAGGCCATGGGCCAACTGGGTGGGCGAAGTGGTGTAGGTCAACAGCGATGCGACGATGACCAGCAGGCATATCCGGTACACCTGTGTCGCCCCCAACGCCAGCCCTTCTACAGTAACGCTGATCCCACCCCACGTGACCAGCGTCTGACCCGGTGTAGTAAAAAAGTAGAAAAAGAACATGAGAAGCGCGAGCCAGAAGGCCGTGCGCACAGTCCGCAGCAGTGCCAGAATCGGCGCGCGTGCCAGCAATGCCGTAACGGCTACCAGGGCCGCCAGAAGCAAGAACCCTGGCAGCGTGTGGACAACGAACGGCAGGATCATCAGGCTCAACGCTGCTGCCATCTTGACCCGCGGGTCCAGACGATGGAGGGACGAATCGGTGGCCATGTACATGCCGGGCAGCAGCAGGTTCATCTTCCGCTCCGTTGACGCCACGCTTGGCCGATCTCAGCCACGACCTGCTCGGGCAGCAGCCGGTCGGTGCGCACCTGCCAGCCGGCCCCCCGCAGCGCTTCCAACAACACCACAGGCTGGGGTGCGGCCAGGCCGGTTGAGCGCAGCAACTGGCTGTCGCCCAACACTTGGCGAGTGGGCCCGTCGGCCGCGACCTGTCCATGGCCCAGCACGATCACCCGCTCGGCCAGCCGGGCCACCTCGTCAAGGTGGTGGGAGATGAAGATGAGGGTCATGCCGGTCTCTGCCTGCCAACTGCCCACCCGCGTCAATAGCTCCCGCCGGCCCCGGGGATCTAGCCCAGCCGTGGGCTCGTCCAAGATCAACACGTCGGGGCGCATAGCCAGGATACCGGCTAGTGCGACTCGACGCATCTCGCCGCCGCTCAGAGCAAAGGGCATCCGTTCTGCAAAGGACGCCGAGTCCAGGCCAACCATCTCCAGCGCCCACTGCACCCGTTCGGCGATTGTGGCCTCGGCCAGCCCTAGGTTGTGCGGCCCAAAGGCCACCTCTTTGAATACCGTCTGCTCAAAGATCTGCTGTTCGGGATGTTGGAAGGCCAGACCGATCCTGCGCCGCTGGGCACGGGCGGCAGGCGTCCGCTCATGAGCCGCCGTGCCGTCGAGCAGCACCCGGCCGGCCGTCGGCGCCAGCAGTCCGGCTATCTGCTGCGCCAGGGTGGACTTGCCGGAGCCGGTCTGGCCGACGAGACCCACCCGCTCCCCGGGGCGCAGCTCAAGGCTCACCCCGTCCAGGGCGGTGCGGGCCAGCGGTGTCCGCGGAGCATAGATATAGCTCAGCTTCTCGATCTGGATCAGCATAGCGCCACCACCAACTGGTCTACCGTCAACAGGCCGGTAGGCAGCGGCAACCCTTGCTCCCGCAGCCGGTCGGCCACCTCGGCGGCAAAAGGTCGGTCGAGCCCTATTTCTTCCAGTAGGGGCGACCCCAAGTGGTTGCTTTCGCTGTCCCCCTGGTCGCACTTTGTGCCCGGTACGGCAAACACCGCTTCTGGCGGCCCGTCTAGAACGACACGTCCGGCGTTCATTACTACAATCCGCTTGGCCAAGGCTGCCTCGTCCATCGATTGGGTGATCAACACGATCGTCATCCCCTCGCCATTGAGCCGGCGGATAGTGTCCAACACCTGCTGGCGGCCAGGCGGATCGAGCATTGAGTTCGGCTCGTCAAAGACAATGCAGTCGGAGCGGGTCGCCAGGGCGCCGGCGATGGCCACCTTCTGTTTCTGGCCGCCGGAGAGCATGTGCGGTGGGTGCGTTGCATAATCGGTCAGGCCGACAATCGCCAGTGCTTCGTCCACTCGCCGCCGGATCTCGTCGGGGGGCAAAGCTAGGTTCTCTGGGCCAAAGGCCACGTCCTCTTCCACCGTGCTGGCTACCAGCTGGTTGTCGGGATTCTGGAAGACCATCCCGACCCGCTGCCGGATCGCCGGCAGGTGGTTGGGATCGGCGGTGAGCAGACCGTCGACCGACACCTGCCCTGCTGTCGGAAGCAGTAGCCCATTAAAATGACGGGCCAGCGTCGATTTGCCCGATCCGTTCGGGCCGATGATAGCCACAAACTCGCCCTGGTTGATGGTCAGGTTTACCCCGCTCAGGGCGTGCACCTGCTTGCCATCTTCCGGAGAGTAGGTGTGTTCCAGGTCCGTGACCTGGATGAAAGGTGGCTTTTGTTCGTCAGTCACGCGCGGCTGCAATTTGGCTCTTGCCAGTTGCCCTCAGCGCGACTACGACGGGGATGGTGATGATCAGGGCCAGCGCGATCTCGATGGGCATGTTCATGGACAGGATGGGCACCAGGAGTTCTGTCGGGAATGCGCCGAATGCGTACATGATCCCCAGCACACCGGCGCTGTTGGTTAGTGTGCCGACGATACCTGCTACCCCGGCAGCCAGGGCCGGCCAGCGTCGCAGGGGCCGGTAGGCATAGTAAGCCAGGATGCCGATCAGGATCCGCGGTAGAAAGGCGGCCAGCAGTGCCACGATCAAGTTACCGCCGGCGAGGGTGATAAAGGTCGCGCTGTAGAGGGACCAGGAGGCGATGGCTAACACCAGTCCGACCAACGCGCCAACGATGGGACCGGCCAGGATACCGGCAACGATGGCCGGCAAGTGCAAGCTGGTAGCCGAGCCACTGATATTGGGAACGGGGATCAGGCCCAGGGGCGTAAAGGCCAGCACGATAGCCAGTGCCCCGAACACCCCGGCCACTGCCAGATCGTAGGTGCTGAGCCGCCAGAAACGATTAGAACGCGCCATGAGATTCTCCTTTGCGTCGAGAGTGTCCACCCGCAGGGCATCAACAGGCCGGGCCAGGTCGGCGTTGGGCGGCAACAAGGCAAGGTCGACAGAGGACCACTCCCTCTTGCCGTCTCGGTCGCCTCGGCGATCCCAGCGGCACCGGAAAGCGGTGCGTTTGGCTTTCGCAGGTAGAGCTCACGGCCCTTACGGGTCCGTGGCCAGGTCATTATAGCCAAAGCGGCTATGGTGTCAAAAGCTGACCGTGGGTAGGGATTTGACACCCGTCCCTGATTCGGATACGATCAACCGAATGGGTCCGGAAATGGTTTCGGTTCACGAAGATCTGCCTCAATTGAGTGCTCGCTGGCGCCGCCATGAAATAAGGAGCGGCGTGCTGGAGCCGGTGGACTCTGCTTTGCATTTCGTCGTCGGCAGTATAGCCTGCGGGCACTACAGCAATGCACAGATTGACGACTATGCGGGCAAGCCTCGCCGCCATTTTCTTTGGCGGCCGCCACTCCGCCTTGTCGTCCGTGCCCGGTTCTCCCACCCGGCAGGTGAGTTAAGAGGCACGGCAGGCTTTGGTTTCTGGAACGATCCATTTCTGATGACCGGGCACTGCTTGCCGGCTCTGCCGCGGGCCATCTGGTTCTTTTACGCCTCACTTCCTTCTGACATGAAACTGGACCTGAATGCGCTGGGCTGTGGATGGAAGGCAGCGACCATAGATGCATTGCGCCCTGCGGCTCTGCTTTTAGCGCCTGTAGCTCTGCCTGTTGTGCTGCTCATGAATATTCGCCGGGTGTATCGGGCGTTGTGGCCGCCGATTCAGCGCGCCATCCACGTGTCCGAGGCAGCGTTGGAGGCGAGCATGACGGAATGGCACGTCTATGTTATTGAATGGGGCCGGTGCCACTCGCACTTTTTTGTCGATGGGGAGCTGGTTGCCGGACCCATTTCCTCGCCACGCGGCCCGCTGGGATTTGTCATGTGGCTGGACAACCAGTACATGGTGGCCACGCCGCAGGGGCGGCTGGGCTGGGGTGTCTTGGAGGTTGCAGAACGGCAGTGGATGGAGGTAGAGGAGTTCACAATTGAGCCGACATCGTAATGTCTTCAACCGGGCGCTATGCTGGCTGTTGGAGCTGGATAAGCCGGTCCCGTCCCGCACCCAAGCCGAGATCGCCGCCGAGGTGGATCGCAACTATCGCTGGAACTTTACCGCCAACCTGCTGGACGGCGCTTTTTTCTGGTTCGGCGCAAGTTTTGCCTCGTCCTCGACCATCGTCCCGCTTTTCATCAGCAAGCTGACGCCGAGTACGCTGCCGATAGGCTTAGTCGCTGTTATTGCCCAAGCCGGCTGGTACCTGCCCCAGCTTTTCACTGCAGCGCCGGTCCAACGGCTGGCTCGGATGAAAGCGGTAGTTGTGAACGCTGGCCTTTTTCTGGAACGGCTGCCGTTGTTCATGCTGGTGCTTTCTGCCATCGTCGCCGCCAAGTCCTTAACCTGGGGCCTGATCCTGTTCCTGGTTGGTTATGCCTGGCACAGCTTGGGCGCTGGGGTGGTGGCGACCTCTTGGCAGGACCTGATCGCCCGCTGTTTCCCGGTGGACCGGCGTGGGCGTCTTCTTGGGGCGACCCAGTTCCTTGGTGCCGGGGCGGCGGCGCTGGGGGCTGGGTTTAGCGCCCAGATCCTGAAGGGTTACCCGTTCCCCACCAACTTTATCTATTGCTTTGTCATTGCGGCAGTCGGCATCCTGCTGAGCTGGATCTTTCTGTCGTTGACGCGCGAGCCAGTCCAGCGGGCCGATGTGCCACAGCAGAGCCAGCACCAATTCTGGGCCAGTTTGCCCGGCATCGTTCGGCACGACCAGAATTTTCGCCGGTTCCTCGTGGCACGGCTGCTGCTTGCTCTGGGCGGCATGGGGTATGGATTCATAACGGTCGCTGCCGTGCAGCGCTGGCACGTACCCGATGGTACGGTTGGCCTGTTCACAGCCTCCCTGCTGATCGGGCAGACCTTTGGCAACCTCGGTTTGGGCTTTCTGGCCGACCGGTTTGGTCACAAGCTAACGCTGGAGATTGGCACCCTGGCTGCATTGATCGCTTATGCTTTGGCCTGGATTGCGCCATCGCCAGGTTGGCAGTATCTGGTGTTCGCCCTGTTGGGGATCACCTCTGCTGCACTCTTTGTCTCGGGCGTCTTGATGGTAATGGAGTTCTCGCCCCCTGAGCGCCGGCCCACCTACGTCGGCCTGGCGAACACAAGCACAGGCATGGTAAGCATGGTGGCGCCAATGATCGGCGCCTGGCTGGCCGGCATTGGCTACAGTTGGCTTTTTGCCGTGACGGCCGGCATCAACCTGGCGGCGCTGGTTGCCTTGTACTGGGGGGTACAGGAGCCGCGCCGGGCAGGGAAAGATTTTTCGCGCTCCATGGACGCTCAGGATGACGGTTTGGAAGACTCGCCTAGTCCTGTGTGATCTGATAGTGGTATGACGCCCGTTCGGTGGTCACCGGCGCCAGGGCGGAGATGACCAGCACAGCGCGGTCGACACCATCGCCCAGTCCGGTGATGGTCATCGTCCCATGGGACAGCTCGTCGAGAGTCATCCGCTCGACTCTGGTTTCATTACCTATTGTGATCATCTGCACCAGAAATTGCTGGGGCACATAGTCGGTGACCTGCAAGAACCCTTCGGCGACCCAGCCATCATCGTCGGCCTCGGCGTCGTGAGTATAGCCAAGCTCGGGGATTGTCACATCGTCCAGGCACAGGCCCGGGTGGTTCAGCTCCTCGTCGGTGATGACCTCGAAGCGGATTAGTACCTGCCGGCCGGCGAACGGCGTCAGGTCAAAGCTCTGCTGGATCCAGGCCGGGCCATCGTCGCCGCCGCTCAGACCGGTAAGCGCCGGCCCATAGCTATTACCGCTTGGGTCGGTGGTGACCGTGTGATCGTTTGCCAGGATGGTCCATGTTTCCCCGTCATCGGTCGAGACCTCGACGTAGGCATAGTCATAGTCCACTTCCAGGTCATACCACATCCAGGCCTGCAGCGTGGCCTGTTCCAGCCTGGTCAGGTCAAAGGCCCGTGTCAGCCTGGCGTCGCTCTCGTCGCTGCGGTTTGACCACCACTGATACTGCCCGCTGTGTGCTTGGTTGCCCACCAGCGAGGCAAGGGTGCTGCCAGTGAATTCGATAGTCAGGTTTCCCCGCCCTTCCAGCCGGATATAGTCCGCAGCGTACTGGCCCACCGCTGCCAGTTGATCGACGGGGTAATCGGAGTGACGGTCGGCCAGGCGGACCTTGGGCACAGACACGTCGGCATAGCCATAGCGCCCATTGGCCGGTTCCTGGTCGTCCAGGTAATTGGCAATCAGCCAATCGGCGTACAGATCGGTGAACTGGCGCCCGTTCGAGTCTGCGGCCGCCAACATCGCGTCCACTCCGGCGATGCCGTTATCTTGTCCTGCGACTAACTGGCTGATGGCTTCTGCCCCGTATTGATCGAGCACGTAGGCACCGAACAAGTAACTGGCGCCATAGTGTGGCCCAGAAGCGTCGAGCTCGGACCATGTGGTGAGCTGGGTGTCCGGCTCCTGGGTAAAAGCAATGTCCGAGCCACCTATGTCATAGCCGTTCACCTGCGCGGCTAGCTCAGACATGGCCTCGTTGATCCAGGTAACTTCGTCACGATCCTGGTTCCAGTGGATCATGTGCTGGAACTCGTGCGCCAGGATGCCGTCAAAGTAGGCATTGCCGGGCATGGCATTGTCCAGGTTGATGTAGAACATCTCGTGTTCGTTCGAGTGAGAGTTTATCTCTGCCGGGTACTCGTCAGGGGGCGAAAAGGAACCGCCGACGCCCGGCACATAGCCGAGAAAGATATAGATGTGCGGATCGCCGTCGATGCCTGGGGTCCATTCGCTGCCAAAGATCCGCCGGTTCGTGGGATAGGTCTGTTCCTCGAAATTCAATGCCGATTCTTCCATGTCGTCTTCCGGGATCGAGTAGCCTTTTTCGACCCACCAGTAAGCGTGCGGGGTGATATAACTCAAGGCAGCGTCGGTGGTAAAGAATTGATTGGTCTCGACGTTGTGGAGCTGAAAAGTGACCTCGTCGCCCAACGCATAATCTGGCGGATCGGTTTCTGGCGCCAGATCGGGCAACGCCGGCGCGCCGCCAAGTCGGCTGATCAAGTCTGCGAGATCCCTTTCCGGTACTGATGCTTCTGCCAGCAGCTCTGCGGTTTGGCGCTCCTCAGCAGTTGCAGCCCTGCGCTCGATTTCCGAGATTGGCATCGGTTCTGTGGTGACCTGTGCTTCCAAGATATCCGCTACATCATCCTTGATGGCAGACCATCCCAGACCCAGCCCGATGACAGCCGCGCAGCACCAGAACAGCAAGGCTATGCCCAGGCCGATGATGGTATATTTCACGCTTTGATTCATGAGGATCCTATTCTAGAGTCTAGTGTGAAGGCGTTGGGGCCGCTTTCACATAATAAAAGAGGGCACAGGGTTCTGGCAGGCAACAACGCCCTGTGTCCTCCTCGAAACCGACAATCTGGCAAGCAACAAACCGCTCTACACCTACTCGATCGGTTCCTTTGAGATGATGAAATTACAGGAGGGGTCCCCTTTGGCCATGCACGTCGTCTCAGTCAGTCTGAACTTTTTGCCACTGGTGCCCCAGTCCAACCCTCCCTGGATGATGCCCGTAGCCGCGTGACAAACCGACGAGTCGGCATGCCGGCCCCAACAACACGGACAGCGCTCGATGACATAGATAAAGCAATCCGGTTCCTCGCGGACGTAGCAGATCTGATCGCTGGTGCTGGAAAAGGCGGTCGCCATGGCTCGCAGACCAACCTTCATTCTGATATTCAAGGGCAATAGGCGGAAGGTCCTGTCGGCGATGCCAACCATGGCGCCAAAGTTCTTCAATCCCTGGTCAAATGCCTTGCGGCCGGCGCGCAGAGCCATTGCCCGACCACCTCGGGGGCCATACATCTCTTCCATAGCCGCATTCAGTTGGGCAAAATCGGCAAAATCATACTCCTTGTGCAGGTTGCCCGGCGGAAAGTTGTCGATCAGGTGCTGCATCTTGGCCTGGTTCAACAGCGCCTTCATGCCATTGGGGCCCATAATCTCCTGGATCGACTCTAGGTAGATCTTGACGATCAGATTGGGGTAGTAATATCCGCTTTTCTGAGGTTGCTCTTGTGACACTTTGTCCTCCTCCACGAGACTGCCTTACCCATATTATACCAGATCTTGCCTGGAACGCAAGCTCGCGTTATTGACTTGTGACTCCGACCAGGGCTTCAGACAGGAGGGCATTTACCTCGGCCTCGTCCAGCGTCTCCTTCTGGATCAGGCGCTGGGCCAGAGCGTCCAACTGCTCTCTGTGATAGCCCATCACATCGAGTGCGCGCGAATGAGCGTTGTTGATGATCTTGCGGACCTCGACATCGATCTTGCGGGCTACCGCCTCACTGTAGTTCCGGTGTTCCGACAGACTGCGGCCCAGGAAAACCAACTCTTCCCGCTCGCCAAAGGTCATCGGCCCGAGCTCGTCACTCATGCCATACTCCATGACCATTTTGCGCGCCAAGGCGGTCGCTCGTTCAAGGTCGTTGCTGGCGCCGGTCGTAAGCCTCTGGAACACACTCTCTTCTGCCGCCCGGCCACCCAGCATGGTGATCAATTCGGCCTCAAAGCGGGCGTGGCTGGTCAGATAGCGATCCTCGTCCGGCAGGGCTATCGTATAACCTCCGGCCATACCTCGGGCGATAATCGATATCTTGCGTACCTTGTCGGCGAGTGGTGTCTTGGCGGCTGCCAGGGCATGTCCGGCCTCATGATAAGCGATCACCGTCTTCTCTTCGTCGCTAATGATCCGGCTTTTGCGCTCTGGCCCGGCGATCACCCGCTCAACCGCCTCTTGGAACTCGGCCATATCGATCTTTTTCTTGTTCCGCCGGGCAGCCAAGATCGCCGATTCGTTGACCAGGCTTTCGATGTCGGCGCCCACAAAGCCTGGCGTCTGGCGTGCCAGTGCTTCCAGGTCCACATCTGGGCCAAGCGGCTTGCCCCGCACGTGCACTTTGATGATCTGCTCCCGTCCCTTCATGTCGGGCCGGTCGAGGACTACGCGGCGGTCAAAGCGACCGGGCCGCAACAACGCCGGGTCGAGGATATCGGGCCGGTTCGTGGCCGCGACGACGATAACATTTGTATCTGTATCAAACCCATCCATCTCGACCAGGATCTGATTCAGGGTCTGCTCGCGCTCGTCGTGTGAGCCGCCCAGCCCTGCGCCGCGATGCCGGCCCACGGCGTCGATCTCGTCGATGAACACGATGCAGGGTGAATTGCGTTTGGCTTGATCGAACAGGTCACGAACTCGGCTGGCGCCAACGCCGACGAACATCTCTACGAACTCAGAGCCGGAGATAGAGAAAAAGGGAACACCGGCCTCGCCCGACACAGCCTTAGCCATCAGTGTCTTGCCGGTGCCGGGAGCGCCGACTAGGATAACGCCTTTTGGGATACGCGCCCCCAACGCGATGAACTTCTGGGGCTCCTTGAGAAACTCGACCACCTCGGCCAGTTCCTGCTTGGCTTCTTCTACACCGGCCACGTCGTCAAAGGTGACCGTTGGCTTTTCCCCGGTGAACATCCGGGCGCGGCTTTTGCCAAAGGCTATGGCCTGGTTCCCACTGTTCTGCGCCTGGCGGAAAATGATGAAAAAGAAAACGCTGATCAGGATCAAGGGCAGCACCCAGCTAAGGATGCCCAGCCAATTGGACATGCCGCTGGGCTTGGCCACATCGATCTCAACCTTGGTCAGATCTTCAGCAGAGAGTCCCAGATTGTCGAGGGTCTCGATCAGGCTGGTATTCTCTTCCATGTGAGAGATGGCCTCGCTCTTGTCGGCGTACTCGATCTCGACCTCGGAGTCATTGATCGTGATGTGCGTGACCTTTCCCTCTTTGATCTCCTTGGCAAGCGTCTGTAGTGAGATAGCGCTTGGCTGCGGGCGAGACAGGGATAACTGGTTATACAGAAAAACGCCCACCAATGCTATCAACGCGACATAGAGCAGCCAACGTGTCAATTGTCTCGGATTCAACTTATCCTCCATAAATGCAGTAACCAGTCTAGCACAGAGAAGGGCATGTGTCAAGTAAGGATTTCTCCCAATGAGCATGATTCCGATTTGACAATCTGCAAAAGCTGGATATAATAGCCGCAATCGATACGCCAAAGGCCAAGACGGAGAAGAGTAGGCAGGGGATAACCACCAGGGAGGCGGGACCGTTGACTGCAAGTCCTGCCGGGGAAGAACCTGCTCAAGTTCGCTCCCGAGCTGATGGGGGAAATGGCAGACTGCTGCCAGAGTAGTCCACTCCGGACGCCCGCCGTTATCTGGGCAGCCGGTCGTGACCTGTATCACTGCCGGTGGAATGAGTGGGCTGGCCTGTATTGGCCGGCCAAGCAGGGTGGTACCGCGAGGGTTAGACGCTCTCGTCCCTGAGGGGACGGGGGCGTTTTGATTCTAGATCAATCAGCCGCCGGCTGCGAGCCGGCAGCCATCACGGAGGGTACATGACCGAACATCTGGATCTGCTAGAGCGTGAAGCCAGAAATGCCCTGGAAGCCGCTGCTGACGAGAGCATGCTCTTAGCCTGGCGAGCGGCCTACCTGGGCCGCAAGGGCCAGGTGACCGAGGCGGTCAAGGCCCTTGGTGGCCTGTCTCCTCAAGAACGGCCGGCCTATGGCCAGCGGATAAATGAGGTCAAGCGTGCCCTGGAAGCGGCCTACGAGGCCAGAGTAGAGGCGCGGCGCCAAGCATCCGAGGCTGGATTGCTGTCCGGCCAGCGGGTGGATGTCACCCTGCCTGGCCGCCCATCCCGGCCCGGACGCCTGCACCCCACCACCCAAACGCTTCGCGAGATCTATCACATCTTTGCCGAAATGGGCTTCCAGGTCTACCGTGGCCGGGATGTCGAGAGCGACGACTATAACTTTACCTTGCTCAACATCCCGCCTCACCATCCGGCGCGTGACATGTGGGATACTTTCTACTCCACCACCCCCGGTGTGGTCCTGCGCACCCACACCTCGCCCGGCCAGATCCGCGCCATGCGCGACTATGCGCCCGAGCCAATACGGGTCATCCTGCCCGGCATGTGCTACCGCTACGAGCAGATCACCATGCGCTCCGAGATCATGTTTAACCAGGTGGAGGGGCTGGCGGTTGGCACCAAGATCACCATGGCCGACCTGAAGGGTACGATCGTCGATTTTGCCAACCGGATCTTTGGCCAGGGCCGTAAGGTGCGCTTCCGGGCCAGCCACTTTCCCTTTACCGAGCCCAGCGCTGAGGTCGACATCGATTGCATCCTGTGCGAGGGCAAGGGCTGCCGTGTGTGCAAGTACACCGGCTGGCTGGAGATCATGGGCTGTGGCATGGTCCACCCCGTCGTACTGCAGAATGGCGGGTACGATCCCAGTATCTACTCCGGCTGGGCTTTGGGTATGGGACTGGAACGGGTCGCTATGCTCAAATATCGCATCGGCGACATCCGTTACTTCTGGGGCAACGACCTGAGGTTCCTGGAGCAGTTTGGCTAGAGGGAGCGTCGCATGACGAGCAAGTTGCAGCTACTAGAGCACGAGGCGATGGAGCGCCTTGCCGCCGTCGAATCGAGCCAGGATCTGGACTCCTGGCGTGCCGGCTACCTGGGCCGGCATGGTGTGTTGACGGCATTGTTGCGGTCGTTGGGCTCACTGCCCGCTGCCGAGCGACCTGCTGCCGGCCGGCAGGCCAACGAGCTCAAGACCCGACTGCAGGTTGCCCTGGAAGCCAAGGGCCAAACCGTTCGCTCCGCAGCCGCCGAGCCGGGTCTGGACGTCACACTGCCGGGCCGGCCATCGGCGGCAGGGCGGCTGCATCCTGTTACTGCCACCATCCGCCGTATGCGGGCAGCGTTTGCCCAAATGGGCTTCCAGGTGTTCGTGGGGCGCGAAGTGGAGAGCGACGAATACAATTTTACCCTGCTGAACATACCGCCCTATCATCCTGCCCGCGACAGCCACGACACCTTCTACACCACCCGACCCGATGTCGTGCTGCGCACCCATACCTCGCCCGCCCAAGTCCGGGTGATGCGCCAGACCGGCGCGCCGCTGCGGGCGGTAGTGCCGGGCGCCTGCTACCGCAACGACCAGCCTGACGCATCGCACAACTGGATGTTCTTCCAAATGGAGGGCTTTGCCGTCGGTCCCAACATCCATCTGAGCGACTTGCTGGGGGCGATCACCGGGCTGGCCCGGCTGCTCCTCGGCGACGACGTCCGGCTCCGCTTCCGGGCGAGCTACTTCCCCTTTACCGAGCCGAGTCTGGAAACCGACGTGCAGTGCACGGTCTGTGAGGGCGCCGGTTGCCGCCTGTGCAAGGGCAGTGGCTGGGTCGAGGCCATACCCGGCGGGATGATCCATCCCACCGTGCTGCGCAACGGAGGCTTGGATCCTGACGAGATCAGCGGCTTTGCCTTCGGTGCCGGCGTGGATCGGATTGCCGCTCTCTGGTACCGTATTCCCGACATCCGCCTGCTGGTTGAGGACAGCATGCGCTTCTTGGAGCAATTTTAGGAGATGACACCATGAAAGTATCGTTGAACTGGCTGCGAGACTATGTGGACATAACCATGCCGTTGCCCGAGCTGGCCGAGCGCCTGGCGCTGGCCGGCCTGGAAGTGGGCGCCGTCGACGAGATCGGCGCCTGGTGGGACCGTGACAAGATCGTCGTCGGCGAGATCCGCGAGATCCGGCCCCATCCCGACGCCGACCGGCTGGTCCTGGCCGACGTGCTATATGGCAGCCCTGAGATCGAGCAGTGCGTCACGGGCGCCCCCAACCTGTTCCAATACAAGGGCGTTGGACCGATCAGCCTCAAGGTTGCTTTCGCCATGGAAGGCGCCGAGCTGTACGACGGTCACCAGGAAGGCTTTGTCAAGACCCGGCTCAAGCGAACCAAGATCCGGGGCATCCCGTCGCGCGCCATGGTCTGTTCTGAAAAAGAGCTGGGCATCTCGGACGCTCACGAGGGGATCATGATCCTGCCGCCCGACGCGCCGGTCGGCGTGCCCCTGGTCGACTACCTGGGCGATACCGTGTGGGACATAGACCTGACGCCCAACCTGGCCCGTTGCCTCAACATGATCGGCGTAGCGCGCGAAGTGGCCGCGCTCGCCGGCAGCCGGGTCCGCTATTCCAGCACCGACTGGCAGACCGACGGCCCTCCTGCGGCCGGCCTGGCGCGGGTCCAGATCGATGACCCTGACCTGTGCGCTCGCTACATCGCCACCATCATCCGCGACGTCACTATCGCCCCTTCGCCGCAGTGGATGCAGGATCGGGTCCGCAAAGCCGGCATGCGGCCTATCAGCAACATCGTCGACATTACCAACTATGTGATGCTAGAGTGGGGCCAGCCGCTCCACGCCTTTGACTATGACAAGCTCGTTGCCCGGGCCGGCGGCATCCCGACGATCATCATTCGCAGGGCCAGGCCGGGCGAGAGCATGACCACCCTTGACGGCGTCCACAGGACATTTGGCCCGGATACGCTGCTGATCTGCGACACCGCCGGTCCCATCGCCGTGGCCGGAGTTATGGGCGGCCTGGAGACCGAGATCGATGACAACACCCGCAGTATCCTGCTCGAATCGGCGAATTTTAACTTTATCGGCGTTCGCCGCACTACCCAGGCGCTCAAGCTGCCCAGCGAAGCCAGCCTGCGTTTCGGCCGGGGGATCCATCCCGCGCTGGCCGAGCATGCCGCCCGCCGCGCCAGTGAGTTCATGCGCACCCTGGCCAACGGGACGATCGCCCAGGGCATGGTCGATGCCTACCCCGTCCCGGCGAGCCCCACCGTCATCGTTCTGACCGAGCGCGAGATCGAGCGCATCCTGGGCATCCCGATCGCCATCGACGAGAGCGTCTCCATCCTGGAATCGCTCGAGTTCGAGTGCGAGCAAATAGCCGAGGGCACGCTCCAGGTCACCGTCCCGCCGCACCGTTTGGACTGCCAATATCCTGCCGACCTGATCGAAGAGGTCGCCCGCATCCACGGCTACGATCGCATCCCGGTCACCGAGATGGCCGATCAACTGCCGCCCCAGCGCTCCAACCGGGCATTGGACCTGGAAGAACGCGTGCGCGACATACTGGTGGGCAGTGGCCTCCAGGAGATTGTCACCTACTCGCTGACCAGCCTGGATCGGGAAGCGGCCCTTCTGCCCGGCGCATCTGCTGCCGATTTGCCCCTGGATACCTTTGTCGTCCTGGCCAACCCGATCAACCCAGAGCGCACGGTGATGCGCCACAGCCTGTTGCCCAATGCCCTGGAAACGGCAGCGGCCAACCTGCGCAACCGGGACCGGCTGGCCATCTTTGAGGTTGGCAAAGTCTTTTGGCTAGAGCCGGGCATGGAGCTGCCGGCCGAGCCGCGCCGGCTGTCGATCGTCATGACCGGCTCGCGTGACGAGCGGCACTGGCTGGGAGCCGACCCTTCCGAGCTCGACTTTTTCGACCTGAAAGGCATTGTCGAGACGATCTTGGGCCGGCTGCACGTGACCGGCGCCGTCTACCAACCGGCCGATCATCCCACCTACCAGCCCGGCCGGACGGCGCGGCTCGCCGTCAACGGCGTCGACATCGGCTGGCTGGGCGAGCTGCACCCCGCCGTGCGGCAGGCTTTCGACCTGCCTGCCGGCCGTATCGCCATCGCCGAGCTTGATCTGGAAGCGCTGTTGGCTCAGGTCCCGTCGACCTGGTTCGTCGACCCGATCTCACCCTACCCGGCCGTCCTTCAGGACCTGGCCGTCGTCGTCGGCGAAGGGGTGCCGGCCGTCGCCGTTCAAGATCTGATCGCCGAGACGGGCGGCTTTCTGCTCAAGAACGTCCGGCTATTCGATCTCTACCGTGGCGCGCCGGTGCCGGAAGGCAAAAAGAGCCTGGCCTATGCCCTTACCTTCCAGTCGCCCGACCGGACCTTGAGCGACGCCCTGGTCGCCAAACAGGTCGAGCGGATCGTGCAGCGCCTGAAAAAAGAATTGGGCGCCGAGCTGCGTGCCTGATCCCTCTTCGTGCTCCCTATCACCCTTGTTGGTTGGAAGGCTGCCTGGCAGCCTTCCAACCAACAAACGATTCACCGTCAGTGTTCCTCATCGCCCCTGCATGTCATGACTGTGAACCAGTTTTGACATGCAAACGATCTGCCAGATTTCCCAAAATACTGCCTTCGTGGTATAATCGCCCGTGTACCTTCTGTGGGCGGCCAGCTCGCCCCAGCGCACAGAGGAGCAATGCCAGACACCGGCAACCCGTTTATACCTGGACAACCTGTAACTAGCCCATCTCTGTTCTTTGGGCGCCAGGAAGCGATCACCTGGATCAGGGAAAACCTGGTCAAGGGTCGATACCCCATGCTTGTCTCCGGCGCTTCCCGGATAGGCAAAACCTCCCTGCTGTGTCAACTAGACCGCTACCTGCCCGACACCTACACCATGGTGCGGGTAGAGATGCTGGACGAAGAGGTCGGGCAGTTCGACCGGCTCCTGTGGCGTCTGGCCGACACCGTCACTCAGCAGTTGAACGAGCTGCCCGGGATCGACGGGCCGAGGCCGGCCTGGGCCGACTTTGAGGGGCACACCGAGCGGCTGCTCGACAGCTTCTGGCCGCAGTTCCGCGCTGCCCTGGGCCGGCGCGATCTGATCCTCATGCTGGACGATGTGGATGCCCTGGCAGGCGACGGTCGAAACCTCCTGAGCCCGTTGCTTGAGGTGCTGGAAGGGTGGTCCGCGCAGGACGCCGGCTTGTCCTCGATCCTGACCCTGACCCTGACTCCACAAGATCTGGCGGCGCGGGCTAGCCTCCAGTTGCCCGCCCATCTGCCCGTTTTCCAATTGGCCCCCCTTGCCAGCGAAGACGCCATCAAGCTGATCCAGGAGCCCGTGGGCGGGATCATCACCTACGATTATGGCGTCGCCCGGCGCCTGGTAGAGATCACCTCCGGGCAGCCCTACTACCTCCAGTTGCTGTGCTTTGAGATATTCAACCGCTGTGCCGCGGCCGGTTGGGTCAACCAGCGCGACGTGGACCTGGTTGTGGAACAGCTTGTCAAGCGCGAAATCCCGGATTTTCAGCAGGTTTGGCACGAATCATCGCTGCAGGAACAGGCGGTCCTGGCTGCTTTCGTCTCACTGCGCGGGGCGCGCGGCCTGGCCACCGCCCTGGAGATCCACACCGTCCTGACCAATGCCGGCGTCCAGGTCGAGCGCGGCCAGGCGGCTGAAGTCATGGAGCAGCTCGCGGCCAGGGGCATCCTGGAGCGACTCGGGGCCTTGAGCTACCGCTTCCGGTTGACGCTCCTGGCAGACTGGCTGCGCGAGCGGGTAGACCTGCCCAAGCTGGCCCGTGCCGTGCGCTGGACCAAAGCTCACGATCGCTTGCCGGCCGAACAACCACCTGATCGGGTGACCAAGCCCGCTCAGCCCCAACAGCCGGCCGCGCCTCCTGCCGGACCAGGGCAGCCGGCCCGGCCCGGGCAGCATGCCTGGTGGCCGTGGCTGTTGGCCGCCCTGGTGACGGTCGTGCTGTTGGGCAGCCTGGCGCTCCTCCTCTGGCCCCGCCCGGCCCAACCAACTCCCACCCCCACCCTCCAGGCTTCGACGGCGCTCCGCCCCACTGCGACGCTGCCTCCGACGGCCACCCTGTTGCCCGGCGCCCTTCCGCCCACCGCGCTCCCAACGGCCGCCCCATCCGCCACCCCGGTGCTCACCCCCACGCCGACGCCTCCTGTGATCGTGTCGCACCCGCTGCCGGCCATCGCCTACCAGTCATTGCTGCCCGGCGCCAAGAACTGGGCCATCTACGTCATGGACAGCAACGGGCAGAACCCCCTGCGCCTGACCGACGAGAAGGTCAACGCCATCTCGCCTGTTTGGTCGCCTGACGGCGCCAAGATCGCCTTTGTCTCCGACCAGGATGACAACTTTGATATCTGGGCCATGAACAGCGACGGCAGCGGTCCGGTCAACCTGACCCGCAACCCGGCCCAAGATCGTTGGCCGGCCTGGTCGCCCGACGGCGAGTGGGTCGCCTTTGCCTCCGTGCGCGATTCCCCCTACTGGGAGCTGTACGTCATGCGCGCCGACGGCTCTGACGTGCGGCGCATAACCTGGTGGCAAGACGCCTCCGATGTGGCGCCCGCCTGGTCGCCCGATGGCAAATGGCTGGCTTTTGCTTCCCGGCGGGATGGGAACTGGGAGATCTATATCGCCGACCGCGATGGCGGCAACCTGGTCCGGCTGACCGTGGACCCGGCCGACGATACCAACCCGACCTGGTCGCCCGACGGCTCGGCGATCGCCTTTGAGAGCACGCGCACCGGCTACGCCGACATATTCCTGG
Organism: Anaerolineae bacterium; assembly: GCA_034429215.1. Classification (GTDB taxonomy): domain Bacteria; phylum Chloroflexota; class Anaerolineae; order JAAYZQ01; family JAAYZQ01; genus JAFGOG01. The sequence continues at coordinate 1,473 of DAOUGI010000107.1, read as the reverse complement.
CGCCTATTTCCGGAGGGTACCCCGTCAACCTGAGCAACACACCCTTTTCCAGCGATCACGGCCCAACCTGGTCGCCGGACGGGGGGCGGATCGCCTTTTACTCGGACCGAGATGGCGATTGGGATATCTGGGTCATGGCCGCGGACGGCTCAAACGCGGTGAGCCTGACCGGCGCCGGCAGCGACGACGAGGTGCCTGCCTGGCGGCCGTGAGGGTGAGCGGTGCTGTCATCTTGCTTGCCCTGGAATTACCAGACATCTGCGCCTGCATCCCGTGAGCAAGCAGATCACGCACCCTGTAAAGGATCTTCCTCCGGCTCCCGCGCCGTCTCCTGCCGCCAGCCTTCTTCCAGGCCTGCCGCATCGAATGCTTCCAGGGCCGCTTCGTACTCCTCGGCAGACACGTGGCGGCCGAGCTGGGGGTCGCCGACGGCCCGGTGTGCGGGAAAGTACTGGTCCATCAGGCTGACGTGCACATGAGGGGAAAGCTCCTGGGCGATCCAGCGCAGCACGTCGGCCGTGCCGGCCAGGCCGTGCGGCAGCACCAGGTGGCGGACGATCATGCCCCGCCGGGCAATGCCCTCCTCGTCCAGGAGGAGATCGCTGCCCACCTGCCGGTAGATCTCCCGCAGGGCGGCGCGATTGTACTTGACATAATCAGCGAAGCCTGACAGACGGCGGGCGATGCGGCTGTCGGCGTACTTGGCATCGGGCAGCCACACGTCCACGATGCCATCGAGCAGGCGCAGCGACTCGATCGTCTCGTAGCCGCCGGTGTTGTAGACCAGCGGCAGCCGCAGGCCCTGCCGGATCGCGTGGGGCAGAGCGGCCAGTATCTGCGGCATGAAATGGGTGGGAGTGACGAAATTGATATTGTGCACCCGCTTGCGCTGCAGCTCGATCATCATCTCCGCCAGCCGCTCGACGCTGACGGTGGCGCCGTGGCCGAGCTGGCTGATCGGGTAATTTTGGCAGAAAAGGCAGCGGCCCGTGCATCCGGAGAAAAAGATCGTCCCAGAGCCGCGCGTCCCGCTGATCGGCGGCTCTTCCCAGCGGTGGACGTTCCAGCTCGACACTTTGGGCTGGGCGCCCATGCGGCACACGCCCTGCTCGCCGGCCAGGCGGTCGGCGCCGCAGCGATGGGGGCACAACTCGCAGTGGGCCAGGATCGCCCAGGCGGCCTCGGCGCGCCGGGCCAGCTCGCCGCTGTCATGCAGCGCCAGGTATCCGGGTGTAGTGCTAACAGTTGAGCTTTCCATTTGATCGGCAAGCGGTTTCTGACACCACCGCGGTTCGGATTGGCGCTGACGGCGCCATTGGTGGTATAGTATACCCTACACTGGGGCCGGCAGCAATCTGGGCGCAGCAGCGCGCAGCCAGTGGGTGTGTCTCAGCTTTCTGGGTAAGCGCTTGCAGGGTGGCATTTCCCCCTGCTGCGCTACGCGCTGCACTATACAGCGGTCACCCCAGCCCT
>DAOUGI010000106.1:0-2601 GCA_034429215.1 Anaerolineae bacterium | reverse complement strand
GTCACGGCGGGCAATGCCGTGGCCCGGCTGGATTTCGAGCTGACCGCCCTGGCCGCAGGCCAGGTCCGGGTAGACGACGGCTCACCGCCGGCCGACGCGCCGCTGCCGTTCGACCTGGCCGAGGTAGTTGAGCGGGCGCGCAACACGATCCAGGTCCCGGAGCGAGGCCTGCCGTTCGTCGAGCGCGGTGGGCACCTGGCGTTCTTTGGCGCCGGAAGCCTGCAGTTCATGCCGTTGGGCGGGCGCGATCTGCCCGTGCCGCTGACCACGACGGTGGAGCTGGCCGGGGTCTACGCCGGCGAACAGCCGCTGTTCGAGGGTCCGGCGCTAAGCCTGCCCCAGGTAGTCGGCAACGCTGTCCGCTTCGAGCGAGGGCCAGGGCTGGCAGAGGAGTACCTGGCCCGCGACGGTGGGGTGGAGCAGCGCCTGCGGATCGAGCAGAATCCCGGCCTACCGGGGGACCTGGTGGTGGCCGTCGAAGTGGAGACGGCGCTGGACCTGGCGCTCGCCGGAGGCGGCGAAGGGTTTGTCTTCCGTTGGGCAGGCCCACGCGGAGAGCGCATGGCGCCGGTCGCCTCCTATAACCGGGCGCTGGCGCTGGACGCCAGCGGCCGGGCCAAAAAGGCCACGCTGAATGCCGAGGAGCTGACACCCGTCCTCCCGGGCCTCCGGCGCTACCGGCTGGAGATGCGCTTCCCGGCGGACTGGCTGGCCGATGCCCAGTATCCTGTCGTCATCGACCCGCTGATCGGCGGGCTGCTGCAACTGGACGTCAGCCTGGGCACCCAGTCCACACCGGCAGTCGCCTACGACAACGCGAACGACAAGTACCTGGTGGTGTGGCAGGACAACCGGGGCGGCAATTATGACATCTACGGCCAGCTTGTGGGCGCGGATGGGCTGCTGGTTGGCCAAAACCTGGCCATCCGGGTCGCCAGTGGCGACCAGACCCTGCCGGACGTGGCCTACAACCCCGGCAACGACACCTACCTGGTGGCCTGGCGCAGCGGAACGTCGGCCATCCACGCGCAACGCGTCGATGCCACGGGCAGCCTGGTCGGCGGCCTGTTGGACCTGACCGGCATCATCCTCAACACAGCAGACCGCCCGGCGGTGGCCTACAGTTCCTCGGCCGGCTACTGGCTGGTCACGTGGCAGCAGTGGGGGGGTGCAACCAACGAGAACGATGTGCGGGCGCGCGCCGTGTCGAACACAGGCACGATGGCAACGGCTTTTACCGTCTACAGCAACACGGGCGACGATACGGCGCCCGACGTGGCGGCCAACGACACGCAGGGCTTCCTTGTGGCGTGGGAGCGAGAGGGTAATGCCACAAGCATCTACGCCCGGCGCACGACGGCGACCGGCATCGACGGGAATGCGTTCGCGGTGACAGATGCGATCGTTGCCAGGGTAGCTCCCAGACTGACCTACAACGCCGACGATGATCAATATCTGGCCGCCTGGCAGGACCTGGGCGCCGGCTACGACACGATCTGGGGCCGCCGCGTGCGAGGGCAGTACGACGCGTCCGGTCAGTTCGTGGGCGACGCGTTCCAGGTGAGCGACGCGGGCCAGACCGATTGCGGCGCGCCGGCCGTCACCTACCTGGCCCCCTCGGGCGGGGGCAATGGGCGTTACCTGGTGGCCTGGGAGCAGGGCGCCGGCGCGGTAGATCTGTACGCCCGGTGGGTGCTGACCGACGGCACGCCATCTGGCAGTTTCACTTTGAGCGACGTTGGCAGCCGGCACTATGACGTCGCCCTGGCGGTTGGTCCGGCGATGACGACCATCCTGGCCGCCTGGACTGACGGGCGCACCGGCAATATGGACGTCTATGCCCGATCGGTCGAAGCCTTCGGAGACCTGGGCGAGGAGATCGTTGTTCACCCGGCGCCCGGAGACCAGCAACTGCCCCAGGCGGCCTACAACCCCGACGACGACGAGTACCTGGTCGTGTGGCAGGATTACCGCCAGGGAACGAGCAATCCCGACATCTATGGCCAGCGGGTGACCAGCGAGGGCGTGCCGGCAGGAGACAACATCGCCATCAACACCGCATCCTATCGGCAGATCGCGCCGCGCGTGGCCTATGCCACGGAAGGGAAGGTCTATCTGGTGGTGTGGTGCCACTACCCGGGCACAGCCGACGACGCCTATGACGTGTATGGCCAGCTCATCAGCCGTACGGGCCAACTGCAGGGCAGCCCGCTGGTGATCGCCAACGAAAGTGGGGCCACCGGGCAGGAATACCCGACCGACGCGGTGTACAACTCGACCTCGGATCGGTTCCTGGTGCTGTGGGACGATATGGCCGCGAACAAGTACTGGGACGTGTGGGGCCGGCACGTGTCGACCGGCGGCAGCATGGACGCCGCGGTGCAGATCGCATCCTCGAGCCAACACGAGGATTCGGGGGCAGGCGCCTACGACCCGGACGATGACCAATACCTGATTGCCTGGAAGTATCGGGCAGTGGCGAACGGCGCCGGGGACATTCAGGGCCGGCGGATGACAGGCAGTGGGACGGTGAACCCGGAGACGCTCAACATCGCAACGGGGGTGGCCGAGCAGCAGTATCCGGACGTGGCCTACCTGGCC
>DAOUGI010000105.1:0-30657 GCA_034429215.1 Anaerolineae bacterium | reverse complement strand
GTGCAGACCGGCATGGTGGACGTCAAGCCGCTGGCCACTCACCTGTTCCCCTTGGAGCGCATCGGCGAGGCCTTTGAGCTGGTCACCGGCTACGAGGACGGCGTGCTGCGGGCGGTGATCCAGGTTTCCTGAAAGAAGGTGGCGCGGTCACAAGATCCACCGGTGTCACCGGGGCAGGTCGTGCGAGCGCTCATCGCCGCCCGCGCCTGCACCGGCAGCGCCGCCACCGGGGGGGCGCGGTGAAGCATCCCGGACGCCGGCGGCGAAACGAGCCAGACCGGCAGCCAGCTCGTCGCTCATGAGCGCTGGCCGGCCGACTCGCGCCTCGAGCTTCAGTCCTTCGTCCAGAGAGAGCCCGTAGGTCGCCAGCGCGGCCTGTCGATCGGCGCAGATCCCGGCAAAGTTGGGATACGAGGCGATGAAGCCTGCCAGCTCGAGCGTTCGGGTGAGAGCTTGCCCTTCCGGAACGACCTCCTGCACGAATCCCATGGTGTGGGCACGCCGGGAGTCGATGCGCACGCCGGTCTCAAGCAGGTAGAGGGCGTTGCCCAGGCCCATGATCCGTGCGAACCGTTGCGTGCCGCCGTCGGTGTATGGGATCCCCCAGCGGCGACTGAGGCAGCCGAATTCTGCATTCTCTGCCGCAATCCGGAAGTCGCACCACGCGGCGAGCTCGAACCCGCCGGCGAAGCAGTACCCGTTGACCGCTGCGATCGTCGGCTTACTGGGGTCGAGCCGTGCGAATCCCATCGGCCCGGCGGCGTCGACGTAGCGATGCTGGAGCAACGACAATGGATTCTTCAGATCGGCCCCCGTGCAGAACGCGAGATCGCCGGCTCCGGTGACGACGAGTACGCGCGCCTCGCTATCGGCAGCGAATGCCTCGATCGCCTCAGCCAGGCCGACCGCCGTCTCGCCGTCGACGCAGTTACGCACCTCCGGGCGATTGATGCAGAGGATTCGAATCGGGCCGCGGTTCTCGGTGATTACCTTGTGAGTCATCTGGTCCTCTCTGCTGATGTAGGATTGTCTTCTGCGTCTCAGATCACTTTGTCGTTTTTGCCGGCCAGTTGGCGCAGAGCCTCAGTCTGGCCGGTGTGATAGCTCTCGTGCCAGTATAGATAGAAGATGAGCTGGCCAAGGCTAGTGGTCCCCAGAAAGCTCTGCACCTCGCGCGCCAACTCCTCCACGGTCATCTTTTGCAGCTTGGCCGTCAATGCGCTCTGGCCCTGCTCCAGCACCATGAGCAGTTGCTCCAGCGTGAGGATGTCGCCTGCGTCTCCGCACACCGGCTCTGAGTTGAATTCGTACCGCTTGACATGAGCCTCACTGAGGATGGTCCCTTCTCCCAGGAAGCGCAGCATGGTGTTGCGGTTGGCGGCCATGTGGCCCAGCACCCAGTTCAGGCAGTTGCCGCGAAATGGAAGCTGAAGCAGGCTGTCGGCATGGCTCAGGCCTTGTGTTTGGGCTTTGATGATGCCCAGATTGCGCTCAAGTGCTCCGATCAGATCCGTCGCCGTAATCACTTTGTTCTCCTTTCGAGCTGTATGGTCGCCATGGGAATCCCTCCAAGATCATGTAGTGACAGAGATTATACCAGCAGCGTGAAGACCAATGCCAAGAACACAAAGGCTTCAAGCATGCTAGCTATTATACCACATTTGGGATCATAGTCCATCGCCATCACCCTCCAATATTGAGGCCTGTCACTCACAAAAGAACCTCTAATAACCCCAGAAATGTCCACGCCGCCCAACAACGGCCTGCAGTCGGCGTTGCTCCGTTGCGCTCCGCAGCGCGGCCGACCCCGACCGTTAGCCCGCCCGAGATCAACAGATAGAGCGAGATTGAAAAGCCCTAACCTCTCATATTGACGATTATCTCGTTGGTCAAGGCGGAAGGCAGCGGAGAAGAAGAATGTGTCGTCGCTCGCCAATCTGCGATCTTTTGGCTGCCCAGGTCCACAGAGCGGACAGGCCGGTGAGTTTGCTTGGTAGCCACCGGTTTGACAAATAGCCGGCGCCAAGGTAGAATGGCCTGATTGGAGGCCGCATACGAATGTTATACCGTGACCGGGCCAGCGCCGTGGCGGCGCTGGTGGTGCTGGGCCTGTTCCTGGCCACCTTCTTGCAGTTGTCGACCTGGACCCACGACCTGAAGGTGCTGGGCTCGCCGCTGACGATCCGCGTGACGCAGACCGGGCTGATGGCGATGTTGCTGGTGGGGATCACCTGCGCCGGCACCGACGCCATCGTTCGCTCGCACCCCACCGCCCGCCGGATCGAGGCCCGCTACAGCTTTGTCACCTGGACGCTCCCGGCGCTCACCGTGCTGCTGGCGGTGGTCCTGCTGCCCCAAGCGCCGACGCCCTTTTACCGGCTCGGCGGCATGGCGCTGACCGGGCTGGTCCTGATCGTGGTCATCAGCGCCGAATATGTCACCGTCGATCCCGAAGACAGCCGCTATCCGATCGCCCGGCTGAGCTTGAACGGCTGGGCCTACCTGCTGGCGCTGGTCATCTTTGTGCTGCTCTACTCGCTCAAGGCGCGCAGCCTGGTATCGGCCACCGCCGTCATGCTGGTCAGCAGCTTGATGGCGCTCGAGTTCCTGCGCAGCGCCGGGCAGGGGTTCCGCCGCACCGCCCTGTACGCCCTCATCGCCGGGCTGAGCACCGCCGAGATCATCTGGGCCATGAACTACTGGCGGATCGGCGGCATCACCGGCGGCCTGCTCCTGCTCCTGGGGTTTTACATCTTTACCGGCCTGGCCAATCAGCAGCTCCAGGGGCGGCTGACGCGCCGGGTGCTGATCGAGTATGGCGTCGTGGCTTTGGTCGGGCTGGCAGTTCTGCTTGGCTTTGGGTCTTGATCGGTAGCCTGGCTTACAAAACCGGTTCGCCGATTTGACATCATCACAAGAACGATCTATAATCGCCGCATCTTGTAAAAGGAGGTAGGGCATGCGCTTCGATATGGTACTTTCCGTTTCTGTTCGCCGCCAGCCGACCGGCGTTGCCGCCGTCGGTGGTCCCTGTCGCAGTGCGCCCGAACGCCTCTAGTTATTGTTAACTAAAGGCCGTGGGAGCACCGACAAGCCCACGGCCTTTTTGTTTGCTATCTGCATCCAAGAGCCGTGGGTCATTCCACGGCTTTTGTGTTATTACCGCCGGGCCCCCAGGGCCTGGGGAAAGGAGGAGATCATGACCGAGTTGGTGACTCAGATGCGGGCGTCATACGCCTTCATCGAGCGGAACTTTAACTTGACCAAGCGCTACTGGGGCTGGGAGGTAGTATGGCTGGCCTACAGCATCGCCAACGCCCTGTCCATCACCTTCATCGGCGCCGGCATGGAGGCGATCAGCGGCCAGAAGGTCGATACCGGCTACCTGATCCTCTTTCTGCTGGCCGGGACGCTGATCTGGCACTTTTTGTCGATCGTGTTCGACGCCATCAGCGAGGTGATCGCCTGGGAGCGGTGGGAAGGCACCATCGAATACACCTTCATGGCCCCGGTGCAGCGAACGGTCCACATGCTGGGCCAGACGGCCTACTCGCTGATCTATGGCCTGCTGCATACGTCGATCATCTTGGGGGTGGTGGTCCTCTTTTTCAAGCTCGACCTGAGCGGGGCCAACCTGGGCGGCAGCCTGCTGGTGCTGCTGGCCGGCAGCCTGTCCTTCATCGGGCTGGGGATCGTGGCCTCGGTCATGCCCCTGCTGTTCCCCGAACGGGGGGCGCAGATGACCCACGTGATCCAGGCGACCCTGCTGCTGGTCTCGGGCGTCTACTACCCGGTCAGCGTGCTGCCCCAGTGGATGCAGTCCGTGGCCAAGGTGTCGCCGGCGACCTATGCGCTGGAGGGGGTGCGGGCCGGGCTGCTGGGCGGCAAGCCGACCCCCGAGCTGTGGCAGTATATCTGGCCGCTGCTGATCATGGGCGTGGTGATGATCCCGGCGGGCGTGTTCATCTTTGGCCGGGCCGAGCGCTACGCCAAGCGGACCGGAAAACTCAAGCGCAACGGATAGGACGATGACAAACGATAGTACCATAACCCTGCGGTTGGTAAGCGACGACGAGATCCCGGTGTGGGTGCGCCTTGCGGCGGCCCGGTCTCTGGCCGAGCCCGGCGCCGGGCTCGACGACGAGGCGGAATCGATCGAGCGGTTCAACCAGGCGCCGGAACAGTGGCGCCGGGCCAGCTACCTGGCCTGGCGCGGCGGCCGGGCCGTGGCCCGGCTCCGCCTGAGCGCGCACGGCGGCATCGGCGAAATCTGGGGGCTGGACCTGGCCCCCGAAGTGCGGGCCGAGGGCCTGAGACCAGCCTTGACTGCGGCGATCGAGGCTCTGGCCCGCGCCAAGGGCGTCGATCGCCTCTTTCCGGAGGTCGCCCCCGGCGACGCGGCGCTCTTTATCAAATCCGGCTACCACCTGGGCAGCCTGCGCGTCGAGATGAGCGCCGAGCCGGTGCGCCGGCCGGTCGTCTGCGACCGGCCGCTGCGACATCCCCGGCCCGGCGACCAGGCGGACGTGGAAGCGCTCGGCCGTCTGTACTACAACGCCTACCACGGCGCCGTTGACGACATCGGCCAGAGCCCGGCCGACGCCATGAACGAAGCCGGGGAGCTCATCGAAGGGTACTTTGGCCGGTTCCTGGCCAACTGCTCCTTCGTCCTCGACGGCGACGATGGGCTGGCCGGCGCCGCGCTGGTCACCGAGGCATCGGACGACACCGCGCTGCTGGCCGAGGTGATGGTTCACCCCGGCTATCGGGGCCGGGGCTATGCCCGCCCCTTGATCCAGGCGGCGATGAACGCCTGCCTGGACGAGGGCTGGAAGACAATGATCCTGACGGTGACGCGCAACAACGTCCCGGCAGAAGGACTTTACCGCAGGATGGGGTTCGAGGAAGAGCCCGGAACAGAATTCTACCAGGTGGAAAAAACACTCGCCGGGTAGAAACGCCCGGCCGGCAACGAAGCGAGGTATGACCATGAGCACAGTGCAGCGTTTCTACGACGCCAACGCCGAACGGGAATGGGCGCGGCTGACCATCGAGCACGAGCCACATCACTGGCTGGAATTCCGGGTCGCCATGCACATCATGACCAAGTACCTGCCGCCCCCACCTGCCCGCGTGCTGGATGTCGGGAGCGGGCCGGGCCGCTATTCCGTCGCCCTGGCCGAGCGAGGCTACCAGGTCACGCTCTTTGACCTGTCCGGCGAAGAGCTGGCCCTGGCCCGCCTCAGGGCTCAGGAAGCCGGCGTCGCCGCCCGGATCCAGGGCTGCGAGCAGGGCACCGCCGCCGATCTGAGCCGCTTTGTCGGCGGGCAGTTCGACTGCGTGCTCGTCATGGGGCCGCTCTACCACCTGCTCGACGAGAGCGACCGGCTGGCAGTCGTGCGCGAGAGCCTGCGCGTGCTGAGGACGGGCGGCGTGGTCGTGGCGACGATCATCAACCACCTGGGCATAGCGCGCGATGGCCTGACCATGTGGCCTGAGCAATACAGTCAGCCCGAAATACTCGGCTTTGCCCGCAGCTACACGCTGCGTGAGAAAGGCGGCCCCTTCACCGAGGCCTACTTTGCCCACCCGCTGGAGCTGCGCCGCTGGTACGAGGAGGCCGGAGCCGAAACGATCGCCATGGCCGCCCAGGAAGGCCTGGCCGGCGGCTTGCGGGAACAGTGCCGCCGGTTGGCGGCCGACCCGGCCGCCTGGCAGAACTGGGTGCAGATCGTGCTGGCGACCTGCGAGGACCCGACGATCTTGGGCGGCAGCGAGCATACTCTGTACGTGGGGCGAAAACCATGATCCGCTTCGCAGACAGGCTGATCTACACAGTCGGCCAGGGCATCTCCCGCTACAGGCGCCAGTTGCACGGATTCAGTCCAAACGCCCGCCTGTACCTGATAAGCACGGTCATCCTGGGACTGAGCTTCAGCTTCAACCAACTGTTCTTTAATCTATACATAGACAGCCAGGGCTATTCACGGAGCTTCCTGGGCATGCTGCAGTCGATGCCGAACTTTGTCGCCCTGCTTGGCGCCATCCCGGCCGGATTGCTGGTCGATTACATCGGCCGCAAGCGGGCCTTTTTGGTGGCCAACGCCATGCGCACGGCGGCGGCGTTGGGCATCATCCTGGCCCACGACCCGAATCTGTTGCTGTTTTATATGGCCATGTCCGGGGTGGCCGGAGCGCTGTGGATGGTCAGCGGCGCGCCGTTCATGATGGAAAACTCGACGCCAAAGGAACGGAATGCGCTCTTTAGCGCCAACTTTGGCCTGCAGACGCTGGTGGGGGTCTTTGGCACGCTGATCGGCGGCTACCTGCCGACGCTCTTTGGCGGGCTGATGAGCGTGGACGCGGAAAGCCCTCAGGCCTATGCCGCGACGCTGAGCATCGTGGTGGCGCTGTCGGCCCTGTCGCTGCTGCCGGTGTTCATGATCAAGGAGCAGCCCCGCCCGGCCGCCGAGCAGGCCCGATCGCTCTTGCCTTGGCGGAACATCAGCCATCTGGGACTGGCCGTGGGCATCTTTGTCCCGAACATCATCATCTCCATGGGCGCGGCGATCCTGATCCCGTACATGAACCTGTTCTTCAAGGACACCTTTGCCGTCTCGGACAAGACGCTGGGGGGGTTGTTCGCCGTTTCGTCGGTGGTGACCGGCCTGGCGACCCTCGCCTCGCCGGTCCTGGCCGACCGCTGGGGGCGCATCCGGGCGCTGGTAATGACCGAGCTCGCGTCGATCCCGTTCCTGCTGATCATCGGCTTTGCCCCGGCGCTGTGGATGGCCAGCCTGGCCTTCTGGGCGCGGGCGGCGCTGATGAACATGGGCAACCCGCTCTACAACGCCTTTGCCATGGAGCAGTTCACCGAGCGGGAGCGGGCCACGGTCAGCGGGCTGATGGGCATGAGCTGGACCATCGGCTGGACTGTCGGGCCCTATCTGAGCGGCTACATGCAGGCCCGGCCGGACATCGGCTTTCGACCGATCTTTTTGATCACCTGTGGGCTGTATATCGTGGCCGCCGTCCTGGTGCGGGTGTTCTTCCAGCGGATGGACGACCGCCAGCGGGCAGAGGCCCACACCAGGTAAGTTTTATCCACAAAAGTGGGGAGAGGAGAAAACTATGAGCGAGGATATCACCATTCGGACATATCGGCCGGAGGACCTGCCGGCCTTGGTAACGCTGACGAACGAGGCGGATGCCTGCGACAAGATGGAGCGGGCCACGACGTTGGAAGAGGCACAGCACGACATGGCCACACCCAACTACTATCCCGAGACCGACTGCTTCATGGCCTGGGACAACGGCCGGCTGGTGGGCTATGCCGACTTTTTCCTGCGCATCGGCGACGCCGAGAACACCTGCTACTCGTGGGGGCTGGTCCATCCCGACTGGCGGCGGCGCGGCCTGGGGCTGCGGCTGATGGACAAGATCTACCGCCGGGCAACCGAACGGCTGGCCGAGATCGACGGCGGCGAGGTCCACTTCCAGGCCAGCGGCCGCTCCGAGGAGGCCGGCCGCCGGGCGCTGTTCGAAGCGTTTGGCATGCAGCCGGTGCGCTACTTTGTCAACCTGGCCCGGCCGCTCAACGGCGACCTGCCGCCGGTGGAAATCCCGGCCGGCTACCGCCTTCGGCCCTTCGAGCGCGAGCGCGACGCCGAGGCGGTGTGGCAGGTGGAAAACCTCGCCTTCCGCGACCACTGGGGAGCTGCCGACATCCCGCTGGACGAGTTCATCCACTACCAGTTGGAAACCGATCACTTTCGATCCGAGCTGTCGGTGGTGGCTGAGGAAGAGGCAACCGGCCAGATCGTAGGCGCGAGTATGAATGAGATCAGCCCTGACTGGATCAAGCAGACAAAGCGCCAGGAGGGCTATGTTCACACCCTTTCCGTTCTACGCCAGGCGCGTGGCAAGGGGCTGGGTACGGCGCTGCTGGTGCACAGCCTCCATGTCCTGCACAAGGAGGGCATGGAGGGCGCCCACCTCAACGCCGACGCAGAGAATCTGACCGGCGCCATGCGCCTGTACGAGCGGGCGGGGTTCAGGATACGAAAGACCTACATTTCGTACCGGAAATCTTTGAGAGGAAACGGTGACTCGTAACTATACCGACAGATATGAACACTATGAAGCGCTGTTCGACCCAACCTGGGCGCAGCGCCAGACGCCACGGCTCAAGCCCAAAACCAAGCGCGTGGTAAAAAAAGCGGCCGGTGAGATCATCGCCGATCTGACCGACGAGGTCGTCGACGTCCAAGCCACCTTCGAGACCACCTACCGGCCTTCACGCTACGAGGAGGACTACCTGCTCTCTTCGCTGGCCTCTTTCTACGACAAAGGGCTCATCACCGACGTGCTGAGCCTGGTCAAGGGCGGCAAGGAAGCCAACGTCTACTGCTGCGCGGCCCACCCGGCCACCGGCCTGGGCCTGCTGGCCGCCAAGGTCTACCGGCCGCGCATGTTCCGCAACCTGCGCAACGACAAGATGTACCAACAGGGGCGTGAGGTCCTGACCGCCGATGGCCGGCCGGCCGGCAAGGACGCCGGCATGATGGAACGGGCCATCCGCAACAAGAGCGGCTTTGGCATGGAGGCGGCCCACACGTCGTGGCTGATGCACGAGTTCGTGGCCATGGAGCGCTTGTACCAGGCCGGCGCGGCCGTGCCCCGGCCGCTCGCCGGCAGCGACAACGCGGTGCTGATGAGCTACCACGGCGACGAGGGCAGGCCGGCGCCGACGCTGAACAGCGTATCACTGGAGCCGGATGAAGCGGAAGCGCTGTTCGCCGAGGTGCTGCGCAACGTGGAGCTGATGCTGCAGCACGAGCTGATCCACGGCGACCTGTCGGCCTACAACATCCTGTACTGGCCTCGCCCGCACGGCGGCCCGGGCCAGATCACCATCATCGACTTTCCCCAGGTCGTCTACCTGCACTCCAACCCCAAGGCCCGCTTTATCCTGCGGCGCGACATCGAGCGCACCTGCGAGTACTTTGCAAGGCAGGGGGTGCGCTGCAACCCGCGGGCCATCGCCGATGCGATGTGGGACCGCTATACGGAAGAAACAGATCCTGAAGACCTGGCGGCGGATTGGTCGAGGCTGGTGGAGATTGCCGATCCGGCGCCCGGTGGCTAGACGCCGCCATAAATGGAGGAGAACGAAATGTTAACCGACAAGAGCACAAACGGAAATATCGTGATATCCGGGGCCCCGGCCATCCCCGGCCTTGCCTTCAGGCGGTTTCGCGGTGAGGCCGACTATCCGGCCATGGTGGCCGTGATCGCCGGGTCCAAGGAAGCAGATCAGATCGAGCGGACCGAATCGGTGGAGGAGGTTGCCCTCCAATACCGCCACCTGGTCAACTCTGATCCATATCAGGACATGCTGTTCGCCGAGGTGGGCGGCAAGGTGGTCGGCTACAGCCGGGTGTGGTGGGAACAGGAGGAAAACGGCCCGCGGCGTTACGGGCAGCTCAACTACCTGCTGCCCGAGTGGCGCGGAAACGGCCTCCGCCGGACGATGCTAGACTACTGCGAGGGCCGCTCACGCGAGATCGCGACCGGCCACCCGCTCAACGGCCCGCGCGTCTTTGAGGCCTGGGCCGCCGACACCGAGACCCACTGGGAATCGGTGCTGGTGGAGGCCGGCTACCAGGTGGTGCGCTATGGCCTGATGATGACCCGCCCCAACCTGGACGATATCCCCGACCTGCCGCTGCCAGATGGTCTGGAGGTCCGGCCCGTCCGGCCCGACCAGTATCGGCTGGTTTGGGACGCGGCCAACGAGGCCTTTCGCGATCACTGGGGGGTCTCTGAGGAAGAGTGGGCCGAGGAGAACTATCAGCACTGGATTGAGGATCCAACCTTCCAGCCCCACCTGTGGCAGGTGGCCTGGGACGGCGACCAGGTGGCCGGCATGGTCCAGAACTTTATCGGCGAAGAAGAGAATCAGGAATATGGCCGCAAGCGGGGCTGGACCGAGGGCATCTGCGTCCGCCGGCCCTGGCGGCGGCGCGGCCTGGCCAAGGCCCTGATCGCCCGCAGCTTTCAAGTGCTGAAGGAGCAGGGGATGACCGAAGCCGCCCTGGGCTGTGACGCCGAAAACCTCAGCGGTGCGGTGCACCTCTACCGGAGCATGGGCTTTCAGCCCATCAAACGGCACACGGGTTATCGCAAGCCGATGCTCCAGGAATAAGTCAATCCAAACCGGCGCCACCCTGCTTTGCAGGGTGGCGCCGCCTCTTGTTCACCCTCCCTCTACTGTGCATTGGACATACCGGCATTTGACAAGTGAATTGTTTTTCTGTATAATATGAACCAATAGTTCACATACAGTGAAAGACGATTCCGATCCGTGAGGAGTGCTGAGATGGTTACTTTATGCACACAATCGTGCCAGCCGGATCAGGCGACCGAGGGGTGGATCACCACCCCGGCCGACTGGGGCCAGCTTCACGGCCACATCCTGCAGCTCGAGCAGCAGGGGCTCGTGACGCGCACCTTCCGCCGGCTGGATCCCGACCGGCAGATGGCGATCATCACCGCCATCCTGGACGAAGCGATCGCCAAAGGACCGGCCGGCCTCAACATCAAGCAGGTGGCCGAACGGGCCGGGGTGTCGGTCGGCTCGCTGTACACCTACTTTCCCAAGCGCGAAGGACTGCTCGCCTTTGCCGTCGAGCTGTGCACCCGCTACCTGACCGACATGTTCGACAGCTACCGCCCTTACCTGGCGGCGCTGCCGCTGCGCGAAGCGCTGCCGGCCTTCCTGGCCGGCGGCCTGGAGTGGGGCCAGATGCAGACCGGCCTGGTGCAGTTCTTTGCCCGCGCGGCCTATCACGGCGAGCCGGCGCTCACCGAACAGGTCGTGCGCCCTCTCGCCAACGTCATGCTCGAAACGGTCCGCGACATGCTGGCCCAGGCGGCGGCCCGCAGCGAGGTCCGTGAGGAGATCGACCTGGAGGCCACAACCCGCGTCATCTATGCGCTCATCATCGTCGTCGGCGACAGCCAACTGCTGCCCTACCTGAACGCCTATTTCCAGGTAACGGGCGACGAGATGCCGCTCGAGCGGGTGATGGCAGCGCTGATGGCGCTGATCGCGCAGGGGCTCGAGCCCAGGGCAGAAGGGGTGTGAGGAAAAAAGATGGCAGAGGTTGTGCTGCAGACGGAAGGGTTGACCAAGCGCTATGGGGCGCTGACGGCGGTCAAGGATCTCACCCTCGAGGTATACGAGGGCGAGGTCCTGGGTTTCTTGGGTCCGAACGGCGCCGGCAAAACCACCTCCATCCACATGATCTGCGGCCTGCTCAAGCCGGACGCCGGCCGGGTCACAGTGCGCGGGATGCCGATCACCGGCAACGGCCGGGACGTGCGGGCGCGGATCGGCGTGTGCCCGCAAAAGATCGTCCTGTGGGACAGGCTGACCTGCCTGGAGCAATTGCAGTTCATCGGCCAGATGTACGGCCTGGGTGGGAAGGAAGCACGCCGGCGGGGCGACCGGCTGTTGGAAACGATGGACCTGGCCGACAAACGGAACAAGCAGGCGCGCACCCTGTCAGGGGGGATGCAGCGGCGGCTGAACCTGCTGATGGCGCTGGTCCACGACCCCGAGCTGGTGGTGCTGGACGAGCCGGAAGCCGGATTGGACCCGCAGAGCCGGGTCAAGGTCCGCGAGTACATCCAGTCGCTGGCCCGGATCAAAACGGTCATCGTGACCACCCACAACATGGACGAAGCGGACCGGGTAGCCGACCGCGTCGCCATCATCGACCACGGCGAGCTGTTAGTCGTGGATACGCCCGAGGCGCTCAAGCGGCGGGTGGGCGAAGGGGACGCGCTGGAGATCGATTTCAAGGGCGCGGAGAGCGAGCAGGCCGCGAGCCGGGCGCTGGCGGCGCTGGCGTCCCTGCGCGCCGACGCCGGCCACGGGATTACTGACATGGACGCAGCGCACGGCATCCTGACGGTACATGCCCTCAACGCCGTCGCCATCCTGCCCGCCGTCCTGGAAGCGCTGGCGGCAGACGGCCTGCAACCGGGCGAGGTGCACCTTCGCCAAAACACGCTGGAGGACGTCTTTATCCGGTTGACCGGGCGGAGGTTACGCGAATGAAGCTCCTGGCTGTTTTCTGGAAAACGCTGCGCGAGCAGAGACGGGACCTGCTGCTGTTGGTCCTGACTCTGATCTTTGCGCCTCTCTTTGTGCTGCTGTACCGGGTCTGGTTCCCCAGCGGTTCCACGACCTACGGAGTGCTGATCCTGAACCAGGATGCCGGCATCCAGACAGCCGGCGGCGTGACCCTCAGCGCCGGCGAGCAGATCAGCGAGGCCCTAAAGTCGTTGACCTATGCCAACGGCGGCCCTCTGTTGAGCGTCAAGCAGGTAACCGGCCGGGATGAGGCAGAGCCGCTGCTCAAGGATCGCCAGGCAGCGCTGCTGCTGGTCCTCCCCCCCGACCTGACGGCCAGCATCGAGGCAGCGCGCCGGGGGGTGGCGGTGGAAGCCGGCCCGGTTACCCTGGTCGGCGATCTGACCAACCCCTACTATGCCGTGGCCGCAGTGCTGGCCAGCTCAGTTGTAGACCAGGTTATCCAGGAAGCCACCGGCCAGCAGCGTCCTATCCCCTTCGCCGAAGAACCGTTGGGCGCCTCGGCGGCGCGAACCGAGTTTGAGGTTTACGTGCCGGGCCTGTTGGTCTTTGCGACGATGATGATGATGTTCACCGTGGCCATGACCGTGGTACGCGAAGCGGAGAGCGGAACGCTGCGCCGGCTGCAGATGGCCTGCGTCAGCTCGTTCGATCTCCTGGGCGGGATCAGCGCGGCCATGGTGCTGATCGGCGTGGCGGCGGTCATCCTGACCATTGCCACCGCCTGGGCGCTGGGTTTTCGCAGCCAGGGGCCGATGTGGGTGGCCGTGGTCGTGGGAGCTGTGACAAGCGTTGCGATCGTCGGTGTCGGGCTGATCATCGCCAGCCTGTCACGGACGGTGACCCAGGCTTTTCTGATCGCCAACTTTCCGCTGGCGCTGTTCATGTTCTTTTCCGGCGCCGTGTTTCCCGTGCCGCGCATGACGCTGTTTACTGTGGCCGGCCGGGCGATCGGGCTGTACGACATCCTGCCGCCGACGCATGCGGTGGTCGCCCTGAACAAGGTGCTGACTATGGGCGCCGGGCTGGGCGATGTGATGTACGAATTGGCTGCCCTGCTGATCCTGTCGGTGGTCTATTTTGCCGTTGGTGTGTGGCTGTTCAGCCGGACACATCTGCGCGCCGATTAGCTCAAATTGCCAGCCTGGCGTATACTATACAGCCGGCGAGAGGAGTGATCGATGCCCTATCAAACCGCCACAATCTATTTCCTGAGCGGCACCGGCAACTCGTTCCGGGCGGCGACCTGGATCGCAGAAGCAGCGCGGGAACAAGGTACCGACGCGCAAGTCGTGCCTATCGACAGCAAGCCCTCCAAAGAGATCAAAAAGGGGGAGCGACACCTCCTCGGCTTGGTCATGCCGACCCACGGCTTTACAACGCCCTGGCAGATGCTCCGCTTTGTGCTGCGCCTGCCGCGCCGGAAAGGAACGCATGCTTTTGTGCTGCCGACCCGGGCCGGGACCAAGTTCGGGCCGGTCTTTCTGCCCGGGTTGGAGGGGACGGCCGGCTATCTGCCGGCCCTGATCCTGGTCCTGAAGGGCTATCGAGTTTGCGGAGTGCGCGGGCTGGACATGCCGTCCAACTGGACCGCGCTGCACCCCGGTTTCAGCCGGGAGAGCGCCGAGGCGATCATTGCCCGGTCGCGGCCCAAGGCCTTGCGATTTGCAAACACGATCCTGTCGGGCAAAACCTGTTTTGGCGGCCTGATCGAGCTTCTGTTTGGGCTGGCGCTCCTGCCCATATCGCTGGGCTACCTGCTCGCCGGGCGATTCTTCTTGAGCCGGCTATTCTTCGCTTCCTACCGCTGCGACGGCTGCGGGGTATGCGCCAGAAACTGCCCGGCCGGTGCGATCAAGATGTGGGGCAAGAAGGATCCCCGTCCCTACTGGACCTACCACTGTGAGAGCTGCATGCGCTGCATGAACTTTTGCCCCGAGAACGCGATCGAAGCCGGCCATTCGTGGGCAGTCATCCTGTACTATGTGACGGCGATCCCGGCCTCGGACTATATCCTAAATCTGGCGGGCAGCCGGGTGCCCTGGCTGGCAGGGATGAACCGGGCTGGGCTGGGAATGCTGCTCCAATACGGGTACATGCTCCTGGCTATTGCCGCAGCCTACTTTTTGTTCACGGTGGCGATCCGGGTGCCGGCGATCAACCGGCTGTTTGCCTTGACGACGCTGACCCATTACTATCGGCGTTACCATGAGCCAGAGACCAAGCTCAAGGACATGGCCTCAAGAGATTAGGTTTGATGGACGGGTGGCGGGGCAGGCTATCTGACAGGCTACAGCGGCTTGGCAAGACAATCAACGGCCAACCGGTCTTGCGCTCTGCCCTGCTGGCGCTGGCCTGGCTGGCCAGTTACCTGCTCTACTACTGGGCGCTGGTCCGTCCTTACTGGCTCTACGCCTACCTGCCGACCCCCAAGCTGTCGATGGGGCTCATCGCCAGCCGGCAGCCCGGACCGGCCCTGGTTTTTCTCCTCGGCTTTGCGGCGCTGTTTGGCCTGTACGCCGCAGCCTACATACTGTGCAAAAAGTGGCACTCGCCGGCCCTGATCGCTGCGGTTGGCCTGTGTGGCTTGATCCTGGCCCTGCTGCTGGTGCAGGTCTACCCTATCGGGGCCAACGACATGTTCGGCTACATCACCGCCGGCGAGCTGCTGGCATTCCACGACCTCAACCCGATGGTCTATCCGCCGAACCATGTACCGAACCTGCCTCTCGCCGAGTACAACGCCTATGCCCACATGCCGCCCAACTATGGGCCGATCTTTACCTGGGTCGAGGCGGCAGTGGTTGGAATCTTGGGCAAGCCCGACCTGGCCGCCCTGACCCTGGGGTTCAAAATAGCCGCCATCGCCGGTTACGTAGCGACGTGCATCGTCCTGGTCATCTTGCTGCGACGCCGCGCCCCAGACCACGTTGCTGCCGGCCTGCTGGCCTTTGCCTGGAACCCCCTGGTCCTGTTCGAGGTCGCCGTCAATGCCCACAACGACGTGTGGATCGGGCTCTTTGTGCTGCTGGGCGTCCTGTTTTGGGAAATGCGGCGCCCGCTGTGGATGCTCGTGGCGTTGACACTGGCGTCATTGATCAAGGCGCCCGTCGCCCCGCTGCTGCCCCTCTTCTTCCTGGCCGCCTGGCGCCGGGAGCCGGCGGGGCAGCGCCGCAGCCGCTTGCTGTCGAACGGCGTGCTTGTCGTCGCCGTCATCGTCGCCGTGTCGTACCTGTCGCTGCCGGAGGGGCTGAAGGGGCTGGCTAACTTGAGGGGTCGAACTGAGCTATTTACCCACTCGCTGCCGGCGGTTGTCAAGCTGGCGTTCGGGCTGGCCATGCCCGAAAAGTCAGCCAAGATCCTGGCCGGCGCAATGACGGCGCTGGCTTTCGGCGGGTACTTGGCCCTGCAATTGCGCAACGCCTGGCGGGCGCCCGGGGAAGTGGTCCGCCTGGGGTTCAACACCCTGCTCTTCCTGCTCCTGGTCTGCATGTCGTGGTTCCAGCCCTGGTATTTGCTGTG
This sequence comes from Anaerolineae bacterium, assembly GCA_034429215.1. Lineage (GTDB taxonomy): Bacteria > Chloroflexota > Anaerolineae > JAAYZQ01 > JAAYZQ01 > JAFGOG01. Next base: position 14,972 of record DAOUGI010000105.1, on the reverse strand, counting down.
GATCATACCGTTGGCCGCCGTCTACCCCCGGCCCGACACCGTTGTCCAGGTAGGCTTGTTCGCCCCATGCGCCATCTGGAGTTACCTGGTGTTCGGCTTTATCTGGTACTGGTTTCTGGCAATAGGAAGCTGGGGCGGAGGGCTGGGAATCGAGCTGATGGCGGTGATCGTCACCTATGCGGTATCGTGGGAGTATGCGATCGTGTCTGGGTTACCAAGGTGGCGGGCAGGGCAAAAGGAGCAGATCAGGCATCCTTCTAGCAGCCGGCGCAGTTAGACCGGAACGCAAGGCTGTGGTATAATCGCCGGGCAGATCGATGGAAGGTTCATAGGTATGAGCAAACGAAAAACCCAGAAACGCAATTGGAGCCAGGTGCTCTACCTGACCATAGGCGTGATCATCGCCCTCAGCATGGTGGTCAGCTTGATCATCGGCAGTTGTTATCCGGCCGAGCCGACGCCGACACCACTTCCGACGTGGACCCCATATGTGCTCCCAACCGACACGCTGGCACCGTCGCCCGGCGCGATACCCATGGGGCCGGCGCTGCCCGGCGCTACGGTGACGCCGCCGCAGTAACGGTAGAGGCGGGCAAAGTGTGACTACGGTGGCGATTTCCCGCAGCCGGCTGTTGGTGGGCCTGGTCCTCGGCATCGTCGCCATCTCGTTCGGCTCGATCTTGGTCCGTTTCGCCCAGGCCGAGGGTGCACCGCCCCTGTCGATTGCCGCTTGGCGGCTGATCTTTGCCTCGGCAGTGATGCTGCCCTACGCCTGGGCCACGCGCCGGGACGAGATCCGGAGCCTGTCGCGGCAGGAGCTGGGCCTGATGCTCGCGTCGGGCGTGTTCCTGGCCCTTCACTTTGCCACCTGGATCTCGTCACTGGCCTATACGTCGGTCGCCAGTTCGGTGGTGCTGGTGTCGATGGGCCCGCTCTTTGTCGGCCTGGGGTCGTGGCTGTTCCTGCGAGAGCGGCCGGGGGCGCCGTTGATCGTCGGCATTGTCATGGCGGCCGTGGGAAGCATCGTCATCAGCGGCGGCGACCTGGGCAAAGGTCAGGATCAAATGCTCGGCGACCTGCTGGCATTGGCCGGGGCGGTAATGGTCGCCGGCTATCTGATGATCGGGCGCAAGGTGCGGGCGCACCGCTCCCTGGTCACCTATATCGCCCTGGTCTATGGGGCGGCGATGGCCACCCTGCTGGTCATGGTGCTGGTCACAGGCCAGCCGATGTCCGGCTTTAGCCCGGCCGCCTACGGCTGGATGTTGGCCCTGGGGCTGGTGCCACAGCTTGTCGGCCATTCGACGATGAATTGGGCTCTGCGTCACTTGTCGGCGACTTATGTCTCGATCGTGACTCTGGCCGAGCCCCTGAGCGCCGGCCTCCTGGCCTATATCATCTTGGGCGAGGCGATTTCCTGGTCCACGGCAGCCGGCGGCGCGTTAATCTTGGCCGGGATCTATATCGCCAGCCGCGCAGAGATGAGCCAATAAGACCTTTACGGAGAGAATGATGATCAAGATTCGATGCTTCAGATGCGGCAACGCTTTCCAATTGACCGAGCAGCACGTAGCCAATGCGCTGGCGGCACAGGGGATCAGCGGCAAACCAAGCCTTTACGTGGCGGACTGCCCTCACTGCCGGCACGCGATCAAGGTCTCGCTGCGCCGGGTACACCTGCCTGTGCCAGAAGCAACCGCCGAGCAACAGCCCGGTGGTGAGCAACCGGCTAGCGACTAGCTAACGCCTCTTTCATCCACATCACAGCCTGGGCCAGGCGGCGGCGCGCGGCAGGCGGCCACCAAGCCCGCAGGTCGGCCGGCCCCACCTCCAGCGTGACGGGGCCGGCATAGTTGCTGCGCTGCAGCTCGACCATCAGGTCGACCAGGGGCAGATTACCGGCTCCGGGGAAGCGGTGCTGCTCCAGCATCTTGCGCAACAGACCCATCGACGGCAGGGGCGTTTTGCCGCCCATGTCGCTGAGGTGAACATTGACCAGCCGGCTGTCGAAGGTCTGCCGGGCATAGATCAGATCCTCTCCAGCCGAGCCGGCGTGGACGGCATCCAACACCAGGCCCAAGTCGTAGCGGTCGGCAAATGCGCGCAGCCGGTCCAGGGGGGTCAAAGCATACCTCAGCTCGGCCTCGCGGCCGATGGCCTTGTTCTCAATGGCCAGGCGCAGGCTGCCCCCGGCCAGGCGGACCTGCCAGGCTTGTACCTGCCGGCAAAAGAGCAGCCCTATCCCTTCGTCGAGTGTCTCGGTCCACGGCGTGTGGGCGACGACCACCCCGGCGCCGGCGGCCTGGGCCAGACGGATGGTGCGGTCCAAGCCGCCGCGCTTTTCCTGCCACCAGGGCAGGGGGATCACCGTCGGATGGACAGAAAAGAGGGACAGCCCCTCGGCCTCGACTAGTCGCCGTACGGCCTGCCCACCTCGGGCAATGACCTCTGGATTGACGCCGATTTCGACGCCGTCAAAGCCGGCTTCGCGGGCCATGCGCAGCACGGTTGGCAACGGGTAGGGGTAGAACGAACCGGTTGACAGACTGAGCTTCATCGAATACGGCAGGCTGTTAGCGCCCACCATCCTTGGCAGGGTGAGCATCTGATCCTAGTGGGTCAGGATCTGGCTCAAGAACAACCGAGTACGTTCCTCTTTAGGGTTACGGAAAAACTCGTCGGGTGTGTTTCCCTCGACGACGGTGCCCTCGTCGAAAAAGATGATGCGGTGGGCAACCTCGCGGGCAAAGCCCATCTCATGGGTGACAACGATCATGGTCATGCCCGAGTGGGCCAGCTCACGCATGACGTCCAATACCTCTTTGATCATCTCCGGGTCGAGAGCCGACGTCGGCTCGTCAAAGAGCATGATCTTGGGCTGCATGGCCAACGCGCGGGCGATGGCCACCCGCTGCTGTTGCCCACCGGAAAGCTGTCCGGGGAATTTGCTTGCCTGCTCAGGAATGCCCACCCGTTTCAGCAGGTCGTCCGCGATCTGGCCGGCTTTTTCCTTGGGCCACTTGCGCACCCAGATGAGGGCCAGGGTGATGTTCTGCTGCACGGTGAGGTGGGGAAAGAGATTGAACTGCTGGAATACCATGCCGATTTCGCTGCGGACCGTGGCGATGTTGCGGACGTCGTGGGTCAAGGCGATGCCGTCGACGATGATGTCGCCCCGCTGGTGCTCCTCCAGACGGTTGATGGTGCGGATAAAGGTGGACTTGCCCGAGCCGGATGGGCCGCAGATGACAACGACCTCCCCCTTCTTCATCGTCAGGTTGACGCCGCGCAGCACATGGAAATCGTCGAACCATTTGTGCACGTCGCGACAGATGATGATATCGTCACCAACGTCCAGCCGCTGTTCTGTCATCGTTGTCCCACCCCCAATGCCGCCTCGAGCCGCAGGCTGGCGTATGACATGGCATAACTAAAGATGAAATAGATGATAGCCACAAAGACATACACTTCTTGTTGCCGCCCCAGCCACGCCGGTTGGGCCAGGACGGTCTTGCCGATATAGAGCAGCTCCAGCAACCCGGCGATACCGGCCAGGGAGGTATCCTTGAACAGGCTGATGAACTGGCTCACCGTGGCTGGGATCACGACCCGCAGCGCCTGGGGCATGACAATAAAAGTCGTGATCATCCAGCCTTTCATTCCCAACGCTTTGGCCGCCTCGGCCTGGCCGGGAGGCACGGCCTGCAATCCGCCACGCACATTCTCGGCATTATATGCAGCGCTGAACAGGATGATGCCGATCATGATCCGCCATATCAAGTCTATGCGCAAGTTCTGTGGCAAGAAGAGGGGCAGCATGATCGCAGCAAAAAAGAGCACCGTGATCAAGGGCACGCCCCGCACCACCTCGATAAAGGCCACGCTGAACCAGCGGACCACCGGCAGCTCGCTACGCCGCCCGAGCGCCAGCAGAATGCCGATCGGCATCGACACGACAATGCCCACGATCGAGAGCACAAAGGTCAACAGCAGCCCACCCCACAAGTTGGTGTCCACGACCGGCATCAACTCGAGCCGCCAGAGCTTGCCATACAACAGAAGGTAGATCACGATCGGAGATAGCAGCCAGGCGATCAGCACGCCGCGTTTCCAGCGGGGGGAAGGCAAAAAGTGGACCACAAGGAAAGCCGCGACGATCAATACCAGGTTGCCGACCAGCCACAACCTCACCGACAGGCTAAAGGGCAGCAGAGCCAAAGCGGCAAAAGCGGCGGCCAGGGCCACGGCAAAGCTGCGGACGACCCCGCCCCACGCGCCCCAGCTCAGCCCGAACAGAAACGAGATGATCAGAACACAGACAGACACCCGCCACACCTGATCGATGGGATAGCGCCCGACCATGAACAATCTGAGGTTCTCGGTCACCACACCCCAACGCGCCTCGGTCAACGCCCATCTCAGCAGGCCGCTGACAAGGACATAGATCAGCCACCCGGCCACGATGGTCAGCAGCGAGTTCGCCCACGAGTTGAACAGGTTGCGCCGCAGCCAGCGCAACGGGCCTATCGAGGTGCGGGGGCGCTTGATCGCTTGGGAGCCTGTCGCCATGTGACCCTACCTCTCCACAAACTGCACGCGCCGGTTATAGATGTTCATGAACAACGACGTGATCAGGCTCATGATCAGATAACTGCCCATAATCAGGACCAACACCGGCACCGGCTTGCCGCCCTGGTTGTAGATGGTGCCGGCCACGCTGTACAGATCGGGAAAGCCGATGGCAACTGCCAGGCTCGAGTTCTTGGCCAGGTTGAGATACTGGCTGGTCAGCGGCGGGACAATCACCCGCATTGCCTGGGGAAAGATCACCAGCCGCAGCACCTGGGTGTTGCCAAGCCCGAGGGCGCGGGCTGCTTCGCGCTGGCCCTTGCTCACCGCCTGGATGCCGCCGCGGACCACCTCGGCGATGAAGGCGCCGGTATAGACCACCAGTCCGATGAGGAGCGCGGCAAACTCGGGGCTGAGCCGCTGCCCTCCTTCGTACTTGAAGCGTCCCACGGCCGGCGTCTCCCACACCAGCGGCGCCCCTCCCGCTAGCAAAGCGACGGCCAGCCAGCTCAGGGCAGCCACCCCGGCCAAGGTAGCCAGCGCCATCAGGAAGGGGTAGCTCAGCGGGCCGGAGCGCTTTTCGAGGCGCCGCAGCAGGATGAAAACGGCGATGGCCAACACGACGCCGGCCACGAGGCAATACGACCACGGCCGGAAAGTAGAGGATGGAAAAGCCCAGGGCAGCGCAATCCCCCGGTTGCTGACATAGATAGGGCCCGGCAGAGTCAGGCTGTCCTTGATGGATGGCCCCTGGACCATGCCGACAAAATACCAGAAGAAGAGCTGGACCAGCAGCGGTGTGTTGCGCATGATCTCGATGTAGACGACGGCGATGCGGCTGACCAGCCAGTTGGACGACAGGCGGGCCACTCCGGCGATCACACCCAGGATGGTGGACAGCACAATGCCCAAGCCCGAGACCACCAGGGTATTGACCAGCCCCACCACAAAGGCGCGGCCGTAGGAATCGGAGGGATCATAGTCGATCCCTTCGCCGATCTCAAAAGCGGCTTCCAGCTTGAGAAAGCCAAAGCCGCCTGCCATCCCCCGTGCAGCCAGGGCCCGGCTCACATTGGCGTACAGAAAACCGGCCACGAGGGCGAGAGCCAGCACAAAGCCGACCTGAGTCAGGATGCGAAGCACCCTGACGTCACGCCAAAACGGGACGGCGTGGCGGGAAGAACGCGCCGTTACACTCATGCCGAACGGTTGCCAGGTTGTGGGCAGGCGCCACGCCCTACAGGTTACGTGGCGCCTGCCCCTAAAAACTAGCGGTACGGCGGGGCGTACATCAGGCCCCCGTTAGTCCATAGCTCGTTCGGACCCCGCGCCATGTCGAACAGCGTCCCTGGGCCGAGACTGCGGTTAAAGATCTCGCCATAGTTGCCGACCTGCTTGATCACGCCGGCAACCCAGTCGTTGGCCAGCCCCATCTTGACCCCCAGGTCACCCTCAATGCCCAGCAGACGGCGAATGTCCGGATTCTGGCTGTCCATAAAGGTGTCCACATTCTGGGAGGTGATGCCCGACTCTTCGGCCTGGATGGTGACAAAGACGGTCCACTTGACGACGTTGTACCACTGATCGTCGCCCAGCGGAACCGCCGGCCCGAGTGGCTCCTTGGACATGACCACATCCATGATCATGTGGTCGTCGGGGACCTTGAAGACGGTGCGGCGGGAGGCCAACTGCGAGCGGTCGCTGGTGACGGCGTCGCAGCGGCCCTCTTCGTAGGCGGCATAGGTGGCGTCAATGTCCTCAAAGACGACCGGGGTGAATTGTGTGTTGCGGGCGCGCATCTGGTCGGTGAGGTTCAATTCGGTGGTGGTGCCGGTCTGGACACAGATGCTGGCGCCGGCGAGGTCTTCCAGCTTGGTGGCATTTAGATCCTTGCGGACCATCATGCCCTGTCCGTCAAAGAAGGTGGTGGGAGCAAAGAGGCCCCACTCGGCATCGCGGCTGCTGGTCCAGGTAGTGTTGCGGATCAGGACGTCGATTTCGCCGGTCTGGAGAGCGACCGATCGTTCCTTAGTGGACAAGGTCCGAAACTCGACAGCTTTCGCGTCGCCCAGGACGGCGGCAGCGATGGCCCGACAATAGTCCGCGTCCAGGCCGCTGTACTCGTTGGTCGCCGGATCCAGGTAGCCAAAGCCGGGCAGACTGCCGTTAATGCCGCAGATCACCTTGCCCCGGTCCTTGACGATCTGGAGGCGACCCCCGCCCGTTGAAACCGTTGGGCACGTGGGACACGCCGTTACTTCTGGGCAGGCGGCGCACTCGACGCAAGGCACTGCCGTAGGACACGTCGTCGACCCGCTGTCACAGGCAGTCAACAGCGATGCCGACACCAAGACCACAACGACGATCAACAGCTTGCGGTTCATAGTTTCTCCTCCCTGTGTTCAGTTTTGCTTGCAGGCGCTAGAAATAGCCCTAGTCTGCTGTGTTGCACCTCCTTTCGCTTGACGCAGAACCTCTATTAGACAAGAACCATGAGCATATAATAACACAAAACAGCTAAACAGTCAAACCGGGGTCAGAAAGCCTGGCAGGCTATCGCTCCAGCCAGCGGACACACACCTGGGCAGAGGCCTCAAGCGCCTGGTCGCCGACCTGCGCCGAGCCCACGGTGGGATCGCCGCCGATGACACCGTGCGGAAAACACTCCAGGAACGTCTCGACGGTCAAGAAATCGGGATGTGGCGCGTCGGGAGTGCAAGCGGCCCGGTCGAGGCGGACCACGTCGGGGCGAATGGCCAGGATGGCCGAGGTCTCACCGGCGTCGGCATGGCCGCCCGGCACATCAAAGGCAGCGTCGAACACTGCCTCGACTTCCGGGGCGCGCCACCAGCTCTCCAGGCGGACCTTCAGGCCGGGCAGCTCGTTCAGCACTTCGGCCAAAGCCACCTGGATGGCGGCCACGTTGCCGCCATGGCCGTTCAGGATCAGGATACGGCGGAAGCCATGCCCGTAGGCGCTCTCCAGCAGGTCGGCGATGATCGACGACAGGGTTTGAGGGCGCAGGCTGAGGCTGCCGGGAAAGCCCAGGTGATGCAGCGACATGCCATAGTTGACCGGCGGGGCCACCAGCACGCCGATCTGATCGCTGACGCGCCGGGCGATTTCCCACGGCTGCCAGACATCGGTGGCAAAGGTCAGGTGCCGGCCATGCTGTTCGGTACTGCCCACGACCAGGATCAACCGGTCGTCGTGGCGCAGGTACTCTACCACGTCGGGCCAACCAAGCTCTTCCAATAGTAGAGCCATCGATACTCCTCCCTAATCCTTGTATAGTCCGCGTTCAAGAATATAGGCCTCGACCGCAGCCGGCACCAGGTAAGAAATGGGCCGGCCGTCGCGCACCCGGGCGCGTATATCGCTGGCCGAGATTTCCAACAGGGGCATCCGCACCCAATGGAGCCTGGCCGATAGGCCGGGCAGGCGCTCTTCCAGGGCAGCCAGGTCAACCTGAGCGCCCGGCCGGTCTACCACGGCAATCTCAGTCAGGTCGATCAGACGCTCTGGGTGGTACCACTTGACGATTTCGGCCAGCGAATCGGCGCCCTCGATGAAGAAAAAGATCGGCGTTGGTCCCCACTCCCGCCGCAGCAGGTGGAGCGCCTCAACGGTATAGCTGGGGCCCGGCCGGTTCAGATCAACACCCGAGATGGCAAAGTAGGCCTTGCCGGCGATGGCCAGCTCGAGCATCCGCAGCCGGTGGTGGGCCGGCGAGATCGGGCGGCCCGGCTTGTGCGGCGGGTCGCCGGCGGGCATGAACAGAACCAGGTCAAGGCCTAGCTGGTGGCGCACCTCTTCGGCCACGATCAAGTGGGCGTGGTGGATCGGGTCGAAGGTACCGCCCAGGATGCCCAGGCGGCGGATCAGGGTCGCCATTCCAGCTCTTGCTCGCCAATGCGCACCATGTCGCCCGGCTGCACGCCGGCCTTTTCCAGCGCGGCGATGATGCCCATCGCCGCCAATTGGCGCTGAAAGCGCGCTGCAGCTTCGGGCACGCCAAAGGGGGTCATGGCCGCCACACGCTCGGCGCGCACGCCGTGCACCCGCCAGCCGTCTTCCTCGCGCTCGATCTTGAAGGCGTTCTCATCCTCGGCCGGACGAATAACCGTGATGACCTCGCCGGCAGGCTCGGCGGCCGGCAGCGATTGGAGCAGCTCAAAAGCACGGCTCATCAGCGCCTGGACACCCTGACCGGTCACCGCCGAGATGGCGTGGGCCTCGACGCCGCGCTCGCCCATCGCCTCCTGCACGAACGGCCACCAGGCCTGGGCATCGGGCAGGTCCATCTTGGTCAGGACGACGATCTGGGGCCTGGTCGCCAAGCGATCGCTGAACTCTTCCAGCTCATGGTTGATCGCCCGGTAATCGGCCAGAGGATCCTGCGATGCGCCGTCCAGCAGGTGGACGATCAGGCGGGTGCGCTCCACGTGGCGCAGGAACTGGTGGCCCAGCCCGGCGCCCTGGCTGGCCCCCTCGATCAGGCCTGGAACATCGGCCAGGACGAAGGAGAGACGGCCGTCTATCGTCACGACACCCAGGTTGGGCTCCAGGGTGGTAAACGGATAGTCGGCGATCTTGGGCCGGGCGGCGCTGACGACCGATAGCAGCGTGCTCTTGCCGGCGTTGGGCACGCCGACGAGGCCCACATCGGCGATCAGCTTGAGCTCCAGGCGCAGCCAGCGCTCCTGGCCCGGCTCGCCGTGCTCGGCCAGGCGGGGCGTCTGGTGGGTAGATGAAGCAAAGACGGCGTTCCCCCGGCCCCCTCGCCCACCGCGGGCAACCACCACCTGTTGGGCATCCTCGACCAGGTCGGCCAGCGCGTCGCCGCTGTCGGCGTCGTAAATCACCGTGCCGGGGGGCACCGGGATAAACAGGTCCTGCCCGGTCTCCCCCTGCTGGTTCTTGCCGCTGCCCCGTCCTCCCCGCTCGGCCTTGAAGTGGATCTTTTTTCTAAAGTAGATGAGCGTGTTTAGGTTGCGGTCGACCACCAGGTGGACGCTGCCGCCGGGGCCGCCGTTGCCGCCGCTCGGCCCGCCGAACGGCACAAACTTTTCACGGCGAAAGGCGATGCAGCCGTCGCCGCCATCGCCGCCTTTGACATAGATTTTAGCCTCGTCGAAGAACATACCAACCCCTACCGATCGATCACGGCCGCAGGCGGCGGCGGATCGCGTCACAGTGCGGGCAGCTCGCGCCCTCATAGTCGCGGCCGCAGGTGCGGCAGGTGCGGGTGTAGGGTCTGGCCGATTCGGGCTCGATGGCGGCCACAGCCACCACCAGCTCCTGGCCGGCATAGCGCGACAGCCACGATTCGAGCTCAACATAGCTGATCGTCCAGCGGCCGGCTTCGTTCTGCTCAAGCGTGCCGCGCAGCGCCTCACCGCCCAGCTCTTGGGCCGTACTGGCCAGCTTTAAGGCATTCCCCTTTGAAGTCGATGACATGATCGCTCCTTAGCATAATCCGTGGTTTATTATAACCTGACCTCGGCAATTTGGCAAGCGGCGATGGAGACAGGCTAGTAGAACATTTGAGCGAATTTGACCGGAAGGCGATCCCGTGCTACAATGACCGACCGGAGGTGGGTATGTCTGACGTGCTTGGTCCCTTTTTGCCGGCGGTGCAAAGCTGGTTCCGCGACACATTTGGCTCGCCCACGCCGCCGCAGGCGATGGGCTGGCCGGCCATCCAGCGCGGCGAGCATACCCTGATCCTGTCCCCCACCGGCTCTGGCAAGACGCTGACCGCGTTCCTGTGGGGCATCGACCAGCTCTACCGCGAGACGCTGGATCGCGCCGGAGCCGAAAAGGGCGAACGGCAGGAAAAGGGCGTCCGCTTGCTCTACATTTCGCCGCTCAAGGCGCTGAACAACGACGTCGAGCGCAACCTGCGCGCCCCGCTGGCCGGCATCAGCCGCGTGGCCAAAGAACAGGGCGCGCCCCTGCCGCCGCTGAGCGTCACCGTCCGCACCGGCGACACCCCCCAGTCGGCCCGCCAGCAGATGGTCAAGCATCCGCCCGACATCCTGATCACCACCCCCGAATCGCTGTACCTGATCCTGACCAGCCCGCTGGCGCGGGACATGTTCCGCACGGTGCGCACCGTCATCGTCGACGAGATCCACACCCTGGTGGGCAACAAGCGGGGCGTGCACCTGGCCCTGTCGTTGGAGCGGGTCGTCGAGCTGGCCGGGCGCCCGATCCAGCGGATCGGGCTGTCGGCCACCCAGCGGCCGCTGGACGAGGTGGCGCGCTTCCTGGGCGGCTATGAGAAGCAGGACGGCGCATTTGTCCCCCGCCCGGTGACGGTCGTTGACGCCGGGATGATCAAGCCGATGGACCTGCGGGTGCTCACCGCCGTGGAGGATTTCAGCGACCTGCCGGGCGGGTCGATCTGGCCGGCAGTCATCCCCCAGGTGATGGACCAGATCGAGAGCCACCACACCACACTCATCTTTGCCAACAGCCGGCGCCAGGCGGAGCGCGCCGCCGACCGGCTCAACGATCTGCATCTGTCGCGGCAGGCAGGCCAGGCCGGCGGCCCGGAAGCGCTCATCGAGGGCGGGGTGGTCAAGGGGCGCGGCTTTCAGGGCAGCGGCGTGGTGGGCGGACCGTTCCGCGCCCACCACGGCAGCGTCAGCAAGGAATCGCGGCTGCAACTGGAGCGGGCGCTGAAAGACGGCCGCCTGCCGGCGCTGGTCGGCACGTCGTCCCTGGAGCTGGGCATCGACATCGGCGCCGTGGACCTGGTGATCCAGCTCCAATCACCCAAGGGGGTGACGCCGGGGCTGCAGCGGGTGGGGCGCTCGGGCCACCTGGTGGGCCAGACGAGCGTGGGCCGCATCTATGCCACCCATCGCGAGGACATACTCGAATCGGCGGCCATCGTCCACGCCATGTTGGCCGGCGACGTGGAGCCGAGCTACACCCCGCAGAACTGCCTGGACGTGCTGGCCCAGCAGATCGTGGCCATGGTCAGCGTCCAGGAGTGGGAAGCGCCGGTCCTGTTCGACCTGGTGCGCCACGCCTACCCCTACCATGACCTGTCCCCGGAACTGTTCCGCAGCGTGCTGGAGATGCTCTCCGGACGCTATCCGAGCACGGCCTACCGCGAGCTGCGCCCTCGCCTGGCCTGGGACCGGGTGCACGACCGGCTGGCCGCCCTGCCCGGCAGCCGCCTGCTGGCGATGCGCAACGGCGGGACGATCCCCGACCGGGGCAGCTTTGGCGCCTACCTATCAGACCGCAAGACGCGCCTGGGCGAGCTGGACGAAGAGTTTGTGTACGAAACCAAGCCGGGCGACGTCTTTACCCTGGGGTCCAACACTTGGCGGGTGCTGGAGGTGACCGAAGAGCGGGTCATCGTCAGCCCGGCGCCCGGCTACCTGCCGCGCATGCCCTTTTGGCGGGGCGAGTTCGCCCGGCGCGACTATCACCTGGGCAAGCTGTACGGCGAGTTCCGGCGCGAGATCGCCCGGCGGGCCACGGCCGAGGAGGAAGCCAACGTCGTGGACTGGCTAATGGACGAATATTGCCTGGATCGCAACTCGGCGCGCAACGCCGTGGACTATGTCCGGCACCAGGTGGAGGTGCTGGGCGCCATCTCGTCGGACCGGACGGTGATCGCCGAGCTGTTTGCCGACCCGGTGGGCGACCTGCGGCTGGTGATCCACTCCTGCTTTGGGTCGCGGGTGAACAGCCTGTGGGCATTGGCCCTGACCGGCGCCTTTCGCGAGGCGATGGGCAGCCAGCCCGAGGTGCAGGTCAACGACGACGCCATCCTGTTCCGCTTCCTGGAAACCGACAGCGAGCCGCCGCTCGACCTGGTCCGGGAGATGAGGCCGGACGAAGCGCGGGAAAGGGTTTTGGCCGAGCTGCCCGGCTCGGCGCTGTTCGGGGCGCAGTTCCGGATGAACGCCGCCCGGGCTCTGCTGCTGCCCCCGGCCAAGGGCGGCCAGAAGCGGACCCCCTTCTGGCTGCAGCGGCTGCGGGCCAAGGACCTGCTGGCAGCGGTCAAAGGCTTCAAGGACTTTCCGCTGCTGGCCGAGACCTACCGCGACTGCCTGCGCGACGTGCTGGACCTGGCCCACGCCGAGGAGGTGCTGCGCGGCATCCAGAACGGCGAGATCGAGGTGATCACCGCCGAGACGGTGGTGCCCAGCCCGGTGGCGACCAGCCTGCTGTATGATTTCATCGCCCAGTACATGTACGAGTGGGACCAGCCCAAGGCCGAGCAGCAGATGCAGGCGCTGCTGTTGGGCCGCGACCTGCTGGGCCAACTGCTCGACGACGCATCGCTGCCCGAGCTGCTGCGGCCCGAGGCGGTGCGCGAGGTAGACGACCAATTGCAGCGGCGGGCCGCCGGGACGAGGGCGCGCACACCCGACGAGCTGACCACGCTGTTCCTGGCGCTGGGCGACCTGTCGGCGGCCGAGGCTGCCGAGCGGTGCGACGGCGACGGCGAGGCCTGGGTGAAGCAGCTCGCCGCCGAAGGCCGGCTGGCGGCGCTGGATCTGCCCGGCCCGGCCGGGCGCTATGTCCTGCCGGAACAGGGCGGCGCCTATCGCGACGCGTTTGACCCGGCTACGCCGGAGGAGGACGCCGGCGACGCCCGGCGGGCGATCCTGCGCCGGGTGTTGAGCACCCACGGCCCGCTGTCGAGGCAGGCGCTGCTCGACCGCTATCCATGGCCGGCCGACTGGCTCGACGCGGCGCTGGCGGCGCTGGTCGACAACGGCGAGGCGGTCAGCGGGGCGATCACCCCCGGCGCGGCGGCAACGCCCGAGTTCTGCGACCGGCGCAACCTGGAGCGGATCCACCGCCACACGCTGGCCCTGCTGCGCCACGAGGTCGAGCCGGTGTCGCTGTACGCCTATGCCGATTTCCTGGCCCGCTGGCAGCACCTCCACCCGGCCGAGCGGATGGCCGGGACGGGCGGGCTGGCCCGCCTGCTGCAGCAAATGCGCGGCCTGCCGGCTCCGGGCGCCGTCTGGGAGCGGGACCTCTTATCCCTGCGGCTGGGCGACTATCAGCCCGCCGAGCTGGAGGCGCTGTGCCAACAGGGCGACCTGGTGTGGGTTGGATCGGGAGGCAAAGACCCGCGGCGGATGCAGGTGCGGTTCCTGTTCCGGGGCGAGGGCAACCTGTTCCTGCCCTCCGAGCCGGCCGAGCCGGACCTTACGCCGGCCGCCGCCCAGGCGCTGGCCTTTCTGAAGGCGGAGGGGGCCTGCTTCCTGGCAGACTTGAAAGAGGGCACCGGGCTGGCCGGCGACGAGCTGAACGGGGCGCTGCTGGAGCTGACGGCGGCCGGGCTGGTGACCAACGACTCGCTGCAAGCTCTGCGCCAACTGCTGGCCTGGAGCAGCGAGCACGGCGCGCCCGACCGCACGCCGCTCAGCTCACTGGAGGCCGAGCTGTCGGCCTGGCGGCAGGACCACGGCCCGGTCCTGGCCCGTCCCGACCGGGGGCGGTTGCGGGCTGCCAAAAAGGCGGTGACCGCCCGGCTTGAGCGCACGGCGACGTCCGGCTGGCCGGGCCGGTGGAGCCTGGTGCACCGCATCGGCGTGTGGGGCAAGGAAGCGACGTTTGAAGAGCGGCTGGCCCGCCAGGCGCGGCAACTATTGCACTGCTTCGGGGTGGTGACGCAAAAGAGCCTGGAAGAATCGCGGGGACGCCTGGCCGACGGCGCCGAAGAGGCGTGGGATTGGGGGCTGCTGTACCGGCAACTCCAGGTAATGGAGATGCGCGGCGAGGTGCGGCGCGGCTATTTTGTGCAGGGGCTGCCGGGGGTGCAGTTTGCCCTGCCCGAGGCGGTGGAGCGGCTGCGGGAGTGGACCAAGCCCGATGCGCCCGGCGTTGAGGAACTGGTTCTGCTCAACGCCTGCGACCCGGCCAACCTGTTTGGCCGGGCGCTGCCCGCGGCGCCCGGTGAAGGCGATGGCGCCCTGGCCGGCGAGGGTGAGGCGGAGGAAGCAGGCAAAGACCCGGCGCGGTTCATGCGCATCCCGGCCAACTACCTGGTGCTGCTGCGCGGCCGGCCGGTGCTGCTGCTAGAATTGGGAGCCGAGCAGGTGACGGTCCTGGCCGGGCTACCGGAGGAGGCGGCCGAACGGGCGCTGAGGCTGGCGGTGGAGCACGTGGCGGCCGGGCTGCGGCGCTTTAGCCTGAAGCGGTGGAACGGGGAGCCGATCCTGGACAGCCCGGCGGCGGCGCTGCTGGAAAGGCTGAGCTTCCGGCGGGAGGCGCTGGTATATATCTGGGAAGGGGTTTGAGTTTGCCATTTCGGGTCGAGTGTGTTATACTGGCCCGCAATGTGGTGGATGTAGCTCAATGGCAGAGCGCTGGTCTGTGGAACCAGCGGTTGCGGGTTCGACCCCCGTCATCCACCC
>DAOUGI010000104.1:0-5915 GCA_034429215.1 Anaerolineae bacterium | reverse complement strand
ACGGCACAGGCTGGGCGAGACCTTGTTCTCGCCCCAGGCGATCTTTTTACATACGATGCGGCCGTCGGGCGCCACACTTTTATGTTCGCAGCCGCTCAAAGCCGACGGATCGCTTTGTGACTGTCCGGCCAGAGGCAATTTGTGGATCATGGTCCCCTCCCCACGCTTTCTTGACTGCTCTCTGCGCTTGGCGGCTGTTGGCACTGCCCATCGGGCCGCGTGCTGCAGAGGCCAGACTAGATAAGGAATAGAACGTTAGTTCTATTTCCAGTATAACAGAACCTTTGTTCTGTGTCAAGAAAAAAATCTTGAGGTTTGTCGAGGACCCAGAATTTTAATGTTAGTTATGGTTTTGTTTGGGGGCGGCGTCCTACGGCTATAAACTCATCGAGCTGAGAGCGGAGTGCCATCCAGTCGCGGACCAGCAGGGCCAGGCCGACAACGTCGGCGCAGATCATATACTTGCCCATCCAGGTTCGGAGCCAGCCGGCACGATGAGGAAGCTTGTCCATCTCGACGACGATGACGGTCATGCCCCATAGTGGATCCAAGAAGCTGCGCTGCGTCCAGCGCTGAGCATCTGGCGGGAAGAGGTGGTAAAGCTGCGTAGGGCGGGTGAGCCGGATGTCTGCGTAGGGGATCTTGACGCGTTGGAAGGGTGTCCGCACGTACAGCCCGTCGAGGCGGCACTGCACGTGGGCTGTCAAGCGGAAGATAAGGGTCAGCACCAGGATGAGGCCGGTACCGGCCAGCATGACGCCAAGGTGCAGGCGATAGGGTTCGAAGGGGGCCGGATTCCATACGAGCAACCCGACGCAAATGATAAAGATCAAGATGGCAGGCCAAAAGATTTGCTCATTAAACTGCTGGTATAGGAGGAGCGGATGGCGTTTGCCCGCTTTGAGCTCCTTCGGCTGGCTATACGGATCGTTTATCCATTTGCCCATTTTTGCTCCTGATAATAACAGCACTGATCGCGCAAGATGCAAGCCTGGCAGTCAGGCTTGCGGCTGGCGCACACCTGGCGTCCGTGACGGATCAGATTCAGGTGAAAGGCGTAGTAGCTTTCGGGAGGAACCAGCTTTTCCAGATCGACGTGGGCCCTTTCCCTGGACACGGGACCGATCAGTCCCAGCCGCGTGGAGACGCGGTGGACGTGGGTGTCGACCGGGAAGGCTGGCTTGTCCAGGCTAAAAAGCAGGACGATCGCTGCCGTTTTGGGGCCCACACCTTTGATCGAAGACAGCCATGCCTTGGCCCTGTCGACCGGCCAATCGGCTAGAAAGTCGAGGCAAAGTTCGCCGCGCTCACGAGTGATGGTCCGCAGCGCCTCCTGGATGTTCGGCCCCTTCTGATTGGCCAGACCGGCCGGGCGGATGGCATCGATAACCAGGTCCAGATCTGCGTCGCGAACCTCGGCCCAGGTGGGCAGGCGGCCCCGCAGACGGTTGAAAGCCAAATCTCGATTCCGATCGTTGGTGTTTTGGCTCAAGATGGTCCCCACCAACTGTGAAACCGGATCGAGATGCGGAGGTTGCTCCAACTGGCCATAGGCCGCTGCCAGCCGGCGATCGATCTCGATCATCTTGCGGCGCAGATCGTCGTCCATGTGGGTCCTCACTTATGTATTGTACATGACAATCTAATATTGGTCAAATCGAAAATTGTGCCGTTTTGCCACAAGTGGGTATAATGGGTGGTGGAGAAGTGTGTATGCCAGAACTGCCCGATCTGGAAGTAATCAAAGATTTCTTGCAGCCTCGACTGGTGGGCCAGACGATCGTCGAGGCTGAGGAGCTGCGCCCGCTCATTGTCCGCGACCTGACCGACGAGGGCCTGGCGGGCATCGCCGGCCGATCGATCTCTGATGTGTGGCGGCGGGGCAAGTTCCTGATCTTGGATTTAGGTCTACGTCCGGGGTACCTGGTGCTCAATCCGATGCTTGCCGGCCGGCTTCACTACACTGCAGCGGGGAAGCGCCGGCCGGGGTATGCTGCGGCGGTCCTGCGCCTGGCCGACGGCCAGGCGCTGTGGTACACCGACGCCAAGCAAATGGGCAAACTGTACGTGACGGATGACCTGAATCAGGTGCCGGTGCTGGCTGAGCTTGGCCCTGATGCCTTGGATCCGGAACTGACGCTGGAGCAGTTTGTCGAACGGATCAAGCCCTATCGCGGCGAGATCAAGGGCGTGCTGACCCGCCAGCCGTTCGTGGCCGGCATTGGCAATGCCTATTCGGACGAGATCTGCTGGCGGGCGCGAATCTATCCGTTCCGCAAGCGGACGGCCCTGTCGGCCGCCGAGATCGAGCAGGTGTACACGTCGATGCGCACCGTCTTGATCGAGGCGATAGAGATCCTCTGCCAGCGGGTGGGTGCCGACATCCAGGTTGAGATCCGCGATTTCCTGGCTGTGCACGGCAAAGGTGGACAGCCCTGCCCAAGGTGTGGAACCCGCATTTCGCAGCTCAAGGGCCAGGATTACTATGCCAACTTTTGCCGAAGCTGCCAGCCGGGTACTCTAATTCGGCAGTAGGAAGTAGGTTGCAGGGCTTAGTCCTTCTTACTCCTAACATCATCCCCAAGCCGTATTGCCATTTAATCAATGATGTGCTAGACTGTTCGCACAGGTTCACTAATTTCTAATCCGTTTTCAGAACAAGCAAGCGGATACATGCCGATAGGAGGGGTACCATGGAACAAAAGAGGCTTTTGACGGCCAAGGAGGCGGCGGGTTACTTGAGGATTAGCTTATTTACCCTCCGCAAAATCGAGCAGCAAGGGCTCATCGTGCCCTATCGCACACCGGGCAAGCATCGCCGGTACAGTGTGGAGATGCTGAACGAATACCTGGAAAAAAGCCGCCTTTTGCCCAACGTGGGATGAGGCAGGCCGGCGTCCAGCCGTTGTTTTGGACCCAGAGGTCAGGCGTGCACGCGCCTGACCTCTGGCCTTCTCATGCCCAGCCAGCACAGGGGATGTCAACCCCCAACTCGCAATTTGCATAAAAAACCGTTTTCAGATATACTATAGGCGACCCGGAACCGGACTGAGAGGTTGGCTCTCAGCCCTTTTTTGTTAGTATTCCGGGTGATAGAAGCGGGCCCTGGGGCGGTGCGCCTCAGGCGCTCTTTTTGCTATTAGTGAGGTTAGCATAACACAATGACGGAGAAAAAAACCTTTCTGACCCTCGAAGGCCATCGCAAATTGGTCGAGGAGTTGGACTATCTCACGACCGTGCGCCGGGCCGAGATCGCCAAGATCATTCACGAGGCCAAGATGGACGGGGACGTGATGGAGAACGCCGGCTATGAAGAAGCCAGGCGCCAGCAGGCATTCCTGGAAGGCCGGATCATGACCTTGCAGGCGATGCTTGAGAATGTAGAGATCATCCAGCCGAATGGCAACCACGACACGGTGGACCTTGGCTCGCGGGTGACAGTGGTCGAAAATGGATTTGACCCAGAGACCTATACCATTGTCGGGTCGGCCGAGGCCGATCCGACCAGTGGGCGGATCTCGAACGCATCGCCGCTCGGCAAGGCGCTGATGGCCCACAGGGTAGGCGATTTGGTTTCCTTTGCGACGCCAAACGGCACAATCGAAGTCAAGATAACGGCTATCGGGTGACTATGAGCGAGGAACTGACCGACCAGGAACAGCAACGCCGGCTCAAGCTGGAACGGCTGTACGAGGCGGGCATTGACCCCTATCCGGCGCGGGCAGAGCGGACCCACACGGCGGCCCAGGCCGGCGCTGCTCTGGCGAGCGCAGATGAGGGTATGGAGCCTGTGGTGACGGTCGCCGGCCGCCTGGTGAGCATCCGGGTGATGGGCAAGTCATCCTTTGCCCACATTGAGGATGAGACCGGGCGCATCCAGATCTACCTCCAGCGAGACCTGCTGGGCGACGAGACCTACACGATGTTCAAGCGTGACCTGGACCTGGGCGATTTCGTCGAGGCGAAGGGAGCCATGTTCTCCACCCGCACCGGCGAGGCCACCGTGCGTGTTGAAAGGCTGCGCGTCATGGCCAAGGCCTTGCGGCCGCTGCCGGTAGTCAAGGAGAAGGACGGCCAGGTATTCGACGCGTTTGGCGACAAGGAACAGCGCTACCGCCAGCGGTACGTCGACCTGGCGGTCAACCCCGACGTACGCGAGCTGTTCCGCGTGCGAGCCCGGATCGTGTCGGCGCTGCGCCGTTTCCTGGACGAGCGGGGCTTTGTCGAGGTCGAGACTCCCGTCCTGCAGCCGATCTATGGCGGGGCGACGGCACAGCCGTTCGAGACCTACCACAACCAGCTTAAGCAAAAGCTGTTTCTGCGCATCTCGGACGAGCTGTACCTCAAACGGCTGATCGTCGGCGGGCTGGACCGGGTGTATGAGATTGGGCGCGATTTCCGCAACGAGGGGGTGTCGTTCAAGCACAACCCCGAGTTCACCCAACTCGAGTTTTATGCCGCCTATGCCGATTACCAGCAGGTGATGACTCTGGCCGAGGAGATGGTGGCCTATGCTGCCCAGGAAGCGTTGGGTACCACGACCATCACCCGCGCCGGGTGCGAGATCGACCTGAGGCCGCCTTGGCGCCGCTTGAAACTGCGCGATGCAGTCCGGGAGGTCACCGGCATCGACTATGCGGATTATCCCGACGCGGCCAGCCTGCAGCGGGCGATCGAGGGGATCGGCGGGACGCCTGAGCGGAAAGATAGCTGGGGCAAGCTGGTCGACCCGACGCTGATCGATCTGGTCGAGCCGCATTTGATCCAGCCCACCTTTCTGTACGACTATCCGCTGGAGGTTTCGCCGTTGGCCAAGAAAAAGCCGGGCGAGCCTGGCGTCGTCGAGCGTTTCGAGTTCTTTATCGGTGGCTGTGAGATGGGCAACGCCTTTAGCGAGATCAACGACCCGCTGGATCAGCGGGAACGGTTCCTGGTCACCAGCCAGGCGCTGGCCAAGGGTGACGAGGAGGCCCATCCGCTGGACGAGGACTATGTCACCGCCCTGAGCTATGGCATGCCGCCCACTGGCGGTTTTGGCATGGGCATCGACCGGTTGACGATGCTGCTCACCGGCCGGGAGACCCTGCGCGAGGTGATCCTGTTCCCGCCCCTGAGATCCAAGTAGAGGACAAACAAAGAGGCCGGGCATACTTGCCCGGCCTTTTCTATGGGGCAGCTCTAGTTCTGCCGAAAGTCCAGCCACAGCACCTGGGTGCCTTTCCGGCAGTTGGTGTCGGTGGTGACGTCGACGGTGTTGGAGATGCAAGTGGTGCTGTTTTCGGCTGTGACGACGCAGACGTGCCACGCGCCGGCGCGCGCGGCATTTTTGTCGATGATCGCTTCCCAGTTGCCCTCGTCGCCTTCCCATTGTGTGTCGCTGCCAAACTTTAGGGTGTGGGCGGACGAGGTCCAGCCGCTGACCCCGCCTTCGCCCCAGTAGTGTAGCCACACGCCGCCGACCAGGATGTTTGCCTGGGTCCGAGTAAAGCCAAACAGGCGGGTCTGGCCGCAGTTCTCAAAGCCGTCGAGGATGGTGCCGGTCCACACCAGTGCGGGCTTGGGGGTGTTGGTGGGCGCCGGGATGGGGGTGTCGGTGGCGGTGGCCCTGGGCTTGGGCTTGGTGGTCGGCGTAGAGGTGGCGGTAGGAGTGTCGGTGGGCGCCGGCGTCTCGGTCGGCGCCGGCGTGAAGGTGGGTGTGGGTGTAGGGGTCGGGGTAAAGGTAGGTGTCGGCGTGTTGGTTAGAGTTGGAGTCGGGCTGGGCGTCAGACTCGGGGTCCAGGTTGGTACGGGAGTGTTGGTGGGTGTAGGGGTGGGCAGCCAGTGCAGAGCGAGCAGGGTGCCGGTCATGCAGGTTAGGATTGCTACGCCGGCCAGCAGGGTTATTACTGCCGCCACGGTGATTAGTCTCTTGCGCG
>DAOUGI010000103.1:0-84809 GCA_034429215.1 Anaerolineae bacterium | reverse complement strand
ATGTCGGCCAGGGTCTCGGCGGGGACCTCGTCCTGCAGCCCGGACAGCTCGGCTGTGACCACGGCCGGCAAAAAGTCCACCCGTGCGCTCATGAACTGGCCCAATTTGATCAGCACGCCGCCCAGGTCGACCGCCAGCGCCCGGTAACGCCGGGCTATGCGCTGCCAACGCTCAGAGGCGGAACGGTTCACAAAGCGCCGGCCCAACAGTCGGCGAAGAAGGATCTCCCACCAGATGAACCCGGCAAAGGTGCGGGCAAAATAGCCGACGACGCGCAGGTAGCGGCGGCGGTTGAGAGGCACGGCAGGCGTTGAGGCTACAGTCATAAAGGATCTCGATCTGATGGCTGACTACTGTCAGCCATCAGCTATCAGCTACTCTGTGATGTCGGCGACCTGGCCCTGAACGGCGCGGATCAGGTCGGCAGCGTCGAGGTCGATCCCGGCGTCGTGCCGCCCGGCGCTGATGCTCACCCGCTGCTCGGCCACGATGTGCTGATCGACATAGATCGGCACGTCACTGCGGCGCAGGCCCAAGGGGGCCACGGCGCCGATCTGATAGCCGGTGATGCGCGGGACGTCCTCGGGTGGCGCCATTTCCACCACCTTGACACCCACCAGCCGGGCCAGCTTTTTCAGGCTGAGCTGTTGGTCGCCGCGGACCAGGGCAATGACATGCCGGCGATCGGGCCGGCGAACCAGCAGGGTTTTGACTATGTGGCGGATCGGCACACCGCGCTCGGCGGCGGCCTCTTCCACGTTTTTGGCTTTGTGGGCGTGTATCACCACCTGGTAGGGGATGCCCAGCTCGTCGAGGGTGCGGATGGCGTGGGTCTGGATCTTGGCCATCGCCCGTCATTCCCAGTGCGCTGAGCCGTTTCCACCGTTGTACAACAGAGCTTCGGCGCCGCGCAGCGAAAAGATCGAGATGATGCCGGCCACCAGGACAATGACGCCGGTCACTGCCAGCATCACCTGCGGCCCGACCGCGTCGCCCAACATGCCGGCCATGATCAACGCCGCCATTGTCCCCATGCCGATGACGGTGACCATGGCGCTTTCGATCCGTCCCCGCTGCGAGTCGGGCACCAACGCCTGGGTCATGGCCGCCAGGGTGGTCCGCGCCGTCACGATGCATATGCCCACGATCAAGGCCCCGATGAGCACCATCCAATACTGGGGGGCCAGGGCGAAGACCAGGATGCCCGAGCCCAGCACAATCATGGCCACACTGACGATCTGCCGCGAGCGGGCCCACGAGGCATAGTGGCTGATCAGCAGCGCACCCATCGCCATGCCCAACCCCTCGCCGGCCTGCAGCAGGCCCAGGTATTGGGTGGGCATGTTCATCAACTGCTTGAAAAAGGCGGCAGCCAGCAGGACGGTGGCGCTCAGTCCCCAAGTGGCCATCATGGTGATCAACATGATCTGCAGCAGGAGTTTGTGCCCGGCAATATAGCCAAAGCCGTTCTTGAACTCGTGCCAGAACTTGAGCCATGCCCCTTTGGGGGCGGACGGCGCGGCGACCCGCCGGCGGCGAGGGATGTGCGCCATGGCCAGCAGCAGAGCGGACAGGATAAAGCTGGCCGAGTCCACGATAAAGGCCGCATTGGCCGAGAGCAGGCCGATGATCGTCGTCGCCAGCAAGGCGCCGACGATCAGCGATAGCAGCTCGGTGGCCTGGATCAGGGCGTTGGCCGTCAGCAGGTCCTCTTCGGGCACCATGTTGGGGATGCTCGCATTGCGCGCGGTGAGGAACAACGATCCAAATGTCGTAAGCAGAAATGCACAGATATAGAGGATGTACAGTTGATCAGAGCTCTGGATCAACAGGGGCAATAGCACAATGGGGGCTCGCAGCAGGTCGGTGATGATCATGATCGCCTTGCGGCTGAACCGATCGACGAGGGGGCCGCCGGCCAGGGCGAAAAGCTGCGGAATCGTGAGAGCGGCAGCGATGGCGACCGTCGCCGACCCTGGGGCGGAGGCCAGGTTGTTGATCAGCACCAAGGCGGCAACGGTGGCGAGGTTATCGCCAACTTTAGAAACCAGTTGACCAAGCCACAGGGCAAGAAAACTGCGATTAGCCAAGACGGCGAGCATGCCGGTCTTGCGTTCGTTCATCTACTTTCCTTGAAGGACACCTGGCGAGCGCAGCCATTATAGCCGCTAAGACGGCATCTGGCAAGAAACCAGGGGCGTCAGGCCCGGCGGCGGATCAGCCTTCGAAAGGGGATCCTTATCAGCAGAGCGGCGAGGCAGCCAACGGCGGCCACCAGGCTGACGATCATCGGCAGCAGTGGCAGCCGGTAGCTCAATTCCACGCGATGGGCGCCGGCTTTGACCGGCACACTCTGAAGCAGATAGTCGGCGCGGTAGATCGGCGTCTCTTGCCCATCTACGTGCGCCTGCCAGCCGGAATAGAAGGGCTGGCTGATCACCATCAGCCCGTCATAGGCGGCGGTCACGTCGAGCATCAGGCGTCCGGGGCCGGCTTCGACGACCGTCGCAGCATCCCCCGGCCCGCCTCGATCCGGCAGCGCCGGCGTGGTGCCGGCGGCCGGCACCACAGCCACGGCTCTAGGGTCGAAATCGGCGGCGTCGAGCATGGCTAGGGCCTGGCTGTCGTCGGCAACGACGGCCTGGTACACTACCCAGGCGCGGGGCAGTGGGTCGCTCACGCGGTAGACCTTGATCTTGTCTTGCTCGTATACGCGCTCCAACCCCTGGCCGTCCAGGTCCCGCTTGGCCACGACATAGTGCACGTTGAGCAGTTGCCAGCGGTGCCAGTCGCCCACCTCATTCTCGAACTGCTGAAAGGCTTCCAGGCGGAGCGGCGTATTGGCGGTGATGTCCTCTATCTCGTACACGACGCCGGCGCTCGGACCGCCGGGCAACAGGCCCGCGCTGGAGATCCGGAACGTACCGTTTTGCTGCTTGAGAAAATCGACCAACCCGGTTTTGTCGAAAACCGGCTGCGATGGCGGCTCGGCCAGGTTGAACTGCCAGTTCACGGTGAACAGGTTGAGCCAGATCAGGCTCAGGGCGAGGGCCATCCGCCAGCGCCGCGCCCGGCCCGACAACCGCAGGGCAAACAGGGCCGCCGACCCGGCCAGGATCATCAGCAACAGGGTGTGGTGGCGCAGCGCCCCCTCGAACAGGTTGATCTGGATCCCCTCCTGCACGCCCTGCATATAACCGGCGTAGAACAGGGCGGCCACGCCCAACAGGACGACGAGCGCCCAGCCCAGCCCTCGGCCAAAGCGATGGAACCCCCTGCGTGCCGGGCGGGAGATCGGTTGCACCAGGGTCAACGCTCCATAGCCGGCGAGCACGCTCACCGCCAGGCTGAACAGGTAGATGATCCGTTCCTGGTTGCGCACGGCGCCAAACCCCGGCGCCAGCAGGTAGGCCACGTTGTAGAGGAATGTGTCGATGCCAAAGGACAGCAACAGCGCCACGGCGCCGACGGCCAGCCAGAAAGCCACCTGGCGCCGCGCCGATCTCACAAAGAGGGCCGCCCCGGCCAGGATCAACGGCAATATCCCCACGTACTGGGGCGACCCCCCAAAGTAGCCGGGGTAGAGGAGGTGGGTCAGCTCGTGCAATTCAAAGCCGGCAGAGATCGTGTCATAGTCCAGGCCGGCCCGAGTCGAGCCGGCGATGAACTGCCAGGTGGGCCACAATTGGACCGCGGCCAGCGCGACGGCCACCGCAAACAGGGCAACCAACGGCCAGCCCCGGCGCATGACTTGGCTGACTGCTGATCGCTCCCGCTCTGCTCTGCTTCGGGGACTGACGCGACCGCTCACAGCCAGGAACAGCCCGTAAGCCAGGGTGGCATACACGACGTACAGCGCCGTCTGCGGATGCCCGGCCAGCAGCGCACAGGCCAGGGCCAACGCGGCCAGGAGGATCTCGATCCAGCGGCGGCTCGAGTCGAACGCCCGGTCGAGGAAAAAGAGCACCAGCGGCAGCCAGATCGCCGTTTCCAGGATGGTGATCTGCTGCACGGGAAACGAGGTCAGGTAGCCGGCGTAGGTAAAGGTCAGCGCGGCGACCGCCCCGGCAAAACGGGCGGCCGGCAGCCGCGCCCCGCTGCGGAGGGTCAGCCGCCGCATAAAGAGGTAGGTGAACAGGCTGGCCAGCGAAAAATGAAAGATGACCTGCGCCGTGAGCACCCCCAGACCGAGAGATGCTCCCGACAGTGCCAGGATCAGGTTGGACAGCAGGTTTGGCGGGTAGAAGAACCCGGTCTGGATGTCGGCCAGCCCCGGCTGGCCTGCGTTCAGGTACGGATCCCAGGCAGGCAGGCGGCCGGCGGCCAGCTCGCGTGCGGCAAACAACCGGAGCGGATAGTATTGGCTGGTGAAATCGCCTTCGGGGATGACGGCCCGGTCGGCCAGGTTGGGCGTCCACAACCGCCACCAGAACAGGAGCGGCAGAAGCATCAAGGCGAGAATGATGGCGAGTTCTGTAATGGCGGCGCGGCGCCGTTGGCTGTGGCTCACGACATCCTCTCTCAAGACATTGGTGAGACCCTTAGGGTTTTCCCAAACCCTTAGGGTCTGTCTGCTCTCTTGGCCTGCCGGCTCTTTTTTTGCGGCGCGCCCCGGTAACTGGGCGCGATGATGCCAAAGATCCTGGAGCGCTCCAGGTCCACCATCCGCGTGCGGATCCGGGGATCGACCTCTTCGATCTCCTTCGCCATGGTAATGACCGTCGCCAGGCGGGCGTTGTAGCGGTAGTTCAGGATCTGGAACAGTTTTTCCTGCGCCCACGGGCTGGCACTCTCGGTCCCCAGATCGTCGAGGATCAACAGCGGGGTCGTGCGCACCTGCTCGAAGCGCTTGTCAAAGCGCACCAGACTGGCCGGGCTAAAGGTCGCCCGCAGGTGATCCAGCAGGTCGGGAACGACGATAAAGAGCACCGGCTGCCCCGTTGCCGCCCGGGCATTGGCTATGGCCGCGGCCAGGTGCGTTTTGCCGCAGCCATAAGGGCCGGTCAGAACCAGCCAGCCTTCGGGTTGTTGTGCATATCCCCGGCATGCATCGAGCGCCGCTTTCAGGTTGGCCCGCTCGGCGGTCGGCAATTCATCCTGGCGCAGGTTAAAGCGCTCAAAGGTCATGTCGTTCATCAGCGATAGGGATGACAGGTCCGACTGGCTCTGGTCTGCGCCACCGCGAAAGTCAGGCGCCCTGATGGCGCAAATAGCCGACAGGCCAGGGTCGACCATGCGCGAGCGGAGCCGCGGATCGATCTCTTCCAGGGTCTGGTTCGAAGTGATGACGGTCGGCAGGCGGGCGTTGTGCCGGTAGTTGAGGATCTGAAACAGCTTTTCCTGTGCCCAGGGCGTGCTGCTCTGCGTCCCCAGGTCGTCGAGGATCAGCAGCGGCGCCTCGCGGACCTCGTCAAAGCGTTGGTCGTAAGGGGCGCTGCTGGTCGGGCTGAAGGCTGCCCGCAAATAGTCCAGCAGGTCGGGCACCGTCACGAACAGCACCGGGTGGCCGCGCTCGACACACCGGTTGGCGATCGCGGCGGCCAGGTGTGTTTTGCCGCAACCGTACCCACCCAACAGGACCAGCCAGCCCTTTGGCTCGTCGGCAAAATGGCCGGCAGCCTCGAAGGCTCCGCGCAGGTTGCTCGCCTTGTCGGGTGGCAGGCTATATCCTTCCGGCAGGAAGGTGCCGAAGGTCATGTGCGCCAGATGGGTCAGGTTGCTCACGGCTCGCAGCCGCGCGGCCCGTTGTTGTTCGATCTCGGCCTGCTTGCAGTTACAGGGAAAGAGCTTGCCAAAGTGGGGGTGATCCACCGGCACGTTCTCGCGCACATAGCCCAGCCCGCCGCACAGCGGGCAAACGGGCCTGTCCTGCTCACTAGTGTTCGATAATGTCGGCATACTCACCTTCTATAAATCGGCGGCGGTCCTTGCGATCATCGCCCTGCCGCGCCGTTGGAGCTCCCTTGCCATCGGCTGCCCAGCGCTCCAGGATGCGCTGCACGTATCGCCAGCTCCGTTTGTTCAGCTCTGCTGCTTCCTTGAAGGCGTCCTCGATCCACGCCGCGGGGTAGGTCTTTTCAGCGTCCTGAAGCTGCTCGGCCAGCAGCGGCGTCAGCGGGCCGATGTTCTGCTCGTAAAGCACAAAGATGTTGGGCCGGTGAGCCTGCAGCAGCAGCGGCTTGCCCGGTTCCCCCGGCGTCCATTTGCCGGCCAGCAGGTCATCGACCGCCTGGCGGCCCTTTTCCGTGTTGGCAAAGTACCAATCGGCGCCGCCGGCCGGTGCCGGGGCCGCAGGCTCGGCCTCCTGTGTTACTCGCAGGAGCGTCCCCCTGGCCACAGCCCGCTCCAGCGCATCGCGCAGCGATTCTTCGGGTGACAGCCCAGGCGCGTCCAGGCCGTCGAGCAGGCTATGGTCGGCGGTCAGCTCCTCGTAGCTGACGCACGGCCTACCCCTCTTTTTGCCCTGGGCAAGCAGCCAAAAAACGTGGAGCGTCAGCTTCAGCTCGCCCAGGTGATCCAGATTTGGCAGCAGCTCGGTGAAAAAAAGCTCGGGTATGGGCACAGCCGGTTGTTTCCCGGCCGGGAACCCGGCAAATCCTTTCATTTTACCTACTCCCCGGCGATGCGGCACATTCCCGGCAGATTTGGCACCGGTTTCTGGACATAACGGACCGGAATGTCCACGTCGCCGCACCAACCGTACACCGGCCTCTGGCCCAGCCGGGCGCCGACCTCGCCCGGCGTCACCGTGTCGGCATTGTACCAGCCCTTTTCAGCCCACGCCACGTACAAAATCGCCTCGATGTCGTCATAGTGCGTCTCTGACTCGGCGATGACGAAATCGGGCTCGACCTGCTCGCTAAAGCTCCTGGCCAGGTCACGAAAGGCGGTATTCTGGCTCTCGTCCACCTTGGCCCAGTTCTGGCGCAGCGGGTAGAGCGGCATCACCAGCATGACGGCCGCCAATCCGGCCATCAATGGCCAGGCCAGCCACCGCGATCGACCTTTGAGCAAACCGGCCAGCCACTGGCGCATGGCAGCCAGCCCGCAGCCCAGGAAGACGGCAAAGATCAGGTACGACGGGATTACATAGATGCGGAAGGTGATGCCACCATAGTTCATGCCAAAGACATAGATGCCCAACGCCGCCAGAGCCAGGAATACAAAGCTCTTGAACCCACTCTTGAGCCGCTCCCAGGCCCCGATAAAGCCGATGATATAGCCCCAGCGAAAAACCTGTATCTCCAACAGCTCGAGATAGATTCGCACCCGATCCACCTGGTCGCCCAGCCCAAAGGGAAAGAACTGCCCCTCGAACCGGCTGCGCGTCATCCAGTGGATCCACCCTCCCCACGAAAAAGGTCCCAGCTCATTCAGCAGCGGCTGCTGGTGGGCGCGGATGATCACATACAGGTACTGCGACGCCCCCAGCAGCACCAGGCCGGCCATGATCAGCACCTTCTTGGCATCGAGCAGCACGCGGTAATCGGTGGCCAGTATGATATAGACAACCGCCGGGATCAGCGTGACCACCGTCATGTGGTTGCCAAAGCTCAGGGCGTACAGGCCGACTCCCAGATACAGATAGCCCACCTTGCGCGTCTGGTGCCAGATCAGGAACACCAGGATGACGGCGCCGATGAGAAAGGCGTTCAGCGTGTACACCTCGGCCACGACCGCCTGGCCCCACAGCGCCCGCGAAAAGGCGAACGACAGCCCGGCCGATGCGCCTGCCAGCCAGTCGCCGGTCAGGCGCATCACGATCAAGCAGACCATGACTGCGGCCAGCGCGGCGAAAAAGGCCGACATCAGGTTGATGCGATAGGCCAGGTCGCCGACCGGCAGATAACCGAACAGGCGGCTGAGGGTGATATACAGTGGATAGCCAAAGCGGTGGGGCACCCCCCATATCTTGGCCACGTATTGAAAGCGGGCGATGTCGCCCCAGCCGACGCTGGGCAGCAAGGTCTGTAGGTAGACAATAAAAGCTATCAACCCGACGCTCACCGGGGCAAGCACCGCTGCAAGCCGACGGGTAGGCATTACCAGGTATCCAGCTCCGTATGGCGCAGCTCAGCCTCGCGGAACAGCGCCAGCTCTTTCTGAAAGTAGAGGGCCACGGTGCCGGTTGGCCCATTGCGGTGTTTGGCGACTATTACGTCGGCGATATTTTTCCGCTCGGTGTTTTCGTTGTACAGCTCGTCGCGGTAGATAAAGATGACCACGTCGGCGTCCTGCTCCAGAGCGCCAGATTCGCGCAGGTCGGAGAGGATCGGTTTTTTGTCGGTACGCGACTCGACGCTGCGGGAGAGCTGCGATAGGGCCAGCACCGGCACGTTTAGCTCGCGGGCCAGGGCTTTGAGCGACCGCGAGATGGCCGAGATCTCCTGCACCCGGTTCTCAGACCGGTTATCGCCGCGCATGAGCTGCAAATAGTCCACCACGATCATGTCCAGGCCATACTCGGCGTGCAGCCGGCGGGCCTTGGTCCGCAGCTCCAGGGCCGAGATGCCCGGGGTGTCGTCGATAAAGATCAGCGTCTCGGCCAGGTCGCCGGTTGCCTTCATGAAGCGATCCCATTCGTCTTCGGCGATCTCGCCCCGCCGCAGGCGCTGGGAATCGATCCGGGTCTCGGACGAGATCAAGCGCTGGACTACCTGCTCGCTGGACATCTCCAGGCTGAACAGGGCGATCCGTTGGTTGAACTTTTTCGCGGCGTTGTGGGCCATGCTCAGCGCCAGTGAGGTCTTGCCTACACTGGGGCGGGCGGCCAGGATGATCAGGTCAGAGCGCTGCATGCCGCCCAGCAGTTTGTCCATGTCGGTAAAGCCGGTCGGAATGCCGATCAGCTCGCCCCGGTGGCGGGTCAGGTATTCGATCCGGTCATAGTACTCGCTCAGCACCTGTTTGATCGGCACCAGGTCGCGGGAGATACGCCGCTGTGACACCCCAAAGAGGATCTGCTCGGCGTGGTCGACCACCTCGTCGACATCCTCGGCTTCCTGGTAGGCCAGGGATGCGATCTGGCCGGCGGCGTCGATCAACCGGCGCAGGGTCCCCGTCCGTTCGACGATGTGGGCATAGTGTTCGGCGTGGACCGACGTGGGGGTAGCGTTGATCAGTGCGGTGATAAAAGCCGGGCCGCCTACCTCGTCGAGCTGCCCCCGCCGCTCCAGCTCGTCGCAGACGGTCAAAAAGTCGATCGGCTCCCGGCGTTCGTGGAGCGCCAGGGCTACATCATAGATCCAGGCATGCTTTTCACGGTAAAAGTCATCGGCGTGCAGTGTGGTGGCTACCCGGATGATGGCATCCGGGTCGATGAGCAGAGCGCCGAGGACAGCCTCTTCCGCCTCGATATTCTGCGGCGGCAACCGTTCGATCCTGCTGCTGTCAGCCAACTTGCATCTCCCGCAACGTACTAATCGCCCAGGTCGCCCAGGTCCAACCCCTCGATAAAGTCCTTATACGGGGCCAGCTTTTCCTCTTCCTCTTCGGTTACTGCCTCCAGGTCGATCTCTTCGTCGGGTACGACGCCGGCCCGCTCCATGACCGATTCGCTGACAAAGATGGGCGACTGGGTGCGCACGGCCAGGCAGATGGCATCACTGGGGCGCGAATCGAGCTCGATCCGCTCTCCGTTGCGGTCCATGACGACGCGGGCGTAAAAGGTATCATCGTGGAGGTCGTTCACCAGGATGTGCGAGACCGTAGCCCCCAGCTTGGCAATCGCCTGTTGCAGCAGGTCGTGGGTCAAAGGCCGGGCTACCTCCACTCCCTGCAGCTTGATAGTGATGGCGTCGGCTTCGTACGGCCCGATCCAGATGGCCAGATAACGCTCCAGCCCCTCTTCTTTGAGGACTATAACGCGGTGCTGGGACAACAGACTGGCCCGCACGCTGTCAATCGTCACTTTGATCATGGTCGTCTCCTATCCAGGTTCCCATCCACCGGCCAGGGTCTGGTGCTGTCCTGGCTGCCGACCACGATTATACCACAAGAGCAACCAGGATACAAACGCCGCTATTCACCGCCGCACCGCCCGCGTCCAGGCTTCGATCCATGCCTCGCGGTTGGCCTCTATGGCTGCCGGGTCGACCATCACCGGGTTCGCCGGAATCTGCGCCAAGCGGACGAACACGTCGGGCAAGGCCGCCCGGCTGTTGGCCGGAAAGACGAACATCTTGAGCGGGATATCCTCCTGAAAAGTGGTGCCCAGCATAAAGTCGATCCACTGTTCGGCCAGAGCGCGGTTCTCGGTGCCTTGCAGGATGCCGGCAAACTCGACCTGGCGGAAGCAGCTGCCGTCGGCCGTCACGACGCCGGTGGGCGCTTCTTCAAAGGTTTCTGTGGCGAAAAAGGCCTCAACCGGCGGGCTGCTGGCATAGCTGACCACGATCGGCCGGTCGCCTTCGGAAGCGTAGGTAAAGTTGCCATAGTAAGCGTCGTTCCAGCCGTCGGCGACGAGCACGTCGTTGGCCTTCAGATCGGCCCAGTAATCCAGATAGTTGTAATCTCCCGTCTCGCCAAAGCGCCCGATGGTGGCCAACAGAAAGGCCAGTCCCGGCGACGAAGTGGCCGGGTTTTCTACCACGGTCAAACCTCTGTACCGCGGCTCGGCCAGATCGGGCAGGTCGGTAGGTGGGGGCACGCCCTTCTCCTGGAACCAGGCCTTGTCATAGTTCAAACAGACGTCGCCATAGTCCACCGGGCTCAGCCGGAAGGTCGGGTCGAGCTTCAGGCTGTCGGGAATGTCGGCCAGCACCGGCGACCGGTAAGGCTCCAGGATATCGCCGTCCAGAGCCCGGCTGAGGAACGTGTTGTCTATGCCATAGATCACGTCGGCCAGTGGATTATCTTTGCTCAGGATAGCCTGGTTCAACATCAACCCGGCGTCGCCTGACTTGAGGAACTGCACCTGGCAGCCGCATTGCGCCTGGAACCTGGCTATGGTCTCTTCGCTCACGTCAAAGCTGTCGTGAGTCATCACCGTCAGCGTGCCGCCGGCCACACCGGGCGTCGGGCTGGGCAGCGGGCTTGCCGGCGCAGTGTCCGGACTTGAACCACAGGCGCCCAGCGCTGACAGCAAACCGAGCAGGGTCAGGGCCAGTAACCAATCACTCTTCTTTTTCATCGTAACCTCCAGTTTGATGAACGACCAGCAGACAGCCTTTCTCCACCGCAATGCGGGCCGTCGAGCCGGTCATCTCGTTGCTTACCCCCCGGCTGGAGCCAAAGCGCAGGGTGTCGCCGTCAAGCGCCCAGGCCAGGCCGGCCGTCGTGACGCCCCTGGCATCGCCGCCCAACGGCAGGAGCGAAAGCGTGTCACCAGGCTGCCCCTCGACGGTGACGGCGCCGCCGTCTCGGATCAGCAGCGCTTCCTCGCGATCGTCCACGATGCGGATCTGAACGGCGGCAAAGCGGGGCAGGGTCAGCAGGAGCACGTTGGCCAGCGTGTGGTCAAGCCGCCCACCCAAAGCCCCAAAAATGACGATCTCCTGAAACCCCCGATCCACGACATAGCTCAGGGCCAGCTCCAGGTCGGTCTCGTCTTTGGCCCGGGGGTGGATGATGAACTCGCAGCCACGGGCTGACAGGCCGGCCTGCGCCTGACCGGGCAGCGAATCCATGTCGCCAATGACCACGTGGGGCGCCACGCCCCAGGCCAGGGCCTGGGCGGCGCCGCCGTCGGCGCCGACGATCAGGTCGCCGGTTTTCACCCAACGGTTCCATGTCTCGCCGTCCGGAGGCCGGCCGCTGGCTATGATAATCGCTCGCATGTTCAGATCTCCCCCTGCAGCGCTGCACGCTGCACTAAACAGTGGTCTCCCCCGAAAGGAGAGGGAAAACAAAGGACCGCCTGGCCTTGTGGCTGGCGGTCTGTGCCTCTCCGTGTGTTTCCCTACGCCGGCATTATCCGGATCAGGTTCGAAGGGTCGGCGACAGACCGGTCGCCCTCTCAGCCTGGCACCCCAGGCTCCCCCAATCCTATTCGTTTATCTGCGCACTCTATTATACCGCCGCCGCGCCCACCTGTCAAGCGCTGCGCGGGCGATTTGACAGATTTGCCCTCTTGTGCTATATTCGCCTGAATCAAAATCGAGAGGCGATGACGGGAACGAGTAGGCAAGGCTGAACGTTCCAGAGAGTCTGGGCCAGGTGAGAGCCAGATACGATAGGCCTGCCGAATATCCTCCCCGAGCCGCCAACCGAACGCCGGCGACAAGCCGGTCAGTAGATTTGGCCGGAGCGCCCTCCGTTAGCAGGGCAGGGTATCGTCCCAAAGACAGGGAACTGTACCCAAATGAGTGAGCGGTAACGCTAAGCAGGGTGGCACCGCGGGAGTGGGTTGTCGGCGCTCTCGTCCCTCGTGGACGAGGGCGTTTTCATTGGACGCCCGAGGTGTCATTCTGAGCGAGGCGAAGAATCTGCGAGGCAGGAAATGACCGAAGAACTGTACCAGACCGACAGCTATATGCTCGAGTTCGACGCCGTGGTGACCGGGGCCGACGGCCAGGCCATCACCCTCGACCGAACAGCCTTTTACCCCGGCGGGGGCGGCCAACCCCACGATCTAGGGATGCTGACCTGGGCGGG
This sequence comes from Anaerolineae bacterium, assembly GCA_034429215.1. Classification (GTDB taxonomy): domain Bacteria; phylum Chloroflexota; class Anaerolineae; order JAAYZQ01; family JAAYZQ01; genus JAFGOG01. The sequence continues at coordinate 72,215 of DAOUGI010000103.1, read as the reverse complement.
CGGCGCAGCGCAGGTGGCGCAGGTCAAGAAGCATGCCGGCGAGATATGGCACACCCTGGCCGGCGACCCTCCGCTGCTGGGGACCAAGGTGCACGGCCTGCTCGACTGGGAGCGCCGCTACCGGCTGATGCGCACCCATACTGCTCTGCACATCCTGTGCGGGGTGGTCTATCGTGACTATGGCGCGTTGGTCACCGGGGGCAATATGGAGCCGCTCCAGGGCCGGATGGATTTCGAGTTCGAGACGATGCGCAAGGAGCTTGTGGCCGAGATCGAGGCCAGCGTCAACGCTGAGATCGACAAGGCTCATCCGGTGCATGTCGCCATCCTGCCCCGCGAGGAGGCTTTCCAGATCCCCGACCTGATCCGGACCAAGATCAACCTGTTGCCGCCCGGGATCGCCAGGGTGCGCACGGTAGAGATCGTCGGCCTCGACCTGCAGGCCGACGGCGGCACCCACGTGGCCAACACCCGCGAGGTGGGGCGCGTCCGGGTGGTCGATTACCACAGCAAGGGCGCGATCAACAAGCGCATCTATATTGAGCTGGCTCCGGAAGTAGAAGGGAGGTGATTGGGGAGATGCTATACCATTCGCTATCGTCTCCATGCTCGATTATGGGCTCCGAGATCAGCTATCACGTTACAGGATACTCATTCTAAGGCGATTTCGGAGGAGGAGACATGTTCAAGCACGTACCAAGTCAGATCGATTTTGTCCAACAGGAGCATGAGGTGCTCGAATTCTGGAAGCGCACCGGCGCCTTTCAGAAGCTGGTGGCCAAGAACCGTGGCCGCGAGCGCTGGTCGTTCATCGACGGCCCGATCACGGCCAACAATCCGATGGCCGTCCACCATGCCTGGGGCCGCACTTATAAGGACATTTTCCAGCGCTATCGGGCCATGCTCCGCCGCGACCAGCGCTGGCAGAACGGCTACGACTGCCAGGGCCTGTGGGTGGAGGTCAATGTCGAAAAGGACCAGGGCTTTAGCTCAAAGAAGGACATCGAAGCCTATGGTCTGGCCCAGTTTGTCAACCTGTGCAAGCAGCGGGTGCTGAAATATGCCGCCCTGCAGACCGAGCAGTCGATCCGCCTGGGTTATTGGATGGATTGGAACGACCCGGAGATGCTGCGCGACCTGGAGCGCAAGATGACCGAGGACCCGGGGCAGACGATCACGGTCGATGGCCCCGGTGGACCGGTGACCGGCACGGTGGAGCAGATCGTCGGGCGGCTGGGGCTGCCGGAGATGGGGGGCAGCTACTTTACCTTCAGCGACGAGAACAACTATACGATCTGGGCTGCCCTGAAAAAATGCCACGACAACGGCTGGATCTACCGGGGCCACGACGTCATGCCCTGGTGCGCCCGGTGTGGCACCGGCATCAGCCAGCACGAGATCGTGACCGAGGGCTACCAGGAGCTGACCCACACCAGTGTCTTTCTCCACTTCCCGCTGCGCAACCGGCCCGGCGAGGATCTGCTGGTGTGGACCACCACGCCCTGGACGCTGACCAGCAACGTGGCGGCGGCGGTCCATCCTGAGCTGCCCTATGTCCTGCTCGAACAGGGGGAGCGGCGTTTCTGGCTGAGCAAAGGCGCCATCCCCAACGCCGTGCGCGACAAGTATGCGGTGCTGGACGAAAAGCCCGGCATCGCGCTGGAGGGCTGGACCTACGACGGTCCGTTCGACGAGCTGCCTGCCCAGCAAAAGAGCAGCTCGGCGGCGGCGCATCGCGTCATCCTGTGGGATATGGTGGGTGAGGCCGAGGGCACCGGCATTGTCCACATCGCCCCCGGCTGCGGCGCCGAGGACTTTGTCCTGGGTAAGCAACTGGACTTGCCGGCCATCGCCCCGCTCGACGAAGAGGGGTTTTTTCTGGACGGATTCGAGTGGCTGACCGGGACCAACGTCAGCGGTTCGGCCCGGCCGATCTTTGACAACCTGAAGGAAAAGGGGATCCTTTACCGGCTCCAAGACTATACCCACCGCTATCCGGTCTGCTGGCGCTGCCAGAGTGAGCTGGTCTTCCGCCTGGTGGACGAGTGGTTCATCAGCATGGGCAAGCAGATGGACAAGCCGTACGAGCAGGTCACCGCCGAGGAAAAGGCCCGCAACCTGCGCTACCAGATCATGGAGGCGGTGCAGGACACGCGCTGGATCCCCGACTTTGGCTTTGAGCGGGAGATGGACTGGCTGCGCAATATGCACGACTGGATGATCTCCAAAAAGCGCTACTGGGGGCTGGCCTTGCCGATCTGGACCTGCCCGTCGTGCGGTTGGTTCGACCTGATCGGCTCGGAGCAGGAGCTAAAGGAGCGTGCCGTTGCCGGCTGGGACGAGTTCGCCGGACACACTCCCCACCGGCCATATGTGGACGCGGTCAAGATCCGCTGCGCGCAGTGCGGCGGCACGGCCAGTCGCGTCCCAGAGGTGGGGAACCCATGGCTGGATGCCGGGATCGTCGCCTATTCCACCCTGCGCTACCGCACCGATCCTGACTACTGGCGCGCCTGGTTCCCGGCCGACCTGATCACCGAGAGTTTTCCCGGCCAGTTTCGCAACTGGTTTTACAGCATGTTGGCCATGAGCACGATCATGGAGCGCAAAGCCCCATTCCGCACCGTCCAGACTTACGCCACCCTCTTTGCCGAGGACGGCCGGCCGATGCACAAGAGCTCGGGCAACGCCATCGAGTTCAACGAAGCGGCCGACAGCATGGGCGTGGACGTGATGCGCTGGATGTACTGCGCCCACAAGCCGGAACAGAACCTGCTGTTCGGCTATCACCTGGCCGACGACACCCGCCGCAGCTTCCTGCTGCCGTTGTGGAATGTCTACTCCTTTTTTGTCACCTATGCCAATATCGATGGCTGGAAACCTGGGAGTGTGGAGGGCAGGAAAAGCTTGGCGCTCCAACCCCTAGATCGCTGGATCGTGTCCCGGCTGCAGCAGGTGGTACAGGCGGTCACGGAGCGGATGGAGGAGTATGATCCATACGGAGCGACCTTGGCAGTAGAGCCGTTCCTGGACGACCTGACCAACTGGTACGTGCGCCGCAGCCGCCGCCGCTTCTGGAAGAGCGAACAGGATGCCGACAAGGAGGCCGCGTATGCCACCTTGTACCAGGTTCTGGTGACGCTGACCAGGCTGCTGGCGCCCTTTGTCCCCTTTGTGACCGAGGTCATGTACCAGAACCTGGTCCGGTCGGTAGCCGGCGAAGCGTGCGACAGCGTCCATCACTGCGACTGGCCGGTCGCCGACGGCAGCCTGGTGGATGCCGAGCTGGTGGAGCGGATGGGGCTGGCGATGCAGATCGCCGCCCTGGGCCGCTCGGCACGGAGCGCCTCGAACGTCAAGCTGCGCCAGCCGCTGGCCAAAGCGCTGGTGTCTGCCGGTTCGCAGGCCGGCCGCCTGGGTGACCTGGCCGACCTGGTGACCGATGAGCTGAACGTCAAGTCGGTCGAGTTTGTGGAGGAAGAGGGCGACCTGGTCGGGTACGAGATCGGCCTGCTGCCCAAGCTCTTGGGGCCCAAGTACGGCAGCCGCTACCCGCGCCTGCGCCAGGCGGTGGCCGCCGCCGACGCTGCCGCGCTGGCCCGGCGTTTCAAGGTGCCGCTGAGTGTCGAGCTGGACCTCGGCGACGGCGAGCCGCCGGTCGAGCTGCTGCCCGAAGAGGTCGAGGTCCGAACCCTGGCCCGCGAGGGTTATGCCGTGGCTGAAGAGAAGGGCCTGATCGTGGCCGTGGATGTCACGCTCACGCCCGAGCTGGAGCGGGAAGGGCTGGCCCGCGACCTGGTGCGCCGCGTCCAGAACCTGCGCAAAGAGGCCGGTTTTCAGCTCGACGACCGGATTGTGACCTTTTATGACGTCGACGCCGATCTGGCGCTGGTTGCGGAGGAATGGGCGGGCTATGTCAGGGCCGAGACCTTGAGCCGCGAGCTGATACCCGGCCCTGTGCCGGCTGACGCTGCCCGCCAGGAATCGTTCAAGCTGGAAGGGCATCCGGTTACCTTGGGTGTCAGGAAGGTATAAAACACTCTGACGACAGATGCCAGTTTCATCCGGATCGAAGAACAGGTCCGCCGCTTCTGGCAGAGGCACGGCATCGCCGAGGCGGTCCGCACCGCCAACCGGTGCGGACCGCCCTACGTGATCGCCCAGCAGCCGCTGGCTGCCGCCGGCCAATCGCCGGCTGAACAGGTGTGGCTGCTGGCGGTCGGCGACCTGCTGGCCCGCTACCGGAGGATGCGCGGCGACATGGTGCATCACCAGGTCGGCTGGTCTGGTCACGGCCTGGCCGTCGAAGTCGCCGTCGAGGGAGCATTGGGACCGGCTCTGGCCGGCTATGATCTGGGTCGGTTCAGTGCCGCCTGCCGCGCATCGGCCGTGGAAGGGATAGAGCGCGGCCAGGTGTTGGCCGAGCGGCTGGGCGTGTGGTCCGATCCGGCGGACGGCTACCTGACCCTGGACCCGGCGGCCGTCGACAAGGTGTGGTTCGCCCTGCAGCGGCTGTGGGAAGCGGACCACCTGAAGCACGAGGTCCGGGTGGGGCCGGTTTGCCCACGGTGTGCCACCCCACTATCGGCGGCGGAGGTCAGCCGCCGATCCGCCGCACGCGAGGCGAGCTCTGCCTGGCTGTGCCTGCCCTGGGTCGAGTCTGGGCAAGCACAGGATGCTTACCTGCTGGCCTGGACACCCGCCGCCTGGACCGTGTTCGGGCTGGTGGCCCTGGCCGTGCATCCCCAAGCCGACTATGTCCTCGTCGAGCTGCCGGCGGGCAGAAGCCACTCGCCCCTGCGGCTGGTGCTGGCCGAGGCTGCGCTGGATCGGACGTTACACGGCCCCTACCGGCTGGTGCGGCGGCTGCCGGGCAAGGCGCTCCGCGGCGCCCGTTACCGGCCATTGTTCACCTTCCTGCCGGCCTCTAAAGGAACCAATCAGGTGGTAGTGAGCGAGTCTGTGCCGCTGGATCGAGGCACCGGGGTCATGCCGGTGTCGCCTGCCTTTGACTCATTGTCGCTGCAGGTGGCCGCTGCTCACAAACTGCCGCTGCCGGAGCTGATCGACCAGGGAGGACGGCTCGGCGATGCAGCCGGCCCGTGGCGCGGCCTCTCGCCGCTTGATGCCGAACCGGTCCTGCTCGAAGACCTGCGCACGCGGGGCCTCCTGTTCCATGAGGAGGCCGAGACGCGCCCACAGGCCCTGTGCCCTTACTGTGAGACATCGCTGCTGCCCCTGGCCCGGCCGGTGTGGATGGTCGGCTCGTGGAATGTGGGCCGAGACCGGGTCTGGGGGGTGCCTCTGCCGGTGTGGGCCTGTGACCGGTGTGGGCAAGCGGCCTGCGTGGCCGGGCTTGCCGACCTGCTTGTCCTGGCCGGCAGGTCAGGGGCAGCCCCGGCCGGTTTGGATGCCGGCCAGATCGATCCCCATCGCCCGGCGGTGGACCGGCTGGTATTCCCCTGCGAGCAATGCGGCGGAACGATGCGCCGTGTATCGGCGGTGTTGGATGCAGCTCTGGAGGCGGCCGTGCTCCCCTGGGCGCTGTCCCCCGAGCCCGGCCCGGCGGATGTGGCCGTCGGCCTGGGTGACAGAGAGCTTGGTTGGTTGGGTGACCTGACCGAGATGGCCGCCCTGCTCCTTGGATCGCTGGCCTGGGGACAGGCGGTGACGTTGCCTGAAGGGGGGATTGCGGAGGACTCGGATCCACGACAGCTCACGCCCGCCGATGCGCTGCGCTGGGCGGCCTATACCGGCACGAGCCCTGACCAGGCCGAACTGGACTTTATGCGGCCGTTGTGGGCTTGGGTCGACGGGCAGACCGGCTCGCAGAACGTGGCTGGCGTCGCCCCACCGCCACGGTCAGGGGTAGAACAGGAGGGCAGTGACGACCAACTGCAAGCGCGCCTGCGCCAGGCGGTTTCGACGGTAACCGAGTCGCTCGAAGTGTGCGATCTGTCCCAGGCCACCCGCGAGCTGACCGCGCTTGCCGGCGATCTGTCCGGCTCGTATAGGACCCACCGGTCAGATGCCGAGGCCATCGACACGCTCAGCCGGCTTCTGGCGCCGTTTGTCCCGTACCTGGCCGAAGCCGTTTACCAGGCCGGCGGTCACACGACGAGCGTGCACCTGGCCGGCTGGCCGGCCGTATCGTAGGCGAGGCCGATTTGCCGATTTGGAGAGCTTGAAGTACAATTCAGCCACGATAACGGTAGTGGGCTTATCACGTTGGAGGTGTAATGGCAGTAAAGAAGAATAGCGCGCTCCGCTCAGTGCTGGAGGCCGAGCAGGCGCGACTGTTGGCCATGATGGCCCAGATGGAAATCGAGAGCGATGACAGTCTGGGCTATAGCAACCACATGGCCGACGATGCGACCGAGGCGTTTGAGCAAGCCAAGGACCTGGCCCTGCTCCAGAACGCGCAACGATTGCTGGAGCAGGTTAGAGACGCACTGGAGCGCCTCGACGACGGAACATATGGCCAATGCGAGAGCTGCGGGGAGTCGATCGATCCGGCCCGGCTCGAGGCATTGCCCCACGCGACCCTCTGCCTGCGCTGCCAGCAACGGCTGGAAGCCTAGGAAGCGTAGCGACCTTGTCTTCTCACCGCCTTCGCAATTGGGTGCTGTTGGCGGCGCTCGTGCTGTTCATCATAGCCCTTGATCAGGGAACCAAGTGGCTGGTCAGGCAAAACCTCGCCGTCGGTGAGGCTTGGGCGCCGATCCCTGCTCTGTCCAAGATATTCACCATCACCCACGTACAAAATACGGGCGTAGCCTTTGGACAGCTATCTGGACTGGGGTGGCTGTTCATGGTGGTCAATCTGGCCGTCCTGGTCTTTGTATTGGTTTACTACCCCAGGGTCCCCGCTGAACAATGGCCCATGCGCCTGGCGCTGATCCTGGTCATGGCCGGCGATCTGGGCAATGTTATCGACCGGCTGAGGACGGTATTTTCCATCGCCCAGGACACTGGGAGCATTTGGACGGCGCTGCCCAAAGCGTCGGTAACCGACTTTTTGGATTTTCAGATTTGGCCGGTGTCCAACATAGCCGACATATGTCTGGTCGGCGGGATCATTGTGCTGGCCATCATCCTGTGGCGACAGGATCAGACCAGGGTGGTGGATGGCCAGGTGCCAATGGCCAAGGATCAATAAAGCCGGGGCCGAGCGCCCCGGTTTTGCATAATAAGCCATGTGCGAGCGGCAAATCGAGCTTGTGGTTGATGAGGGCCCAAGTCGCCTGGACAGGTTCTTGGCCGAGCGGGTGGCCGGCCTGTCCCGCTCTGCGATCCAACGGCTGATCGACCATGGCCGGGTAACTGTCAACGCCGAGCCGGCCAAAGCCAGCTACAAAGTCAGGCCGGGCGACCGGGTCGTGGCCTGTGTGCCACAGCCTGGATCTGAGGAGCCGGCTGCCGAGGCGATCCCGCTGGATATTGTGTACGAGGACCAGGTTCTGATCGTGATCGACAAGCCGGCTGGCATGGTGATCCATCCCGCGCCGGGGCACCAGAGCGGAACGCTGGTCAACGCCCTGCTAGCGCACTGCCTTGAGCTGGCCGGCTACAGCCAAGACCGCCGGCCAGGGATCGTCCACCGGCTCGACCGTGACACGTCGGGGTTGATCCTGGTGGCCAAAAACGAGCAAATCCGCCGTGCCCTACAGCGCCAGTTCCAGGCTCGCCAGGTGCACAAGGTGTACCTGGCGTTGCTGGACGGCTATCTGGAGGCGGCTCACGGGCGGATCGAAGCGCCGCTGGGCCGCGACCCACGCCACCGCCAGCGCATGGCTGTCGTGCCCGGCGGCCGCGAAGCCATCACCGAATATCGCCTGCTGACCACCTTCGCCGGCGGCGACTATTCGTTGGTCGAAGCCGAGCCGAAAACAGGGCGCACCCACCAGATCCGCGTCCACTTTGCCTCGATCGGCCACCCGGTGGTGGGCGACACGGTCTATGGCCGACGCCGGACGTCGCTGCCCGTGCCGCGCCAATTCCTTCACGCTCAACGGCTGGGGTTCACCCACCCGCTGACGGGCCGGCCTCTGGAATTCGAAGCACCCTTGCCAGATGACCTGGCGGCAGTGCTGCGCTTGTTAGAACAGAAGTAGGCTAACTCCTATTTCTTGCCTTTCTTCTTCTTGTCCTTCTTGCCCTTCTTCTTACCCTTCTTTTTGTCTCCCATTTCAGCTCCCTGTCTTTGGTATAGGCTGGTTGACCTTGTCTACTTTTTTCTTGTCCTTCTTTGGTTTTTTCTTGAGCTTTTCCTTGCCCTTATTCTTGGCTCCCATATTGGCCTCCTCTTTTATTGTCTCGTCGCCTTGAGCTTTGAAGCTGCCTTTACTTCTCATAGCACAGATATCGCCGCTGCCACGGCCCGGCTGAGCCCGCCGCCGTGGAATTGCTGCCACAGGGGCGGAAAGGTATCCAGCAGGTGCTGAAGCTCAGCCTGTTTGACGGCCAGGTAGGCTGCCACCCCAGGCGCGATCACCGGTGTGGACAGGTCAGACAGGCTTTGGGCGGCGGTCTCGTGACCCCACGTGCCCCACACCAAAAAATCGCGCAGGATGCCGCTGGCCACGACGGCGTCCTGCAGCTCACCCAGATGATCCTGCATCTCTACCACCTGGTTGATGAGGCCCTTGGTCTCTGGCCCCAGCACCTCGCGAAAGAACTCGAGGGAGTAGCGCAGCCGCTTGCAGGCAATGCGCAGCGCATGTAGCCGGGTGACCGGCGGGTTGGGAACCGCCACCCACTCGTCGTAAGCGCGCACCGCCGCCAGCCGTTCGTAGATGGCCACGGGCGCGATGTGGCGCACCCGGTAGGGCTGCGGCTCGCCGTCCTGGGTTATGGGCAGGCTGCCCAGACCTTCTGTTTCTACAAACTCGCCGAAACGCTCCCTGACGCGGGCATACTTTTTTCCATCCAGATAATCGATCATCTCCTGGCGGGCCGCTTCACGCCGCGCCTCCAGAACGGCCAGCAGTGGGTCCAGGCCGCCTTGCCGCGCTTCGGGCAGCGCGTCGCGATAGTCCAGGATTTTTTGGCGAAACACGTCCAGGTCGCGCACCGCTCCTAGCATGCCGCCGGTCCGCTTCAGGCCCTTCTCGTACAGGGCGGCCGACTCGTCATAGTAACTGCCAAAGATGCGGAACGCAGCCCGCATCCGCCGCGTGGCGACGCGCATGTCGTGCAGGGCCTCGGGGTCCTGTCCCAGGCGCGTGCCGGGCTCGTTGTAGAGCATCCGGCGAAAGTGGAACCGGAAGGTCTTGCGGCCGGCCTCACTCATCGCATCGTCGGGCTCGATGCCGGGTGTTTTGATCAGCTCGATGGGCGGAGGCGGCGCGACAGGCTCTTTGGCAAGCGCGATGTGCCAGACGGCCGGCGCCGCTTCTTCAGGGGGTGACGGCGGCGGCAGGCTCTCTAACGCGTGCTGGGGAAAGATCTCCAACCGCTGCCGGCGAAAGGCGTTCAGCCAAAAGCGGGCCTGGCGAGCCGACAGCCCCGACTGGGCCAGCAGCTCAGCGCGCGCCGCGCCGCTATCCCAGGCTAAGAGCAGGCGGGCCCGGCGGGCGATCACCTCTTGGCTGTGGGCTAACTGATTCACAACAGACCGCTCGGCGGGCGTCAGGTGAGGTGATTGCTCCCCGACTGCCTTTGGTCCGTCGAACAGGGACAGGAACCGCTCGAACTTGGACCGGCTTTCGGGGGACAGGCCCAAGACCTCAAGCTCGACGTCCAGCGCCGCCAGATCCTCTTCACGGCCATCTGGTAGGAGCTCTGCCTCCAATTCCAGGTAGACGGCCGGCGATCCGGAGGGAGCGCCCGCATGAACGTGCACGCGGTCCAGGGCCAGTTGGGCCACTGGGCGGTCGCCCTGGCACATGGGACGCGAATGGCGGGTCTGTTCGATGGTAAAGAGGGTGTTCAGCGGTCGCTCGCCGGCCAGTCGCAGGGCCAGGTCACGGGCTGCCCCGGGTGGCCAGTCGTGGGGTAACAGCGGTCCCGGCAGCTCGGTTTCAAGCTCGTCACGGTGGTGGATGTTGTTCGTCACACCTCCCAATCCCTTGAGAGTGGCCAGGTACCGGTCGCCTTCCCGCCGCAGCCGGCAGGCATATCCCCCGGCCAAGATGGCCCGGTCGGGCGTGTCCAGGTAGGTGTCGTGCAGGTCGAGCGTGGTTGCCTGGCCCAGGCAAAAGCCGGCCAGCGCCGGCGTTTCCTGCAGGCGCCGGAACGTCTGCTCGTCGGGGATGCTGTACTTGGCCTCGATTTCCAAGGACCCCTCCTGTTGGGTGGCTATCTGCCGTCAAATCCGGGCTATAGTATACCACACCTTCCGGTTTAGTGCAACGACGGTTTGATTGTCAGGCAGCAGACCAGGCCGTCGCCGCGCCGCTCCGTTTTGGTTTGCGCTGTCACCTGTGATACAATGCTGCCAGTTGCCCGCCCCGGCGGGCGGCTATTCAGATAGAAACGAGAGACAAACAAGTGGCTGAATTCAACTATGGCGGCCAGGCGGTCATGGAAGGGGTCATGATGCGCGGCTCAAAGGCGTTGGCAGTGGCCGTGCGCCGGCCCGACGGCGAGATTGCGATCCACACCGAGATGCTCGATCCCAGGATCTATGCGAGCTGGGTGAGCAAGGTGCCCTTTTTGCGGGCGTTGACCAGCCTGTGGGATACGCTGGTGTTGGGCATCCGCACCCTGTTCTACTCGGCTGAGGTTGCCCTCAGCGAAGAGGAGGAGGTCAAGTTTAACGGCCCCGTGGCCTGGGGCACTCTAGCCGTGTCGCTGATATTCGGGGTCGGGCTGTTCTTTGTCATTCCACTGCTGCTGGTGGGGCTGGTGGACCGGTACATCGAATCCTCTTTTCTGAGCAACGTCGTCGAAGGGATAATCCGGCTGGCCGTTTTTCTGGTCTATGTGTGGGCCATTGGCCGCATGCCCGAGATCCGCCGCGTGTTCGCTTATCACGGCGCCGAGCACAAGACGGTCAATGCCTACGAAGCGGGCCTGGAGCTGACGCCTGAAAACGTGGCCCGCTGCTCCACGGCCCACTATCGATGCGGCACGGCGTTTCTGCTGTCGGTGATGGTCATCTCGATCCTGATCTTTGCCCTGTTTGGCCGGCCGCCGATGGTGTGGCGCATCCTGTCGCGGATCGTCCTGATCCCGGTCGTGGCCGGCATTGCCTACGAGTATATCAAGCTCACGAACCGCTACCGGCACAGCCGGATCGTAAAGATCCTGGCCGCGCCCAACCTGGCCCTACAGCGCCTGACGACCCGGCAGCCGGATGAGTCGATGCTGGAGGTGGCGATTGCTGCTCTCAAGAGCGTTCTGGAGATAGAACGGGGCGAAGGGGCGCCGGCGACTGCCAGCACTTGAGCCAGAATTGTCAAGTCTGGCACACGCTGCTATAATGGTGATCCACAGCAGAGATGCAGGGCTGCTCGCGGCCGGTATGATTGTGTAGGAGAATCAGGCCAACGTCTGGAGAGTAGACCATGACACAAAGGCAGGCCATTCCTTCAGCGATGCTTCAGAAGGCGCGGAAAGCGAACGCGCTAGGCCTTCAGCAGTACGAGCGTTGGGAGATCGACGAGGCCGTCGAGTCGTTTGGTGAGGCGATCCGGCTCGTTCCCGACGAGCCTGACTTTCACCTCAACCTGGCCCGGGCGCTGGCGCGCTGCGGCGACTATGACGCGGCCAAGCGATCGCTGGCTCACTTTATCCGCTTCGAGCCGGACAAGGAGCTGGCGGAGCGTTTCGAGCGGCTCTTTGCCCAGGGGATGGACGAAGTCGAAACGCTGATGACCCAGCAGATGACCCGCAAGGGGCTGCCCCTGGAGATCGTCGGCGCGGCGGTGCAGATGTGGCTCGAATACCGCATTTGCATTGGGCGCCGGCCGCTGGTCATCCGCAAGGCCGAGACGTGGTCCGCGGCCCTCGACTATACTGTACGCAAGGTCAACTTTCACGAGCTATCCCAGCGTGAGATTTCGGACCTGTACGGCGTCAGCCCTTCGACAGTGCGGGCCTATCACAACGACCTGATCCAGGCGTTGGACATTATGCCCTGTGACTATCGCTATTTCCGGGGCGACGACAACCCATTGGACAAGCTTGTCGAAGCGGCAGCCATGCTGGAGGAACTGGAGGAACGGTTCCGCCGGCCTTGACCGCTATCAGAGAGCCGTTTTCGGTTGACCAGCCAGGCAATGCGGCCAGTTGGTGATCTTACATGTTAGCCAGATGCCAGGGTTGCGCCTCGACCAGCCCTGGCATCGCTGATTTTGCGATCGATACCCATCACCGGTAGGAGGCTATGGACAATGGCAGATACTGTCTCGACAGGAAGCACGGTCCAGGCAAGGGCCCTGCTCGATTTCTGTGCCCGCGTGTTTGAAAAGGTGGGTGTGTCCCACGACGACGCCCGCGTCACCGCCGACGTGTTGGTCCACGCCAATCTGCGCGGGATCGACTCGCACGGCGTAGCCAGGCTGGCGCGCTATGTGAGCGGCCTGCAGAGCGGCGTCATGGTGGCCGACGCCCAGGCCAAGGTGGTGGTCGAAACGCCGACGACGATCACCCTCGACGCCATGGCCGGGCTGGGCCAGCCGGTCAGCCACCGGGCGATGCAGCTGGCGATCGAAAAGGCCGGGCAGTATGGCTGTGGCTTTGCCGCGGTGCGCAACAGCAACCACTATGGCATCGCCGGCTATTACGCCATGATGGCGCTGGATCACGACATGATCGGCTTTTCCACCACCAACGCCGACGTGCTGGTGGTGCCCACCTTTAGCCGCGATGCGATGTACGGCACCAACCCCCTGGCCCTGGCGGTGCCTGCCGGCCAGGAGCAGCCCTTTGTGCTGGACATGGCCACCAGCACCGTGCCGCGCGGCAAGCTGGAGGTGTACAACCGCAAGGCGAAAGAGCTGCCCTTGGGCTGGGCCACCGACGAGCTGGGCATCCCCACCACCGACGCCAGCCGGGTGCTGGACAACTTTACCAAGCGGGCTGGCGGCGGGCTGCTGCCGCTGGGCGGCGCCGGCGAGGAGTTTAGCGGCTACAAGGGCTATGGCATGGGCATGCTGGTGGAGATCCTGTCGGCGGTGCTGCCGGGCGCGGCCTATCTCAACTCGGTCTATCCCAAGGGCGCCGACGGCAAGCCGCTGCCGGCCAACCTCGGCCATTTCTTTGGCGCCTGGCGGCTCGACGCCTTTCGCCCGGCCGAGCAGTTCAAGGCCGACATGGACGACCTGATCCGGCGCCTGAAAGGGGGCCGGCTGGCGTCTGGCGCGTCGCGGATCTATGTCCACGGCGAAAAAGAGTTCGAGCAGACCGGCAAGCGCATGGAGGAGGGCATCCCGCTGGAAGCCAAGGTTGTCGACAGCCTGAAGCAGATCGCCACTCAGACCGGGGTGGAGTACGACCTGTAGCCACCGGATATGGAATTTTGAGAGGAAACTATGGCAAGATTACATGAATATCAAGGCAAAGAGCTGCTGAAGCAGCTCAAGATCGCCGTCCCCAAGGGCGGCGTGGCGCGCACCCCCGAGGAGGCGCGGCGGATCGCCGAGGAGATTGGCGGCGAGACGATGGTCAAGGCCCAGGCGTGGGTCACCGGCCGGGCCGGCCTCGGCGGGATCAAGAAGGCCAGCAACCCCGCCCAGGCCGAGGAGGCGGCCCGGCACATGCTCGGCCTCAAGATCAAGAACTTTACGGTCGAGCAGGTGCTGGTCGAGCAGCGGATCGAGATCGCCCGCGAGTTTTACGCTGGGGTGATCATCGACGACGCGGCTCAGCAGCCGGTGATCATCTTTTCCAGCGTGGGCGGCACCGGCGTCGAAGAGATCGCCGTGGCCCACCCGGACAAGGTGGCCAAGATGCACGTCGACGTCGGCACCGGCCTGCTCGACTTTCAGGCGCGCAACCTGGTGCGCCAGACCGGCATCACCGGCCAGCTCCAGGTCGACCTGGCCAACCTGCTGGTCAGCCTGTACCAGGTGGCCCAGGGGTACGACGCCCGCGCCGCCGAGATCAACCCGCTGGTGCAGCTTGCCGACGGCACGCTGATGGCCGCCGACTGCCGCATCACCGTCGACGATTATGGCACCTTTCGCCACAAAGACCTGGGCATTGAGATCGCCCGCGAGTATGACCGGCCGCCCACGGCCTTGGAAAAGATCGCCTACCGGATCGAGGAAAAGGACTACCGGGGCACTTTTTACTTTATCCAGATGGCCGAGGGCTTTGAGCGGGGCGACGGCTATGTCGGCTTTCACGGCGCCGGCGGCGGCGGCTCGATGATGAGCATGGACGCCATCATGCGCCAGGGCTACAAGCTGGCCACCTACGTCGATACCAGCGGCAACCCACCGGCCAGCAAGGTCTACCGCGCCGCCAGGATCGTGATGGCCAGCGGGCCGATCGACGGCTATTTCAGCTCAGGCTCGGGCGTGGCCAGCCAGGAGCAGTTCCACTCGGCGCGCGGCTTTGTGAAGGCGTTCCTGGAAGCCCAGATCGACGTGCCGGTGGTCATCCGCCTGGGCGGCAACACCGAGGACAAGGCGGTGGCGATCCTGGAATGGCTGAACGGCCATGTCCCGGCCCGTGTCGAGGGTTACAAGAAGGACAACCCGCCCGATTTCTGCGCCGCCCGGCTGCACGCGCTCATCGCCGAGGGCAGGCGAATAGAGCCCGAGGCGCGCCCCGAGCCGGTCATGGCGAGGTCCCCCCGTCCCTACACCTTTCAGACGGTGACGGGCGGGACGGTCACCTACGATCACAGCGTGTGCGCCAATTGCGAGAGCAAGGTGTGCGTCAAGGAATGCGCCGGCAAGATCCTGGCGCTGAACGACGAGGGTGTGCCGGTGCTGAACATCACGCCCGAGGAGGCCAAGAAGGGGCGCTGCTCCGAGTGTTTGGCCTGCGAAGTGGACTGTTTCTTCCAGGGCGCGGGCGGCGGCAGGATCGTGCTGCCGATCCCGGGCCTGGACGAGTACCTGAAGGAGGTAGGCAGATGAAAATGCGTCTAGTTGTGCTAGTGCTGGTCGGGGCCATGCTCCTCGCCGCGTGCGGGGGCACGGCAGAAACCACCCAAGAGTCGCCGCTGTCGCCGGGTATCGCCAATCCGGCCTCTGAATACTGTGAAGAGCAGGGCTATCGACTCGAGATCCGCACCCTCGCCGACGGCGGCCAGGTCGGCTACTGCATCTTTGACGACGGCACCGAGTGCGAAGAGTGGGCCTTTAAACGGGGTGAGTGCAAGCCGGGGACGCCCAAGCCGTAGCGATAGAATGACGAATGAGGATTGACCTATGTCTATCTTGATCGATCAAACCAAGCGGGTCCTCGTGCAGGGCATCACCGGGCGCGAGGGCATGGCGCGCACCAAGCTGATGCGCGAATATGGCACCAACGTGGTGGCCGGCGTCACACCCGGCAAGGGCAACCAGGAGGTCGAGGGGGTGCCCGTCTTTGACACCGTCCAGGAGGCCTGGGAAAAGGCCGGACCGATCGACGTCTCCGTCCTGTTCATTCCGGCCCCGATCGTCAAGCCGGGCGCGCTAGAGTCGATCGCCGCCGGCGTCAAGCTGCTGGTGATCGTGCCCGACCGCGTTCCGATCTGGGATGTGCTGGTCATCGCCAAGGCCGCCAAAGAGGCCGGTGCCATGTTCGTCGGGCCGAATACGCTCGGCGTGCTCAGCCCTGACAAGGGTATATTGGGCATGATGGGCGGCCGGGCCTCGTCGGCGAAATCGTGGTTTCGCCCCGGCCCGGTGGGTATCTCGTCGCGCAGCGGCGGTATGACCTCCAGCACCGCCTATTACCTGAGCCAGGCCGGCATCGGGGCCACGACGCTGGTTCACGTCGGCGGGGATGCCGTGGTCGGCATGCCCCACCCAGAGGTGGTCAAGCTGTTCCAAAAGGACCCCGACACCAAGGCGATCGTCATCTTTGGCGAGATCGGCGGCACCCAGGAGGAGCGGGTGGCCGACCTGATCGAATCCGGCGAGCTGACCAAGCCGGTCGTCGCCTACATCGGCGGCAAGGCGGCCAAGAGCGGCACCCGCTTTAGCCACGCCGGCGCCATCATCGAGGGCGGCCGCGGCACCTACGAGGGCAAGGTCGACCGCCTTCGTTCCGTCGGCGCCACCGTGGTCGACGCTTTCGGCGAGCTGCCGGAAGCGACCAAAGGGGTTCTGGCCAAGCTGGGGTTGTAGGTGGAATACGTCTACTGGGTGCTCGACGGGCTCCTGGCCGGTCGCCCGGGGCCGGTCGAGTTTCCTTGGAACCTTAACAACCTTCACGCCGCAGGGATACGGGCGGTCGTGTCGTTGAACACCGAGCCTGACCCGGCCGAGATCACCGCCGCCGGTCTGCGCCACCACTCGCTGCCGATGACGCCCAGCCTGCCGGTAGTTGCCGCGCTGCAGGACCTGCTGCTGCGCGAGCTTGAGCCGGTGTTGGACGCGATCCACGCCGAAGTAAGCGCCGGCCGGCCGGTACTGATCCACTGCCATGCCGGCAAGGACCGCACCGGCGTGGCGCTGGCTGCCTATCTGGTACGTTATCATGGCCTGGAGATCGACGCAGCGATCGCTCGTGTGCGGGCGGTCAAGCCCAACGCTATGAGTGCGCCCGGGTACGAGGCCACAGCCATCCGGTTTGCGGAGCGGGAACAGAGAACATGACTGACCTCACTGTCGCCGCGATCCAGATGAACGCCCCGGTGGGCGCCGTGGAGGCTAACCTGGCCCATGCTGCCGTGCTGGTCGAGCAGGCAGCCGTCCAGGGCGCCCAGCTCGTCGTCCTGCCGGAGCTGTTTGGCTGCGGCTACGAGTACACCGACCGCAACTTTCGCCTAGCCGAGCCGCTTGACGGGCCGACCGGGCTCTGGATCTGCCGCACAGCGCAGCGGCTGGGGATTCACCTCGCCGGCAGCTTTCCGGCGCGGATTGCCGGGCGCAGCTATATCGTGGCCATGCTCGCCGCGCCCGACGGCCGGCAGTGGGTCTACCGCAAGGTGCACGTGGCGCTGTGGGAGAACGGCTACTTTGCCCGCGGCGCCGACCCGGTCATCGCCGACACGGCCCTGGGCCGGATCGGCCTGCTCATCTGCTGGGACCAGGTGTTTGCCGACCTGGCCCTTGCCTACCAGGGGCGCGTCGACCTGCTGTGCATCCCGTCGTCGCCGCCGGTCCTGGTCGGCGACCTGGAGGACGAGGGCGGGCGCCTGCTGATGCGGATGAAGGACCGGATCCTCGGCGTCAAGCTGGACGCGGTGGGCTGGTTTGGCCAGGCGACCGTGCTGCAAGCGTCAAGCGCCGGCGTGCCGGCCGTCTATGCGGCGCGGTGCGGCCCGTTCCGCTCCCCGATCCCATACGGCCTCCTCTTTCTGATGAGCCTGGGGCCGGGGACCATGGCCGGCGTGCTGCCGGCGGCCGGCGCCAATTTCCGGCTGAGCTGTCCGATGATGGGGCGCTCGTGCATCGTCGATCGGGACGGAACCAGGCTGGCCCAGGCCGGCCAGGATGAGGAAGCGGTGTTGCTGGCCCTGGTGCAGCCCGGCGCACCCGATCGGGCGGCGTTGCCGCCTCTTCCCAAGGGCCCGATGCTGGTGCCGGGCGTCCCGGCCCAGATCTCCTGGCTCGATGGCCTGGCGATCCAGCTGGGGCGATGGCACCGGCGGCGTAAAGCCAAGTACGCAGTGGCGCCAAACTCGCCAGGCCTGCTCTCGCCGGACCACAGTCCGGCGTCTGGGCAATTGCACGAACCGGCAGAAATCGCATCTTATCAGCCAGACGCGGATTGTGATCCGCGTCGAGCGTAGATATTCTAAGTCGAGCGTAGACATTCCAAGAGGGAGAGCAAATATGTCGGAAGGTAAAGAGACCTGGAAAACCGCAATTACGAAAATCGAGCCGAACAAGGTCGTGGTGCGCGGCTATCGCATCGACGATCTGATGGGCCGCATCTCTTTCGGCGAGATGGTCTACCTGGTGCTCAAGGGTGAGCTGCCCACGCCCCAGGTCGGCAAGCTGATGGACGCCATGCTTGTGTCGTCGGTCGACCACGGCGTCACCCCACCCAGCGCCATCGCCGCGCGGACGGTCGCCACCGGGGGCGCGCCGCTGACCACCGCCATCGCCGGGGGCATCATGACCATCAACCGCCACCACGGCGGTGCCATCGAGGATTGCATGAAGATCCTGCTAGAGTGCGTGGCCTACAAGCGTGACAAGGGCCTCGATGCTCCGGCCGCCGCCCGCGACAAGATGGCCGAGTTTCGCGCCAAAAAGATCCGGGTGCCGGGCTATGGCCATCGCATTCACAGCGACGATCCGCGCACCAAGCGGCTCTTTGCCCTGGCCGAGGAGGCCGGTGCAGCGGGTGAGTATGTGGAGATGGGCCAGGCGCTGCGCCAGGCGATGAAAGAGAGCCTGGGCAAGGACCTGCCGATGAACGTCGACGGCGGCATCGCCGCCGTGTTGTGCGATCTGGGCTTTCCACCGGCGCTGGGCAACGGCTTTTTCGCCATCAGCCGCACCGTGGGCCTGGCCGCCCAGGTGTACGAGGAGCAGACGCGCGAGCGGCCGATGCGCAACATCGACTCCAAGACCCACGAATATGACGGCCCGCCCGAGCGGAGTTTGGATCGGTAGAATTTGGGCGAGGGGTGAAGGGTCTCAGTTGGCTGAGGAGAGATTCTTCGCTTCGCTCAGAATGACAATAATTTGGGGAATTACTACTTGAGAGGAAATGATGCGTGACAAGCTGTTGAAACTGATGCCTGAATTCAACATGATTCAGGACCCCGAGCTGCGAGAAAAGACGATTCACGTCTGGGAAGTGGCCATGGAGCGGAGCGGCTGGACGCCCGATACGATCGTCCAGATGCCCTTTACCCTGCTGATCAACCCCTGCCCGGCCAATTTCGTGGAGCACGTGCGGGCGGTGACGCTGACCGCCTACCGCGCGGCGCAGCTCTTTGGCGAGATCTATGGCGAGCGGGTGCCGATCAACATGGATTACCTGCTGGCCGGTGGGCTGCTGCACGACATCGGCAAGCTGTTGGAGTATGAATACCGGGGCGACCTGACTTTCCAGACCCCCTATGGCGCGCTGATGCGCCATCCGTTCAGCGGCGCGGCGCTGGCCTACGAGTTTGGCCTGCCGATGGAGGTGCAGCACATGATCGCGGCCCACGCCGGCGAAGGCGACAAGCTCAAACGCTCGCCGGAGGCGACCCTGATCAACAAGGCTGACTTTATGAGCTTTGAGACTCTGCGCGACCTGCAGATCAAGAAAGAATCGTCGGCCAGGTTAGGATAGGGGGAGGATCTCTATGGGTAAAACGATCATCGAAAAGATCATCCAGGCCCATTCCGACGAGCCGGCGACCCCCGGCAAGATCGTGTGGATGGGGCTGGACGTCCGCAGCGCCCGCGACTTTGGCGGGGCGAATGTCGTCAAGAACTATCAGACCAACTATGGCGACACGCCGGTGGCCGACGTGGGCAGGACTTTCTTTACCTTTGACTGCGTCGTGCCGGCCAACAACATCCCCTACGCCGTCAACCAGCACCTGGCCCGGCGGTGGGCCGGCCACCAGGGCATCCAGGTCTATGACGTAAACGCCGGCATCGGCTCGCACGTCATGATCGAGACGGGCCTGGCCCTGCCGGGCGGCACGGTGGTCGGCACCGACAGCCACCTGAACATTCTGGGGGCCATCGGCGCCTTTGGCCAGGGGATGGGCGACCAGGATATCGCCTTTGCCTTCAAGGCCGGCAAGACCTGGTTCGAGGTGCCGCCGACGATGAAGGTCACGGTCAAGGGCGATCTGCGCTACCCGTGCACCCCCAAAGACCTGACCCTGGCCGTGCTGCGGGTGCTTGGCGCCAGCGGCGCCCTGGGCAAGGCGATCGAGTTCTACGGCCCGGCCGTCGAGGCCCTCGACCTGCCCGGCCGCATTACCCTGTCGAGCATGGTCACCGAGATGGGCGGCATCGTCGGGTTGATCCCGCCGTCAGAGGCGGTGCTGGACTATTGCCGGGAGCGCTCCGGCCGCATCGACCTGGAGGGGGTGTACGCCGATCCCGACGCCGCCTACACAGAAGAGGTCGTCGTAGACATAACTAACCTGGAGCCGCTTATCGCCTGCCCGCCCAAGCCTGACAACGTCAAGACGGTGCGCGAGGTGGCCGGCCTGCGCGTCGACTCGGTGTTCATCGGCTCGTGCACCAACGGCCGCTACGAGGACCTGCGGCTGGTGGCCGACCTGGTCCGCGGCAAGAGGATCAAGCCGTGGGTCATGGCCTCGATTGTGCCCGCCACCCACGAGGTGTGGAAGCAGATCCTCGACGATGGCACCCTCCAGGCCCTGTTTGATGCCGGGTTCATCATCAGCAACGCCGGCTGTGGCGGCTGCGCTGCCGGCCAGATCGGCATGACGGGCGATAAAGAGGTGCAGGTGGGCACCGGCAACCGCAACTTTGCCGGCAAGCAGGGACCGGGCGACACCTACCTGGCCGGCCCGCTCGTGGCTGCCTGCGCGGCGCTCGCCGGTGAGATCATGGCGCCCAAGGCATGTGACTCCCTCGCCCCGGTGGGGAGACCGCCGTTCAGTGCAGCGCGAAGCGATGCAGGGAAGAGTGGGGGATAGCGAAATGGCAGAAACACGAATCCAAGGCCGCATCTGGGTGCTCACTATGCCCGACGGCCGGCTGTACGACGACATCGACACCGACATGATCTTTCACAACCGCTACCTGGCCATTACCGAAGTGGCCAAGATGGGCCAGTATGCGCTGGACAACCTGAAGGGTTGGGAGGATTTTGCCAAAAGGGCCCACCCGGGCGATATCGTCCTGGCCGGCAAGAACTTTGGGGCCGGCTCCAGCCGCCAGCAGGCGGTCGATTGTTTCCGCGCCCTGGGCATCGGCGCCATCGTCGCCGAGAGCTATGGCGCTATCTACAAACGGAACGCTATCAACAGCGGCTTTCCGATCGTCACCCTGCCTGACCTGACCCGCATCCACGAGCAGCTCAAGGCCGGCGACCTGCTGGAAGTTGACCTGGAGACCGGGCGCCTGGTGTTGAACGGCCAGACGGTGTTCCAGGGCGAGCCCTTTTCCAAGGTGCAGATGGACATCTACCAGGCTGGCGACCTGTTCGCCTACGGCAAAACGTTGGAAAAGGGTTGAGGTGTGACCCTGGGGCGCCATGCCGGCTGCGGGCCGGCGTGGCGCCCCGTGACCTTGCGACCTGACGAGCATGCAACCACAGTTCGACCCGGCTGAAATCGAGGCGCTGATCGCCCAGTATGGCCCGACGCTGCAGCGCGGCTGCCAATTCCAACTGGACGAGAAGGGGTACGCCTACTGGTGGCAGGTGAAGGCGTTTGTCCGCCGCGCTGAGGTGGTCATGCTCGTCCGGCGCCCGGATGGGCGGCTGTTGGTTCACAGCAAGGAGCACTATCCGCCGGCGACCTACCGGCTGCCCACCGGCGGCGTTTTTTGGGGCGAGCCGGTTCTGGATGCCTTGGCCCGCGAGCAGTGGGAAGAGCTGGGCCTGCACCTGCTGCCGGTGTCCATGCCCGGCCTCGTCCACTATGCGCTGCGCCATGCCGAGCAGACGATCCCCTTTGATTCCTACATCTTTCTCCTGCAGATGGACGACGACGCGATACCGGTCACCCAGGACGCCTGCGAGGCTATCTCCGAGCTGTGCTGGATCGAGCCGGCCGGGCTGCCGGTTGTGGCCGATCACCTGCGAAGCGTGGTCCGCACTTGGGGCGACTGGGGGCCGTTCCGCGCCGTCGCCCACGATCTGATCGCAGAGGTTCTGAAACTATGAAGGTGGTGATTATTGGCGCCGGAAGCGCTGCGTTTGGCTTGGGGACGCTGTCTACCCTGGTGCGCAGCCCTCGGCTTCGGGGCGGCACCCTGGCCCTGGTGGATCTCAACCGCGAGGGTCTGGACCTAATCGACGCCCTGGCCCGCCGGCTGGATCGTGAGTGGGGCGCCGGGCTGACGATCGAGAGCTCTACCCATCGTGACGAGGCGCTGCCCGGCGCCGATTTTGTCATCGTGTCGATCGAGGCCGGCCCGCGCGAAGGGCTGTGGCGGCGCGATTGGGAGATCCCACTCCAGTTTGGCGTGCGCCAGCCCTACGGCGAGAACGGCGGTCCCGGCGGACTGGCCCACACCCTGCGCCAGGTGCCGGAAATGCTGGCTATCGCCCGCGACATGGAGCGGCTGTGTCCCAACGCCTGGTTCATCAACTTTTCTAACCCGCTGCCCCGGTTGTGCCTGGCCGTCAGCCGCTACAGCCTGATCAGGTCGGTCGGGCTGTGCCACCAGCTTGCCATCGCCTACATGCTGGCCGGCGTGGCGCTGGCCGACCGCCTGGGCATCACCGTGCCAACCGGCGTGAACAGCAACGCCGACCCCGAAATCTGGACGCTGGCCGGCCAGGTGGCGCGCCAGGCCGAGGCGCTGGTTGAGGTGAAGGCTGCCGGGCTCAACCACTTTACCTGGATTCTCGACGTGCGCGACCGGCGAACCGGGGAAGACCTGTACCCTGCCTTCAGCCAGGCTCTGGCAGCCCTGCCGGCCGGTTTTGAGCCGCTGACCCGCGCCGTCATGGATGTGACCGGCCTCTGCCCGGTGCCCGGCGACAGCCACCTGGACGAGTACCTGCCCTGGTGTCATGACCCGCAGACGCGGCCCTGGGAAAAGTATAACCTGTACCTGTATGACTGGGAGGGGGCTGCCCGGCGGCGTGACGAGAAATGGCGCGCCATCGAGGCTATGGTTCGCCAGGATGCCCCGATCGAGCCCCTCCGCGAGGCGCGCGGCGACGGCGCCGTCGAGGTTATCGAAGGACTGGCCGGCGGCGTGCCGGTCTATCGGCCGGCCGTCAACATTTCCAACCGGGGGTGCATCCCTAACCTGCCTGATGATGCCATCGTCGAGCTGCCGGCCTTGATCAGTGGGGAAGAGATCCATGGGCTGAATATGGGGCCACTGCCCGAGATGGTCGCCGAGCTGTGCCGCCGCGAGATTGCCGTGGCCAGCCTGGCCGTCGACGCCGCCGCCACCGGCGACTACCAGACGGCCCTGCAAGCTCTGGCCCTCGACCCGTGCATCAACGACCTCGACACCGCCCGCGCCATTCTGGACACCTATCTGGCCGAACAGGCTGAGTATTTGCCCCAGTTTCGTTGATGAGGGCGGGCCGCTCTACCGGACGCGGACTGTGGTCCGCGAAGAGCAGGCCATTTTTCAAGGAGGAATCTAAAGATGGAAACGCGACCTCTTGGCAAGACCGGCATGTCGGTCCCCATCCTGAGCTTTGGCTCTCAGCGGATCGTTGACGAGGAAGGCTGCAGCCGGGATCAGGCCGTCGAGATCCTCAACACGGCGCTGGAGCGAGGCATTCGCTACTTTGACACGGCCTGGATCTATTCCCAGGGCCAATCCGAAGAACGGGTCGGCCTGGTGGCTGCCCATCGCCGCAGCGAGATGTGGATCGCCACCAAGACGTGGGATACCACCCGTGACGGCGCCCGCCGCCAGCTCGAGCAGAGCCTGAAGCGGCTCCAGACCGATCACGTCGACGAGTGGCGGCTGCACAACGTTTGGGATTTCGAGCGGCTGGACAAGATGACCGGCAAAGGCGGCGCCCTGGAAGCGGCCGTCCAGGCCCGTGACGAGGGCCTGGTGCGCTTTATCAGCATCAGCGGCCACGTCGACCCCCAGATTCAGGTTGAGGCGCTGCGCCGCTTCCCCTTTGATACGGTGCTGGTAGCCGTGTCGGTGCTGGACCATTTCATCTACAGCTTTGCCGAAGAGTTTCTGCCGGTGGCGGCCAGGCAGGGCGTTGGTGTGATCGGCATGAAGGTTTTCGCTTACAAAAAGCTGGCAGGCCTGGCCGACCGGGCGCTGCGCTATGCTCTGGCGCTGCCACTGGCCACCGTCATCGCCGGCTGTTCCACCCTGGCCGAGCTGGAGGCCGACCTGGCCGTGGCCGAGACCTTTACGCCGATGACCGGGCCGGAACGGATCGAGCTCTTCCGCGAGGTGCTGCCGCTGGTCCAGCCGCAGAACATGCCGTGGAAGGCGACCGAATGGGGCAATCCGACCGAGTGGAAGCCCCGCCGGGAGCCGTACGGGCCGTCTATGCTCGACTAACCGGACCGGATGGACACCGACTATATAACCGTTAACGACCAACTGAGCATCCCCCTGGTCGAGCTGAGCTTTCGTTTCTCACGGAGCAGCGGGCCCGGCGGCCAGAACGTGCAAAAGACTTCCACCCGCGTCGAGTTGCTGTTCGACGTGGCCGGCTCGCCCAGCCTGACCGACTATCAGCGCGCGCGGATACAGGAGCGACTGGCAGCACACATCGACTCGGCCGGGGTGCTGCACCTGGTGGCCCAGTCAGAGCGCAGCCAGTTGCGAAACCGGGAGGAGGTGGTGGGCCGCTTCCAGGCGCTGGTGTGCGGGGCGCTCAAGCGGCGCAAGATCCGCCGGGCGACCCATCCGACGGCTGCGTCGATCGAGCGGCGGCTGCGCGGCAAGCGCAAGCGCAGCGGCGTGAAGCAGATGCGGCGCGATATCCCCGATGAGTAAAGGGCCTGAAATGCATCCAGTTCTTGCTGCCTATGTCGGCGATTTCACACGGACGGGCAACGTCCCTGCGGATGTCGCGGCGCTCCTGAGGAGCCGCGGCCGCGAGGACACGGCCGATCACTGCCAGCCGGTCGCTGCCATGGCCCAACGATTGGCGCGGCGTTGGGAAGTGGACGACAGGAGCGCTGAGATTGCCGGGTGGCTGCACGATATCAGCGCCATCGTGCCGTGGGACGATCACCTGCAAGTAGCCGAGATGCTGGGGGTAAAAGTGCTTGAGGAGGAGCGCCAGGCTCCTGTGCTGGTTCATCAGAAGCTGTCGGCGGTGATTGCCCAGGAGGTCCTGGCCATCGTCGATGGGCCGGTTCTGGAGGCGATCGGCTGCCACACCACGCTGAGGGCAGATAGCTCGCCGCTGGACAAGGTTGTTTTCGTGGCCGACAAGATAGCGTGGGATCAGGCCGGCGACCCACCCTACCTGGCCGCAGTGGCTGGAGCTGTTGATCGGTCCCTGGATCTGGCCGCATACTATTATCTCGACTATCTGCGGCACAAGCACAAGGCGATGCATCCTTGGGCAGCCCAA
Organism: Anaerolineae bacterium; assembly: GCA_034429215.1. Taxonomy (GTDB): domain Bacteria; phylum Chloroflexota; class Anaerolineae; order JAAYZQ01; family JAAYZQ01; genus JAFGOG01. Next base: position 46,976 of record DAOUGI010000103.1, on the reverse strand, counting down.
GCCTACCGGCAGCTTGCAGCCAGAGTGCGGCAGGAACCAGGCTGATAGGTGGCCTGCCGGCGCGGCAGGCATCAGGCCTTGCCGGCTGTTGTTTTTGTGGGCCGTTTGGCCCTATGGTATAATGCGACCATTGATACCGGTGCAGAGCCAACGGCGGCTTGAGCTGTATTGACGGCGACGCCCTGCCAGGCCAGGGCGTTGGTTGTTTGTCAGCCAGCGCGTGCCAGGAGAGACAAATCAGCATGTATCGAGTCCCATTCGACAAAGGAGAGCTAGCCTTCGACCTGCCCGCCGGCTGGCGGGGCACGGTGGTGGAATCGAAAACGGTGTCGCCCATTGAGGACGTGCCGGCGGCGGTAGCCGCGGCGGTGGCCCAGCCGGTGAATTCGCCGCCGCTGCGCGAGCTGGCGAAACCGGGCGACAGGGTGTGCATCGTCTTTACCGACGTCACCCGGGCCAGCCCTGACGCGCTGCTGGTGCCGCCGCTGCTGGCCGAGCTGGAAACGGCCGGTGTCTGTGACAAAGACATTACTCTGCTTTGCGGCATCGGCATGCATCGGGCCAGCACCCCGGAAGAAAAAGTCGCCAAGCTGGGCCAAGCGGTGATCAACCGCTACCGGGTGATCGACGGCGAGCCGCAGAACCCTGCGGCGCTGGTTGACCTGGGCACGACCGACACCGGTATCCCGCTGTCGGTGAACAGGACGGCCTACGAAGCCGACCTGCTGATCGCCACCGGCATCGTCGAGCCGCACCAGTACGCCGGCTATTCCGGCGGGCGCAAGACGCTGGCCGTCGGCGCGGCCGGCGAGGCGATGATCGCCTACACCCACGGCGCACACATGGTCGACCATCCCGGCACCCGCCTGGGCCGCACCGAGGGCAATCCCTTCCACCAGGCCATTACCGAAGCGGCGCGGCGGGCCGGCCTGCGGTTCATCGTCAATGTCGTCCAGGACGATCGGAAACGGGTGGTATGCGTGCGCGCGGGCGAGCCGGAGGCCACCTTTAACGAGCTGGTGGCCTTTGCCCGGACCTTGTACGAGGTGCCGGTGCCGCAGCAGTATGACGTGGCCGTGGCCGGCGCAGGCTATCCCAAGGACGCCAATCTGTACCAGGCCAGCCGGGCAGCCAGCTACCTCTTTTTCGCTCCAACGGCGGTGGTCAAGCCGGGTGGATTCTACATCACCCCCGCCCCGTGCGGTGAGGGCGCCGGCGAGGGCGTGGGTGAGCAGCGCTTCCTGAAGGCCATGCAGGATGCACCCAGCATCCAATTTATCCTGGACGATGCTCGCCAGAACGGCTACCCGCCCGGACAGCAGCGAGCTTTTGTCATGGCCAAGGTACTGGAGCAGAATGACGTCATCATCGTCGGCGCGCAGGATCCAGGGCTGATCCGCTCGGCCAAGTTCTTGGCTGCGCCCACCATGGACGCTGCCTTTCGCCTGGTCGCCGACAGGCTGGGCGGCAACCTGGATCTGCTCGTGGTGCCCCACGCGCTGTTGACGTTGCCTATTGTGCAAGGGTAGTCGCCATACCAACTCTCTAGAAAGCCAAGAAGACATGGAAGCTAACAAAGGGTCAGCCTGGGAAGGGTTTGAAGCCCCAACTGAAGAAGAAGTAAACCATTGTATCCGCTGCGGGCTGTGCCTGTCGGTGTGCCCCACTTATAAAGAGAGCCTGCGCGAGACCGAATCGCCGCGCGGCCGGGTGGTACTTGTCACCAAGGCGATCGCGGGCGAGCTGGACCTGACCGGCAATTTTACCGACCACATGTACAAGTGCCTGGACTGCCTGGCCTGTAACGATATCTGCCCGGTGGGCATCAAGCCGGCCGACCTGTGCCTGAACACTCGTTACGTAATCCACCAGGCACGGCGCCAGCCATTGGTGAAGCCTGTGCTTTTCCGCGGCCTCTTTCCTCGCACCGGCCTGCTGGAGGCGCTCACCAGACCGGTCATGCTCTACGACCGGTCCGGCCTGCGCAAGGTGGTGAACCGGGTCGGCGTCACCAAGATCCTGCCCAAGCAGCTGCGCGACATGGAACGGATGTTGCCCAATCACATGTCGGTGCGTGTTGCTCGCCGCCGGATCCCTGTTGTCGTCGAGGCCAAGGGTGAGCGGCGGGCCGGCGTTGCCTATTTTCTCGGCTGTATTCAAGGGGTTATGCTGGCCGATGGTTGCCAGGCAACCGTGGAGGTGCTGGCCGAGAATGGCTGTGACGTGGTCACCCCCCGGAGCGTCAAGTGCTGTGGCATGCCGATGGTCGGCTATGGCGACAAGGAAGAGGCGCGGGCTATGGCCCGCCACAATATTGACCTGTTCCTGGGGCTCGATCAGCCGGTGGATGCGATCATTGCCGACTGTGCCACCTGCGGCTCGTCGCTCAAGGAATATCCCCACTGGCTGGCCGACGACCCGGTCTATGCCGAGCGGGCCAAGCAATTTGCGGCCAAGGTGCGTGACGTGAGCGAATTCCTGGCTCAGATCGGCATCCGGCCGCCCGCCGGCAAGGTGGATGCGGTCGTCACCTATCACGATCCGTGCCACCTGTGCCGCGCCCAGGGCGTCCGCAAGCAGCCGCGCGACATGCTGCGCGCCGCCGGCGTTACCCTGGTCGAGATGAGGGGCGCCGATACCTGCTGCGGCTCGGCCGGCACACAGCTTGTCACTCACTATGCCACCTCGGTGGCGGTCCTGGATCGCAAAATGGCCAATGTCGCCGAGACCGGCGCCGAGATCATTGCCAGCGGCTGCCCCGGCTGCCAGATGCAATTGGGCGTGGGCGCCAAGCGGCACGGCTTGAAAGTGAAGGTCGTCCATCCCAGCCAACTGCTGGCTCAAGCTTACCGACCCCCTAGCGGGGATATTCGTCAGGAGCAGAAAAAATGATCGATAATCGCATCCTCAAAGAACTGGAAAGCATCGTCGGCAAAAAACATGTGCTGACTGCCCCTGAAGATCTGGTGGCCTATTCCTACGACGGCACCTTTGCCGAGCGCCGCCCGGAAGTCGTGGTCAGCCCCGACACCACCGAGCAGGTCAGCCAGATCATGAAACTGGCCTGGCGCGAAGAGATCCCGGTGGTGCCGCGGGGCATGGCCTCGGGCCTTGCGGCGGCGTCGGTGCCGCTCACCGGCGGCATCGCCCTCAACCTGTGCCGCATGAACCGGATCATCGAGATCGACGAGCTGAACTTTACCGCCACTGTCGAAACCGGGGTTATCACCCAAGACCTGGCCGATGCGGTGGCCAAGAAGGGCCTCTTTTACCCGCCCGACCCCAGCAGCATCAAGCAGAGCACGATAGGCGGGAACGCGGCGTGCAATGCCGGCGGCCCGCGCTGCCTCAAGTATGGCGTGACCAGCGACTATGTGCGCGGCATGACGGTCGTCCTTGCCGATGGACGGGTGATCGAGACCGGCGGCAAGGCGATCAAGAACGTGACCGGCTATAACCTGACGCAGCTTTTCGTCGGTTCGGAGGGAACGCTGGGGGTCATGACCGAGTTTATCCTGAAGCTGCTGCCCATGCCCAAGTTTGCCCGTACCGCCAAGGCTGTCTTTCCCCGCCTGGCCGATGCCAGTGTGTGCGTCAACAAGATCCTGACAACCGGTATTACTCCGGCCACCATCGAGCTGATGGACGAGACGACTATCGCCACCATCGAGGAGGCGATGCACCTCAACCTGCCGCTGGATGTGGAGGCGATGCTGGTCATCGAGTCGGACGGCATGAACGAAAAGATGGTCACCGACGAGATCGAGGCGATCGCCGACATCTGCCGGTCGACCGGCGCCCGGGAAGTCGAGGTGGCCCGCACCGAGACCGAGCGGGCCGCTCTGTGGCAGGCGCGGCGGGCAATCAGCCCGTCCCTGGCCCGGCGGTCGCCCAACAAGCTGGGTGAGGATATCTCGATCCCGCGCAGCGCCATCCCCGATGCGGTAGCGGCCATCAAAGAGATCTCGCGCAAGCGGGGCGTCCCCATTGCCATCTTTGGCCACGCCGGCGACGGCAACTTGCACCCCAACATCCTGTTCGACAGGCGCGACCCGGCGCAGGTGGAAAAGATGAAGGGCGCCGCGGCCGACATCTTTGGCGTGGCACTGCGGCTGGGCGGCACCCTGTCGGGCGAGCATGGCGTCGGCAGCCTGAAACGGGCATTCCTGGAGCAGGACCTTGGCCCGGACGCCATTAACGTTATGGCCGCTATCAAACAGGCCCTCGATCCGAAGAATATCCTCAACCCCGGCAAGGTCATTCCCGGACCGGTACCCGGCGCTGAGGAGCTTTTTGACTGGTCGAGCTAATCGGGAAAAAGGTCCAAGAGAGCGATTATCCAAACCAACGGAGGGTACTATGCAACCTAAAGACAAGATTTCCCTGGCACTGCAGCAGCATCCTAATGTGCGATACAACATGAGCCGGCGGGAGATGATCCAGTCGGCGGTAGACAACAAAGAAGCTCTTATTAGCGCCAACGGTGCACTGGCCACCTGGACGCCGCCTGAATCCAGCGGACGCAGCCCTCAGGACACCTACTCCGTCCGGCGCCCGGAGAGCGAAGCTAACATCGACTGGGACTCACCCAACAACATTCCCATGACACCCGACACCTTTGACATGATTCTCAATGACGCCCTTCAGACCATCGCGACCAAGAAAGCGGTCAATGTCGTCGATCGGGTCCTGGGCGCCGATTCATCCTATGCTCTGCCGGTGCGTGTTATCGCCCCGGCGGCCTTGCCGGTGCTTTTCAGTGACAACATGTTCCGGCCGGCGCCGCCCGACATCGAGCGCAGCATCTTTGCCAACCGGCCTTTTACCCTGATAGTCTTGCCCTACGACAAGCTGGATCGCGCCAAGTACGCCGGCCGTCTGCGCAAGCTGCCCGACGGCAAGACCTCGAACATGGCCGTGGCCATGGATTTCGACCGCTACCTCGGCGTTGTCTTTGGCTCGGCCTATGGCGGCAGCGTCAAGAAGCTGATGTTCAGCGTGATGGACTATGTGCTGCCCGGCGAGGGGATACTTCCCCTGCACTGCTCGGCCAATGAAGGGCCGAGTGGCGATGTGGCCCTGCTGCTGGGACTGTCGGGTACCGGCAAGACGAGCCTGTCCGCCGATCCGACCCGCGCGCTGTACGGCGACGACGAGCATGGTTGGAGCGACAACGGCGTCGCCAACTTTGAGAACGGCTGCTACGCCAAGCTGATCAACCTCCGGCCGCACAAGGAGCCGGAGATTTGGAACGCCGTCTTTCACGAGGCGCACTACCTGGACCACGGGGCGATCGTCGAGAACACAATGATGTACCCTGATGGCCATTTCGACGTAGATGACGCCCGACTGACGCCCAATTCGCGGGCCTCTTACCCATTGGCTTTCTTGGCTAACGTCAAGAATCCGCCCATGGGCGGCCATCCGAAGACGATCCTGTTCCTGGCTGCCGATGCCAACGGCGTGCTCCCGCCGATCGCCAAGCTGACCCCGGAGCAGGCCATGCTCTGGTTCCTGATGGGTTATACCAGCAAGCTGGCCGGCACCGAGACCGGCATCATCGACCCGGTCAGCACCTTCTCCCGCTTTTTCGGCGAGCCGTTCATGCCCCGCCTCCCCAGTGTCTATGCCTCGATGCTGGGCGAGCGGATGCGCCGCTATGGGAGCCGGGTATACCTGATCAACACTGGCTGGAGCGGCGGTCCTTTCGGCATCGGCGCGCGGATGGATATCGACATCACCCGAGCCCTGGTTCATGCCGCGCTCGACGGGGCGTTGGAAACTGTCGAATATGAAGAGGACCCGGTATTCCACATCCTGGTGCCGCAGAGCTGCCCGGGAGTTCAGGGTGAAATCCTGAACCCGCGCAACACCTGGGCCGACAAGGAAGCGTTCGACGCCCGTGCCAGGAAGCTGGCCGGCGATTTCAGCAAGCACTTTGACAAAGCTTATAGCACAAAAGGGATCGATCTGGCTGTTGCCAGTCAGTGTCCCGGGAGGTAAACATGATGGGTATCGTAACTCCTCAACAACAGATGGACTATCTGCGCCGTTACCGGGGGTTGATCGGCATCCGGAGCAAAGTGCCGGTCAAAGACTCGGCCATGCTCAGCCTGATCTACACCCCCGGCGTGGCTGAAGTGTGTCGGGCCATCGTCGCCGATCCGCTCAGTTCCTTCACCTACACCTGCCGGGGCAATACGGTGGCTCTCGTCAGCAACGCCTCTGGCCTGTTTGGCCTGAAGGGCGCCCCACCCGAAGCCGCGCTCCCGGCGTTGGAGGGCAAGTCGATCATCTTCAAGACCTTCGCCGGCATCGATGCCCTGCCGATCGTCCTGGACGCCGAGCACACTACCGACATGGTTGAGACCCTGACGGCTTTGGGGCCTACCTTCGGCGCCATCTGTCTGGAGGACATTGCCGCGCCGCGCAGCCTCCAGGTAGCCAGTCTGCTGGAACGGGCCATGACCGTCCCTGTAGTCAGCAATCACCAGCACATCGTCGCCATTGGCACACTGGCAGCGCTGATCAATGCCGCCAAGGTGGTGGGCAAGGATCTGACAAGCCTCAAGATCGTCATCAACGGTGCGGGTGCCGCCTCCACCGGACTGGTCGATCTGCTAGAAGCGGCCGGGGTGCAAAACGTTGTCGTCTGCGACCGACAAGGCATTCTCGTTCCCTTCCGATTGCAGGAGATGAACTGGTCCAAGAACTATCTGGCCAAGCGCACCAACCCAGAGCGCCGCACGGGCACCTTGGCCGAGGCGCTGAGTGGCGCCGACGCCTTTGTCGGCTATTCGTCGGGCGGTGTGATTACGCCCGAAATGATCCGCACCATGGCACCCGATCCGATCATCATGGCTTTTGCCCTGCCCGAGCCGGAGATCTTGCCGCCCCAGGCCGAGGAGGCCGGCGCCGCCGTGGTGGCGACTGCCCGCAGCGACTATCCCAACGGCATCAACATCGCCCTGATCTTTCCCGGCTTTTTCCGCGGCCTCCTCGACGTGCAGGCGCTGGATATTAACGACGAGATGCTGCTCGGAGCGGCACGCTGCCTGGCCGGCCTGGTGCCCAACCCCAACCGGTATCAGATCCTGCCCGACGTGCTCGACTTTGGCGTGGCCCCGGCCCTGGCCCAGGCGGTGGCTCGCGTCGCTCTGGACACCGGCCAGGCCCGCAAGACCGACGCCGACCCGACCGCCATCGCCGAGTGGACCCGCCGCTATGTGTATGAGGGTCAGGCGGCCATCGTCGATCCGCCGTCTGTTGGCCGAGATGCCTCGCTGAAGGACCAGGCGATTGACCTGCGCCGCCGCTACCGGGGCGCGCTTGAGATCGAGGCCAAGCTGCCGATCCGCGACCACTTTACCCTGAGCATGTACCTCTCCCCGGCCGACGCTCAACCGGCCGAAGCGATCGCCCGGCAGCCTAACCTGGCCTTTGACATCACCGCCAAGGGCAACCTGGTGGCCATCGTTACCGATGGCTCGGCCGTCCTTGGACTGGGCAACATCGGCCCCCGGGCCGGACTGCCGGTGATGGAGGGCAAGGCCATCCTGTTCCACACCTTTGCCGGTGTTGAGGCTTTTCCGATCTGTGTCGCGACCCAAAGCTCGGACGAAATTGTCGAAATCGTCAAGCGCATCGCTCCGACCTTTGGCGGAATAAACCTGGAAGACATCGCCGCCCCGCGCTGTTTCGAGATCGAAGACAGGCTTCGTGAGGCTCTGGACATTCCTGTCTTCCACGACGACCAGCATGGCACTGCCGTCATAGTTCTGGCCGCACTCCTGAATGCGCTCAAGATCGTGAACAAGCCTTTGGAGCGGATCCGGGTCGTCGTCAACGGGGCGGGCGCGGCCGGCATCGCCGTGACCAGAATCCTGATGGCGGCCGGGGTGCAGGACTTTATCCTGTGCGACACCAAGGGCATCATCTATGAGGGCCGGCCGGAAGGCATGAACTGGATCAAGGAAGAGATGGCCGGGCTGACCAACCGCCAGCACCTGCAGGGGGGCCTGGCCGACGCCATGCGCGGAGCCGACGTTTTCGTCGGCGTGTCTGGCCCCGGCGTACTGACTCCTGAGGCCATCGCCATGATGGCCGAACGGCCGATCCTCTTTGCCCTGGCCAACCCCGACACAGAGTTCGCTCCACGCTCGGGCGCTCCACGCGACGAGGTGGCGGTCGCTATCCGTGCCGCCGTCAAGGCCGGGGCCGTGGTCGCTACCGGCCGCAGCGACTTTCCGAATCAGGTTAACAACTCGCTGGCGTTCCCGGGCATCTTCCGCGGCGCACTTGACACGCGAGCCCAGGAGATCAACGAGGCTATGAAACTGGCCGCAGCCCAGGCCATCGCCGCCCTGGTGCCCGAGCAGGATCTTCAACCGGAGCGGATCATCCCCAGCGGCATGGACTTTAGCGTGCCGCCGGTCGTGGCTGCCGCAGTCGCCAAGGCTGCCCTGGACAGCGGCGTAGCCCGCCTCCAGGTCGATCCATCTCACGTCGCCGAGCGCACCCGCCGCTTTATCTACGAGGGCCACCTGGCCTAGTCACAGGCCGGGCCGTGGCTCAAGCCCCAGTCACCGCCTGCGGTGACTGGGGCTTGATTTTTAACCGACACCGTGGTACAATGGCGCGTGAAATGGTTAAGGTTATTTATCGCGACAAGACCTGGGAAGTCAAACCGGGCAGCACAGTGCGCCATATTATAGAGAAGGTAGGCCTGAACCCCGAATCGGTCCTGGCTGTGCGCGATGGTCTGCTCATCAACGAGGCAACGCTGACCCAGGACGGCGACACAATCAAGCTGATTGCGGTAGTCTCGGGCGGATGACGCAAGCATGAAATGCCACAAGTGCGGCGGCACCGCCGTCATCCAGATGCGCCAGCACCGCTTGCAGTTGTGCGCGGCGCATTTTGTCGAGTGGGTTACTACCACGACGCAGCGAGCCATCGAGACCTACCAGATGTTCACCCCCGCCGACAGGGTGCTTGTGGCCGTCTCTGGCGGCAAGGACAGCCTGAGCCTGTGGGATCTGCTGCTCAATCTGGGCTACCAAGCCGAAGGGCTGTACATTAGCCTGGGTATCGACGAGGGGATCGACTATTCCGCCAAGTCGCTAGAGATGTGCCGCAAATTCATCGCCGATCACCACCCTGCGGCGCTGCTGCACGTGGTGGATGTCGGCGCCGAGTACGGACAAACGATCCCGGTGTTGGCCCATACCAGAAGGCGTGGACAGGCCAAGCCCTGCGCCTTGTGCGGCCTGGTCAAGCGTCACATTATGAACAGCACGGCGCGCGATGGCGGGTTTGCGGCCATCGCCACAGGTCACAACCTTGACGATGAGGCTGCCGTGCTGCTGCAAAATACCCTCCACTGGCAGGCCGGCTATCTGGCCCGCCAGGCGCCGGTCCTGGAGGAGCGGCCGTCGTCCCCAGCCGCGAGCGGCCCTGCATGTGAAGGGGCTCTCCGTGAAGCATGCGCCACAAGGGGCGGCTTGGCCCGCAAAGTCAAGCCGTTTGTCCGGCTCTACGAGCGTGAGGCGGCTGCTTATGCCCTGGTTCGCGGTTTGGACTATATCTACGACGAGTGCCCTTTTGCCAAGGGCTCGACCACCAATTTTTACAAGGAGCTGCTCAACCGGCTCGAGCTCACCTCGCCGGGCGCCAAGCAGCAGTTCTACTTGCAGTTTCTCCAGGCGCGACGTACCGGCCGGGTCATCTTTGCCGAGGGCGGCGAGCTTTCCCTTCAGCCCTGCACCCGCTGCGGTCAGCCGACCACGGCGGGCGGGGTGTGTGCTTTCTGCCGGTTGTGGGAGTAAAAGATTAGCTCCAGCAGCGAGTGAATTGCCAGACAAATCCATAGATTCTGCGTCAAGAGGAACAGCACGGCGATCACCAGGGCCAGCGCAGCCCGCAGCCACTGACCGGCAGCGCGTGGCTCCTGGCGCCAACCCAAACGCCAAGACGGGCTCACGGCCCACTCGACATAGACCAGTCCCAGGCCGGCAAAGACACCCCAGTACAAATCACCCAGGAGGATGGCCAGGGCTGCCCGGTAAAAGGCCCAGTGCACCTCGAGGTAGACCACGCCGATGACAATCTCCCACCATGGACGGTGGGGAAAGGGAGGCACATGGTTCGCGTGGCGCCGGGCAAGGAAGAGAAGCGCCAGGGCGCCGATTCCTATCCCCAGCCCGGTGCCCGCAGCGCCCAGCCAGCAGGCCACCGTCCAGCTTTCACCCAGTCCGACGAGGCCCATGTCCTGGAGTGACAGCAGACCCTGGAACGGGCGGCGGGGCCAGCCGCCGAGCACCAGGTAAGGAATCCCCAGATAGAACAGAAAGCGGCCTGCCTGCCACAGCCAGCCGGTCCATGTCATTCTGACAGGCAGGGCCGCTGGCGGCTGCGAAGCGAAGGATTTTGCCGGCACAGAGGGAGACCCTTTGCCCTGCTCGTGGTGATGATTCCCTGCCCCGCGTGAGACAAAAGATTTCGCCAGCCACAGCGCATTCGCTGCCAGGGCGTAGATCAGTACAGAACCCAGAAGCCAAAACAGGAGGGGAGAAGGGCTGCCGCTCAAGTCAGACACAATCCCGGCAACGCCGACTAGGTAGCCTCGATCACGACCGGCACGATGAGAATGACACGCGTACCCTCGTTTTGGATCGATTCGATGGTCAGATTTCCCTCGATCAGCGCTGCCCGTTCTCTCAGGTTGATCATGCCCAGGCTGCCCCGCGAGCTATAGCCCCGCTCTACAGCTTGCACGTCAAAGCCGCGCCCATTGTCCTCCACCTGCGCTACGAACAGGTCGTTCTCTACCGACATTCGGATAGAGATCCGCGTCGCATGAGCGTGTTTTCGGGCGTTATTCACGGCTTCTTCGATGATGCTGAAAACCACTCCCTGGGCATCGGTATCCAGACAGTCGCGGTATCGTTCGGTATTAACGGTCACCGACAGGAGATCATTCTCGCGGACATTCTCGGCATATTGGTTCACGGCAGCTACCAGACCTTCTGTTTCGAGAATGACCGGCCGCAGCGTAAAGAGCATGGATCGGATCTCTTTCACGGTCCGGTGGGCCAGGTCTTCCAGCCTCTCCAACTCTTTCCTGGCCCGGCCGACATCCCGGTCTAGCAGCACGCGCGCAAAGTTGAGACGCATGGCGATGGCTGCCACATCCTGTGTGGGGCCGTCGTGCAGGTCGCGGGCCAGTTTGCGGCGTGCTTGCTCTTCCTTGTCCACGATCTTGTCCCGTTCTTCGCGCAGGGTCTGATAGAGGCTGGCATTTTGCAGGGCGATGGTCGCTTGGTTGCAAAAGATCGTCAGTACGTCCAGGTGCTCGCTGGTATATGCGTCTCGGTTAACGGAGGCAAATAGCACTGCACCATAGCTCTCGAACCCGGCGCGCAGCGGGACACAGATCATAGACCTGCAGTGTTGGAGCGATTTAAATACCTTTAGCCCTGGGTCAGAAGCAGGATCGGTGCCGATGATCGCTTGCCCGGAAGAGACAGCCTGCTCGACGATCCCTTCCGCCCCGCTGATGCGTTGTGTTTCGTCACCCCTCACGACCAGATTTCGGTGGGATGCGGGGTAAAGGCTACCCTGATCGTACAAAAGGACCATCCCCACCGATTCGCCCATTCGCTCACCCAGGTCGGCCAGCCCCAGGCGGCTGATTTCCAGAATCGCCTCCAAGACTCGTTGGTAGTTCATGGTGGCGCTCAAAGCTGCCGCCATCTCGTAGACCATCCTCAGATTATCGGGTATTACCCCTTCTTCGGCAGTGGTCTGCTTGCGAGCGGCCTGGCCCCAAGCGGACGGCGCACCCACCGGCACAACCGCCAACACTACCCCGGTCAGGATGTATAGTAGTGTGTACAGGCTAATCTGGAAGACTTGGCTTGGTGCTGGTCCTCCGTTGCGGATTAGTGCCAGCAGACCGTTGCCGGCAGCAAAGATGCCGGCGGTGATCAACCCTGCCCGCCACCCAAAGCGCAGTGCAGCGACTGTGATCGGGAACAATGGAAAAAAGAAAAAGGTGTCCAGGGCCTTGCCGGTCAGGTAGAGCAGGGCGATGGCGCTGAGAATGTCGGCGATCAGCGCAACCGATTGAACGAAACGGGGGAAGAAGTGGATTGTCAACAGCACAGTGATGACCAGGTTATAGGCTGCGACGGCGAGCAGATAAAGCGCTACGTCGGCGACCGACAGGCGATGGGCCGGATCGAGCAGTACCAGCACCGGGACCAGGACAAGCAGCCCCCACCGCACCAGGCAGATCGCCCAGTCGGTGCCAAGATCGCGTGTGCCGCCAATGCGCTTTCTCAGCATTTTGGAAGAGGGCATGAGCTTGCGGAATCAGATCCTTTCCCAGCCTTCCCCTAGGTGAGAAGAACCGTCAGAGCATATAGCAAACCGTGGTCGCGTAATGGTGGTACGACCACGGCCTCGGGTTGCCGAGGTGGGCGAGAAGGGACTTGAACCCCCGACCTCGTGTATGTGAGACACGCGCTCTAACCATCTGAGCTACTCGCCCGCAACAACTGCTATTATAGCATTCCCGTCAAGAAAATGCAAATCAGCCCTCCGATTTGCCAATTGCTTTCAGCGATGGTATGATTGGCCACATGAGTAAGGGATATGGTTTTGGTTTCCTGATCGTTCTGTTGATCGTGCTGCTCGGACTGTACGTGGCCTTTACCGGCTTCATGTCTACCCGCGATGCGTTGCGTGCCCAGGCTACGCCCGTGCCGACCGGCCAGGTGGGCCAGGTAACTCGCGCTGCTACCCAGGCCGCGCCGACGCCCACCGCCACCATTATGGCGCTCCCGACCTACATTCCGCTGATTACCGACACGGTGACCGTGGCTCCGACTCTGCCGCCTACTGCCGAGCCACCCGCGACGCCCGAGCCGTCCAAGCCGACTTCTACCCAACGCCCAGCCGTACCGCCGGTCCAGGTGCCGACGGCTACGCCGGTTGAGACTTTTCCGTTTCGTGTGCTCAGCACGCAGCCAGATCCCAGCCGGCCCGGCTGCTGCTACATCTTTGGCACAATCCGCGATGCCAACGGCAATCTGCTGGAAGGTGTGCTGATCCAGGCGTCGAACAAGTGGACTACGCTGCCGCCGGCAACCTCCAAGGGCGGGGCAGAAACCGGGCAGTACGATGTCCCAATTGCCCAGGAAAAACTTACCTGGTACGTGGTTCTGGTTGACGCTTCTGGCAAGCCGATCAGCCGGCAGGCGGTTATTAACTTTGACAGCAGCGTTGCCGGGTGGTACCGGGTGGAGTGGCAGCGAACCTACTAAAAAAGAAACCCGGTTTCTCACAGAAACCGGGTTTCTAACTCTCTCTAGCCCCTACTTGGGCATATTCGCCAGCGCATTGTAGGTCTGCGTCGGCGACCGGTCACTATTGATGATACCCCACTGCGAGCCTTCCCAATGGGGGGCTGTCACCTTAAAGTTGAGGTTCCACAAGAACGCCGTGCCGACCCATCCCCAGCTTTTCATCAGCTTGTAAGACTCGACCGTCCAGGCTGCCTGTTCTTCACGGGTATTGTCCAGGGCGTAGCCATAGTTGGCGTCGCCGGTCCAGTCGGTGGCCCAGCCAAATTCGGTGGGCCAGATCTTTTTGTTGCCGTCGCCGTACTTGCTCATGATGTTGTGGTAACCGTTCAGGGTCGAGTAAAAGCTCCACGAGTGGTGTGGGTTCCTGCACGGACCGTTGAAACTATTACCATGCTGAGTGATGAAGGTGCATGCCTCTGTCCACTTGGTCCCCGGGCCCACGTTGTAGCCGCTGGGGTGAGCTCCTACAGCGTCGCAGTAGCTCTTCAGACCGTTCTGGTACATGCCTTCCAGGTAGGTGAAATCGTCCATAGCCACCCGGCCGCCGGCGCCGGTGGGCGTGAGCGCGCCGCTGACGACGATCATGCTCGGGCAGGCGGCTTTGATGCTGTTGTAGGCCGGCTTTAACAGCCTGATGTAGGCAGCCGGATCGATCTTCATGTTACCCCATTCGTAGTGCAGGTTTTGCTCGTTCCAGACCTCGATAGCTTTGACACCTGAGCCACAGTAGCGGCCGGCCACCTGGCCCAGAAAGTTGGCAAAGTCCTGCGGGTCATTCGGCGGGCCTTCCACACTGAGGTCCTGCCCGCCACGTGCCCAGTGCGGGGCTTTGACGATGCTGAGCATGATCTTGAGCCCACTCAGCCCATTGACCTTCTGGTCCAGGTTACCCCAGTTGATGCTGCCCTTCGCCGGCTCAAAGTCCATCCACGGCGCCTGGAACTTGGCCCAACCGAACCCCATCCCCTTGATGGTGCTGGTGGCCCAGCCCAGGTCGTCGTTGGCATCGATCTGGATGCCATAGCCAAAGTTGGTATTGACCCGGTTGGCGCTGCTTCCGCCGCCCGAAGACGGCGCGCTGGTGGCCTTGGGGGCTGACGCTGCTGCTTTGGGTTTCGGCGTCGCGGTTGGTGTGGGAGTCGGCGTCTCGGTCGGGACCGGCGTTGGAGATGGGGTCGGCGTCGGGGTCGGGGTGGGCAGCTCGACCAGGACGGCGACCTGCTCGCCGCCGGCAACCGTCTGTCCATTGTTGGCCACGATCTGGGCGCTGAGCGCGTATTGGCCGGGCTGGTCAGGGGCCGTCCAGGTGTAAGCGCCCTGGTCGAGGCCTCTCGTCTCTTCTTGAACCTGGCCGTCAGGCTTGGTCACCGTCCACAGCACGGCAAACTGGCTATCCGCCGGCGCCTCGGCCATTTGGGCTGAGGCCTGGTATTCGCGCACCAGATCCCAGACGCGCGGATCGTTTCCTTCGTCCCATAGGGCGCGCATGGCAATGCCGCCGATATTAAAGCTGCGCACCAGAGCCAGCTTGTGGCTCAGGCTGCTGGCGTCTTCCAACCATACCGTCCGCTCTTCGCCGGTGACCTCATCGCGATAGGCAAACCAACTGCTGCCCGTCGCCGGATCGGTCCGAACTCCCAGGTTCTCGAGGATCAGGGTGACCTGGTCGCCCGGGATGATCGCATCCTGGCCCTGCTGTACGGCCACCTTGCTCAGCTCGGCCAAGGCATCGCGGTAGGTCCGCTCGACAAGCGTTGTCCCACGCTTTTCCACACTTCCCGCCGTAAAGACAGGCTGAAGCTTGGAGCGCTCGACCTCGCCAACCGCCCACCCCAGCAGGGCTTCCATCTGCCCGCCTGAGGCATAGGCGGCTGGATCCTGGCTGGCCGGGAACTTGATCCGATCGGCGGCCCGGCCCAGGGTTGCCCAGTCATAGGCGCCCGTCTCCCAAAGATCGGCGGCAATCTGGACCGGCTGCTCGACGTGGACGCTGAGCTCCTTACCATTGGCGTGAAGCTGCTCCGCCAGCCGGGTCACGAACGAGCTATACTCGGACTTGAGATCAGGGTTGATGCCCCGGTAATCAAGGTCGATGCCCGCATACATTTCCCGCACCACCAAGTCGACGATTGCCGCCATGTGGGCATCTTGTGACTCGGGGATGGCCAGCATATTGTCCAGCCAGTCGTTGCGCACCACGCCGTCCTCGGTCCAGTTGCGCAGCACGGGTACTATTCGGTACGACTCGCCGCCCGCAAGAGCCGGCAGGGTCGGCAGCGTACCTTTGATGTTGTTCTCACCGCCCAACGTATATCCTACCGGATTTAGCTCTGCCAGGGCCTGTGACCCCTGTTCGGGCAGCGATACATAGTCGGGCAGCTCGGTGCTAACCTGAGCCGCTTGCCCGGTGTCCTGGAGGACTGCCACTGCTCTGGGAAGATGGTTAAGGTGCGCCTCGATCACGTCATCCTCGACGATGACGTGGCCGGCCACAAACTCCCACTTTTCGCCGGTCCAGTCGTACAGCGATAGCAGGTTGTACGGTTCTGCGTTGTTGGGGATCGGTATGGTGAGAGTCACGTCAGTGGGCGGTTCGCCCTTGACGTTGATTTTGTATACGGGACTCTTGGGCCGTAGGTTAGTTGGCAGTGCTTCGGCGGCTGCGGCCAGGTCTTTGCCCGCAGATCCGTCCATGAAGCTTGCCATCGGCACCGATTCCTCTTTGATCTTGACGTTTTCTTGCAGACCGGCCGGTGATAGTGTCACCTGCATGCCGTCTGGGTCCACCACCGAACCACCGTCATCCCGGTCAATCGCCTCATAGCCCGCATCCAGAATGCGTTCCTGGGCCGAAACCGGGGGCAAAAGCAAGGCCAGAACCAAAAGGACTACGATCAGCAGGTTAAAGATCAGCCCCGTCGTCCTGCCTTCGAGCAATCCGCCCAGTCCTTTGAGTATGGGGTCAGGCTTCTGCTCCATTATGTTTTGTTCCTTTCCATTCCCTAGATTCTAGTCCAAGAGCCAACACACTATACCAAACAAGAATACCCCAAAAGCCAAGCCTGTGCAAATCAAGCTCAGCCCGGGGTATAGACTCAAACTATGCGACCAAGACTGCTATGCAACTGCCATGTCCTGCTTGGGCAAGCACGGCGGGCATTCTAGCATAAACCCATTGATTTGGCAAATCAGTACTTGGGAAAATCGATCACTGGTACCAAAGGGGGATTGACAGGAACGCAGGAACGCGTATATAATAGCTCAGCCCAATCGGATAGAGGGCCACGCCTGACACATACAAGTCTGGCTCTATTCATCACAAGGTGTGTCACCGCCCAGGCGGAGCACCGGGAAAGAGAAACCTGTTGGCTCAAGTTCATTATATCGGTCACGCGACCGTTTTGATCGACATCGGCCGTATTCGCGTCCTGACCGATCCTGTCTTGCGGGATCGGGTCTTTTTCTTACAGCGCCACGGACCAAATCCGGCGCCAGACCTGCTGGAAGAACGTCCCCCCGATCTGGTGCTTCTATCTCATCTCCATTACGATCACACCGATCTGCCTTCTCTGCGGGGATTGCGGCCTGCCACACCCATTGTCGCCCCACGGGGTGCGGGCAAGTACTTGAAGCGCAATACCGGATTGGAGATATGCGAGATGGCCGCCGGTGAGAAGGTGCGGATTGCCGACGTCGAGATTACGGCACTGCCTGCCGAGCATGGCCGGACAACGCCGGGTCTGCGGCCTATGACGACCTGCCTGGGCTACACCTTGTGTAATCACCTTTCGGTCTACTTTGCCGGCGACACCGATCTGTTTGAGGGGATGAACGACATAGGTGCACAGTACGACCTGGATCTGGCCCTCCTTCCGGTATGGGGCTTTGGCCCGCGTGTGGGTGGGGGCCATCTGACTCCCCTGACCGCAGCTCGCGCCCTGACCATGCTCCGTCCCCGGGTTGCCGTGCCGATCCACTGGGGTGCGTTACGCTATGCCGGACCCCATGCGTTGTGGCAGACGGTCGATTGCATGCACAGTCCTCCTCATACCTTCGCCGAGCATGCCGCCCACCTGGCCCCACAGACAGAGGTGCGGGTCATACAGCCAGGCCACTCGACGGCGATCAACGCAGCAGATAGAGCCTCATTATCCTGATTAGGCGCCGCAATAACCTAAGCTCCGGACCCCCCCTCAGTGAGGGAATCCGGAGCTTTTGCTTTGTTCCGGTTGTTTTCGAAGCAGCCGGGCTTACTGGGTTACCGTGATCGTCGTGTAGGTCTCGTAGCTGTTGCCGTCCAGGTCTTTGACGATGAATCCCACTGAATACTGGCCCGGGGCTGCATTCATCTCTTTCCACGTGAACGGTGCGGCGCCGAAGGTCAGAGTGCCTCCCTCTTGCGAGGCCATCGTGGCAGCCCCACCGCTTGCGTCCAGGTCCATCCATTTGTCAAGGACGGTGAAAGTATCCCCTATGCTCGGGGTGATCGCGCGCGGCGAGCCTGTCTCGTCTGTGCTGGTAAAGCCCACCACCTGCTGCAGCACCCCGTTGCTAAAGTACAGCCGGGCATAGCGCGATTCGCCGCCGTCGGCGAAGGCATAGACGCCGTCCACCGTATACACAGCTTCTTCAGATGAAGCCCCATAGCTCTGCGGCATGAGAACTGCGTTGACCGACGTGGTGCCATCGTTGATGGCAAACATCAGGGGCTCCCACTCGAATTCCATGGTGAATGCCCCCTCACCCCAGTCAGGATAGTATACCCCATCGATCTCCCGGGTGTCGCCGCTATCCAGATAGTCCATGTCGGCCACATAGATCGAATTCGCTGCCTGGTCGAGAAAGCCGGCGAACAGGTAAACATAGCCGACATTCTCGCCGCTGATGTCGGTGCTCAGCAGCACCGGTTGGCCCGGCGCCGCCACGTTGCCGGAGGCGGTGATCGACGACAGTTGGATCCCCCCGGCACCCGGTCCCCGGACCGGCACCGATTCGTCGGGCACGACGATCTCACGAGTCTCTGGCTGGAAGGTACGGCCTGTATAGTGATAGGCCAGAAAATCATCCCACGACGAGTTTTGGGCAAAGCGTTGCGCGACCGGCGTGTAGGACCGCGGTCCGGTCATCGCATTTTGGTAAAGCTGCGAGTTGGGGAAATAGACCGAGACGCCGGTAGCGCCGGGTTTCCCTCGCCCGTGCTTCTCGACGATCACTGTCTGGTCCAGGGCGGCCAGCACGCGGTTGGCGGCTTGATCCACGTCTGCGTTGTCGCTGTTATCTCTCAACAGTCCGGCGAGGTTGCCCAGGTCGAGGTATGACGGCGGCACGTTGCTGCCAAAGACGCTGGTGAACGACTGGACATAGGACCGTGCCTGGGCCACGCCCTTCTGGTTGAGCTGGGTCATGGCGTACGCCAGTTGGTCGGTGGCGGCCATCAACTCTGGCAGTTTACTCAGGTCGACGGCTGTCAGCGTGCTGTTTTGGCCCATCTGCTGGATCAATTGCGCGGCCGAAACCTGGCTGTAACCGCCAAAGAGGCCCCCCGATCCTTTTCCTACCATCTCGGCCCGAGCCTGGGGGTCGGTAATCCTCAAGTCCTCTTCAATGTAGCTCTTGACGATCAGTTGGGACAGCTCGCTGCCGGTCATATCCGGATTGTCGTTCAGCGCCCCCAGGAATGAGGTGTATGCCCAGCCCACTGAAGGCTCGGTCTCCTGCGACAACACGGCGTAACGGGCGTGGGGCTCCAGGGCGCTCAACACCTCCAAGTGGCCCATCAGGCAGGCATCCATGCCGATCATCTCAAACTTGTCCAGGCCGACCTGGGCGCGGATGTCGCTCAGAGCCTGGTCAATCTCCATCAAGAACAGCTCATCACCCGTCGCCGACGACAGCGGAATGCTGCGATCGGCTTGGGCGCCGCCCGGCCCCGGATCGGCATCGCTCCAGCCGCCCGGCCAGCCCATGCCGTGATCCGAAAGGATCAACACATACTTGTCGGCCGGATAAGACCTGACGGCCCACGTCACAAAGTCGACCAGCGTATCGCTATCGGACATGTTGACTTCGCCAAGGTCCGCTACCTGTTGCGAGCGGACCCGGGTCAAGTCATCGTCCTGGGTCACATAGAAGCGCTTGGTCGAGGTCCAGTTGCCGTCGTCTGAAAATCCGCCTCGGTAGCGGTCCATCTGGGCCACGATCTGCACCCGGTCCGTGGAGCCCGCTCGCTCGGCCTCGTTCAGGTCGATGTAGATATCCTGCTCCAGGATCTTGTCGTCGGCGTCCTGGTACAACATGATCAGCCATCTCTGATCTCCCGACGACACAGGCGGCTGAACGACGGCCTGGGTCGGCGCGGGTGTCCTGGTGGGCTTGGCCGGTGCTGGTGTGTTGGTGGGCTTGACCGCCTTCGGCGTCTTGGTTGCCCTGATGATGATCGGCGTCGGCTGCACTTGCGCGACTATCTCTGTTGCCCACACTTGCTGAGGCACCTCTGTTGCCCACACTTGAGACAGGTCGGCTGTTTCCTGCTCCTGTGAGGTCTCGACGTCCCCGATGCCCAGCCCTCCCAAGCCCCCGCTCGTGGCCATATAGATACAGCAGCAGATGCCCACCACCAGCAGTATACCGGCGATGATCATCAGCATTTTAGGGCTGAGCTTGCCGAGAGAGATTTGCGGCAACTGACTACCTGAACCACCTGAGCTGCCTGAATAGGATGTGGGTGGTTTTTGATAGCTTTGCCCCCCACCGCTGCTGTAGCTGCTTCCCGTGGGCCTCGCCTCGGCGCCTGGTCTCTCCCGCTGTGGCGCTTGCGCTGTTTCACGCTCGCTGGGCTCTGTAGAGCTACTGGGCCGGCGCCGCCCGGCCCGTATTGTTCTTTTTGGCTCGCCACCCGAGCCCGTAGACATCGCATGCCAGCCCTGCCCTCTGCCTTGGGCCGAGGGGTTGGCGCCGGATACCGGCACAAATGCGGGGGCCAGCAATGGCGCCCGCTGTAGGATCCCGTCGAATAGTCGCCTGTTCTTCATTATGCCTCCCATCCGATCACAGTCCGCTGTGAAGGGTTTTTGCAGGTCGCAGGTTTCAGGTCAATTATAGAACCAAAGCCCTCTCAAGTCAAATCACTGCGAGTAAGATAGCCAAAAGCGCCGTGCAGGCGACGATCCACAAACCCTGTTTGCGTTTTAAGGCGGCTGGTGGTATACTCTATGTGCCGTAGATCGATTCTTCACTGCGGATAGAAAGAACTGTCAACAACTAGCCATCACGCATTACCAGATCTTCTTCGATCGGGCAGAGCTACCCAGATCAGCTCTGCCGGGGAGGTGCCTATAGCGAAAACTCGAGGACAATTTGCTTTGATCGGGCACGATAAATCTGACATGAACATATAGGAAGGAGATACCACAAATGCGTAGTGCTTCGTACAGAGTGTTGCTCGTTGCTGTTGTCATGAGTATGGTACTGGGGACCATGACACTGGCTGCGCCGCAGACCGCCCAGGCCGTCAATTACGGCCCGGTGGTGTCCGGTGCTGACCTCCATCTCGCACCTGAGGCAGCTCCCCTTGCCGCGGTGGAGACTTCTCTAATCGCCCCGACAGAGGTGGTGACGATCACCATCCTGCATACCAACGACTTTCACGGCAACCTACAGTTAAGCGGCAGCAACCCCGGCTCTGCCCGTGTGGCGTACAAGATTAATGAAGTTCGCACCGCCGTCGGCCCTGAAAATGTCCTCCTGGTCGATGCCGGCGACATCATGCAGAGCACCCTGCTGTCGAACCTGTTTTATGGCGAGTCCACCATCGACGTTTACAACCTGATGGGCTATGAGGCTGCCACCTTTGGCAACCACGAGTTCGACTGGGGCCAGGATGTGCTGATCAGCCGCACCGAACAAGCCGATTTCCCATTCCTGTCGGCCAACATCGTCGTCGATGACACCGGCGACTGCGCTACCGCCGGCTGGGAATCGCCGGCCTTTGCCACGCCGTGGGTGACCATGACGGTGGGCGCGGCGGGCAACCAGGCCATCATCGGCCTGATCGGCGTCACCTCGCAAGAGACCCCCTACATTACCGTAGACTGGGCCACCGCAGGGCTGTGCTTCAAGGATCCGACGGATGCGATCGGGCACTATTACGCCGAGCTTGCTGCCGCCTCTGATGCCATCGTCGTCCTCAGCCATCTCGGCTTTGAGGATGGCGGCTATGGCTACGGCTTTACCGTCTACGGCGACAAGACCCTGGCTCAAAAGCTGAACACCGCCGGCACGCCGGTCAACCTGATCATCGGCGGCCACAGCCACACCGACCTCGCTGCTGCGACAGTGGTCGGTGACACCACCGTCGCCCAGGCGCACTATGCCGGGCGCAAGGTCGGCCGGGCTACCCTGGTCATCGACAAGGCGACCGGCGCCGTAGGCATTACCTGGCAGCGGATCACCGTCGCCAACAATGGTCCGGAGGACCCGACTGTCAAGGCTCGCGTCGACTTGTGGGCCAGCGACCCGTGGTACCAGGAACAGATCAACCGTGTGGTTGGTTTTACCAATGTGCCGATCGTCCGCTACTACGATGGCGACTCGTTGATGGGCGCTTTTGTCAATGACGCCATCTACAACGACCTGAACAACGACACCGAGCCGTTGAACGACGTCGACATGGTCTTTAACAACGCCGGCGGCCTGCGCACCGACATTACCTTCCCGCCCACCACTACATTGCCTGTGACCCTCACCCACGGTATGTTGTATAGCATCCTGCCCTTTGGCAATGCCACCGTCGTAGGGAACATGACCGGCGCCCAGATCATCGAGCTGCTCAACCAGAGCGCGACCCTGTTCAAGGGCGCTCTCCAGGTATCCGGTGTCCGCTACGACTTTTACCGCTACAACAATGCCATGGCCGGCGCGCAGCCTTGGGCGTGGGGCGCCTTTAACATCGTGGTCTATGACCGTGGCAAGGCCGGTTGGGAGCCGATCGATCCGGATCGGACCTACCGCATCGCCACCAACGAGTTCCTGGCCCCGGCCGGACAGGACGGCTATGTACCCTTTAAATACGTGACCGACATCAGCTACTGGGGTGATATGCTCGATGGCGTCGAGCGTTGGGTGGCGGCCAATTACACCCACGACTCTCCTTACAGCGGCGCCCTCGATGGGCGGATCGGCCGCGACGGCAACGACGCCATGGGCAGCGTTGTGCCGGTCACCCTCCTGCACAACAACGACATGCACGGCAACCTGCTCAAGGGTGCCTATGTGGGCTTTACACAACTGGCCTACCTGGCCAAACAGGAGATGGCCAAGAACCCCGATCGCACCCTGCTGCTCAACTCTGGCGACACCATCCAGGGCGACGCGATGAGCTACTACTTCAAGACCGCGCCCACCGGCTTTGCCGCCGATGGCACGCCCATCCCCGACCCTGCCATGCACATCCAGCCGGCCATCGCTGCCATGAACGCCCTGGGCTTTGACGCCATGACTCTGGGCAACCACGAGTTCAACTTTAGCAACGCCGTCTTTACCAGCGTGCTCGAGCAGGCCGACTTTGCCATCCTGGGTGCGGTTGTGTCCGACGACGGCGCCTACGGTCTGGCAGACGTCCCGGTTGAGCCCTCCATCCAGCGAGCAGTGCCCGGACCGATCGGCGATATCGACCTGGCCATTGTGGGTATCGACAACCACCGCATACCGCAATACGAGCTGCCCAGCAACATCCCCGGCCTGACCTTTGCCAATCCGATCGACAAGGCAGCCGAGCTGGTGCCTGCCCTGGCTGCAGCCAGCGACGCCGTGATCGCCCTGACCCACATCGGCTTTACCACCATCGCCGGCAGCCTGGAGGTCGACAACAACGTCGATACCTACCTGGCCGCCAACGTCAGCGACATCGACGTCGTCATCGGCGGGCACAGCCACACCGACCCGTCCAAGCAAACCACCTATTCGGGCCCGTACAAGTACCTGCCGGCTGTCATCGGCGCTCCGGATGGCGACCCGGTCCTGGTCACCCAGGCATATCGCTACAACAACTACCTGGGCCAGGTCGTCCTTGGCTTTGTGCCCAGCAAGGACCAGAGCGGTTATGAGCTGGTGTCCCGCGCCGGGCGTTACATCGCCGTTACTTCCTCTACGCCCGAAGACACCGCCATCAAGGCTATCGTCCAACCCTACGCCGATATGCTGGCGGCCTACAACAGCCGGGTGCTGGGCTGCACCACAGCCCCGATCGACGCGCTGCAGGCCTACACTCAGGAGACCAACGGGGCTAACCTGCAGGCCGATGCCTCAGTGTGGGAGCTGGCGGATAACGGCATTCAAGTGGACTTTCATCTGTCGGGCGCCATGTCCAACAGAAAGGTCGCTGACCCGGCTACCCCAACCGAACCCTACACCCTGACGGTGGCCAACATGTTCACTCTGATGCCCTATGAGAACTCGTTGGTGGCAATGGATATGAACGGTCCGCAGCTCAAGTCTGTCCTCGAGCGCTCCTTCCGCAACTACTGGTACTACAAGTACGCTGCTCCGAGCTACGGCGGGTATTCCTACTACACCACCTGCTTCCTGGATACCGAAGCCGGGAACCAGATCATCTACTACGACGGCTATCCCATGCCGCCCAACGGTCACAACGTGGCTGCCCTGATGATCGACGGGGTGCCGGTGGACTTCAGCGATGCCGGCACTTACTACACCGTCTCGACGGTCAACTACCTGGCCGCCGGCTCGTGCAACTACAGAGACGACGGCGTGACGCTGTGGCCGCTCGACCAGATCGTGGCCGACACCCAGTTCTACGTCCGCGATGCGGTGATCAACTATCTGGCGGCTCAGACAGGGTGTATCTCACCTGCCATCGAGGGCCGTGTCACGTTCTTGGGTGAGCACTTCTACTACCTGCCCGTCGTCACCAAGGGCTACTAGCACTACCTAATCACTAAAGAGAGGGAAGGGGTTCTCCCCTTCCCTCTCACTTTAGCTTACTAACCGCTTCAGCCGCCGCATTATCTTGTCTGGCCGGGCGTAGCGGCCCCATAGATACCTGGCCTGGCGCCGCACGGCGTTGATCGGCTTGCGGCGCTGGCTCTCCTTTAGCGCCCACTGCAGAAACTCGAAATCCTGGCCTTTCACCTTGGTCTCCCACGGGTTGCGCCGGTACTGATCGTGGCTGGTAATCAGGCTCAGGTCGTGCTCGATGCAGTAATCGTACAGGTCACTGCCGGGGTGAGGCGTGTAGAACGCCGGGCTGTACCAGTCGGGGTCGATCTCTTTGAGCATCGACACCGTATCCATGACCTCTTCTTTGGTCTCGGTCGGCAGGCCGAGCATGTAATTGGCCCAGATTTTGATGCCATATTTCTTGCAGACGTCAGCCGCCGCCAGGTTCTTGGCTCGGGTTGTGCCTTTGCGCAAGAACTTGAGCACACGATCGTTGCCGCTCTCAAAGCCGATAAAGTATCCCTTCAAGCCCACCTGGGCCATGCGCTGCACCATCTCCTCGTGGCGGACGATGATGTCGGCCCGGCTCTGGCAGAAGAAAGGCTGGCGAAAGCCCTTGCTTTCGTACAGGTCGCAGAACTCCAGGACCCAGTCCCGGTCTTCGGTCAGGCAGTCGTCGTGGAACATGAAACTGGCAAAGTGATATCGCTCGCGCAGCATCTCCAGCTCGGCTACGATATTGGCCGGGCTCCGCTTGCGCACCTTACGGCCAAAGAGCAGCCGTTCCGCCGGCTGGCAAAAGTTGCAGTTGTACCGGCACCCCCGCCCGGCGATGATCGTCAGGAAGGGTGGGGGTAGGTCGGGCACGAACGGAACCTCCGGCGACTCGAGCGTGTACCCATATTTGCGCCATTCGTTCAGGAACAGATCCCGATCGGGGAAGGGCAGCGCATCCAGATTGGGCATTTCCCCTTCCAATACACGGTTTTCTGGGCGACGCCCCGCGCTCAATTCGGCCAGAAGCCATGGAAAGGTGATCTCCCCCTCCCGAATGACCACATAATCGAACTCGAGGACTTGAGTCACTTCCTCGACCGTGATCGTTGGGTGCGGGCCGCCGACTACCGTGACGGCATTGGGCATCACTTCTTTGACAACGCGCGCCGCCTCGGTGGCCGGGCCATAGTCCACGCTCATCATCGTCAGCCCGACAACGTCCGGCTGCCGGCTAAGCAGCTCTTCCTTGAACTGGCCCCAGCCGGACAATGCCCGCAGGTCTATCAAGTCTATGGCAAAGCCTTGGGCCTTGGCCGCGCTGGAGATGTGAGCCAGTCCGTGGCTCACCCAACCGGCTTCCATGCCTTTGCCCAGGCTGCCGAATCCATACCCGGCAATGCCGGGATAGACCAACGTGGTTTTCATTCACTCCACCTCAAGTCAGTCGGCAACGGATGCCAGGCAGCGAAAGGCCGCCGCCTGGCATCTCAACGGTCGAAACGCCGACCAGTTATTTCCGCCGCTGAAAACGGGTCAGCTTTAGCATCTTGCGATGTTTGTGCTTGGCGATTTTCTTCTTGCGCCATTTCTTCAGGCTACCCATGCTGCCACCCCCTTTCCTACAAGATTCCTACCTTGCTGTGATCGCCCAGCGTCACCTTGATCGCCTTGGGCTTGATTGGCGAGCGGGCGATCTCCGAGTCTCGTCCGATCAAGCTGTCCTCGATCCGGTATGGGATATCCAAAATCTTGCTGTTTTCCAGGACTATGCTGTGCTCGATCTCGCTGTTCTCGATCAACACATGGTGGTAGATCGACGTAAAAGGTCCGACGTACGAATTGACGATGCGCGTATCCTCGCCGACGATGGCCGGCCCCCGGATGCGGCTGTTAATGACCTCGGCTCCTTTCTCAATGGTGACCTTGCCCTGAAGCTGCGACTCGCGGTCCACATAACCCTCGATAACCGGAGTCACCTCGTCGAGCACCATATCGTTTGCTTCCAACATTTCACCCGGCTCGCCGGTGTCGATCCACCAGCCCTCGTGAATGTAGGGATGGACGACATACCCCTTGTCCACCAGGTATTGGATGGCATCGGTGATCTCTAGCTCACCTCGCCATGAAGGCTTGATAGCTGACACGGCTTCCCAGACATGCTCGTCGAACATATAGATCCCGACCAACGCCAGGTTGCTGGGTGGGTTGCGCGGCTTTTCCACCAGCCGGATGATGCGGCGTGTCTCGGGGTCCAGCTCGGCCACGCCGTATGACGACGGGTTATCCACCGCCGTCAGCACGATCTGGCAGTTGTACTGGCTGGTCTCGAACTGCCTGATCAGCCCCGAGATGCCGCCCTGGATGACGTTATCGCCGAGGAACATGACGAACCGCTCGTCGCCCAGGTAATCCCGGCTGATCTTGACCGCGTGGGCCAGGCCCAACGGCTCCTTCTGCGGAATATAGGTGATCTTGACGCCCCACCGTTTCCCCGGTCCTACCGTCTCCTTGATCTCTTTGGCCGTGTCGCCTACCACGATGCCAATTTCGGTGATCCCCGCGTCGCGGATCGCCTCGATCACCCGGAAAAGGATCGGCTTGTTGGCCACCGGCACCAACTGCTTGGCCCGTGTGTAGGTAATCGGATACAGACGGGTTCCCTTCCCGCCGCTCAGGATTAAACCTTTCATCGACGATTAACCCTTCCTTTATCTCAATCCGCAGGGCAGATGTTGCAGCCCTGGCAGGCGTCACGGCCCTGGCGGCGCAGCCACTCGCGGCGCTGGGCCATGAGCTTGTCGATCGCTTCGGGCGATAGCGTTCTCACCTGGCCCAACTGCCGGGCGATCAGGGTGATCTGCGCCGCGTGTTCCACTTTTTCCAACCGCTGGTAGGCGTCCCACAAGGTCCGCCCTACCGTCAATGTGCCGTGGTGGGCCAAGATTACGGCATCATAGTCCTGGATAGCCTGGCTGATGCTCTCCGGCACTTCTACCGTGCCCGGCGTCGCATATTCGGCGGTGGGAATGCCCCCCAGGGTGACCACCACTTCAGGCAGTATGCAGCGAGCCAGCGTCACTCCGGCAATGCTAAAGGCGGTTGCCGTCGGCGGATGAGCATGCACGACGGCGCTCACATCGGGCCGCCGGCGGTAAACCTCCAGGTGCATCAGGATCTCGGACGACGGCTTCCGGCCCCGGCCTCGATAGGATGGCGCCGGCTCGCCGTCGGGCCGGATCACCACCAGGTCGTCGACCGATAGAAACCCCTTGCTCAGGCCGCTTGGTGTGGCCAGCAGCCGGTCGGGGCCGAGCCGGGCGGAAAGGTTGCCCTCCTCGGCTACCACATAGCTCCGCTCCCACATCAGCCGCCCAATGCGGACCATCTCCTGTCGTAGCTCATACTCTACGACGTGCCTGTCACCTGACATCGTAATACGCGATCTCGTCCACGATCCCGACGATCACGGCCCGGATCGCCCCATTTGGCTCCCGATCCACTATCTGTCTCGCCGAGTTGCCCTCGTCCAGCACCAGCACAATATCGCCCTCGCCGGCCTGGACCATGTCTACGGCGATGTCGTACTTGGCTCCCGGCCGGCCCTTGGCCGGTTTCCCGGCTGACAGGGCGGCCAGCCCGGCCAGGTCCAGCCTGTCTACCACCAGCAGCTTGCGGCCCTGGAACAGCTCGTTCTTGATCGTCGCTACCACGGTGCCGCTCACACGTCCTACGTACATCAGCGCACGTCCGCTTCGTCTACGATGCCGACGATGGCATGATCCACCGGCACAAACGGCTCGGGCAAGGCAAGCGCCGCCTCGCGGCTGGCGATGATAAACACCAGCTCCCCTGGGCCGGCCTGGGCTGTGCCGTCGGCGGCGATCACCGGCTCGCCAACCGGCTGCCGGTGTTTGTCCAGCGGTTGGACGACCAGGAACTTGACGCCTTCCAGTCCTGTGGCCTTTTGGGTGGCCACCAGCGTGCCGATCACCCGTGCGAATTGCATCTTATAAAATCTTGGCCCGCATTTGTTCGTGGAGCTGCGGAATGATCACCTGGCGGATCAGCAGCCCTTCCTGTTTCACCAGGGCCACGCCGGCTGCCACCGCAGCTTCGACGTCGGCCACTGTACCTTCCAGCAGCACATAGCTTTTGCCGCCCAGGCCGTTGGCCAGGCGGATCTCCAGCAGTTGGATGTCGGCCGCTTTGGCTGCCGCGTCGGCAGCGACGATGCATATGGCCGCCGTCACCGTCTCGATGATGCCCAGCGCCTCGTCGCGCCGCGGCGGTGTTGCGCTCATCAGCGCCGGAAATACCGACCGGTGGACGTTCGGCAAGAGCAACTGGTCCACCAGGGCGTCGGCCGCGGTGGCTATCCCGACCTGCCACGACTCACGCACCGGCTCCACCTCTCCGGCTATGACCACAATAAACTTGCCCGGACACACGGAACGGGCCTCCAGCAGTTGCACGACAGCCTTTTTGACCATCGCGTCGCCGGCCAGGATGCCGGCGGCGATGCTGTTTGTTTCGATCAGGGCCAACGCGGGCTCGAGCATGTCGTCTTTAGCCTCGATCTTTTGCAGATTTGGCAGCCAACTCGGCTACCTGTTGCGCCAGGGCCCGGATGGCCGCCGCCAGCGGCGATCCGGGCTGGCCGATCATTGCCGGCTGCTGGCCCGGCGACCAGGGAAGCACGGCTGCCACCGGCAGCCCCAGGGCCTGCTCCATCTGCTCTTTGACCTGATTCCCTGTCAAACGGGATGTCTCCTGCTCGGCAGGCGCTCCATTCAAGACCGGCCAAACCCGCAGAGACTCGGCCCCGCTCTTTTCAATGGCGGCCAGGGTGGCTTGGACCACTCGCGGCGACTCGTCCGGGCTCAGCAGCAGCAGGACCAGCGGCGACTCGAGCAGAACGGGCGCCAGGTTGCCCAGCGCAGCCGGCGTATCTATGACCACGTAATCAAACCAGCCTCGAACTATCTGTAGCAGCCGGGCTACTCTCCACGTTTCTGGCAGCGCCGTGTCTGGCGGCAAGGCGGGCGCCGGCAGTGTGAACAGCCCACTGCTGTGCCGGAGCAGGTGTGGCGCCAGCCTGTCTATCCCTTCGTCCCCCGGCCACGCCTCAACCCACGATCGCTCGGCTGGAACCCCCAGCACGGCGCCGATCTGGCCGCCGCTCAACGCCAGGTCGACGGCCGCGGTTTGCCGGGCCTTTTCCTCGGCCAGCGCCAGGGCCAGGTTGGCCGCCAGCATCGTGGCGCCCACGCCTTTTCTCAGGCGCAGCACGGCGACCTGATAACCCCAAGGCCGTGCACCGGAAGCCCTGGCTGCCAGCAGCTCCTGGGCCGCCTCCACCAAAGCCTTGCCGCCGAACGGTTTGACCAGGTGCATGTCGGCTCCGGCGCGCAGCGCCATTTGCTTGTCGATCGGCTGCGTCCGCGCCGTAAGGACCATAATCGCAGTCCGCGCCGTGCGCGGGTCGGCGCGCAATCGCCGGCACACCTCGTAGCCGTCGATGTCCGGCATCATGATGTCCAGCACGATGAGATCAGGGTGCATAGTGACTGCTTTGTGCAGCCCATCCGCTCCTGAAGTCGCCGCCTCAACCTTAAAGCCGGCATTTCCGAGAAAGCGCCCGATCAGAGCCGTCAGCGGCGCTTCGTCGTCGATCACCAAAACCCTGGACATTATCCTACTCGCTCAGACCAAAGCTCTCTAGCCGCGCCCCGTTGACCAGGATCGCCTCGCCGCAAAAGGTCACTTCCGGCAGGGTCACGATCTGGGCCGCCGCCTCTGTCAGGAGTATGAATGGCTCGAGACCGGCCGGTGAGAACACCTGCATATCAACCCGCAGTGGACCTAAAAACTTGCCCGTGATCTCGAAAGACGGCAGGGTGACGAGAGCCTTGTGCTCTTGAGTCGAAAACCGGCTTCGTTCGGTTTGCCGCGTCTCTCGCGCTGCCACGATGACAAAACTCAAGTTTTCCTTCGATAGATAAGCCACCGGCACATGGGCGACGATCTCGCCTGATTCCTGCAACCGGGAGACGTACACATTGACCGCCATCACGAATGACAGGGATCTGTCGTTGAGCATATCGCTGAGCGGCTTGGGGCCGGTATTTACCTGACCTGATATCCTGTGGGTCGTGGTAAAGAAATCGGCCTGGGCTACTCGACCATATTGGACGCTGCTCATTTTCGCTAGTCTGCCTTGCTCATCCCGTGATCTCGACGATTGTCTCAGTCACCTGTGACACCCGTCCTGTGATCGAAGCGTGCACATTCGCCCCCAGCTTGCCATCTGGGATGAGGGCGATCGGATCGCCGGCTGCCACCTTCTGGCCTGCCGCCACAACCGGCACAGCAGGCACGCCGATGCCGCGTGGATGCCGCAGTGGTATCGTCACGCGCGCCGGACGATAGTCTGCCTCATCCAGTGGGCATGCCTGCTCTTCCCATTCCGTCAGCCCCAGTCGGGCAATCAACCGGTGGGTCGGCACCAGCCGGCAATCGCGCATCGGATGGGGCTCCAGGCTGCCGCCGTCCTGCCGCTTTTCGGGCCTCCAACCCTGCGCCTTGAGCTGTTCTTTGATCGCGACGTAATAAGACATCGGCGATAGCTCCAGCGGGCAGGCATAGGCCTCACACAGCCGGCATTCGCAACACAAGATGGCCGCCGTTACTTTGCCGGCCGGCCGTTCCAGCCCATAGTTGATGGCCCGCATCACCTCGTGCGGCTTGAGATCGTGGCCCAGCAGGTATCGCGGGCACAGATCGGTACAGTCCCGGCACTGGTCGCAGGTTGAGATCCCTCGCCTCACCCACGATTTCCGGGAGCGGGTCAGGTAGCGGACGACGACGTTGTCGTTGGGCAAAACGAGCAACCCGCTCGTCATCTTGGTCACAGGCTGGTCAAGGTTGGCAGGCACCTGGCCCATCATCGGCCCGCCGGCCACGACGGTGTAATCTTGCCCGGTGCGCTGTGACCAACTGGCAGGCCGGATTCCGCCGGCCCACGCCAGCACATCGCGCATGGGCGTGCCCACCGGGGCCCACAACGTGACCGGCCGTGTCACGGCGCCGGTCACTGTCAGCAGGCGGTGGGTAACCGGATGGCCTGTGGCAGCCTGATGGATGTTAAACAACGTCTGCACGTTCTGAACCAGGCAGCCAACCTGCAGCGGCAGCCCGGCTTCCGGCACCAGCCGGCCCGTCGTCTCGTAGACCAGCACGAACTCGTCGCCGGCCGGGTAGCGGCTGTCCAACAGGTGCAAGCTCAGATCCGGTTGGCTGCCGGCCCCCTTGAGCGCAGCGGATACGGCCCGCTGCAATGCGGCCATGGCCTTCCTGTAATCCTTTTTCAAGGCCAGGATGCCCCGCATCGCCCCGGTGGCTTCCATAGCCAGCCGCAGCCCGTGCACTATTTCCGCAGCGCGACATTCCATCAACCGCTGATCGCACTGCAGCAGCGGGTCGCATTCGGCGCCGTTAGCGATGACGGTATCCACGCGGGCGGCGAGCTTGACGTGGGTTGGAAACCCTGCTCCCCCCGCGCCGATCACTCCGGCTGCTTTGACCGCTTCGACCAGGTCTTGGCCCATCGGCTGGCTCATTGGCTGCAGTGGACGCATCCTGGCCCATAGCCGGTCATCTCGACAAACCCGTTGCCGCTGGCCGTTCCGGTCACCGTTACGCTTCCTTCCCAATACAGCGGCGTGAGCTGCACGGCCATCTCCTGTTCAGGAAAGGTCGCTTCTACCGTCACCTGCAGACCGAAATCGGGTACCGCTACGGCCCACTTGACCGGATAGGTCGCGCCGGTGCCGGGGCTTGTCCACCGGTCCAGTACCTGCACGTCGAAATCGCCGGCTTGCAGGTGGTGGGTTGTCCCATCCGGGTCGATCCAGGTGCCGCTGGATTGAGATTGGGCCTCGCCGTCCTCGTCACGGAAGCTGAACAACATTGTTTGATTGCCGTCGTCCAGCCGCAGGCTAAACCAATCCCATTTGGTAGAGTTGTCGTGGCCATCCCAGCTACCCCACTGATGGTCCATCCAGGCGGTGGCATTCACGGTCTGCCGGACGCCGTCCACGGTCAGCAGGCCCACACCCTGCAGGTCGGTGTAGGAATAATAGTACGACGTGCCGGCCTGGCCCATCTCTACAACGCCGGCGCCCCCTGGGCCGTGCAGCGCGGCCGGTTTGGCTGAATCCAGGTCGAGCCACAGAGCATAGCTCCCGGCTTTCGCCTGCAGATAGTGCTGTCCCCCGCTGCCCGACGCCCCCCACTTGCCGTTCCATACCGCGTGCCGATCTTCCTTGGCGCTCGCGCTCCAGAACTGCGGCAAGTTGGACTGCTCGAAAAAGACGTGGCTGCCGGCCGCTGGATCGCTCACGGCAAAGTGAGCCACGTACACCGGGTTGCTGACCCAGTTGATCGGCAGGATATTGTTAATCTTTGCCGCGGCAGGCGCAAACGCCTTGAAAAAGACCAGCTCAAACCCGTAGTGCCGGCCGTCTTCCCCGCTCAAGAAGCCGGTATAGTACCACCATTCATTTCTTGCGTTAAGGTGCGCTGCCTCGTCGCGGGGCAGGGTCACGGGCCGGCTGGCCGCGGCCTGCTCGAACTCGGCCGGGGTGGCGACGCGGAAAATGAAAAGGGCCGTCATCAATCCGGCGGCCAGTGTCAGCAACAGCGTCAGAAGTGCCAGGATGACTCTGCGGATCATACACTACTCCGGTGCCCACCTCTGCCGGTATGATACCATCGTTTGGCGGCCTTGGCAAATGCCTGACAAGAACGGGCAATCACCACATCTGCCCGGCCACTCGCGTGATCGTCGGTGGGTGGAGGAGCATGTTGGCGTAACTGGCGTTGGCCATCGGGCAGGCGCACTCGCCGCCGGCGATACTCTTTCGCAGTCGCTTTATCTCGCCAACCTGCTCGGACCAGATCGGCTGCAGGTCGTAACCGGTCTGGCGCAGGTTGCCGACCGGCTCGGCCCGGACGCAGCAGGTCCACACATCGCCGTCTGGAGCGATGTGGCCGCTGGCCCAGCCGGCCTGGCAGGGGATGACCTGTCGCTGCTCCTGTAGGATCCGCTTGGCAAGCTGGTAGTATTGGGCGCGAAAAGCCTGGGTGAGGCGGGCCAGCCCTTTTGCCGGCGCCGCCCTGGCCCGCGCCGAAAGATAGTCGGCGACAGGGCTATATTCTTCAGGGGATGGCGTGATCTCCCAGCCCACCGTCCCCAGCTCCACCCGTTCTTCGGCCACTTCGGTGATGTAGGAATCGGGCTCCAGGGAGGCCAGGCCTTCGACGATGTCGCGGATGCGCCTTACGTTCAAGCGAGAGACAACGGTGTGGACGCTCAGCACCAGATTCCTGTGCCCGGCTTGCAGCTCCTTGAGCCCCTGCCACGTCTCCATTGCCCGCTTCCAATTGCCGGGCACGCTGCGGATCTCGTCGTGCTCTGACCCAACCCCATCGAGCGACAGGTTGAGGCCGATCTTCGACCAGGGCGCAGCAGCGCAGATTTGGCCGGTATAGTCGACGATCCGTCCGGTCAGCAGTCCGTTTGTCGGGATGGTGATGACGCCCGGCCGGCACAGCTCTGCGCCGGCGATGACCAGCTCGGGCAGATCGGCCCGCAGGAAGGGCTCACCGCCGGTGAAGGTCAGGTAGAAAGGCGCCCGGCCAAGGTGGGCAAAGACCTGCCGCCACTCGGCGGCGGTCATCTCGTCGCTGTCGCGCTGCCAGACGTTGCACGTCTGGCACCTGCTGTTGCAGCGGTAACTGACGCTGGCGACGAGGCTGAACGGCAGCATCTGGGGGCGGCCAAAACGGTAAAAGCTCCCATAGAGCGGCAGCCTGGGCAAAAGCTCTAGCATGGACCAGACTTTACCACACAGGCCCAAATATGGCAAGAGCCGGATCACAGCGGGCCTGAGGTTTGGGAACCTGGTAGGTCTCTTGTATAATAGTCCGCGACAACTATCGAGGGGAGGGCAGCCATGCCCACTGCAGGTCTCGCCAATCTGAATCCGGTCCTTCAAGCTCTGTTAGCTACCGGCTTTACCTGGTTCCTGACGGCCCTGGGCTCCGCGTCCGTATTCACTTTCAAGAGCATCAACCGCCGCGTCCTGGACGCCATGCTGGGCTTTGCCGCCGGAGTGATGATCGCCGCCAGCTTCTGGTCGCTCCTGGCTCCGGCTATCGAAATGGCCGCCGAATCGGGCATGCCGCCCTGGCTTCCCGCTACGGTTGGTTTCTTGCTGGGTGGGGCGTTTCTATATGGAGTGGATCGGGTCCTGCCTCACCTGCATGCCGGGCTCGCGATGGAACAGGCCGAGGGTATCCACACCGGTTGGCAGCGCAGCGTTCTCCTGGTGCTGGCCATCACCATGCACAACATCCCCGAAGGGCTGGCCGTCGGCGTGGCCTTTGGCGCCGCGGGCGCCCAACTGCCCTCAGCTTCGCTGGCGGCCGCCATAGCCCTGGCACTGGGCATCGGCCTGCAGAACTTTCCCGAGGGCGCGGCGGTGTCGATCCCCCTGCGCCGGGAAGGTTTCTCTCGGCTGAAGAGCTTTTGGTACGGGCAACTGTCGGGGATGGTCGAGCCGCTGGCCGGCGTGGCGGGGGCGGCGGCGGTTCTCCTCATCAGGCCGATCCTGCCCTATGCCCTGGCCTTTGCCGCCGGGGCCATGATCTATGTCGTCGTCGAGGAGCTGATCCCCGAATCGCAGCTATCCAAGAACTCGGACATTTCCACGCTGGGCGCCATGCTTGGCTTTGCCATCATGATGACCCTGGACGTGGCCTTGGGTTAGTAATGCACAACACTGACCTGATTTTGACCATTACGGCAGGCTTGACCGGGGCGCTGCTCCTGGGCTACATTACACAGCGCCTGGGGTTGTCGCCCATTGTCGGCTACCTGTTGGCAGGGGTTCTCGTGGGGCCGGCCACGCCCGGCTTTGTGGCCAACACCGAGCTGGCGGAGCAGCTTGCCGAAATTGGCGTCATCCTCCTCATGTTTGGCGTTGGGCTCCATTTCCACTTTAATGATCTGTTGGCAGTGCGGCGGGTGGCCTTACCGGGCGCCGTGGGCCAGAGCCTGGCAGCGACGTTGCTGGGCTGCTTGGTGGCCGTGTCGATCGGCTGGGGTTGGCCGGCGGGCATAGTGTTCGGCCTGGCGTTATCTGTGGCGAGCACGGTGGTCCTGCTGCGGGTTCTCAGCGACAACAACGAATTACACACCCCAACGGGCCACATTGCCATCGGCTGGCTGGTCGTCGAGGACCTGTTCAGCGTTTTGGTGTTGGTCCTGATGCCGGTCATCTTCCGGACCGGTGCGGTGGAGGCGGGCGGCGTGGCGCTGGCTCTGGGCGGGTCCCTGCTCAAGATCGGCCTGCTGGTGGTATTCGTAATGTACGGTGGCACGCGGCTTTTTCCCTGGCTGCTCGCCCGCGTGGCGGCAACGCGCTCGCGCGAGCTTTTCACGCTGGCCGTCCTGGCTCTGGCATTGGGGGTGGCGGTAGGCTCGGCCGAGTTATTCGGTGTGTCGATGGCGCTGGGAGCGTTTCTGGCCGGGATGGTCGTGGGACAGTCAGACTTTAGCTCGCGGGCTGCGGCGGAAGCCCTGCCCATGCGAGATGCGTTCGCCGTCCTCTTTTTCGTCTCGGTGGGGATGCTCTTCGACCCTGCTTACCTGCTGCAATCGCCAGGGCTGGTGGCTGCTACGCTGGGCATCATTCTCCTGGGAAAGCCGCTCGCGGCGCTGGTAATCGTGCTGCTGTTGGGCCATCCCTTGCGCACCGGGCTGGGGGTGGCCGGCGCCCTGGCGCAGATCGGAGAGTTTTCGTTCATCCTCGCCGCCATGGGCCGGGAGTTGGGCATTCTGCCGGAGGATGCGACCAACGCGCTAATCGCTGCCTCGATCATCTCCATAAGCCTGAACCCTCTTCTCTATCGGCTGTACAACCGCCTGGAAGAGCATGCCAAGCGTTCCCCCCGTCTCTGGCGCCGGCTGAACGCACGCTCGAGGAGGGAGTGGTCTCGGCATCCCCAGGACATGACGGCTCCGGATGCCACCGCACAGGGCCAGGCCATCGTGGTCGGATATGGCCCGATCGGCTCTACGTTGGTCCGGCTGCTCCGGGAAAACGAAATCGAACCGACCGTGATCGAGCTGAACATGAACACAATTCGGCGGCTGCGCGCGGAAGGGATGCGGTCGGTCTATGGCGACGTCACTCATAGAGAGACGTTGCTTGAAGCCGGGGTGGAAGGCGCCGCTGCCTTGATGCTTACTCCTCGGATGACCGACAGCCAAGAGGCGATCCGGCTGGCGCGCGAGCTCAACCCCAAGATCCAGGTGTTTGCGCGGGAGAGCTATCTGCGGCAAGTTCCGGCCCTGTACCGCGCCGGAGCCGATGTTGTTGTTGCCGGCGAGGGCGAAGTGGCGCTGACCATGACCGAGCACGTGCTCCGTCAATTGGGCGCAAGCCCTGATCAGATCGACCGTGAGCGGGATCGCATCCGAGCCGAGCTGTCCGGCCGTCCATCGGCCACAGAGCTTGTGCTGCCGTCTCCTCAGGCTGAGGCTGACCAGGTCCCAGACCAGGCGGAACAGCCTGAAACCTTGGAACTGCCTTGACGCCTTCCTTCTACCTGTTCTATGGCGATCTCCTCAGTTGGCGCAGCCGCAGCTCCATGATACAATGGCGGGCATTGCCAAGATCTGTGTTAGGAGCAACTTGCCATGCGAATTGAGCAACTTCCGGTTCGAGGGACAAACTGTTACCTGCTAGAGGGGACCGCCGGGGTGGTGCTGATCGACCCCGGTCCGCCGGGCAGCGCGCCGGCGATCATCGACAGGATGACCGGCCTGGGTATCCCGCCCGAGCAGGTGCGGCTGATCCTGGTCACCCACGGCCACTTGGATCATTACGGCGCAGTCTCCGCCGTCAAGGCCTGGTGCCGCGCGCCGGTGGCGGCCCATCCGATCGCCCCGGGCTTTAGCCGGGAGCGGCGCAACGCGCTGCCCCCGGCCCAGACGCTGCAAGGCAGCCTGATGCGCTGGACCTACCTGCTGCTGTCGCCGCTGGCCCGCATGGCGCCCCTACAAGCCGACCTGCTGCTCGACGAGGGCGCTGTCCTGTCGCCCTATGGCCTCGATGCCCGGCTGATGGCCGTGCCCGGCCATGCACCGGGGTCGCTGGCCGTCGTCACCGGCGAAGGCGATATTTTGCTCGGGGATCTGTTCGTCAACTATGCCGTGCCCAGCCAGCCGATCTACCTCTCTGACCGCCACGCCTGGCGGCTGAGCTGCGAGCGCGTCCGGGCGCTCAAGCCGCGCACCGTCTATGTCGGACACGGCGATCCTTTTCCCGGCGACAAGCTCGACCAGATCTATCCGGCCCGCTTCCAGCTCCGCTGGTGGGTGCGCTAATCACACTATAGGAGACAATGATGTCTGAAGGATTGAAGGTTTTTCTCAGCACCTTTGCCCTGCTCTTTGTCGCCGAGCTTGGCGACAAGACACAACTGGCCGTCATCACTATGACCGCCAAGCACAAAATGCCGCTGTGGGTCTTTCTCGGCGCCACGCTGGCCCTGGCGTGCGTCACTCTGATCGGCGTCCTGGGCGGCGAGCTAATAACCCGCGTGATCCCCGAGGCGGTGCTGCACAAGATCGCCGCCGTGCTGTTTGTCAT
This sequence comes from Anaerolineae bacterium, assembly GCA_034429215.1. Taxonomy (GTDB): domain Bacteria; phylum Chloroflexota; class Anaerolineae; order JAAYZQ01; family JAAYZQ01; genus JAFGOG01. The sequence goes on along the minus strand of DAOUGI010000103.1, from coordinate 8,932 downwards.
TATGGGCGTGCTGATGTGGTTTGGAAAGCTGTAAGAAAAACGCCGCGAGAGGATCAACAGAGAGACGACATTCAGGGGCTCCCCGAGCCCTACTTTGCCGGCTAGAACCAGCATGAACCGCTCATCGAGACTTTAATCCGCTCTGGTCATCGTCACCACAGCGTGGACCGAAGAGAGCATCTTTGATCTCATCAATCAATACGTCCTGCCCGCTGTGGTGAGTGCTGAGTAGCGGGTGGACTTAATTCAGGAGCCCATTTCCGAGGCGCTCCGTGGAAGGAAGAGGCAATGACGGATTACGATATCGCGATCCTGGGCTCCGGTCCCGGCGGCTATGTCGCTGCCCTGCGCGCCGCGCAGCTCGGAGCGCGTGTGGCCCTCGTGGAAGAGAACCACATCGGCGGGGTGTGCTTGAATGTCGGGTGTATCCCCACCAAAGCCCTGCTGCGCAGCGCCGAGGTGTATCGTACGCTGAGCAGGGCCGCCGCGTTTGGGCTGCGCGTCGAAGGCGAGATTGTCGCCGACTGGCCGGCCATCCAGGCGCGCAAACAATCGGTAGTCCAAACCCTGGTAAGCGGTGTCGAAAAGCTGCTGGCCAAGGCCGGGGTGCGCGTGGTGCGCGGCCGGGGCCGGCTTGCGGGCGCGCGCACGCTCCACGTAGAGACGACGGCCAGCAGCGAGCGTGTGGAGGCTGCGAATATCGTCATTGCCACTGGCTCGCGCCCGGCGCGGCTGCTCCTGCCCGGATTTGACCTGCCAGGCGTGCTCGATTCGACCGGCCTGCTGGCGCTCGATACACTGCCCTGCCGGCTTTTGATCGTGGGCGGCGGCGTCATCGGCGTCGAGTTTGCCGACGTGTTCGGCGCGCTAGGCGTGCAGGTTACCGTGGTCGAGATGCTGGATCGGCTGCTGCCGCTGATGGATGCCGATCTGGGCGCGGGGCTGGCCTGGACGCTGGGCCAGCGCGGGGTGCAAGTGCATGTGAGCAGCCGCGTGGCGCGCATCGAGCCTGCCGCGGGCGGCCTGCGCGCCGCCGTCGGCACGCCGGCGGGTGAGCTGAGCATTGAGGCCGACCGGGTGCTGGTGGCCGTGGGCCGGCGGCCGAACGTCGAGGACCTGGGACTGGAAGCGGCGGGGGTGCGCTGCGAAAAGACGGGCATTCCGGTCGACGCCCAGATGCGGACCAACGTGCCGGGGGTGTACGCCATCGGCGATGTGACCGGAGGTCCGCAACTGGCCCACGTCGCCATGCGGGGCGGGGAGGTGGCGGTGGAGCACGCGCTGGGCCACCGGGCGACGCTGGATCTCAAAACCGTGCCCTGGTGCGTGTACACGGACCCCGAGATCGCCAGCGTCGGCCTGACCGAGTCGCAGGCCCGCGAGCGGGGTTACGACGTACGCGTCGGCCGCTTTCCGTTGAGCGCCAACGGCAAGGCGCTCACCTATGGCGAGACGAACGGATTCGTCAAAGTGGTCGGCGAGGCCCGCTTTGGCGAAGTCCTTGGCCTGCACCTCATAGCGCCCCACGCCAGCGACCTGATCCACGAGGGAGGTCTGGCGCTGGCCCTGGAGGCCACGCTCGACGAGCTCGCCGCGACGATCCATGGCCATCCGACCGTGGGCGAGGCCGTGCGCGAGGCGGCGCTGGAGTTGAAAGGGGGAGCGCTGCACCTGCCTCAGTAGCTCGTGCGGTCATGTTGGGTCGTCGAGCTGTTGTTGTCCCGTCCCCAGTTGTCGAGCACGAGCCGATTTGGCAGGATCCGACCCGCTAATAAAAGCCTACAGCCAGACATTCGTATCGACTGAGGGCAGTCGCTAACGGAGCAACGAGTCTCAGTCTGGTAAGACGTGACAAAACAGTTGCAAACACCAGGGATATCAGACGAAGAGGAGCCGGGGCAGTCACCCCGGCTCCCATATTTCATATACAGCCCATGGCTGTCTACTCACCCCGCCATCCTCGCATACTCCTCCTCCACCACCCCCTCGTCCAGTTTCTTGAACAGTGGCGCCGGCTGGCGCAGCGCCTGGCCGGGCGGGAGCCGGCTGGGCGCCCAGGCGCCCACCGCGCCGGTGTGGTCGTAGATCAGCGCCTGGTGGCTGCGTGTCGCCTCCTGGTATTCCACGATCCGCTGTGCGCCGAATAGTTGGCCGTCGTAGCCCAGGTACTCGTGCAGCTTTTGGGCTGTGTGGGGCAGGACAGGCGACAGCAGCATCTTGAGGTTGTCGATGACGCGCAAGATCACATGCACCGTCGTCGCCGTGGCGGCCTTATCCTGCTTGATCTGCACCCATGGCGCCTTGCGGTCCAGGTAGACGTTGGCCTCGCGGGCCAGGGCGACCGCTTCGCCCAGGGCAGAGCGGAAATGACAGCCGGCGTACAGCTCGCCCACCGTCTCGAACCCGGCCTCCGCCTTGGCCAGCAGCTCTCGGTCGGCGTCGCCCAGCGTGCCCGGCTCGGGCACCTGCTCAAAGTGCTTGTAGGCAAAGCTCAGCATCCGGTTGGCCAGGTTGCCCCAGGTGGCCACCAGTTCGTTGTTGTTCCGCTCGACGAAATCTTCCCAGGTAAAGTCGGTGTCCCGCGTCTCTGGCGCGGCGGCGGTCAAATAGTAGCGCAGCGGATCTGGGTCGTAGCGGCTCAGGAAGTAGGGCACGTCCACGCTATGCCCTCGGCTCTTGGAGAACTTGGAACCGGCAAAGTTGAGATATTCGTTCGCAGGAACGTCGTAGGGCAGGTTCAGCCGCGCTTCGTCGACCTGGTTGTACAGTCGTCCCACCGCCAGCAGCTCTGCAGGCCAGATGACGGTGTGGAACGGGATGTTGTCCTTGCCGACAAAGTAGTAGGTGGGCACGGCCGGATCGTACCACCACTCCCTCCAGGCGTCTGACCTGCCCTGGTTGGCCGCCCATTCGATGCTGGCTGAGAAATAACCGATCACCGCCTCGAACCAGACGTACAGGCGCTTGCCCTGGTAACCCGGCAGCGGCAGCGGGATGCCCCAGTCGATGTCGCGGGTGATGGGCCGTCCTCGTAGACCAGACTGGACATAGTTACGGGCAAAGTTGAGCACGTTCGGCCGCCAGTGGTCCTTACCGTCGTTCAGGTAGGCATCGAGCCGGTCGCTTAGCTTGGCCAGGTCAAGGAAATAGTGCTCTGTCTCACGCAGCTCGATCGCCGTGTCGCCGCTGGCCTTGCTGTGCGGGCTGATCAGCTCCGTCGGCTCCAGCAGCTTGCCGCAGTTGTCGCACTGGTCACCGCGAGCATCGGAGTAACCGCAGTGGGGACAGGTGCCCTCCACGTAGCGGTCAGGCAGAAAGCGGCCCTCCTTCGGGCTGTAGAGTTGCTTTTGTACCTCCTTGTACAGGTAGCCGTTCTCCAGGATCTTGAGAAAGATGTCCTGGGAGACGCGGTGGTGGTTCTCGGTGTCGGTGTGGGTGAACAGGTCGAAGGTCAGGCCGATCTGTTGGTAGGTCTCCAGGAAGGTCTGGTGGTAGCGCTCAAAGATCTCGCGCGGCGGCACTCCCTCCGCATCGGCGCGGACGGTGATCGGCGTGCCATGAGCGTCAGAGCCGGAGACCATAAGCACGTCGTTTCCCACCAACCGGTGATAGCGGGCAAAGATGTCGGGTGGCAAGTAAGCTCCTGCCAGGTGACCCAGGTGCTGGTAGCCATTGGCGTAGGGCCAGGCCACACCGATCAGTATTTTCTTGGTCATGTTGTTCTCCTTCCCTCTAAAAAAAACGAGCGAGGCAGTCCCCTCGCTCGGATTCGGCAGATTCCGATGGCTCCGCGCCGGCGCGCGGAACCGGACGGCAAGGAACTCAGGCTGGATCCATCATGCTCACCTGGGGGCGGGCCCCCATAAAGCCCTTGGCCGCTGATGCTTGACGGGTGATATGCGGTTGCTGAAATCGAACCCTATAGAACACAACCCACCTCACGCGGCCATACTACCACAAACCACTGAAAAAGGCAAGTAAGTCGGCCAACCGTTTGTGCCTCAACGCATCCGGCAATCTCGGCAGGGACGAAGATGAGCACTGAGGAGTCAGCACCCCTAGAGAGCCCTTCCCTGACCGATCAGGCTGACTCTGCTTCGAGAATGGCGTCCAGGGGCCGGCCCTCGCGGAACATTCGGGCAAACGCCTTTGGCAGCTTGTGGCGGGTCAGCTCAGCCACGAGACGCTCGACGTCGTACTCGACCCGGTGGGGAAAGATCTGGCTTTCCTCCGGGCCCACCTCGAGAATGGCATAGGCGGCGCGGGGGTCGCCGTCCGTAGGGAGGCCGGCGCTGCCGGGACTGATGAACCACACGCCCTCGACCGAGCGCGCAAACGGTTGGTGCGAGCAGCCGCACAGGATCAGCTCGGCCTTGGCCTCACGGGCCAGTTTGGCCAACTGTTTCTCCGGTGTATCGGCGGTGAGGCAGCCATCCTCCGCCCCGGGGATACCGTGGGTCAGCAGCACGCGCTTGCCTCGCACCTGCATGCGGATCTCTTGCGATAGGAAGCGCAGGTATCTGCGGCTCTTTCCAGACAACTGCTCGTAGGCAAACTCCAGGGCCAGGTACATCTCAAGCCCTTTGCTCCGGTGCCACTTGTCCTTGCGCTTTTTAAAACGCACCACCTGGCGATCGTACCTGCCCAGCGTGCTGAGCGCATAGTGCTTGCGCAGGTGCTGCACCACCTCCTCGGGGAAGGCGCCGTACCCCACCAGGTCCCCCAGGTTCCAGATCGCCTCCGCGCCCTCCTGGCGCGCATGGTCCAGAATCGCCTCCAGGGCGGGCAGGTTGGCGTGAAGGTCGCCCATCAGTGCTACGCGCATGCGCCTACTCCTCGTTCCACAGTCCGCGGTGCTCGATCATCCACGCCTGCGAGTCTAGTTCTGGCTCGCCCTCTTGGGGCCGTACCCTTTCATACTGCCCATCAGGCAGCAGCCGCCGGGCCTGCATGTTGTCCCGCAGGTGAACGCACAGGATGTGCTCGTACACCGACTCTCTCAGGTCGGGGTCCTCGATAGGGAATAATTGTTCCACCCGGCGGTCGAGGTTGCGCGGCATCAGGTCGGCGCTGCCCAGCAGCAGCTCCTCGTCGCCCCCGTTGCGAAAATAATAGATGCGCGGGTGCTCGAGAAAGCGCCCCACAACGGAGGTGACGGTGATGTTATCGCTGATCCCCGGCAAGCCGGGGCGCAGGCAGCAGATGCCTCGCACCTGTAGCTCAACCTTCACCCCGGCCTGCGAGGCGCGGTAGAGAGCCTGGATGCACTTGCGATCCACGAGCGCGTTCATCTTAAAGGCCAGGTAGCCGTCTCCCTTTTGGCGATGCTGTTCGATCTCACGCTCGATGCGGGCCAGCATCTGGTCTTTCATCAGGTCGGGAGCCACCAATAGCTTGCGGTACGATTGCTTGTACGAGTAGCCCGTCAGGACGTTGAACAGGTCCGATACGTCGGTCGCCAGGTCTGGGTCGCTGGTGAGAAAGCCCACATCGCTGTACAGGCGCGCCGTGACGTCGTTATAGTTGCCGGTGCTCATGTGGACATAGCGGCGAATGCCATCTCGCTCGCGGCGGACGATCAGCAGGAGCTTGGCGTGAACTTTGAGGCCCACCAGCCCATACACCACGTGCACGCCGGCCTGTTCCAGGGCTCGGGCCCATCCAATGTTGTTCTCTTCATCGAAACGGGCTTTTAATTCCACCAACACGGCCACCTGCTTGCCGTTCTCGCGGGCCTTCATCAAGGCTGCCACGACCGGCGAGTTGGGGCCCACCCGGTAGAGCGTCTGTTTGATGGCCAGCACGTCGGGATCCTCGGTCGCCTTCCGTATGAGGTCGACCACCGGGGCAAAGCTGTCGTAGGGATGGTAGAGAAGGACATCCCTACGGCGCAGAACAGAAAAGATGCTCTCACCCGTGGTCAGCACGGGGGGCATGGCCGGTTGGAAGGGCACATCCTTCAGGTCAGGGCGGTCAATCTTGGTGAGCTGCATGAGGTCTGCCATTCCCATGGGCGTCTGCTTGGCGTAGACCTGGAAAGGGGCCAGAACCAGGTTGCGAATCAGGATGCTCCGCAGTTGCTCCGGCATGGCGTCGTCGACCTCCAGCCGCACCGTTATGCCAAAAAAGCGCTTGCGCACACTCTCCTGGATGGCCGGCAGCAGGTCTGCTGCCTCGTCTTCCTCGATCTCGGGGTCGGCGTCGCGCGTGACACGGAAGGGATATGCGGCCTGGATCTCCATGCCCGGGAAAAGGAGTTCGAGGTTGGCGGTGATGACCTCTTCGAGCCATACAAAGTATGTGGCAGTTTCCTTGATCAGCCCCAGGCTTTCGTAGCTGTCGGCTTTTTCTTCGCTGGGAATGCGCAGCAATCGCGGAAAGATCGGTGGGACCTTGATGCGGGCAAACCGCCGGCCGTAGCGGGGATCGTGCAGCGCCACGGCCAGGTTCATGCTCAGGTTGGAGATGTGAGGGAAGGGGTGGGTGGGATCCAGGGCCAGCGGGGTGAGCACCGGAAAGATCTCCTGCTCAAAGTGCTTGCGGAGGAGCTTGCGCTGCTTGTTTTTGAGCTGGTTGTAGTGCAGCACGTGAATGCCCTCCGCTTCGAGCTTGGGGAGCAGGTCGGTGTGCCAGCAGGCCGAGTGACGCTCCAGCAGCGGCGGCAGCTCCTGGCGGATCGCCCGCAGTTGGTCTGTCGGCGATGTGCCGTCGGGCGGCGCTTCGACGGCCTCCGCCGTCAATTGCCGGCACAGGCCAGAGACCCGGATCATAAAGAACTCGTCCAGGTTGCTGGAAAAGATCGATAGGAACTTGACCCGCTCCAACAGGGGATGGCGGGTGTCCAGGGCCTCTTCGAGGACGCGCTGGTTGAACTGGAGAAAGCTCAGCTCGCGGTTGATGTACAGGCTAGGATCGTCCAGGTCCGGGAGCCTGGGCCTGGTCGTCTGATCCTTCTTCCGGGTTGTCGGCACTCTTTCCTCCATGGCACGCGGCGAGGTGCCCCGAGATCTCAAGCCTTCCAAGGGCTTTCATTATACCACCCCTCGCGGAGGATCGCAAGACACACATAGCTCTACACTGACCCCATGCGGCCGTGCCCGTGCGACTCGGGTAGATGCGGATTCCGCCACAAGGCCTCAAAAACACCAGGTCGTGTTGCACGCGGCCTCAAACAGTGATATAATCGCCATTGGAGAAACCGCATCCCATATGGATAACCGAGTTCTTAACCAACTGCGGCATCTGGGCATCGACCGGGGAACCGGACACCTCAAGTCCAAGCCGCGCCGCCGAGGAAAGGGCATCGAAGAGCTACTGCCCGGCGAGATCGTGGACAACTCCCACGGCTCTTTTTTCCTGTATCGGGAGACCCACGGGCTCGACTACCGGCATGGCAGCCACACCCTGTCCGACCTGCTTGCCCAGCCTCGGCAGGCCTCTGCCTGGCTGGCCCGCGATGAGCGGCTGGCCGGGGTCGACCCCGGCCGCATCGCCTTCATCGACACCGAAACCACCGGATTGGCCGGCGGCAGTGGCACCTATACCTTCCTGATCGGTGTGGGCGTTTTTGAAAGCGATGCTTTCGCCGTCCACCAGTTCTTTATGCGCGACTATGGCGAGGAGCCGGCTCAGATCGAGGCGCTCGGCGACCTGCTCGACCGGATGGAGGCGGTCGTCAGCTTTAACGGCAAGAGCTTTGACCTGCCCCTGCTCGAGACCCGTTTCATCATGAATCACCAGCCGCCCCGCCTGGTCGGCGCGCCCCATCTTGATCTGCTTGCGCCGGCCCGCCGCATCTGGAGGCATCGCCTCCAGTCGTGCGCTCTGTCTTCCTTGGAGGGCAACGTGCTGGGCGTGCAGCGCACCCAGGCTGATGTGCCCGGCTGGCTCATCCCTGAGCTTTATGTGGAATACACGCGCACTGGCGATGCGCGCAACCTGGCCGGCGTTTTTTACCACAACGCCCAAGATATCCTGTCGCTGGTGACCCTCGCCGCCAAGTTATGTGCTTTCCTGGCCGGTGACGAGCAGCCGGCCGACGGCGTGTTTCCCGGGGAGGACCTGTATGGCCTGGGCAGCCTGCTGCTTGACCTGGGGCAGTCAACCAGAGCCGAGCAGGTCTATTCCCAGGCAGCCTGCACCTGCAGCATGCCTTCTGTCCGCGAGCTGGCCATGCGCGACCTGGCCTACCTGCTCAAGCGCCAGGATCGCCGGACCGAGGCCTTGTCCTGGTGGCAGCAGCTAGCCAAGACGGCCGGGGCCGTCTATGCCTGCGAGGAGCTGGCCAAACATTACGAATGGCACGGCCAAGACCTGGAGCAGGCCGTCGCCTGGACCAGGCGGGCCATCGCCCTGACCGAAGGCTCGGCACCAGGTCCTGGCCGGCAGGAGACCCTGGCCGATCTGAACCACAGGCTGGAGCGCCTGGTGCGCAAAACAGAAGAGGCGCCTGATGGCCGGGCCGCCGATCAAGTGTGATGTTGATTCCAACTTGGCAGCAGCCCGAAAAAGGGCACCTTCGTTGTTTGCAGTCTGGGTGCCTTTAGGGTATAATGTGGTTTGACTCAGATAAAGGGGAACCCAAAACGATGGCTTCAACAGGCAAGGACAAGGCACTCGAGACAACGTTAGCGACAATTCAGAAACGGTTTGGCGAAGGCTCGATCATGCGGTTGGGCCAGGCCGGCCACTTGCAGATCGACGTCATCCCCACCGGCTCTCTGGCCCTTGACCTGGCCCTGGGCGTCGGTGGCATCCCCCGCGGCCGGGTGATCGAGATCTTTGGCCCGGAAGGCTCGGGCAAGACCACTCTGTGCCAGCACATCGTGGCCGAGGTGCAGACAAGTGGTGGGGTGGCGGCCTACATTGACATGGAGCACGCCCTCGACCCGTCGTACGCGGCCAAGTGCGGGGTGGACGTGGAATCGCTGTA
>DAOUGI010000102.1:0-20119 GCA_034429215.1 Anaerolineae bacterium | reverse complement strand
TGGTAGGCCGAGTCCTGGTGAGGCAGCGAGACGATGTCGAGCAGTCTCTTGACCTGCGCGATCGGCAGCGCGCCGTCCAGCAGCCAGGATCCATCCTCGCGCCTGACTGCGCCCGGCTCGACGGCCTGACCCGAGGTGGGGATGTCGCCGACGATGGCCCGCAGGATGTCGTCGACGGTGATCAGCCCTTCCAGCCCGCCATATTCGTCGATGACCAGGGCGGCGTCGGTGTGTTGCTCCTTGAGCCGCGCCACCGCTTCCAGGGCAGTGGCGCTCTCGGGCAGGAAGAGGGCCGGCTGAAGTGCGGCCTCGATGTCCAAGGGCTTGGCCTCGAGACACGCGGCCAGCAGGTTTTTGATGAGCACCAGGCCGAGCACGTGGTCCAGATCGCCTCGCCCGACGGGATAGCGCGAGTGCCCGCCCGCGGCGACGATGCGGCTCAGCTCTTCCGCCGGGTCGTCCAGGTTCAGCCAGACGATTTCCGGCCTGGGGGTCATGATCGCCTTGACGGTGGCATCGCCCAGGAGAAAGACTTGCTCGACCATCTCCTGCTCGGCAAGCTGAAACACGCCTGCCCGCGTGCCGTGCTCGAGGAGGAGGTTGATCTCCTCTTCGCTGACAGGGGTCTCTTCGCCCGGCCGCACGCCGAGGAGGCGCAGAACCAGGTCGGTGGACAGGCCAAGGGAACGGACGGCGGGCGATGCCAGGCGGGACAGGGTGCGCATAAAGGGGGCGAGGCGGGCCGCCACCTGCTCGGCGTTGTTGAGGCCCAGACGCTTGGGGACCAGCTCGCCGATGACGAGGGTCAGGTAGGTGATGGACAGCACGACGACGGCGACTCCAATGGCCTCGCCGTAGGGCGCCAGGGGCGGGACCTGCCGGAGGGCGTCGGCCAGCTTTTCGGCGATCGTGGCGCCGCCAAAGGCGCCGGCGACGATGCCCACCAGGGTAATGCCGATCTGGACCGTGGCCAGGAACTGGTTCGGGGCGTTGGCGAGCTCCAGGGCGACGAGCGCTTTTTTGTTTCCCTCTTGGGCTTGCTGCTGAAGTCTCGTCTTGCGGGCCGAGACGATGGCGATCTCGGCCATGGCGAAAAGGCCGTTGACCAGGATGAGCAGCACGATGATGAGTATCTCGATTGCGATCCGATTCATGCCATCCCCCAAGAGCGCCACGCCGCCGCAGGCCAACCCCTGCCGGGCGGGCGTCCGCGATGCAAGCCTTGGCATTATAGCATCGTTTCCGAGGATGGCCAAGAGAGACCCTTCGCCGGCGTAGGGCCGACTTGACAAGGGCCGGGCTGTCGGGTAGACTCGCCGGGTGAGGCGCAGCCTATCCCCGTGGCGGGGGATGGGCAGCCGCCGGCACGGAAGGACTGTCTCGTGAGGAAACGCTTGACCCGAGCTCTGTTGGTGACCGCCGGCACCCTGTGTGTGGCGCTGGCGGTGTTCGGCCTGTTCGTGCCCCTGCTGCCGACCACCCCGCTCCTGCTTCTGGCCGCCGTGTGCTATGCCCGCAGCTCGGAGCGGTTTTACCACTGGCTGATGACCAATCGCTGGTTCGGGACCTATATCAGGAACTATCGAGAAGGCAGAGGCATACCGCTGTGGCACAAGGCGGCTGCCATCTCGCTGTTGTGGCTGACGATCGGCTATGCCGCGTGGGTCGTGGCGCCCCAATGGTGGGTGAAGGGCATCTTGCTCGGCATCGCGGTCGCCGTCACCGTCCATCTGCTCAAAACCAAGACGGCCAGGCCGGTGTTGGGCAATCCTCCACTCCGCGACGGGGACGATGGGCCGCAAGACCCTGCCTGACAAGAGGCCCCTGACGCCGGTTTTTTTCTCCCTTGGGTTGCTTGCTGCTCTGGTCCGTGAGAGGCAGACCTCTGGCGCACCTCCGGGAAGGAGGGCGAGGGGCGGATGTAATTCCTCTTGTTGGGTAGGCGCTTGCAAGGTGGCATTTCCCCCTCACCCCCTCCCTGCTGCGCTACGCGCTGCACTGAACAGCGGTCTCCCCCAGGGGGAGAGGGAGTAGGAGCGGTCTCGCCCACGGGGAGAGGGAGAGAGAGGCGTTTGACAAGAAGGGACCTATCGGGCATAATGCAAGGCGGTTCCGGCCGGGAGCATTGAGGGGAGTTGCGCGCGGATGGATTGGAGAAAGGGGCTCCGGGGATTGCCAAAGGGCAGGCTGGCCGCCATGGCAGGCTGCGCCGCGTCCATCGTGTGCGCGGCGTGCGCGGCCGCGGCGCTGGTCTTTGGCCTGATGCTGGCGGCCAAGAACCGCGAGGCGGCTGAGACGGCCACGGCCCAGGCCGGCGCGGCGCGCGCGCAGGCGGCCTGGCCCTCGGAGACGCCGCCGCCCCGGCCCACCGCCGCTCCCCGGCCGACCGCCGCCCCGCCGGCCGCCACGCCCAGCCCGACGCCGCCGCCCACCGCCCGGCCCACCCTGACGCCGGTCACTCCCAGCGCCACCCCGGCCCCGCCGACCGACACCCCGCCGCCCACGAACACCCGGCGCCCGGCGACGGCGACGCCCACCCCGTCGGTGACGCCCACGGCGCGGCCCACGGCGCCCCTGCCGCCGCCCTCGCCCCCCACGCTCCGCGAGCCGATCGATTTCGCCGGCATCTGGGACCTGCAGACCTTTACCTGGACCGCGGCGGGCCCGCTGGCCGCCGACCAGTATTATGTCGTGCACGTCCGCATATTCGGCGACGTGCGGACCGAGGCGCACGCGCTGGGCATCCCCGGCAAGGAGGCGTCGCTGACGGTCGACCTGGAAGAGAGGGCGCGCGACCCGGTGTGGAACCACTGGATAGACGGCTCGCTGGAGAACGGGCGCGAGGCGTGGTGGAGCGTGGCCATCGTCCGCTGCCCCAACGGGCCGTCGGCCCAGTACGAGACGCTCAACGAGACCTATCTGCGCTCGTTCACCTTCATGGGCTTTTCGCGCCCGACCAAAAAAGAGTGCGGCTGCAACGATGGGGTGTGCGGCCACTGCCGCTGTTACGAGATATGCTGCCAGGTGTGCTGCAACAAGTGCGACGAGCCGTGACCCGCGCCCGCGGCCGGGCTGATGTGGAAATCCGCGTTTTGACCCTCGCCGCGCTCATCCGCCGCCTGCCCTTCTTCGACCGGGTGGTGTGAGTACACCTTCCAGGAAGCTTCGAGCTTCCTGGAAGGTTATCGGCGCGGTCGCCGTCGATCTGGCGGAGGACGACCTGTGGGAGATCGAGGGCGCCCTGGCCCGCATCACGGTGCAGGGGGCCCGCTACCCCGAAGAACACGAGCGGCAGACCGGCCGTTGAGCCGGGGAAAGACCTGCCAGGTTTTGAAAACCTGTCAGGTCTTATGGACCGGCTTGGCGCGCAGCACGCCCGCCCGGCCGCAGGTATCCGCCCGCCTTCGCCCGCCAACTCGACAATAACAACCGCGGATCGCTTGACTCTTGGCCGGGATCCTGGTATAATAGGCTTACAGTCTCATCCCTGCCACGGGCCAAACGAGCTTTCAGGCAGGGACCGATGCGGCTCATCCGGGTGGTAGGTGGACCTGGCAGCTTTTGCCGCGCGCAGCAGCAGTTTGTCGCCCGAGTCCGCCTGCCGTCGACGCTTCGGCCTAACCCCAGGCCGGCGCATGGTGGCGGTGCCTCAGGGCATGCGGTTGATTGCATAGACGATCTGCGAAAGGAGCGCGAAATGAGAACCAGATGCTTGCCGGTCCTGTTTTCCCTCGTGATGATCTTGGCGATGAGCCTTGGCGTTGTCCGGGCAGAGGTGCAGCCCACCCCTGCCGCGCCCGCGGCAGAGATCACGGTCAACGACAGCGGCGACCTGCCCGACGCCACCGGGGGCTCGGGCGTGTGCGAGACCGCGGCGGGAAACGGGCACTGCACCCTGCGGGCGGCCATCCAGACGGCCGAGTATGTGTCGGGCGCCGACGTGATCACCGTGCTCGACTCGATCGTCGTCATCGCTCCGGCCACGGAGCTGCCCTGGCTCGTCCTGGGCGACCTGACCATCGTCGGAAACGGCGTCTACCTGTCCGGTCTCAATGCCGGCGGCGGCGTTTCTGGCCTGGTGATCAGCTCCAGCGGCAACAAGATCCAGGGGTTCAACATCTTTGGCTTCCCGCTGCACGGCGTCTTGATCTATGGCGGAAACAACAACGTCATCGGCGTCGACGGAAACGGCGCCGGCGACGCGGCCGAGGGGAACCGGATCTATTCCAACATCGCAGCCGGCGTGCACGTCTATGGCAGCAACAACCGCATCTCTGGCAACTATATCGGCACAGACGGCAGCAGCGCCGCCCCCAATCGCTGGGGTGTATACATCGAATCGGGCACGGGCAACCTGATCGGCGCCGATGGCGATGGCGTGTCCGACACGCTGGAACGGAATGTGATCTCGGGCAACAGTGACTATGGGATCGACATCTACACCGACAGCAACAGGGTGGCCGGCAACTATATCGGCGTCAACGCCGCCGGCGGGGCGGCCATCGGCAACGGCTATGGCGTGCGCATCACCGCCGGCGCGGCCTATAACGTGATCGGCACCAACGGCGACGGCAGCGGCGACACCGGCGAAAGGAACGTGATCGCCGGCAACGTTCACGGCGGCGTCCAGATCACCGGCGCCGGCGCCGATTACAACCGGGTGGCGGGCAACTATATCGGCGTCGACCAGAGCGGCAGCGCGTCGCTCAGCGACGGCACCGGAGTCGGTGTGAGCGGAGGCGCGCAGCACAACATCGTCGGCACCAACCTGGACGGGCAGTCGGACAGCGCCGAAAGGAACGTCATCTCGGGCGAAAGCTGGGTCGGCGTCAGCCTGGCCGGAGCGGGCACCCAGTCCAACAAGGTGGCGGGCAACTATATCGGCGTCACCGCCACGGGATCGTCGGCCCTGGCCAACCAGTACGGCGTGCGCATATCCGACGGGGCGTCGAGCAACACCATCGGCGGCGTGGCCACCGCGGGCCGGAATGTGATCGCCGGCAATGAGCAGAGTGGCATCTGCCTCGATGGCAGCGGCGCGGACAACCTGATCGTCGGCAACCTGATCGGCACCGACAAGACCGGGCTGGCGGCCATCCCCAACGGCGCGCGGGGCATCTTGATCGACGAGTCCGCCGGCGCCATCGTCGGCGGGACAGCGGCGGGGGCTCGAAACGTCATCTCCGGCAACGGCGGCGCCGGCGTCAGCATTGCCTACAGCAGCTCCTCCGGGAACACAGTACAGGGCAACTATATCGGCGTCGGCCTCGATGGCGTCACACCCCTGGGCAACGCCACGGATGGCGTGGTGGTGTGGAGCAGCGCCCACCACAACACCATCGGCGGTGTGGCCGGCAGGCTCGCCGGGCCGTCGCCCGCGGGCGGCAACGTCATCGCCAACAACGGCCGCTACGGCGTCAGCGTGGTCGGGTCCATCGTCGGCAACGCCATCCGCGGCAACGCCGTGTACGACAACGCCGACCTGGGGATCTATTCCGATGCCGACGTAGGCATACCGGTCCTGACCAATGCCGTGGCCGTAGATGATCCGGAGGTGCTGAGCATCAGCGGCGTGCTGACCGGCACCCCGAATATGGATCACGAGCTGGACTTTTTCGTCAGCGAGCTGTGCGATCCAAGCGGCGAAGGCGAGGGGCAAGACTATCTGGGCAGCGTGACCCTGTACGGCACGCCGAGCGGGGTGATGCCCTTTGCCAGCATGAACTTTCCGGGCAGTTACACGCCCGGCCACTTGGTCACCGCCACCGCCACCGATCAGGACGGGACCAGCTCGCAATTCTCGTGGTGCATCGCCATCAGGCCAAAGAAGGTTCGAATCTACTTGCCGCTGGCGAGCAAAGGGTCGGGTCGATAGCCGCATTCGACGACGCAGCGTCCATTCGCGGCTGCGAAGCGAACGTCATTCTGAGCGAAGCGAAGAATCTCTTCTTGGCCAAGATAGACCCTTCGCTGCCGCTCAGGGTGACAGATTCGTACGCTTGTGGCTGCACGAGGCGACTTGGCAACTGCACCCCCGAGACCGCCGGCAACCCGCCGGCCGCGGCTGCGTATAGGGTGCGACGTGAGAGGAGACTATGAGCCAACGCCCTGACCCGTCCCTGACAGAACCCCGGCCCGCCGGCGCGCTGGTGCGGCGCGTCCTGCCCTGGCTGCCCGCGGCGGTCATGCTGCTGACCGCGGCGAGCCTGGCGATCATCATGCTCCAGGGCGGCATGCGCAAGGTCAGCGCCTGGTACCTGTTGCAGGTCATCCCCCCGCTGCAGGGGCTGCTGTGCCTGGTGCCCACCGTCCTGTACGCGCTCATCCGGCGGCGCCTGACCAAGGCGATCGCCGCCACCATCCTGGCGTCGCTGCTGTCGATCGCCCCGGCCATCCAGATGTTCGCGCCGGTGGTGGCCTATCCGGCCTCGCTCGCCTCGATGACCCCCGCCGCCACCGTCCGCCTGCCGGCGGACGGGCCGCTGAAGGTGGCGTCGGGCGGCGACACGCCAGAGGTCAACAACCACGTGGTCGTCCCCGACCAGCGCTGGGCCTACGATTTCGTCGTCGAGCCCTACTTTACCGAGAGCGCCAGCCTGGCCGATTACGGCTGTTACGGGGTCCCGGTCGTCGCTCCCGCCGCCGGGCTGGTGGTCATGGCCCGCGACGGCCAGCCCGACATGGTCCCCGGCGCCCCCTCCAACAACACCGAGGCGCCCTACGGCAACGTCGTGGCCATCGAGCTGGACACGGGCACCTACCTGATCGTCGCCCACCTAAAGCCGGGCAGCGTCGCCGTGCGCGAGGGGGAGCGGGTGCAGGAGGGGCAGGTCATCGGGCAGTGCGGCAACTCGGGCAACAGCAGCGAGCCCCACATCCACATCCACCACCAGCGCCAGGATCCGAACGACTATCCGATCAACTTTGCCGAGGGGCTGCCGCTCTACTTTCGCGACCACGACGGCCCGCCCATGCCCGAGGGCGGCGTCACGGTGGTGGACGGCAAGCTGATCGCCATCGGCGCCACCGTCCGCCACACCGGCCACTAGTCAAAAAAGGGGCTCACCACCGCTCGCGGTACACCCGGTACTCCAGCCGCCTGGCCCTGCCCCGCAGCAGCGCCCCCACGGCCAGCCCAAAGATAAACCCGCCGATGTGGGCGAACCAGCCCACGCCCCCCACGTCGGCCCTCATCGCCTCGCCCAGGCTGGCGATCCCGCTCAGGAGCTGCATGACGATCCACACCCCCAAAAAGATCACCGCCCGCACCCGCGTCACGGTGAAAAACACCCCCAGGAACACCAGCGCCCGCACCCGCGACTTGGGGAACATCACGATATAGGCCCCCAGCACCGCCGCGATCGCCCCGCTGGCCCCCACGATCGGCACCTCGCTGCCCGGTCCGGCCAGGATCTGGGCGGCCGACCCGGCCAGGCCCCCCACCAGGTAGAAGAACAGGTAGCCGATGTGCCCCAGCACCGCCTCGATATTGTCGCCAAAGATCAGCAGGAACAGCATGTTGCCGATCAGGTGCATCCAGCCCCCGTGCAGGAAGATCGAGGTCAGCAGCGACAGCAGCCCCTCCCCCTGCATGATGGCCGCCGGGACCACCCCGTACACCTGGAACAGCCGCTCGACCCCCGCCTCGCCGAGCGTGACCTCGTACACGAACACCACGGTGCAGACGGCGATCAGCGCCCAGTTGACAAAGGCCGGCCTGGCGCCGCGAACCTGGTCGTCTCCGATTGGAATCATGGCTTCACCCTCTTTGGTTGTCGATGCTGCGATTATACCACCGGGCCCCCAGGCGCGCAAACTCCCCTACTTGACCCTTGCGCCGCCTGATAGTACAATACCCCCCACGAGGGAGGCGCCCATGCCCGTTCGAATCCTGGTCGTCGAAGACGACCCGATCCTGCTCGAAGCGCTCGAATACAACCTGGCCCGCCAGGGCTACCAGGTCTTAACCGCCGCCGACGGGCAGGCCGGCCTCGACGCCGCCCGGCGAGAGCGGCCCGACCTGCTCCTCCTCGATATCATGCTGCCCAAGCTGGACGGCCTCGAGGTGTGCCGGATGGTGCGCCGGGAGCTGAGCGCCCCCATCCTGATGCTCACCGCCCGGGCCGATGAGGTCGACCGGGTCGTGGGCCTGGAGATGGGCGCCGATGACTATTTGACCAAGCCGTTCAGTATGCGCGAGCTGCTGGCCCGGGTCAAGGCCCAATTGCGGCGGGTGGATCTGGATCGCCAGGGGTTGGTAGAGGGCACGACAGCCGGGAAACCAGGCGCAGAAAGGCTCGATTTCGACGATCTGACGATCGACCTGGGCCGCGGCGAGGCGCGACTGAAGGGCGAGCCGCTCCGGCTGAAACCAAAGGAGTACGACCTGCTCCTGTTCCTGGCCCGCAACCGGGGCATCGCCCTGTCGCGCGACCTGATCCTCGAGCGGGTGTGGGGCTGGGATTTCGCCGGCGGCACGCGCACCGTGGACGTCCACGTGCGCTGGCTGCGGGAAAAGATCGAAGCCGAGCCGGCCGAGCCGGTGCGGATCGTCACCGTGCGCGGAGTTGGATACCGCTTTGAGGGATAGACCATGTTTCGCACCATCTGGGCCCGCATTGCCATACCCTACATCGTCCTGATCCTGGCCGCCACGGCGGCGCTGACCGTCTACGCCTCGGACATCGCCCGGGACAGCTACCTGGCCGACCTGGAAAGCCAGCTTGGCGCCGAGGCGCGGCTGGCGAGCGAGTCGGCCGGCGCGCTCCTGGCCGAGGGCGCCCCGGCCGGCGAGATCGACGCCCTGGTCAAGCGCCTGGGCCAACTGCTGCAGGCGCGGGTGACCGTGATCGACCCCGACGGGGCGGTCGTCGGCGATTCCCAGGAGGACCCGGCGACCATGGAGAACCACCGCACCCGGCCCGAGGTGCAGGCGGCGCTGGCCGGGGGTCAGGGCAAGGGCACCCGCTACAGCCGCACGCTCGGCTACCAGATGATGTACGTCGCCGCCCCCGTCCGGACCGCCGCCGGGCAGGTGGCCGGCGTCGCCCGGGTGGCCCTGCCCCTGACCCAGATCGAGCAGCGCGTCTCTCGCCTGCGCTACACCATCGCCGGCGCTTCGCTGCTCACCGCCCTGCTGGCCGGGCTGCTGGCCGTGCTCATCGCCCGGCAGATGACCAGGCCGCTGCGCAAGCTGACCGGCCTGGCCGAGCGGATGGCCCGCGGCGACCTGGCCGGGCGGATCCACATCGACTCGGGCGACGAGGTGGGCCGCCTCGGCGGGGCCTTTAACCGGATGGCCGGCGAGCTCCAGGCTCAGATCGAGGCCATGGACGCCCAGCGCGACATGCTGGCCGCCGTGCTGGCCCACATGGCCGACGGGGTGTTGATCGGCGATTCGAGCGGGCGCGTCAGGCTCATCAACCCGGCCGCCGCCCGCCTGCTGGGCGTCGACCAGCAGGCCGCCGTGGGCGAGCGGTTCGTGACCCTGGTTCGCGACCACCAGATCACCGGCCTGTGGCGCCGCTGCCGCGACTGCAACGAAGAGCTCGGCGAGACGGTCGACATGGGCACCCACCGCCCCTTCCTGCGGGTGGTGGCCACCCCCCTGTCGGGCCCGGCCGAAGGCGAGTGCCTGGTCCTGCTCCAGGACCTGACCGAGATGCGCCGGCTGGAGACGGTGCGCCGCGACCTGGTCAGCAACCTTTCCCACGAGCTGCGCACGCCGCTGGCCGGCCTCAAGGCGGTGGTAGACACCCTGCGCGACGGGGCGCTGGAAGACCCGCCGGCCGCCCGCCGCTTCCTCGACCGGATCGACACCGAGGTCGATGCCCTCACTCAGATGGTGCAGGAGCTGCTCGAGCTGTCGCGCATCGAGTCGGGCCAGGCGCCGCTGCGCCTGGCGCCGGCGGCCGTAGCCGGCCTGGTCATCCCCCCGGTGGACCGCCTCCAGCCCCAGGCGGAGCGGGGCGGCCTGACCGTGGCGGTGGACCTGCCCGCCGCCGGGGACGAGCCGGGCCTGCCCGCCGTGCTGGCCGACGCCGAGCGGGTGCGCGAAGTGGTCACCAACCTGGTCCACAACGCGATCAAATTCACGCCGGCAGGCGGCCGGGTGACCGTCTCGGCCCGCCAGGCCGGCCGGGAGGTGATCGTCTCGGTGGAGGATACGGGCGTCGGCATCGCCGCCGCCGACCTGCCGCGCATCTTTGAGCGCTTTTACAAAGCCGACCGGGCCCGCAGCGGCGGCGGCACCGGCCTGGGGCTGTCGATCGCCCGCCACATCGTCCAGGGCCACGGCGGGCGGATCTGGGCCGAAAGCGTCGAGGGCCGGGGCAGCGCCTTTTACTTTTCCCTGCCGGTCGCCACGGAAACAGCCGCAAATCCTTAACAATCTGTTAACCTGGCGTTGAACGCCCGTTAAACAACGCGTGGTATGCTTCTCCATGTAAAAATAAAAATGGAGGAGTTTCCATGCGTTACGCTTTTCTGGTCACCCTGATCGTGACCGCCCTGTTCGTGGCGGCGTGCGGCTCGACCGCCGCGCCGACCCAGCCCCCGGCGACCCAAGCGCCGGCGGCCCAACAACCGACCCAGGCGCCGGCCCAGCCGGCCGCCACGTCCGCCCCCGCCGAGACCGGCGTCACACTTCCCGCCGTCGATCCCGCGTCGGTGACCGGCGACATTGCCAGCGCCGGCAGCTCGACCGTCTACCCGCTGTCCGAGCGGATGGCCGAGCTGTTTAGAGACGAGGGATACGCCGGCAACATCACCATCGACAGCATCGGCTCAGGGGGTGGATTCGAGCGGTTCTGCAAGACCGGCGAGACCGACATCGCCAACGCCAGCCGGGCCATCAAGGACGAGGAGCTCGCCAACTGCCAGGCCATCGGCCGCGAGCCGATCGAGTTCCGCGTCGGCACCGACGGCGTGGCCGTCGTCGTCAGCAAGGACAACACCTTCCTGACCGGCGCCACCGCCGATGAGCTGGCCATGATCTTTAGCACCGCCGTCAACTGGTCAGACGTCAACCCGAGCTGGCCCAATCAGCCGATCCTGCGCTTCAGCCCAGGCACCGACAGCGGCACCTTTGACTTTTTCGTCGAGGTGATACTGGGCAAGGAGAAGGAAAAGCTGCTCAACGCCGCCAACCTGCAGCTCAGCGAGGACGACAACGTCCTGGTCCAGGGCGTAGAAGGCAGCCCGTATGCCATCGGCTACTTTGGCTACGCCTACTATGAGGAGAACAAGGACAAGCTGAACGTGGTGGCGATCGACGGCGTGGCGCCGGATGCGTCAACCGTGGAAAGCGGCGCCTACCTGCTGGCCCGCCCGCTGTTCCTATACTCCACGGCCAAGATCATGCAGGAAAAGCCCCAGGTCGCCGCTTTTATCAACTACTACCTGACCAACGTCAACGACGAGATCAGCGACGTCGGCTACTTCCCGTCAAGCGCCGAGGCGCTCGACGCCTCCAAACAGGCCTGGCTAGACGCCGCGCAATAGGCAAGCAGGCAGCAAGCGGCGAATCCATAGCCCCGCCCGCTGCGGTCCGGTCGCAGCCCCTCTCCCTACGCTGATCCTTCAAAGAGATCGGGGAGAGGGGCAGGGCAGGGCAAAGACAAGACACAAACGGTAGGGCAGAATGGCGCCCTACCGCCTGTCATTGAGGAGGAGATCGTAGAGAGAATGACAGCAGCCACGAAGGCAATAGAAACAACAGCCGGCGCGAGCAGTGAAGCGACTGTCGATCTGCGGCGCCGGCGGCGGCCGGGTGAAAACCTGATCCAGGCGTTTCTATTTTTCTGCGGCGCGGTCTCGATCCTGACCACGCTGGGCATCGTCTACGTGCTGGGCAAAGAGTCGCTGCGCTTCTTTACCACCCAGGGGGTCAGCCTGGCCCAGTTCTTTGGCGGGACCCGCTGGCAGCCGGCCATCGGCGAGTTTGGCATCTGGCCGCTGGTCAGCGCCACGCTGATGACCACCGGCCTGGCCATGCTGGTCGCCATCCCGCTGGGCCTGAGCGTGGCCGTCTACCTCAGCGAATACGCCTCGCAGCGGGTGCGCGGCATACTCAAGCCGATCCTGGAGGTGCTGGCCGGCATCCCCACGGTGGTCTATGGCTACTTTGCCCTGACCTTCATGACCCCCCTGCTGCGCTCGCTCCTCGGCCGCGACGTCGTCCAGATCTACAACACCGCCTCGGCCGGCCTGGTCATGGGCATCCTGATCCTGCCCCTGGTCAGCTCGATGAGCGAAGACGCGCTGAGCGCCGTCCCTCGCTCGCTGCGCGAGGCGGCCTACGGCCTGGGCGCCACCAAGCTGGAGACAGCGGTCAAGATCGTCCTGCCGGCCGCCCTGTCGGGCATCGCCGCGGCGATCATCCTGGCCATCTCGCGCGGCATCGGCGAGACGATGATCGTGGCCATCGCCGCCGGCAACGGCCCGGCCTTAACCCTCAACCCGTTCAAGGGGGCCGAGACGATGACCGGCCACATCATGCGCATCAGCGGCGGCGACCTCAGCTTCGAGTCGGTCGATTACAACAGCCTGTTTGCCATCGGCCTGATGCTGTTCCTGATCACCCTGACCCTGAACATCGTCAGCCAGCGGATCGTGCGCCGCTTCCGGGAGGTGTACGAATGAGCGATCCCCTGGCAGAGCTGCGAGCCCGGCGGAGACGGCAGGCCGCTGGGATCGACGAGGAACGGTTCGAAAGCAACCTGGGACGGCGGCACCGCACCGGGCGGGCCTGGCGCATCGCCTTCCAGGCATCGACGGTGATCGGCATCATCGCCTTGATGGCCCTGTTGTATACCGTCGTCATCGAATCGATCGGGCTGGTGGCGGTCGAAAACCAGGTGGACCCGGCCAGCCTGGCGGACGGCGGCGTCCCGGTGCACGACCAGACCAAGGAGCAGTTGCTGGCCATCCTGGAAGGGCGCCTGCCGGCGGGGACGATGCGCCGGCTGGAGAGCGAAAAGCCGTTTGCCGAGCGCAGCCGAGAGGAGGTCTATCAGTTGGTGCTGGGCCGGGTAGTCGAGCCCAAGATCGTGGCCAGTTGGCCGCTGACCGAATCGCTGCTGAACCGCAAGGCCATCGAGGCAGAGGCGGCCGCCAATTATCCCAACGCCAGCCTCCAGTTCAGGAGCTGGCTGAATGCCGGCTTTCTCCAGAACCCGCAGTCGAGCCGGCCCGAGCTGGCCGGGGTGCGGACGGCGATCCTGGGCTCGCTGTGGACGATCGTGATCACCATCCTGATCGCCTTCCCGGTGGGGGTGGGCGCGGCCATCTACCTGGAAGAGTACACCCGCAACAACTGGATCAACCGCATCATCCAAACCAACATCAACAACCTGGCCGGGGTGCCGTCGATCATCTATGGCATGTTGGGCCTGGCCATCTTTGTCCGGATGCTGGAGCCGCTGACCAGCGGCACGCTGTTTGGGCTGGCCGATCCAACCACGGCCAACGGGCGGACCATCCTGTCGGCCGGGCTGACCCTGGCGCTGTTGATCCTGCCGCTGTTGATCATCAATGCCCAGGAGGCGATCCGGGCCGTGCCCAACTCGCTGCGCCAGGCCAGCTACGGGCTGGGGGCCACCAAGTGGCAGACGATCTGGCACCATGTCCTGCCCAATGCCCTGCCCGGCATCCTGACCGGCACGATCCTGGCCATCTCGCGGGCGGTCGGCGAGACGGCGCCCCTGGTGGTGGTCGGGGTATCAACCTACATCGTGGCCGATCCCAACGGCCCTTTCTCCAAGTTCACCACCCTGCCCGCCCAGATCTACCAGTGGACGTCGCGGCCGCAGGATGAGTTTCGCAACCTGGCTGCGGCGGCGATCGTTGTCCTCCTGGCAATGCTCCTGTCGCTCAATGCCGCGGCTATATTGCTGCGCAACCGCTACAGCAAGAGGTGGTAATCATGAGCACCGACACACAACTGGTTCGCGTCACTGCCCAGCCCCATTTGGCAGCAGCTCCAACGGCAGAGGTGGGGCACGACGGCGACTATGCCATCGAGACGCGCGACCTGAGCGTCTACTATGGCGGTTTTCGGGCGATCAAGGAGATCAGCCTGCCGGTCCGCCGCCGCCAGATCACCGCCCTGATCGGTCCGTCGGGCTGCGGCAAGAGCACCGTCCTGCGCGCCTTTAACCGGATGAACGACCTGATCCCCGCCGCCCGGATCGAAGGCCAGGTGCTCCTCCACGGCCAGAACGTCTACGCCCCCGACGTCGACCCCGTCGAGGTCCGGCGGCGGATCGGCATGGTCTTTCAAAAGCCCAACCCCTTCCCCAAGACGATCTATGAGAACGTGGCCTGGGGAGCGCGGATCAACGGCTACCGGGGCAACATGGACGACCTGGTGGAGCGGTCGCTGCGCCAGGCCGCGCTGTGGGACGAGGTCCACGACAAGCTGCCGGAGAGCGCCCTGGCCCTGTCGGGCGGGCAGCAGCAGCGGCTGTGCATCGCCCGGGTCATCGCCGTCAAGCCCGAGATCATCCTGATGGACGAGCCCTGCTCGGCGCTGGACCCGATCGCCACCCTCAAGATCGAGGACCTGATGCGCGAGCTGGCCCGCGATTACACCATCATCATCGTCACCCACAACATGCAGCAGGCCGCCCGCGTGTCGGATCACACCGCCTTTTTCATGATCGACCAGGAGCGGGCCGGGACGCTGATCGAATATGGGCCGACGACCCATCTCTTTACTACGCCGCACGACAAGCGGACCGAGGACTATATCACCGGAAGGTTTGGCTAGAGGGGGAATTGGTCATGAACAAAGTCAAGGTTCTATTCCTGTGCACCGGCAACTCGGCGCGCAGCCAGATGGCCGAGGCCTTGCTGCGGAAATATGGCGGCGACCGGTTCGAGGCGTTCAGCGCCGGACTGGAGCCCAGGGAGATCCATCGCTACACCCGGCTGGTCATGGACGAGGCAGGGATCAGCCTGAACGGACAGCGGTCGAAGCACCTGAGTGAGTACATGGGCAAAGCGCACTTTGGTTACGTGATTACGGTCTGCGCCCAGGCCGATAAAAGCTGCCCGGCGGTCTTTCCCGGCATGGGCCGGCGGCTACACTGGACGTTCGACGACCCGGCAGAGTTCGCCGGCACCCGCGCCCAGATCGTGGACAAATTCCGCCAGGTGCGAGACGAGATCGACCGCCGGATCCAGGCCTGGCTACAGGAACAAGGGGTTACCCCTGGCCAAGGAGGCAAAGATGCTGCGTCACAAGTTTGACCAGGAGCTGCAGCGCCTGCAAGACGAGGTGCTCGAGCTCGGCAGCCTGGTGGAACAGGCCCTCGTCCGGTCGGTGGAGCTGCTCAAACAGCAGGACCTGGCCGGGGCAAGGCATCTGGTCGCCGCCGACCGGCTGATCAACGAGCGGCGCTATGCCCTCGAAGCCGAGACGATCGCCCTGATCGCCACCCAGCAGCCGATGGCCGGCGACATGCGGCTGCTGGCCGCCATCCTGGAGATCATCACCGAGCTGGAGCGGATCGGCGACTATGCCAAGGGGATCGCCCGCATCACCCTGGCGATCGGCGGCAAGCCGCTGATCAAGCCGATCGTCGACCTGCCGGTCATGGCCTGCCAGTCCTGCGCCATGCTCCGCCAGGCGCTGGACGCCTTTGTCCACAAGGACGTGACCCTGGCCCGGGCCATCCCCCGCCGGGACGACGAGATAGACGCCCTGTACAACCAGGTCTTTCGCGATCTGCTGTCCTGCATCATCTCCGACGCCGGCGCCCTCGAGCAGGCCACCTACCTGCTGTGGGCCGCCCACAACCTGGAGCGGACCGCCGACCGGGTGATCAACATCTGCGAGCGGGTGGTCTATACCGTCACCGGCGAGATGCACGAGCTGGACGTGGACGACGCGGGCCCTGAAAGCCTGGCGTGACAAATCGAGCAAGCGGCTCACAACCTGACAGGGCCTGGCCCCAGCCGCAGCCCATCCACAGTTTGACAGCCATTATTCACGGTGCTAGAATGCCTGCTGCTGCGGCGGCGCTCGAGGCAATTGGCCTCGCTCGTATTCGCCGCAGACAGATTTATCCAGAGGAAGATGGACGAAATTCAACCGGAAGACGGGTCACCCCAACGTAGCTTGGGACTCGGGTCCCGTCTTTCACCTGCCAACCGAATAGCCTAGCCCCCCGGAAGGCAGACACTTCCCATCCAACCAAGCCTCCGGGGAACCGATTCTCGGAGGTGCAATAGTGGCCACCCGTGCGCTGGACATTCCAGTCTGGGTGCGTTCCGCTTTCGGTGCGACGCACCTGCCGTTGGTGCGTTGCGCCTGATCCAGATCTCTAGTTGGAGGGAAGCTCATGATCACCGTGTACAAAGGCACAGAACTGGGTCTCGAGACCATCGCCCAGCCCTGCGGCGGGTGCTGGATCGACGTCGTGGATCCTACCCCGGAAGAGGTTACCCATCTCGAGCAAACGCTAAACATTCCTCGGGACTTTATCACCTACCCCCTGGACATGGACGAGCGGGCGCGAACCGAAAAGGAAAACGGGGCCACCCTCATCGTCCTGCGCGTGCCCAGGTTCGAGGGCGAGGCGGCCGACGTGCCCTACGTCACCGTGCCCCTGGGGATGGTCGTGACCGACTGGTTCGTCGCCACCGTGTCCAAGGTCCAGACCAGCGTGATCCAGGCCCTGTACGCCGCCCGCGAGCTGTCCACCGCCAAGCGCAACCGGTTCATCCTGCGCGTCCTGCGCATCACCGCCAACCTTTACCTCCAGGACCTGAACAAGATCGACAGCACCGTGGAAATGCTCGAAGACCGCCTGCAGCACGCCCAGCGGAACCGCGAGCTTTTAGAGCTGCTCAAATACCAGAAAAGCCTGGTCTACTTTACCACCGCGCTCAAATCCGACGAGCTGATCCTGCGCCACCTGCACAAGAACCAGACCTTCCAGCGGTTCCCGGAGGACCTGGACCTGCTGGAGGACGTGCTCACCGAGGTCGAGCAGGCCATCGAAATGACCAACATCTCCAGCAACATCCTCAGCCAGATGATGGACACCTTTGCCTCGATCATCTCCAACAACCTGAACGGGGTGATGAAGTTCCTGGCGTCGGTCACCATCATCCTGAGCCTGCCGACGATGATCGCCAGCTTTTTCGGGATGAACGTCCGGTTGCCCCTCGACGGGTGGCAGTGGGCCTTTGCGCTCGTCGTCGGCGCGGCGATCGCGGTGTGCGCCGCCGTGGGGGTGCTGTTCTGGAGGAAGGATTGGCTATAGCCGGGGCGGCCGGCCCCTGTACCAAATGGCGAGGAGGCCGGAATCGGCCTCCTCGCTTTTTTGTTGACAACCAACCCCGCCGGGGATATAACCGCTTCAGTGGTTGCGCGTCACCACCGGCAGATACACCCGGTAGCCAAAGAACCCGGCCGCGAGCCAGGTGTCGCCGAGCGGGCCGCCGTCCCCGTGCCCGCCAAACAGGAGCACCTGGTCCCGGCCGATGGTGGCCATGGCGTGGCCCGATCGGGCCGGCGGGCCGGCGGGGGCAGCCTGCTGCGTCCAGGTGTTTTCGCTGAGGTCATAGACCCAGGTCTCGTCCCCGCCAAACAGGAGCGCCTGGTCGCCGCTCAGGTAGGCCATGGCATGGTTCGCTTGCGCGGCCGGGGCGACGGCGGGGTTCTTGTTCGTCCAGGTGTTGTCGCTCAGGTCATAGACCCAGGTATCGCCGAACGCGCTGCTGTCATCGTGCCCGCCAAACAGCAGCACCTGGTCCCCGCCGATGGAGGTCATGGCGTGGCCTTGCCGGGCAGACGGTTTGACGGCGAGCGTCAGGCTCGTCCAGGTGTTGTCGCTGAGGTCATAGATCCACGTCTCACCGTTGGGGTTGAAGGAGATGTCCTCCCCGCCAAACAGGAGCACCTTGTCCCCGCCAAGGGAGGCCATGGCATGATTCAGTCGCACGCCCGGTTTGACGGGGGGGTTCGGGCCCGTCCAGGCGTTGTCGCTGAGGTCATAGACCCACATAGCATCGCTAATCCAGCCGTCCCACCCCCCGTACATGATCACCTTGTCCCCGCCTATGAAGGCCATGGCATGGTCAAAGCGTGCGGACGGGTTGCCGGCGGGAGCCTGGTTCGTCCAGGTGTTGGCGCTGAGGTCATAGACCCAGGTCTGATCGAGGTACCACCAATTCTCGTCGGTATCGTACCCGCCAAACATGAGCACCTTGTCCCCGCCGAGCGAGGCCATGGCCGTGCTGCCTCGGCCGGTCGGCAGGGCTTGGGTCGTCCAGGTGTTGTCGCTGAGGTCATAGACCCAGGCATCGCCGAGGTAGTTGCTGCCATCCAACCCGCCAAACAGCAGCGCCTGGTCCCCGCCGAGCGAAGCCATGGAATGCATCTGCCGCGCGGGCGGGTCGTCCTCGGTGGACTGGCTCGTCCAGGTGTTGGCGCTGAGGTCATAGACCCAGGTCTCGGCGCTGTTAGAGCCGTCGTACCCGCCGAACAGGAGCGCCTGGTCCCCACCGAGCGAGGCCATGGCGTGGCCGGCTCGCGCCGACGGGCTGCCGGCGGGGATCTGCTTCGTCCAGGTGTTGGCGCTGAGGTCATAGACCCAGGTCTCGCCGTCCCAGCCGCCGGTGGCCCCGCCAAACAGGAGCACCTGGTCCCCGCCAATGGGGGCCATGGCATGGTTCATTCGCGCCGATGGGGCGGTCGGAGGGTTCTTGTTCGTCCAGGTGTTGGCGCTGAGGTCATAGACCCAGGTATCGCCCAGAAAGCCGCTGCTATCGCCCCCGCCAAACAACAGCGCCTGGTCGCCGCCCAGGTAGGCCATGGCATGGGCGTAGCGGGCCGGCGGGCCGGCCGGGGGGTTCTTGTTCGTCCAGGTGTTGTCGCTCAGGTCATAGACCCACGTCTCGCCGTTCCAGCCGCCGGCATCGTACCCGCCGAACAGCAGCGCCTGGTCATCGCCGATCCAGGCCATGGCATGGGTGTAGCGCGCCGACGGGCCGGCGGCGGGGTTCTTGTTCGTCCAGCTATTGTTGCTGGGATCATACAGCCAGGTCTCGCCGTTATTATAGCCAGTGGACCCGCCAAACAGGAGCACCTTGTCCCCGATCAGGCAGGTCATGGCCGAGGCGGACCGGGCCGGCGGGCTGACCGGGGACCGGAGCGTCCAGGCGCCGCCCGCAGTTGTCCCGGGCGGAGCGAGCGAATAGACCGGGGGTGCGGCTGCCAAAAGCAGCGTGACGAGCACCGCAAGGGTGAGCAACCGTGTCGTCCGTCTGTGATCCATTTTATCCCTCCTTGATTTCTCCCACCCACCGCCGCACCTGGCTGGGGGTGAGCGGCTCGCTCAGCAGCCGGCCGAAATTGGCCGCCGCGTCGGGCCCGCGCAGGAGCGGGGCCAGCAGCTCCTTGCCCAGGGCATAGTTGAAAACGTAGGAGCGGTACAGCGGGGTCTGGATGAACCGCAGCAGGTGGGCCGCCTCTTCCGGCGTCGCCAGCCCCCACCGCTCCAGGTAGCCCTGCACCTCGGCGGGCGGCCGGCCGTCGCGGTGCAGCAGCAGCGCCGCGTTGTTGCTCACCTTGCGCAGCCCCTCGCTCGCCCGCTCGATCTCCATCTGGAGATCCACGTCGATCCCCGCCACCCCGGCCGCCGGGTACAGCTCGCCGGCCAGGAAAGCGGCCCGCTCGGCCCGGTCCCAGATCACCCCCAGCGCGCTGTCGGCGATCCCCTCCGACAGCAGGCACTCGGGGGCCAGCATGAGCTGGATCGAGTGCTCGGCCCGGCCCTGGGCCCGGTACAGCGCCGCCTCTTTGACGGCGTGCTCGGTGTGGTGGCCGGCATAGGCCTCGTGGGCCATCAGCGGGACCGCCGAGCTGGCCCGCACCGGCAGGTCGGTGTTGATGTCGATCCGCGACCGGTAGCCGCCCAGGTACCAGTTGTAGGCCCCCCACGGCTGATCCTTCACCACCTGCAGCGTCAGCTCCTCCCCCTCGGGCAGGTCGAACAGCGCCCGGGTGCGCCGCCGCGTCTCGCGGCGGGCCAGCTCGAACACCGGCAGGATCCGCTCGGGGGCCATCTCCAGCCGCTTGCGCCAGGCGATCAGCCGGCCGGCCAGG
>DAOUGI010000101.1:0-106424 GCA_034429215.1 Anaerolineae bacterium | reverse complement strand
GTGCGATTCGCCATACTTCCGGGCAGATTACGTTGACGCGGTTGTGTGGGGTTGGGTGTGCGAGTTTATCACGAATCCGGCGGCGCTTGAGCGCGGCTTGAGGGAGAGTCAAGCAGAGCGCAACCGGGACAATGAGCCGCTCCGCCGGCGCCTCGCCGTGATTGACGATCTGCTGGCCGATAACCGCCGCCAGTTGGGCCGCTTGCTTGATCTCTATCTAGTGAGTGACGTTGACCCCAAGTCAAAGGACTTCAAGGAATTGTTGACCGACCGCAGAACCCGGCTTGAAGTGACGATCCGGGCGCTGGAAGGTGAGCGGGCCGACCTCGTGACCCGGTTGGAAGCGCAAACGTTGACCGATGACCAGATCAAGGACGTGCTAGACTTGGCGGCGGAGTTGGCGCCCGGACTGGAAGAAATGAGAGAAGACTTTGACGCCCGAAGGGGATTGATCGAAAAGCTAAACGTTCAAGCTATGCCGTATGTGGAAGATGGGGTTAGAATGGTTGAAGCGAGCTGCATAGTGGACCGGCGCAAGTTGCGGGTTGCGTCCAATTCAACGAATAGTTCTTGCCGGTCAGGTCGATGATCCAGCCGTTGAGGATGGGGCCGGCGATGGCTGCTGACGTGCCGGCGATGTAGTACAGGCCGGTGTAGGTGCCCAACAGCCGGTCGCCCGGCGCCAGGTCGACGACCATCGGCAGGGAGTTGATGTTGATCAGCGACCAGGCGATGCCGCCCAGGAACAGGATGGCCGCGATGGCGTACAGGTAGGGCAGCACCGAGGCCAGCAAAAGCAGCACCGTGAGGGCGATCAGTCCGATCAGGATCGTCCGCCGCCGCCCCCATCGCTCGGCGAGCATGCCCCCCGGGATGGAAAAGAAGATGAATGTCAGCGAGAAACAACCCAGCAGCATCGACGCCGTGCTTTCGGACACCCCTAGCTTGAAAGTGCCGTAAGAGGTGAAAAAGGTCTCGATGGCGTTATAGCCGACGAACCAGGCAAAGATGGCCGCCAGGATGAGCAGCAGGCTCTTGCGGGCCTCGTGGGGGATATCCCGTACGTGGCGGAATGTGTCCCACCACCGCTCCTTGTTGCCGGCCTCGGCCGTATACTCCTTCGGCTCCTTTATGGCAAGGAACACGACGAGCACAGCCGCGAGCAGGATGATCGAGCCGGCCCAGAAGGGCGTTATTTTGTTCATTTTGTACAGGAACGCCCCGCCAAAGGTCGCCAGCAGCGAGCCGATGCCGCCCATCATGTTGATCACGCCGTTGGCCCGGGATCGCAGCGCTGAAGGGGTGATGTCGGGCATGAGGGCGATGACCGGTGTGCGAAAGACGGCCATGGCCAGCAGCATCAGGCCGATGACGACCATGAAAAAGGCCAGTTGGCCGCCCAGTTGCGCAGTTTGCCCCGACAGCTCGGCCGGGATCTGGTTGACGGCGATGGGGATCAGGGCAAAGGCGACCGCCGCTATCGGCGCGCCGATCAGGATGTAGGGCATCCGCCGGCCGATGCGGGTACGGGTCCGGTCGCTGAGCATGCCCACCACCGGCTGGATGAACAGGGCGGCGATGTTGTCGAGGGTCATGATTAGGCCGGCCATAGTAGCGCTCAGGCCGAAACCGACTGTAGTCGCCTTTTGGCCCTCAAAGGCTGGGTTGCCGGCCTGTAGAAAGATGGGAACGTACGAGTTGTAGAGCATCCACATGACGCTCACGCCGAGGAATCCAAAACCGAGAAGAAAGGTCTTTTTGTAGTCGAGATGCTGCTTCATTGGCGGTACACCTCCGTGTGATTCCCGGTATTATAGTCCAAGGGCGGCCTGACGGCAAGTAGCCGCTGGGCGTCAGCGGCTGAGGTTAACTACCCCCACACTTGCGTACGGTCTGGCGCCGGTCAGGGGGTTGGGGTTGTGCTGAAGCGCGGATCACCGGCCAACCTAGAGGTGTGGGTGCGAGGGCTGTCGAGGCCCAGCATCTGCTCTGCCGGAGGGAGGGCTGCCTGAGCCCGCTCGAACGGTAGCGTGAAGGTGATGCAGGTGCCGTGATCGAGCTGTGACTGCACGGCAATTGTACCCCCATACGAATCGATGATCTGTTTCAGAATGGCCAAGCCAAGACCGGTGCCGATCTCGCCGGTGGCTTTGGCCTGATCCGTACGAAAGAACTCGCGAAACAGGTTGGGGAGGTCGGCTTCGGCAATGCCGATGCCCGTGTCTGTCACGCTGCCGGTAATACCCTGCTCATCGGCCTCCAGCCTGACCTTCACACGCCCGCCTGCCGGCGTGTACTTGATCGCGTTGCTGATCAGGTTCATCCACACCTGTCGGATGTGGTCGCGCGCCGCGGTGAGCATCGGTCGGGCCAGGATCTGAACATCGATATCCTGGTTCTTGTGTCGCGCCTGCTCCTGCATCAAGCCAACGACTTCTTCCAGGATGTCGGCCACCGGTTGCGGGCTGAGGACTAGGGAAGGCGCGTCCTTGGCCTCTTTCAGGTGCGCCAGTTGTAGTAGATCGGCGATCAGGTCGAGCAGCTCCTGTAGCCGGAGCTGGATGCGCGTCATCGTGTCGTGCAGCTCTTGCCCGTTGATATAGCCGTTCAGGATCAAATTGACATAGCTCTGGACGGCGGCAGCAGGGGCGCGCAGCTCATGAGCCACTGTTAGCATGAATTGGCTCTTTGTCCGTTCTAGTTTTTCGATTTCGGACTTGGCTCGGGCCAGATCATCGGCCCGACGCCGGCAGGCATCGAGTTCCTCAGTCTCTCGCCGCAGGCGACGCCGCTCGAGGCCCTGCTTGACGGCGACGATGAGCTGATCTGAGGTGAACGGCTTGGACAAAAAGTCATAAGCGCCGCGCTTGACTGCATCGACAGCGAGCTCGATAGTAGCATAGCCGGTGATGACGATGCAGATGGCGTCAGCATCGCGTTCGTGGATGGGATCGCACAGGTCCAGCCCGCTGCCGTCAGGCATCATCACGTCTAGCAGGGCCAGGTCATAGTCATTGCTGCGAATGGCTTCCAGTGCCATAGCGACATTTTCGGCCGTGTCCACCGTATGGTACAGTGGGCTCAACACTCGCCGGCATCCTTCACGCATGCCAAGCTCATCATCGACGACCAGAATCCGGGCCTGGAGATCTGCTGATTCGTCCATTCGTGCTCCTTGAAATGCTAGGATGACAACATCTGGCTCACTTGAAGTGGAGGCATCTTTTCGCGCAGCGTGATCGTAAAGGTGGTGCCTTCTCCCACCGCGCTTTGCACGGAGATCTGCCCTTGGTGCATCTTGACGATGCCGTATGTAATCGCCAGGCCCAGCCCGGTGCCGGTGCCGATTGGCTTGGTAGTGAAAAAGGGAGTGAATAGCTTGCCCATGTTTTCCTTGGTGATGCCGGTGCCCGTGTCCTGTATCTGTATGGTGACAAACCCCGAATGTGGCCCCCGACGAGCCCGGAAGATCAGGCTGCCGCCGTTGGGCATGGCGTCGACGGCATTGTTCATCAGGTTAAGAAAGGCCTGGTGAAGCTGGAGCGGGTCGGCCTCGATCTCGGGCAGCGCCGGGTCGATCTCTGCGGAAAGGCTGATCTTGGCGTAACCGGGTTTTTGACTTGCCTCGGCAATCATCGTCTGCAACAAGGCCGCAAGGTCTGTTTTCTGGGCAAGGACCCTGTTCTGACGCGAAAAGTTGAGCAGGTCGGTGACGATCGTCTTGCAGCGGGTTGCCTCTTTGACGATCATCTGTAGGTCCTCACGCCGCTGATGGTCATCGGCTGGTGTGTCGCGGCACAAAATATCGGCATAGAGAAGAACAGAGCCGAGCGGGTTGTTGATTTCGTGGGCGACACCGGCGGCGAGCTGGCCGAGCGAGGCAAGCTTTTCCTTCTGCAAGAGCTGCTCATGCGTATCGCGCAGTGTCTCGACCATGGTGTTGAACGACCCGGCGAGGATGCCCATTTCGCCACGGCCATAGACGGGCACGCGCACAGACAGGTCCCCCTCGGCGACTTGTCGGGTGGCATGGGCCAGCTCAGACAGGGGGCGAGAGATAGACCAGGCAACGGGAATGGAGATCAAGGCGGCGAGGACGATAGAGGCAGCGGCGATCAAAAGCAACCAACGCCGAAACGAATCGACGAGTCGCACGAAAGAGGCTTCCTCGGCGCCCACGTACAGAATGCCGATGACCTCGCTGGTATGATCGCGAAGCGGCTTGTAGCGGGTGATGTACCACTGATTGACGACCAGCGCCCGCCCGGTATAGTCCTGGCCCTTGGTCAGGACGGTGTCGTAGACCGCCTGCGATACGCGCGTTCCAATGGCCCGCTCGCCCTTTTCATCTGGTACGTTGGTGGATACGCGCATGTCGCCCAGGAATATCGTGCTCGTGTCGACGCCTGCCACCTCTTTGATCCGGTCTACGAGCGTATAGTCCTGGTTGAGCAGATGTCCGACCATCACCGCGCCGACGAGGCCGCCGCCGGGTGAGTTGGCCATCACCGGGGCGACGGCCATCAGGACTAGCCCGGCGGTGCCCTCCTGTGGAGTGTAGGGGACTGGATTGGTCCCAGGCGTATCAACCAGATCGATTTTTGCCTGATCTGTCAGTCCCAGCCACTCTAATACGCTGGCAGGCAGGATCTCGGGCGCACTTTGTGACTGGCCTCCGGCCAGCGCAGCCCTGACAATGGCGACTTGGCTCCAGTCGGTGTTAACCCGAAATAGCCCCGTGTGCCCGAGCTCAGACGTAACGCGGCCATCAATGGCAAGGCCTTGGGTATCAACAATGACGATAAAGCGGTGCGTGCCGGGGGAGAGGACAGAGATCTCGGTGTCGATCTCCTGGCGCAGGACCTGGAGTGCTGCAGGGTCGCGTTCGACAGCCGCCCGGAGATTGTCGCGGACGGCGGGTGATGCAGACATGCGCTCTGCCCCTGAAGCCAGATCCTGCTTCTTCAGGTCGTAGAACGCTTCGGCCAGCTTCATGTCACGGCCCACCCGCTCGTCGCTCGAGTCGGCCAGGTAACGGTTGATGATGGTCAGGGTGATCTGGGTGCTGACGAAAATGGTGATGGCCGTCATCAAGACAAAGCTGAGGATCAGGATGCGCTGCAGGCGCATACTGGCAAGTCGGGCCAGCAGTTTTTGTCTCATGGCGCCCTCTCTCATCCCGCGAAAAAGCCAAGCGGCTCGAACAGAGTCTTGGATTCCTGGACGGTTCAGGAAGCCAATGCCAGGAACCTCTCCTCTGCAAAGGTGCTGCTCAACACCCTCTTTAGTCCTCCACTCTCACAGGAGCCTGCCGCAGCGCTTCGACCAGATGGCCACAGGAGCATCCCAATAGGATGCTCCTGTCTAGTGCTCTGTTGGGGCAAGCTCCTCCCCGCTCAGGCCATGGCCTGGTTCACGCTGGTCAAGAGCCCGTCTGGATTAAGAGGCTTGGACAGCCACATCGTGGTGGGGGCATCTTCACCCATGGCGGCTGCGCCCTCCCCCCTTGCCACCGTGGCCGACGTCATCATAATGACCGGCACGGCCTTCAGAAGCGGATCCTCCATCATCGTCCGTCTTACGTCCACGCCGTCTAGAATGTACGACATCATCATATCCAGCAGGACCAGGTCGGGCACCTTCTTGTGCATCATCTTCAAGGCCTGTTCTCCGTTGCGAGCGGAGCTCACCTCGTGGCCTGCCTTTTGCAGCACTTTGGTAACAATCTTGACGAAATCGGCGTCGTCGTCAACTACCAAGACATGAGACATTATTCCCCCCAGATTTGAGTTGGCTTGTGCTCACCCCACCCATCCCGTCGTGCAGCCATGGTTTTGGTGATCCCTTCATCGCCTTACCGGCCCGGCTACAACTTGAGATAGCGTGTGACGGCTTGCTGCTCGCAGATGATTATATCATGAACCTTTGAACTTGGGAAATTTCGTGTGGCGGTGATCCAACAAACGTCTGCGCATTGTGCCGGGCAAACCGGTCAGAAGAATGTAGCTTGCTGGTATGTTGCCCGGGCGGGATTTGCTTGCCTGATGGCAGCTCGCTTGGGCGAATGCGCCTGGCCTGAACCAATCTGCAGTTCAGCAACGGTCATTTTAATCTGGGAGCGCTTTTGGCAAGGCAATTTTCATGGTTTTCCATCTTCTGTTCTAAAATTGGCATTTGACCCGTAGAAACGATTTTGGTATAATTGGCACGTTACAAACTTGAAACCAAGTCGTTCTGCTTCTCGGTGCGGCGTAGAAAACAGCATAGGTGGCGATTGAGTGGAAGAAAGGAGGTTTAGTCCAAGGATCTGTTATATGCAGGAGCTTGAGTAACAAAAAGACCTAACCTCAGAATTGTCAAGCACAGGAGCTAAAGCATCACACGGAGGTAGAAAAGCAATATGGATCTATCACGAAGGGACTTTTTAAAAGTATCCGGAGCATCGTTGGGAGGCCTCTTCCTCCCCGCCGGTTTTGCGGCCGGAGCGTTAGCGTCGGAGAGTCTGTTCCCGCTGCACAAGCCGGTCGGTGAGGCCGCCACGATCTGCCCCTACTGCTCCTGCGGTTGTGGCCTGTTGATCGCCACCGGCCCCGATGGGCACATCATCAACTCCGAGGGCGATCCCGACAACCCAATCAACCGGGGCGCCCTGGACCCCAAGTCGATCTCGGTGCGGACCATGTCCCAGAGCGATCGGCGGCTGAAAAAGCCATTGTACCGGGCGCCGAACAGCGCCAAGTTCGAAGAGGTTGAGTGGAACTGGGTTATCGACGAGATCGCCAAGCGGATCAAAAAGGCCCGCGATGAGACATTCGAGAAGGTAAATGACAAGGGAGTGACCGTAAACCGCACCCAGGCCTTTGCCTTTCTGGGTGGGGCGGCCAACAACAGTGAGGAATGCTACCTGGCCTCCAAGCTGGCCCGCGCCCTGGGCGTCGTCTACCTGGAACACCAGGCTCGCATATGACACTCTGCCACGGTGGCCGGTCTGGCCCCAACATTTGGCCGAGGTGTCATGACCAATCACTGGGTGGACCTCAAAAACGCCGATGCGATCATGATTAACGGCTCCAACGCGGCGGAGAACCACCCGGCGTCGATGACCTGGATCCACAAGGCCCGCGAAGAGCGTAAAGCCAAGCTGATCGTCGTTGACCCCCGCTTTACTCGCACCGCCGCCAAAGCGGACCTGTACGTTCCCATCCGCAGCGGCACCGACATCGCTTTCTATGGCGGCCTGACCAAGTACGTCATAGACAACGAGCTGTACCACAAAGAATATGTGGCGGTTTATACCAACGCCGCCAACCTGATCCACCCCGATTACAAGGGTCCTGAGGACCTGGATGGGCTGTTCTCCGGCTTTGCCGAGGGCAAGTACGGGGATCGGAGCACGTGGAACTATCAAGCCGACGCCGAAGGCAAGGCGTTGCGCGACGAGACGCTTCAGGACCCGAACTGCGTCTTTCAGATCATGAAGCGGCACTATGCCCGTTACGACCTGGACACGGTGTCGTCGATCACCGGCTGCCCCAAGGACAAGCTGGAAGAGGTGTACAAGCTGTATGCCAGCACCGGCGCACCGGACAAGGTGGGCACTATCCTGTACGCCATGGGCCAGACGCAGCACACTGTCGGCTCGCAGAACGTGCGCTTTATGGGCATGGTCCAACTGTTGCTGGGCAACATGGGCCGGCCCGGCGGCGGCGTCAACGCCCTGCGCGGCGAGAGCAACGTCCAAGGCTCCACCGACCAGGGCCTGTTGGCTCACTATGTGCCCGGCTACCTGCCCGTCCCGACTTCGGCTGACCCAGACCTGACCACCTACATCGAGAACAAGACCAAGCCGGGTGGTCCCTGGTCGGGCGGCTACTGGGCCAACGGCCCCAAGTTCATCACCAGCCTGCTAAAGGCGTGGTGGGGTGACCATGCCACGGCCGACAACGGCTTTGCCTACGACTATCTGCCCAAGGTCGACAGCGCGGCCAGTCACTACTGGATCGCCCTCTTTGAGGCGATGTACGCCGGCAAGCTCAAGGGGGCCTGGCTCCTGGGCCAGAACCCGGCCGTCGGCGGCCCTAACGCCCGCCTGGAGCGCAAAGCCCTGGAGCAGTTGGACTGGTTGGTGGTCCAGGAGCTGTTCCAGACCGAGACGGTGGCCTTTTGGCGAGCGCCCGGGGTCAATCCCGCCGAGGTCAAGACCGAGGTGTTTGTCCTGCCGGCAGCCGACGCCATGGAAAAAGAGGGCAGCATCGTCACCAGTGGGCGGCTGATCCAGTGGCGGACCAAGGTGGCCGAAGCGCCCGGCGAGGCGCTGCCCGACCACGATATTCTGGACCTGGTCTGCCGCAAGCTGAAAGAGATGTACGAGGCCGAGCCCGGCCCCTTCCCCGATCCGATCCTGCACCTGAACTGGAGCTATGGCGGCGGCCCAACCCACCCGGTCGTCGGCGAGCTGGTGGACATCACCAAGGTGGCCCGCGAGCTGAACGGCTACGCCGTCGAGGACCTGCTGGACGACAAGGGGGTGGTTCTGGCCAAGAAGGGCGACCTGTTCAGTACGTTCGCCCGGCTGACGGCCGACGGCAAGACAGCCTGCGGCTGCTGGGTGTATGGCGGTTACTACTCGCCTATGCCCGATGGCAACGGCAACACCCTGCCGGCTGCCAGGCGCCGCGGCCAAAAGGACCCCAGCGATCTGGGCTTGTTCCCCTACTGGGGCTTTTCCTGGCCGGCCAACCGGCGCATCGTCTACAACCGCTGCTCGGCCGATCCCAGCGGCAAGCCATGGCCCGGCGGCCGGGAGTTGATCTGGTGGGACCCCAACGCCGATTCGGGCACCAAGGACGCCGACGGCAAGCCGATCCTGGGCAAATGGGTGGGCAACGACGTGCCCGACTTTGTGGTCACCAAAGGGCCCAACGCTGCTGGCGGCAACGATCCGTTTATCATGCGCACCGACGGCAAGGGTGGGTTGTTTGCGGCCATGAATGAGGGGCCGCTGCCAACCCACTATGAGCCGGTGGAATCACCGACGAGCAACCTTCTCTATCCCGACCAGCCGATCAACCCGGTCGTCAAGGTGTGGAAGACCGATGAAGGCCGGCCCGTGGGCGACAACTGGGGTGCGGTGGATCAGTTCCCCATCGTCGCCACCACCTACCGCGTCTGCGAGCACTGGCAAGCCGGCGGCATGTCGCGCTGGCTAGAGTGGCTGGCTGAAGCGCAGCCCGAAATGTTTATCGAGATGAGCGAGGAGCTGGCCGCGGAAAAAGGGATCAAGAGCGGCGACAAGGCTCAAGTCCGTTCGGCGCGGGGTGAAATCCAGGCGGTTGCCGTCGTCACCAAGCGCTTCAAGCCGTTCACCGTCAACGGCAAGACGGTCCACCAGGTGGGCATGCCCTGGCACTTTGGCTGGGGCGGCGGCGAGGGCGAAGAGCATGAGGCCCTGGCCAAAGGTGCGTCGGCCAATGACCTGACGCCCCACGTGGGCGACGGCAATACCACGATTCCGGAATACAAGGCGTTCCTGGTGAACGTCGAGAAAGCGTAGGGGATGCAACATGACTGACCGATATGCAATGTACATCGATACGTCCAAGTGTATGGCCTGCCGGGGCTGTCAGGTGGCCTGCAAGCAGTGGAACGACCTGCAGGGCTACGTCCCCGGCGTGCGCGAAACAGTCAACACCGGCACCTACGAAAATCCCCTGAAGCTGGATCCTCAGACCTGGACGCGCATCAAGTTCCGGGAGTATGACGACGGCGAGCGGTTCCAGTGGTTGTTCCTCAAGGAAGGGTGTATGCACTGCGCCGAGGCAGTCTGCGTGGACGTGTGCCCCACCAAGGCGCTCAAGCATGGCCCGCACGGGATCATCACCTACGAGCGAGATCTGTGCAACGGCTGCGGCTACTGCGGCCAGTTCTGCCCGTTCCATATACCCCAGCTCGATGTGATCAACCGTCTGACCGGCGAGGCCAAAAGCTCCAAGTGCGTCTTTTGTCAGGATCGGACCACCAACGGCCTCAAGCCGGCCTGCGTCAAGACCTGCCCGGCCTCGGCGCTCGACTGGGGCGATCGCGATGCCATCCTGGACAAAGCCAGGGCCCGCGTGGACCTGCTCAAGAATGAGCTGGGCTTTACCAAGGCCAATGTCTACGGCGACACGCAGCTCGGCGGGCTGGGGCGCATCTATGTCTTGACTGCGCCGCCATCGGCATACGACCTGCCTGAAGAGCCTTCCTATCCGGCTACGGCAGCCCTGTGGCAAAAGATCCTGCAGCCGGTAGGCCAGTTTGCCTTTGGGGCGGCGATCTTGGCTTCTATAACCGCCTTTTTCCTCGCCCGGCGCAACGTCCACATGGAGGAGGTAGAATGAGCTTCCAACCTACAGACCCGAAAGGTGCCTTTCAGATCCGCTGGATCCCCAAGTACACCACGCTGGAGCGGTTCCTGCACTGGATGCACACGGCCGCATTCATCCCCCTGGCGCTGACAGGACTCGTCCTGTTTGCCCCCTGGCTGCAGTCGATTGCCCAGAGCGAAGCCGGCAGCACCGTGCGCCTTGTCCACCGGATTGCGGCGGTGTTCTTGGGTGGCGTCCCGATCCTGTATGCCGTCCTGCAGCCCAGGCGTCTGCTGATGCACGTGCGCGAGTTTCTCAACTTTAGCAAGTATGACCTCTTGTGGCTCAAGGCGGCCGCTCCCTACTACCTTTTTGGCCGCCATGGCGCCATGCCGCCTCAACCCCGGTTTAACACCGGCGAGCGGCTGAACGCCGTGGTCATGGTCGTGGGCACGATTACCTTTGGCATCACCGGGCTGGCGATGTGGTTTGGGCGAGGATATATGCCGCAGACCCTATATCAGATCATGGTCATCTTTCACGACTTGGCGTTCATCCTCACCGTGTCGATGTTCGTGATCCACTTTTACCTGGCGGTAATCCACCCGCTGATGTGGCAGAGCCTGGTCAGTATGCGCTACGGCGTCGTGTCCGAGTCCTACGCTCGCGAGCATCACGCCATGTGGTACTATGGCGAAAAGCGGGCCAAGGAGATGTGGGAGAAGCACAAGGCCGAAGGGCAGGAACAACAGCCTGCGGACCAGGAGAGCTGAGGAACCTGGGACAAGTGAATGAACTGAAGGGGCTGAGTGGAGCCTGGCCCTGTCAGGCCCCTCAGCCCTTTCTGTTGGGGAGCAACCGTCTATGACAATGAGCGATCAAGACCGCCAGGTTCTTCAGGCGTTGACTGAGGCCCGGCAACAACATGGCGAGCTGGGTGGACTGTTGGACTTTTACCACGACCTGTACCAGGTGCAGTTCGAGGCTAAAGCGAACCTGCCCGAGCCCAGACCGCACGATGCGCCGGCGATGCGCCGGCGCCTGGTTGAGGGAATTCTTCAGTTAACCTTTGACCAGTTAGGCATCGAGCCCAGGCCCTTTGCTCGGTTGGTGGATCAGATCACTGCTGTCCTGCTGCGCCACAACCCGGCCTTGGAGGCCGAGCATCACAAACATCCGGCGGAAGGGCTGGTGGCGCTGGCCCGGCAAGTGTTTGAAACCTGGGATACCTTGACCTCCCCAACACTCGATGCGGATCAAGCCGGCGCTCAAGAGGGACCGGGCCACCCGCCAATGTTGGCGGTAGGGTTTGCCTTAGCACCCTACTTGCAGCGAGCGGCAGAGGTCATCTTGCCTCGCCTCGACTTGTCGTTGTGGACCAAGGGATATTGCCCGATTTGTGGTGGACAGCCCAACCTGGCTCTGCTCGAACAGCCCAGGGGCGCCCGCCATCTGGTCTGTTCCCGCTGCGACGCTGCGTGGGCCTATCAGCGGGTTGGCTGCCCGTTCTGTGGCTCTGAGGGGAAACAGACCTACTACCCCAGCCGGGACGGCGCCCACCGCCTGTACGTCTGCCCAGACTGCCACCGTTACCTGAAAACGGTCGATCTGCGCGAGATCCACCGCCCGGTCTATCCCCTGGTCGAGCGGTTGGTCCTGGTCGGCATGGATCTGGCGGCCGCTACTGATCGCATCTAGAACGCCCAGATCAACGCCATCACCGCGCACACAGCGGTGATGACCAGCGACACGACAAAGGTCGTACCGATCACCCGCGACTCTTCGCCGATCCGGTCGATGGAGGCCGCCGCGTTTTGCAGCTTGGCCGGCGAGATGACGCTGGCCAGCCCTCCGCCGATGCCGCTTGCGGCGGCGATCAACAGGCCAAAGGCGCCGATCTTGGCTGCCGTCGACAGGTGCAGCTCTGTCAGCATGGCGATGGCCGAGGTCTCGGAGCCGCTGATAAAGCCGCCCAACAGGCCCAGGAAGGGTGCGATCAACGGGTAGAGCTGGCCGAAAGCGGACGCTGCTGCCCCGGCCACCACCTGGACCATGTTGTGGCTCGGATCGGCTAGCTGCCAGTCGACCCCTTTGCCCGAGTGGTTGATGACAAAGGCGATGGCGAAAAAGATGGCCGCCGACAGCACAGGCCGCGGCGCCCGCCGCCACCACTTACGCACGGAGGTTTGGAGCTGGGCCCTGGTCGGCTTGAGGAAGGGCAGGGCCAGCAGGGTGCTGACCAGGATCCAGAAGTAGGCCTGCCAGAAAAACCGCACCTTTTCCGGCGAGCCGGGGATGACCTCCACCGGCATGGCCAGCTTCTTGAAGGTCAGGTCAAAGAAGGGCAGGAAGGGCAAGTTGACCAGCAGAGACAAGATGGTCAAGATGATCCAGGGCGACAGGGCCGCAGCCAGGGATATCCTGCGCTCGGCGGAAACATCGGCCTCGCCCAGGCTGCTTCGGTCGATCAGGGGCCGGCCGGCGAGCTTGAGGTAGGCCAGCATGACCAGCACCACGCTCATCCCGGCGGCGATGCCGGTGAGGGTGATCAGGCCCAGGGCATTCATGCCGATGGCCACCAGACCGGCGGTCAGCCCGGCCAGGAGGGCCGGCACCAGGCCCTGCCTCACCATCTTCCATCGGCCGGCGATCCACAGCATCCCCAGAGCAATGCAGGTGCTGATGACCGGCATAAAGCGGGCAAACAGACCGCCCACCGCCTCCACCGGCTGGCCGACAAAGTTGGCAAAGACGACCACCGGGACGCCGAGCAACGCATAGGTGCACAGCGCGTCGTAGCCGAGGGCCGGCAGGGCGATCGCAGTGAAGGAGGAATATCCCAGGGCGAGCATGATCGGCGGCAGGATCGACACCGGCACCGCGCCCAGAGCGGTCAGCAGCGTGCCAAACCCGACATTGATGAGCATGATCTGCGCCACCCGGTCGCCGGGCGCCACCGACTTGATGAGGGCCACTACGCGGGCAATGGCCCCCGTCTCGATCATGATGGTCACCTGTAAGATCGAGGTGGCAACCACCAGGGCGATCGGCAGCGAGGCTAGGATGCCGCCCAGGCTGGCCCGAAGCGCGACGCCAAGCGGTGTCTGAAAGTACAGACAGGCCACGGCGACGGTGATGACCCAACCGATGATGCCCGCCACGTCGGCGGCGGTGCGGCGCAGGGTGAGCAGCAGGAAAATGACGATCACCGGTGATAGGGCCAGCAACACTGCCAGCAGATCCATAGTCCCCTCCTTGCTCAGGAACTGGGTTTGTGCCTTCTAACTGCGTTCCGGCCGCCGCCGGAGCGCGGCCCGCATCGCGGCGTGCTCGCTCCATGGAGTTTCGACGGTTCCAAAGCACATCGACTGCTCGTGCCCCTTGCCGCAGGCGATCACCAGGTCGCCCGGCTGGGCCAGATCGACGGCAAACTGGATCGCCTCGGCCCGATCGGGGACGCGAAAGTAGCTCCGGCCCTCGACCGCGCCGGCCTTTTCGGCGCCGTGAGCCATCTCGGCCAGGATCGCCTCGAGCGACTCGGTGCGAGGATCTTCAGCGGTCATGACGGTTACGTCGGCCAGCCGGGCGCTGATCTCACCCATCCACGGCCTCTTGGCCACGTCCCGCTCGCCGGCGCAGCCAAAGACGGCGAGCACCCGGCTGTCGGTCAGGGTGCGGGCCGTCTCCAGCGCCCGCTGCAGCGCGTTGGGCGTGTGAGCGAAATCGACGATGGCGGTGAAATCCTGGCCCTCGTCGATCCGCTCCATGCGCCCGACCACGCCCTTCATGGCCCACACGCCACGCTGGATCGCCTCGACCGGCAGGCCCAGCGCCAGCACCGCCGTCGTCGCGGCCAGGATATTGGACACATTAAAGTCGCCGACCAGGACCGTCCGCAGCTCAAACTCGCCGGCCGGTGACCGGACTGTGAAACGGGTATCGGATGGCAAACGGCGAAGGTTGACCGCCGCCACATCGGTGTCGCGTCCGATGCTGTAGACCAGGTGGTGGTCGGCAGGGATGGGCCGCAGGTAACGGTATGAATCGTCGTCGGCATTGATCACGGCCACCTTGGAAATGCCCGGCTTGCGATAGCCGGCCATCAAGTGGCGAAAGAGGGTGGCCTTGGCCTGTTGGTAGGCCTCCAGGCTGCCATGGATGTCGAGGTGCTCGTGGGTGACATTGGTCACGACCGCCAGGTCGTAATCGCAGGCGGCAACGCGGTGTTGGGCCAGGCCGTGCGACGTGGTCTCGAGCACGGCGATCTCCAGCCCGGCGGCGACCATCTCGGCCAGGTAGCGCTGCACTTCGGGAGCGTCGGGCGTGGTGGTGTGTAGGCCGGTGTCGAGCACCCGGTCGCCGATGACGGCGTTGACGGTGGTCACCAGGCCGGCCCGCCGCCCGGCGGCGACCAGGATGGTGTGCAGCAGATTGCAGGTGGTGGTCTTGCCGTCGGTGCCGGTTATGCCAACGATCGTCATGTGGCGAGCGGGGAAACCGTACCATGCCGCCGACAGATAGGCCAGCGCTTCGCGGCCATCTGGGACGACGACGAGGGGCACCGCCAGCCCGGCGGCCGGCCGCTCGGCGACCACCGCCACGGCGCCGCGGGCCATGGCCTGGGGGATATAATCGTGGCCGTCGGTCGCCACGCCACGGTAGGCGACGAACAGACTGCCGGGCCTGACCCGCCGCGAATCAAAGACGATGTCCTCGACCGCCAGGTCGGCATAACCCTCGACGTGGGCGCTGGGCAAGGCGGCGATCAAGTCACTCAATGGGATGGCCATGGCTATTCCGGTCTCACGAGATGGGGGGATTATACACCGGATCGGTCAAAAGGCCAAGCCGTTGTTTGTGACTTGGCGATCCGAAAAGTTGACTGGCAGTCAGTTTGGTGATAAACTGGAGAGCGTGATAAGAGGCACATTAAGCCGTGGTGACTGCGCGTTGCATAAAGCGACTGTAGCAGCCAGTGTCTGCGGACCAGGCGCGGCTTTGTGTGTCTTTTTGTATGTCTCAGGCTAGGGTAGCCAGGCCCGGTGAACAGATCCGGGCTTGAAAATAAACTCAAAGAAGAGGAGAAGTGAGATGAGTAATGAAGTTCAGATCGATGCCTTTCCCCCGGCAAAGATGGCCGCCCGCATGGAAGAGGTGGGCGTCAACAAAGCCAAGATGAAATTT
Source organism: Anaerolineae bacterium (assembly GCA_034429215.1). Lineage (GTDB taxonomy): Bacteria > Chloroflexota > Anaerolineae > JAAYZQ01 > JAAYZQ01 > JAFGOG01. The sequence goes on along the minus strand of DAOUGI010000101.1, from coordinate 90,894 downwards.
AGCACACAGGCTGCCTTGGCGATCCTGGCCGGGGCCTTTATCGGCACCGGGGCCATCTTTTGTACCACCGTCCTGTCGGGCCTCGCCGCAGCGGGTATGGGGTATGGCCTGCAGCGGCTCCTGGGCGGATTGGTCTTCTGCCTGGGCCTGATCGCCGTCGTCGTGGCCGGCGCCGAGCTGTTCACCGGCAACAACCTGATCGTCATGGCCTTCGCCAGCGGCAAGGTGTCACTCGCAGGGCTGCTGCGCAACTGGGCCATCGTGTGGACCGGCAACCTGGTGGGCTCGCTGTTGACCGCCCTGGTCATGTTCTTCAGCAAGCAGTTCACCTTCTCCAGCGGGGCGGTTGGCCTTACGGCTCTGAACATCGCCAACGCCAAGTGCGGCCTCGATTTTTTCCAGGCCATCTGCTTGGGCATCATGTGCAACGCCCTGGTCTGCCTGGCGGTGTGGCTCTGCTCCTCGGCGCGGTCCACGACCGACAAGATCCTGGCGATCCTCTTCCCCATCACCTGCTTTGTGGCCGCCGGATTTGAGCACTCGGTCGCCAACATGTACTTTATCCCCATCGGCCTGTTTATCAAGGATTTCGTCCCGGCCGATTCCACGTTCTGGGCAGCCATCGGCAAGACGGCGGCCGATTTTGGCAACCTGACCTGGGGCGCCTTCTTCCTCAAGAACCTGCTGCCGGTCACCATCGGCAACATCATCGGCGGCGCTGGCTTTGTCGGCCTGGTCTACTGGTTCGCCTACTTGCGCCCGCAGCGCAAGGTGGTGGTGCCCGCTGGCGCACCCCGGAAGATCCTGGTCGTAGACGACGACCCCGACTTTGTGGCGGTCACCAAGACGATCCTGGCCAAGGAAGGCTACCAGGTCATGACTGCCGCCAACGGCGACGAGGCGTTGGCCGCGATGAAGAAGGAACTGCCCAACCTGGTGCTGATGGACGTGATGATGAAGACGCCGCTTGAAGGCGTGGCCGTTTCGCAAAAGATGCTCGCCGACCCGGCGCTGAACAAGATCCCGATCATCATGGTGTCCAGCATCGCCAGCACCGACAAGGCAGGGCTGCTGCCCGATAACGTGCACATCCCGATCGATGCCTGGATCGACAAGCCGGTCAAGCCGGAGAATCTGCTCAATACGGTCAAGCGCTTCCTCAAGTAAGCGCCCGCTCGATCATTGCCGCCGGGCTACTGCTGTCGAAGGCAGTAGCCCGGTCGTTTTCTGGCAATCGGCATGGTTGGCAAAACATTGGTCCTGGGTCTGGGCAACCCCATCCTGACCGGCGACGGGGTGGGCATCCATGTCGTTCTTGTCATGGTAGCCGCCATCCCCCAGGCCGTCGAGATGGTCCTGGCCTGCATTCAAGGTGATCGAGAGCTTGACAAGGAGACTGATCTGCTGTAGAATGGTCGAGTCATCCTGGATGAGGAAAGGACCTCAGCGATAGGGGCTAACAAGGGGCTTGGGAGAAAAAGGTTGCCGGGCGTGCCCGGGCCGTTGATCTCGCAGCCCCTTTTTTTGTCGTCAGACAGTCTGCATCAGCACGATGCAGCAGTGATCTGTCCCACAGGGCAGAAAGAGGAGGACTATGGCTCAATTAGAGGCAGTCCGTCCCGTAGCGGCCTCTCCTGCGGAGATGGAAGCGATTAACGAGGCAATTGCCACCTGCTACCAGTGTGGCACCTGTTCAGCCACCTGCCCCACCGCCTTTGCGATGGACTATTCTCCCCGGGCATTGTGGCGGATGGTAGAGCTGGGGCTCCGCGACGAAGTGCTGGCCTCGAACACCTTCTGGATGTGCACGGCTTGCTATAGCTGCACGGTGCGCTGCCCCCGCGACATCAAGATCACCGAGATGATGCGCAACCTGCGCGAGGTGTACATCGACCAGGAGATCGGCCCTCTGCAAGGAGGGCTGGGCGGCATGTTGGAGGCGGTGGCTGCCAGCCGCAACATCGCCAACGAGCCCAACGAAACGCGCCTGATCTGGAGCGAAAACCTGCCCGAGCGGCCGCCCCAACTGGACAAACGCCAGGCTGAGGTGCTCTACTTCATCGGCTGCGTCGGCGCCCTCTTCCCCCAGACCTACGCCGTGCCCCAGAGCTTTGTGCAGATCCTGGGGCAAGCCGGGGTAGATTACACCGTGTTGGGCGGGGAGGAGTGGTGCTGCGGCTATCCGCTATATGGCGCAGGCCGCAAAGGGCGGGTCAAAGAGCTGGCCGAGCACCACTACGCCCGGCTCGCCGAGAGCGGGGCCAAGGTGCTGGTCGCCTCGTGCCCGTCCTGCTACTACACCTGGCACCACCTCTACCCCGAGATCCTGGGCCGGCCGGCGCCGGTTGAGATCTTGCACTCGACCCAGTTCATGGCCCGCCTGATCGAAGAGGGGCGGCTGACGCTGGGGCCGGTGGAGGACGTGGTCACCTACCACGACCCGTGTGACCTGGGCCGCAAGAGCGGCGTCTACGATGCGCCCCGCCAGGTTCTGAGGAGCATCCCCGGCCTGACCTTCGCCGAGATGGCCCAAAGCGGCCCGAACAGTCTGTGCTGCGGCGGCGGCGGCGACATTGCCATGTACGCCGGCGACATAGTGGCCGGCGTGGCCCAGCGCCGCATGAAGCAGGCGGAGGCCGTCGGCGCCCGCTACATCGTGTCGGCCTGCCAGCAATGCAAGCGCACCCTGGCCGAAGGGGCGCGCAAGGCACGCATTCGCATCAAGCCGATCGACATCACCGAGCTGGTATTGATGTCGGTGCAAAATGCGCAGGCCGGCCTCCAGTTGGAGGCTAAACCACCCGAAAAGCAGCGAGCCGGCAAGCCCAGGAAGTGGGGCGAGCCGTTGCCTGAACCACAGGGATGAATTGAGGTGACTGAATGAACAGACCAAGAGTCGGCGTCTACATCTGCCAGTGCGGGTCCAACATCGCCGCCACGGTCGACACTCAGGCCGTGGTCGAGTTCGCCAAACAACTCGACGGCGTGGTGCTGGCCCGCGTCAGCAAGTACACCTGCTCTGACCCAGGGCAGAACACGATTCGCAATGACATCAAGGAATACAGACTGGATCGGGTGGTCGTCGCCTCCTGCACGCCGCGGATGCACGAGCCCACCTTCCGCCGCACCCTGGCCAGCGCGGACCTGAACCCCTACTTCCTGGAGATGGCCAATATCCGCGAGCAGGTGTCGTGGGTTCACCTGCCGGGCGAGGCGGCCACCAACAAGGCCATGGACCTGGTGGCCGGGGCGGTGGAGCGGGTGCAACTGCACCGCGACCTCCATCCCCGCAAGACACCGATCGAGCCGTCGGCGCTGGTAGTAGGTGGCGGCATCGCCGGCATCCAGTCGGCGTTGGACATCGCCGAGGCCGGCTACAAGGTCTACCTGGTCGAGCGGGAGCCGTCCATCGGTGGCAAGATGTCGCAGATCAACAAGACCTTCCCCACCCTCGACTGTGCCACCTGAATTCTGGGGCCCAAAATGATGGATGCCGGTCGGCATCCCAACATCAAGCTCCTGAGCTACAGCGAGGTGGTCGACGTCCACGGCTATGTGGGCAACTTTGACGTCAAGGTCAAGATCAAGCCGCGCTACGTCGACATTGAAAAGTGCACCGGCTGCGGCGCGTGCATGGAAGCCTGCGTGTGGAAGGATCGGGTGTGCAGCGAGTACGAGGTCGGGATGGGTCTGCGCAGCGCGGCCTATATCCCCTTCGCCCAAGCTGTGCCGATGAAGGCCACAATCGACCCCGACTCGTGCCTGTTCCTGACCCGGGGTAAATGCGCCCAGAAATGCCTCAAGGCGTGTGAGGCGGGCGCCATCGACTTTGAGCAGAAGGAAGAGTTCCTCGACATCAAGGTAGGTACGGTGGTGCTGGCGACCGGCTTTGACCTGACCGACAGCCCGACGCTGCTCCGCTATGGCTTGGGCGTATATGACAATGTGATCGACGGCATGCAATTCGAGCGGCTGTCGAGCGCAGCCGGCCCGACCGGGGGCAAGATCGTCACCCGCGACGGCCGCGTGCCCGAGACGACCGTTTTCCTGCACTGCATCGCCAGCCGCGACGAGCAAGCCCACGAGTATTGCTCGCGCATCTGCTGCATGTACGGCACAAAGCAGGCCCACCTGGCCCAGGAGAATACAGGGGGCCAGGTCTACCAGTTCTACATCGACATGCGCACCGCCGGCAAGGGCTACGAGGAGTTTTACAAACGGATGCAGCACGAGGGGGTCCACTATGTCCGGGGCAAGGTAGCCGAGGTGCTGCCCGACCCGACCGGCAACGGCAAGCTGCTGGTGCGCGGCGAGGACACGCTGCTGGGCCGCTACGTCGAGCTTTCGGCCGACCTGGTGGTGCTGCTGACCGCCATCAAACCGTCTGAAGGTGCGAAGGAGATCGGCAAGCTGTTTGGCGTGTCGGTCGACAAGGACGGCTTTTTCCAGGAAGCGCACCCCAAGCTGCGGCCGGTGAGCACCACTACCGAGGGCGTTTTCCTGGCCGGCTGCTGCCAGAGCCCGCGCGACATCCCCGATACGGTGGCTCATGCCAGCGGCGCTGCATCCCAGGCGTTGGGGCTTCTGAGCAAGGGGGAAGTGGAGATCGACCCCACCATCGCCGAGGTGGTCCGCGAAAGGTGCTCGGGCTGCGGCGAGTGCATCCTGGCCTGCCCCTACCACGCCATTGAGCGGGTGGAAGGCAAGGCCCAGGTCAACGTCGCCCTGTGCAAAGGCTGCGGCACGTGCGTTGGCGCCTGCCTGGCCAAGGCGATCATCGGCCACCACTTTACCGATCAGGAGCTGGTGGCTCAGATCGAGGGCATCTTTGAGCGGTCGCCCGTGCTAGAGTTTTCCTAGGAGGTCAATGGATCATGACAGAAGCAACCGAAACTTTTGAACCACGCATCGTCGGTTTTCTGTGCAACTGGTGCAGTTACGCCGGGGCCGACGCGGCCGGCACGGGGCGCTTGAAATACTCGCCCAACATGCGCGTGATCCGGGTCATGTGCTCAGGCCGGGTCGCGCCAGAGCTGGTCATCCGCGCCTTTCGCGAGGGCGCCGACGGGGTGATGGTCCTTGGCTGACACATCGGCGACTGCCACTATGTTAGTGGCAATCATCGAACCGCCAAGCGGTTCCCCATGCTGCGCCATCTGCTGACGCACGTCGGCATCAACCCCGATCGGGTCAAGCTCGACTGGGTCTCTTCGTCCGAGGCGAACCGTTTTGCCGAGGTCGTGCGGGACTTTACCGAGCAGGTCCGGGCCCTGGGCCCGCTGGAAACGAGAAGGACGGCGTAATATGGAACGATTGGATCTTCTGCGAAGCGCCGTTAAGAACTTGCTAGACAGCGGCCAGGTGGATGGGGTGCTGGCGCTGCGGGCCGCCTGGCCGGAATCCGCGCCGCACCTGTTCCGCCCCGGCGACGACCTGAGCAACCTGGCGTTGTGGCCCAAGTACCAACTGCCCAAGATCCTCGACCTGCTGTTGGCCGCCAATCCGGAAGCCCGGCTGGGCATGGTCACCCGCGGCTGCGAGGAGCGGGGGCTGATCGAGCTGGCCAAGCACAACCAGGTGGATCTGAGCCATGTGACGCAGATCGGCCTGGCCTGCACCGCCGAGGAGCGCGACTCTTGCCGCTGCGCCTGGCCCTATCCCAGCCGGATCGACGTGGGCGACAAAGTGGATGGGATCGCCGACGCGCTGGTGGCCGAGCATGAAAGTCTGTCACCGGAAGAGCGGACGGCCTTTTGGAAACAGCAGTTCGCCCGGTGCATCAAGTGCTACGCCTGCCGCACCGCCTGCCCCCAGTGCTTCTGCGAGACGTGCGTTCTGGAGGATAACCTGTGGGTCCAGAGCGCGGCGCTGGGGACGCCTTTCCCGGCCTATCACCTGATCCGGGCCTACCACACCGTCGCCAAGTGTGTGGGCTGCACCGAATGCGAGCGGGCCTGCCCGGCCGACATCCCCCTGACGGTACTCTACACACTGCTGCGCCGCGACGCCGAGGAAACGCTCGGCTATGTGCCGGGCCGCAGCGTGGACGAGCTGCCGCCGCTGGTGGTGGAATTGGCGCAAGGAGGGTAACGAATGGAATACAAGAACGTTCTCAGCACGTGCATCTACTGCGGCACCGGTTGCGGGCTTTTCCTGGAGGTGCTGGACGGCAAGGTGGTCGGCACCCTGCCGGTCAAGGGACACCAGGTCAGCGATGGCAAGCTGTGCGTCAAGGGCTGGAACGCCCACAGCTTTATCCACCACCCTGACCGGCTGACGACGCCGATGATCCGCGACCGGAAGGGCGGAGAGCTGCGAGAAGCCACCTGGGATGAAGCGCTGGACCTGGTGGCCAGCCGACTGAACAGCATCAAGGCTGAGTCTGGGCCGGATGCCATCGCCTTTTTGTCCTCGGCCAAGTGCACCAACGAGGAGAACTATTTGCTGAACAAACTGGCGAGAGCTGCGGTCGGCACCAACAACATCGACCACTGCGCCCGCCTCTGACACGCCCCCACGGTGGCCGGTCTGGCCGCCGCATTTGGCAGTGGGGCGATGACCAACAGCATTCCCGAGTTTGAAGACAGCGACTGCCTGCTGATCACCGGCTCGAACACGACCGAAGGGCACCCGCTGATCGCTACCCATGTGCTGCGGGCCAAGAAAAAGGGCGCGAAAATAATCGTCGTCGATCCGCGTTCTACCCAGATCGCCCGGTTGGCCGACATTCACCTGAGCCAGCGGGCCGGGACCGACGTGGCCTGGCTGAACGGCTTTATGAACGTCATTATCAGCGAGGGCCTGCAAAACCAGGCGTTCATCGACAGCCGGACCGAGAACTTTGAGGAGCTCAAGGCCGCCGTTGCCGACTATACACCGGAGCGGGTTGAGGCGATCACCGGCATTCCCGCTGAGGATCTCAAGCGCGCCGCCCGGATCTATGCCAAGGCAGAGCGGGCTGCCCTCCTGTACACCATGGGCATCACCCAGCACACGACCGGCGTTGACAATGTGCTGTCGTGCGCCAACTTGGCCATGCTGACCGGGCAGATCGGCCGGCCTAGCACCGGCGTCAACCCCCTGCGCGGCCAGAACAACGTGCAGGGCGCGTGCGACATGGGCGGCCTGCCCAACGTCTACCCCGCCTATCAAGCCGTGACGATCGAGGCGGTCCACGCCAAGTTCGAGCAGGCGTGGGGCTCCACCGGGCCGATGAAGGTGGGTCTGACGGTCGGCGACATGCTCAACGCTGCCCACCACGGCACGGTCAGGGCGCTGTACATCATGGGCGAGAATCCGATGGTGTCTGACCCGGACCTCCACCACGTGCAGGCAGCCCTGGAGCAATGTGAGTTCCTGGTGGTGCAGGACATCTTTCCGACCGAGACGGCTGCGTTTGCCGATGTGGTGCTGCCGGGGGTCAGCTTTGCCGAGAAGGAAGGCACCTTCAGCAACACCGAACGGCGCATCCAGAAGGTCAACAAAGCGGTCGAGCCGCTGGGCAACGCCTGGCCCGACTGGAAGATCGTGGCCGAGCTGGGGTCGCGCATGACCAAGGGACGCGAGGTGCCGCCTACCGCCCAGTTCGCCGGCTGGCAGTACGACTCGCCGGCGGCGATCATGGCCGAAGTCGCGGCCCTGGCGCCCAGCTATGGCGGCGTGACCTACGAGCGGCTGGACCGGCTGGGCTCGCTGCAGTGGCCGGTGCCCAACGCCGACCACCCCGGCACGCCCTACCTGCACAAGGACAAGTTCGCCCGCGGCACAGGGCATTTCACGCCGGTAGTCTTCAAGGAGCCGGCTGAAGCGCCCGACGAAGAGTACCCGCTGACCCTGACCACCGGCCGGTCGATGTTCCACTATCACACCGGCAGCATGACCCGCCGCTCCGAAAAGCTGGACCGCGAAGTGCCGGAAGGGTACGTCGAGATCAGCCCTGAGGACGCGGTAAAGCTGGGGCTGGGCAAGTCGGCCCGGGTGCGGGTGATCAGCCGCCGGGGGCAGATTGAGACCAAGGTGTGGATCACCAAGCGGGTGCCGCCTGGCCTGGTGTTCATCCCGTTCCACTTTGCCGAGGCGGCAGCCAACATCCTGACCAACCCGGCGATGGACCCGGTGGCCAAGATCCCCGAGTACAAGGTCGCCGCAGTGCGCCTGGAAAAGATCGCCTGACGGTTCTGATCTGTATACAAAAGCCCTCGGTGGCAAACCGCCGCCGAGGGCTTTTCTATATGAGCAGCCCTTTCATCTCGCGCAGCAGGACCAGCCCCTGCCGCAGCCGGGCCTGGTTCTCCGGCAGGTTGGTCCACAGGCTCGCGCCGGAAGAGTGCGGCAGGGGCAAAATCCACCGCCCATCCACCTCAAAGACACGCCCCACCGCCTCTTCCAGCCGAATCGGCCGGCCCAGCAGCGCCTCGATGGCCAGCCCACCTACCGCTATCAGCAGCCGCGGCCTGACCAGGGTCAGCTCCCGGTCCAGGAATGGCCGGCACAGCCGTTGTTCGGCCCGGCTCGGCTTGCGGTCTCCTTTGCCGCGGGGATGCCTGCCGGGATAACACTTGGTCACGGCGGTCATGTGATAGCTGGCGCGGAAAGCGACCTCGTCGAAACCGGCGTCGGCCAGCCACTGGAACAGCCGGCGCCCTGCCGAAGCGTTAAACGGCCGCCCGGCCTGCACCTCGGTGATGCCTGGTGCCTGGCCGACCAGCATGAGAGGCGCCGGGGCCGGGCCGGAAAAGACGGCGCCCGGTGTGATGGCATAGCCCGCTTCGAGACAGCGGCGGCAGGCCCGCATGTCGGCCTCGAGCGCAGCGAGCGCCGCCCAGGCGTCGCTCACCGGCTAGCTGCCCTCCTCGACCAGTTGGATCGACATCACAATCTCGCTCTTAAGGCTGGCCGCCACCGAGCAATATTTCTCCTCGGCCAGGCGCGCCGCATCCCAGGCCGCCTTCTCTGATAGGTTGTGGCCGCGGATCACCCATTCTATCTCGATCTTTTCTATAGTCCATGGCGGATCGGGCGCTTGCTGCTTGCTGAGGTTAGCTTCGATACCCGTCACTTTCTGCCGTTTCTTTTGCAGGATGGCAACCAGGTCGATGCCGGCGCACGCGGCCAACGCGGCCAACAGCATATTGGGCGGCCTGAAGGATTGCGGTTCTGAACCTGTTAGGATGGTGTGACCGGCATCGTCGACCGCTTTGAAAAACTTTTCCCCCATCCATGTAACTTGAACGTCTGCCATGCTATCTCCCTCAACTTCTGTCACCCAGAGCGACGCGCAGGGTCTCTCCTAACCAAGAGGAGATTCTTCGCTTCGCTCGGAATGGCGAGTACTTTCAGGGCGCAACATAGACCATGCCCACGCCCAACGCTTCCAGGGCTTCCTCGACGTGATAGCGCACCAGGTAGCTGGGGTCGTCCAGGAGCCGGCACAGCGGCTCGACGGCCTGTTCATCGCCGATGCGACCCATCGCTCGCACGGCCAGCACGCGGGCGCTGGCCTGTGGGGCCTGGAGCGACGCCATCAGCGCCTCCACAGCCGGCGGGCCAATCATACTCAGGGCATCGGCAGCGATGCCGGCGACAAAGGCGCTGTCGTCGGCCAGCTTGGCGACCAGGGCTGGGGCTGCCGAGCCGGCCCTGATGTGGCCCAGCGCCAGGGCTGCGCAGGCGCGCACATCAGGATCTGCGTCTTCCAGGGCTTGGACCAGCGGCGCCACGGCCGCTTGCCCGCCGATTTCAGCCAGGGCCCGCGCCGCCCACCAGCGGGCTGTAGCGTCTTGAGCGCCGGTCAGCAGTGCCGCCAACGGCTCGATGAAAGCGTCGCCCTGGCAGCTCAGTTCCTGTACGGCCGCTTCCCGTTCTTCGTCGCTGCCAGAGGTCAGAGTGTGCAAATCGGCGGAACCGGTTTGATTCAACATGATCCTTCGATCAACCCGATTTGCCCTGTGCTTGCAGCCGTGACGCCAGGGCGTGGGCGGTCTCTGCCAGGTCGCGCAGCTCCTGGGCCAATCGCTGTGCGTCGGAGATGCTCACGGCCATGTCGGCGGCGCAAGTCTGCATCGACCCACCCTCTGCCCGTTCGGCCCTCGACTTTGGCGCGGCCGCAAGCTGGGTCCTTAGAGCATCGATGGTCTGGCTGTTGTTCAGCGCCACAGCGGCAAAATCGGCCAGAATGCCGAGCAGGTAACGGTCGTTGTCGGCAAAGGGACGATCGGCCTTGGCGTCTACCGCCAACACGCCACCGCCCTTGTCACCGATGCGCACCGGCACAACCAGTCGCGTGGCCTGGCCGGCGCCGGCGCTGCGCTCGCCAAAAATAGCCTGACCGGTGCGGGCGACTTCAGTCGCCGCCGGGTCGGCCCCCGGCACGCGCTGGCACCTGGCCCGCGAGTCCGAGGGGCCGCGCACGGCCCGGCATTCCAACTGTCGTGTCTCGGGATTGGTCAGGAAAAGCTGCCCAGATTCGGCTCCGGTCAGGTAGAACGCCGCTTCGACGGCGACGCGCATGACCTCGTCGGGGTCCTGGATGGAGCTCAGCGCTTTGTTCATGCTGCACAGGCTGTGAAGCTGGCGGACCCGCTCCTCCAGGTGGCGGCTAACCTCAACCCCTTCCTTCAAGCCCATCGTCTCGCGGCGCAGCCGCTGCTCGCCCAGCGCCCGCTCGACCGCATCGAGCATCTCCTTGACTTCGTAGGGCTTGATGATGTAATCCTTGACGCCCTGGCGAAAGGCCATGATGGCCGCCTGCTCAGAGCCGTAGAAGGTAGTGAGGATCACCGGGGTATCACAGTTCGCCTTGCGCAGGGCAGCCAGTACCTCCAGGCCCGACATGCGGGGCATCTTTAAATCCATGATGATCAGGTCTGGCTGCTCGGCCAACGCCTTGTCCAGCCCGTCCTTGCCGTCCATGGCGGTTACAACCCTGTATCCCTCGGGGCGCAGGATACTGTTGGCCAGGAACAGCAGGTTTTCGCGCCGGTCGTCTACGACCAGAATCTTCTCGCCGCTCATTGCCGCTCTCCGCCGTAAGCTGTCAACGTCTGGTCACAGTATAGCAGATTTTCGTGCGGGCGGCAAGCGACAGGCGGCAGACCGTGAGGCCGCAAGCAAGTGGCCTTGAGGTTGACAATAGGCACGAATCGGGGTATTATATGGACATGAAACTAGACTATGAACCAATTACCCTAGATCTGGAAATCCCTTTCCGCATCGCCCATGGCATCAGCCCAGCGCGACATAATGTTCTGGTCCGCATCGGCGATGGGGATATGGTGGGCTTGGGCGAGGCAGCGCCTGTCCGCCAGCATCACGAAACCCAGGCGGGCGTGCTCGACTACCTGGCTGCCCTGCCGCCTATCCCTGATGATCCGTTCGCGTTGGAAGATATCATAGCCGGGCTACCTCTCGGCTCGCAAGCGGCGCGGGCGGCGGTCGACATTGCCCTGCACGACCTGGTTGGGCAAAGGCTGGGCCTGCCGCTCTACCGGCTGTGGGGTCTCAACCCGGCGCGCGCGCCCAAGATGTCGTTCACCATCAGCCTAGGGTCGGTTGAGGAAGTGCGCGACAGGGCCCGCAAGGCATCGGTCAGCTTTTCGATCCTCAAGCTCAAGCTGGACGGCGACACGGCCAACTGCCTGGCCCTGGCGCGGGCTGTGCGCGAGGTCAGCCAGGCCCGCCTGGTGGCCGATGCCAATTGTGCCTGGACCAAGGAGCAGGCGTTGTATCTGATCCCGGCCTTGGCCGATCTGGGTTTTGAGTGGGTCGAGCAGCCGCTGCCCGAGGATGACCTGGACGGCATGCGCAAAGTGCACCGCGCCTCGCCGCTGCCAATCTTGGCCGATGAGCCGGTGCGCACCAGCCGCGATATCCCGCGCCTTGCTAGCTGCGTGGACGGGGTGAACATCAAGGTGATGAAAGCCGGCGGCCTGCGCGAGGCAATGCGCATGATCGCCGTCGCCCGCGCTCACGGCTTGCAGGTGATGCTCGGCTGCATGATCGAGACGACGCTGGGCATCACTGCTTCGGCGCACCTGTCGCCGTTGGTCGATTGGGCCGATCTAGACGGCAACATGACCGTCATCAACGATCCCTTTGTCGGTGTGCGACTGGAGCACGGCCGGCTGATTCTGCCCGATGGGCCGGGCCTGGGGGTTACGCGGCGCACAGCGGCCTGATGGTTGTCATCGACGGCTCGCACGGTGAGGGCGGCGGTCAGGTGCTGCGCACCTGCCTGACCCTGGCGGTGATCACCGGACAGCCGGTGCGCATCGAGCAGATCCGGGCCGGCCGCCGTGGCCCGGGCTTGAAACCCCAGCATCTGACCTCTGTGCGTGCCGCAGCCAAGATCTGCGACGCCGAGGTGGAAGGCGACAAGCTAGACTCACAAACACTGGTTTTCCTCCCCCGCTCGGCGCCCAAGGCAGGCACCTACACCTTTGACGTGTCGCTGGCCGCCAAGGGCGGCAGCGCCGGCGCAGTGAGCCTGATCTTCCAGACGGTGCTGCTGCCCCTGGCCATGGCCGAGGGGACGTCGCACTTGACATTCGCCGGCGGCACGCACGTGGCGTGGAGCCCTCCTTTCGACTATCTCAAGCGGGTCTACCTGCCTACTCTGGCCCGGATCGGGATCAAGGCCAAGGTCAACCTCGAAAAGTGGGGCTGGTACCCCCAGGGCGGCGGGGTCGTCAAGGCGACGGTGGAGGGAGCGGCCGGAAGCCAAGGCTTGTGCGGGCTGGATCTTACCCAGCGGGGCAAGCTGCAGCGGGTGCGGGGGTTGTCGGCCAGCAGCAATCTGCCCAAGCATATCCGCGGGCGGCAGGCCGGAACCGCGCTTCAGATCCTGCGATCTGCCGGGCTGAATCCGCGTATAGATGAGGTCGATGCCCCGTCGAAGGGGCAGGGCACGGCTGTGTTCCTGTGGGCCGAGTGCGATAATGCGCTGGCTGGGTTTACTGCGCTGGGCGAGCGGGGCAAGCCGGCCGAGCAGGTAGCCGAGGAAGCAGCGCGCGACCTGCTGTCCTATCTGAACAGCCAGGCAGCGCTCGACCGCCACCTGGCCGATCAACTGGCGCTGCCGCTGGCGTTGGCCGGCGGGCCATCACACCTGACCACTGAGATGGTGACGCAGCACCTGCTGACCGTTGCCTGGGTCGTCGGCCAGTTCCTCCCCGGCCGCGTCCGGGTGGAGGGCGCGGAGGGCCGGCCGGGAGCCTGTCACATCGGCGAGGGCGAGGCTTCGTAGGCCGAGATGTGATAGGGCATTGGCTGGCCGGGCACCGTTATCTCCCAGCCGGGCAGCCAGGCCAGTCCAAACAGGTTCACCCGCACGTCGGTGCGGCGGGGACGGACCTCCTCCTCTTGCACGTCGTCGATGAGCTCTGCCCACCGGGCGGTGAGTTCGTCCAGCTCACGCTGGAGCTCATCTCCGACCTTGTCGATCCGGGTCTCTAGCTCGTCAAGTGTCTTTTCCGATTCCTCGATGTCGGCCTTGGCCTGCTGGGTCAGGCGGCGCTTGCGGCTGGCGGTCGAAACGCCCCGCCGCATCCTGCGCCCGGTGAAAAAGTCGAGCACCGTCTCAGCGCCGGACAAGAACTCTTCGCGCTTGCGGGCGCCATACTCGACCTCATCCTCTTCCATCTCCCGCTTCTCACGCTGCATCTTGGTGAGCAACTGCTCAAGCTGCGTTTTGTAACGCTCTTTGATCTCCTCCGCCTCGGCGTCGCGAGCCTGGCGAGCCGCCTCGCGGCAGCGGCGCTGGAAGGTTTTGGCCGTTTCGCCAAGCTCGGAGTAGAGCTTCAGGTGGGGGTTATGCCAGACGGTGACAGACCGGTTGTAGAAAAGGTGCTCGCTGAACTCTTTTCCCAACGCGGCAAAGCGGCTGGCGTTGCCCAGGTCGACCGGCAGGCGCCCAAACAGGGCGTCGGGCCCCGGCTTGTGAGCCAGCGTGCCGGCGTCGAGCTGCACCTGCCCCTGCGACCAGTCCACGAACCCGCTCGCCTCGGTGACAGGCAGCAGGTAGGTCAGCGCCTGCTCAAGAGTCTGGCGGCTCCTGGCGTGGGCAAAACGGACCACCGCCAGCCCGATCAACGCCGAATCGTAGACCAACTGGCCTTGCAGGCCGGCGACCGAGTGCGACGACCAGCCCTGCTGGCCGGCGAGCCGATACAACGCCTCGTCAAGAGAGGTCTGAACGGGCACAAAGACCTGCCTGACGGCCGACGGCAACTGGGGCGGCACCTTGCCGTAGGGTAGCCTGGGTGAAGAAGGCGGCGATGACGGGATTCGCTTGACCGTAGGTTGGGGTGTTGCCGGCAGGGCTTCTGCCGTGGCGCGAGCGGGCGCCGGCGTGCCCTGGGGCCCGGCTGCAGGTTGGGGCGCTGCCGGCATGGCCTCGGTTGTGGCCGGGATAGGTGCCGGTGTGCTCGTCAGCTCGCGTATCTGGCTGCGGGTCAGCGGGCCGCGCAGGTAGCTCATGGCCCACCGGGTCTGGAAGATAACCGGCTGACCGGCGTGTACGTTGTGCAACAGAAACACCCGCGTCCGGAGCGCCGAGATCAGCCGGTCGAAATCGGCGCGGCTGGTGCCGGCGCGGCCTCCGACCGCCTCAGCGCCTTCAAGCCCATCGAGCACGCGCAGCTTGTCCCGTTCGGTCTGCATCGTGCCGATGAACCAGGTTCCGGCGTTGGCCAGCGCCTTGTAGTCGAGGTCCACCGGGTTCTGGGTGGTGAGGATCAGGCCCAGACCAAAGGCTCGCGCCTGCTTGAGCAGGGTCAACAGCGGCTTCTTGGTGGGTGGATTGGCCGGATGGGGCGGCAGATAACCGAACATCTCGTCCATGTACAACAGCGCGCGCAGGCTGGTCGTGCCGCTCTGGGCGTAGAGCCAGGCCACAACCTGTTCCAGCAGCAGAGTCACAAAGAATTGTCGCTCTGCTTCCTGTAGGTGGGCGATGTAAAAGATGCTAACCTGTGGCTTGCCCGACGGGCTGTATAACAAGTTGTCCACGTCGAGGGCCTGTCCGGCGGTCCAGTCGGCAAAGGAGGGAGCGGCCATCAGCCCGTTGAGCAGCATCGCCAGGTCGATCCGGTCCCGCTCGGGGAAAAAGGTCTCGACCGGAAAGACGCCCAACTGGGAGAAGGGTGGTTTTTGGATGCGCACGATGATCTCGGCCAGGTCGAGATCCTCACCGGCGCGCCATGCCTGGTCGAGGATCGTAGATAACAGGATGTGCTCGCGGCTGCGCACCGGGTCAGACACGACGCCCACCAGGGCCAACAGGGCGGTGGCGATGGTGCTGATCCGATCGCGGATCAGCTCAGAGTCGGTTTCCCACGATAGACTGGGCGCCTTGAAGGTCTGGAGGATGCTCACCCGTCGCCCCGCGCTGCTGCCGGGTGTGTAGATGGCGAAATCAGCGCTCTCTTTAAGCCGGCGGATCCGATCGGGACCCTGACCCCAGTCGGCCAGCCCCTGGCGCCAACGCTCGGCCGTCTGAGCGGTGTAAGCATCCATCTCCAGGTTCTGCCGGCGGGCATCGTCGGCGTTGATCCAAGGGCGGAAATCGTCAGGAAGCAGGTCGGGGAAGGTGAGCAGAAGGTTGGTCATGTCGCCTTTGGGATCGATCACCAGCGACGGCACACCGTCGAGAGTGGCTTCTTCCAACAGGACGGCGCCCAGGCCGGTTTTGCCACTGCCGGTCATGCCCAAACAAACGGCATGAGTGGTCAGGTCACGTGCATCGTACAGGACCGGCCGGTCAAGCGCCTTTCCGGCCGCAAGGTCATACTCCCGTCCAAGGTAGAAGCTTGCCAAACGATCCAGATCGTCCATAGGTTGACTTCTCCTGCCAGTCGTAGAAAAAAAGGGGTAATGCCGGGCGGCATCACCCCTATCCGTCGTGTCAGGACAACATACTGCAAGGCGGAGGGCCCCCCCTACCCTGTCGCCTACGTCATCCTGCCCGTACAGACCTCCATTGGGCGGAGCCGGCTGGCCCCGCAAGTACAACCCTGGTGCTCGGTGTGCTCCTGGCTGCTGAAGGGGTTCTCAAAACGGCGAGACTCGCTGCGCATGAGAAAACCCACCAACAACCCGAGGATGAAACCGACGACCAACGCGACCAAGATATCTGGTATGGTTGGCCCCTCGTGTGGAATACACCCCGCTACAACTAATCATACCCCATTTTAGCTGGTTTGTCAAACAAAGACTAGGGGCCTGCTGTTAGCCGATGATGAATGCCAACACGATCAAAAGCGCGAACAAAACTGCAGCATAGATGGCGATCCGCCTGAGATCCTCGATAACATAGTGGTATTCGCTGGCGAAATCGACCCGCTTGGCCGGACCTTCGGCCGCCGGCTGGCGAATGGGACGGGCGATGCGCACCGGCTCGCCCCCCTCTTGGGCGATGGTGACCTGCTGACGAGATCGACGTGATTTCTTGGCCATTGTGTGATTCCTTCTTCCTTAAGAATAGACTTACCCCCACCCTACCTTTTCCCCCAGGGGAGAGGACCGGGCAGGCTGTATGGTTATTGTAGCTCGGCGACGATCACCACCCGATGGGTATCCACCATGTATGGATAGCAGGTAATGAGCGTAGCCACCGGCTTGGTGGTCGCCGCCAGGACACTCACCTCGGTTGGCTCGACAATCTGTTTGGCCCTGACGAGGTAGCGATAAGGCTGCTCGCCGGCGTAGACGATCACCTCGTCGCCCAGCTCCAGCTCGTGCAAGCGGCGAAAGATCTCGCCATAGATGTCGTCGTGGGCCGACAGGACCATATTGCCCCGTTCGCCAGGGTTGGCACTGCCGAGCTGGTGACCGACCCCCAATTTTAGCTGCTCTGGCAAGTCACCCTCGACGATGAGCGCATCGACATTGATAGCCGGGATGGCGATGCGCGTCGGGGCTTCAGGTCCTGGGGTGGGGATGGCAATGGCCGGCGGCGATTCTCCCTCGACCAGGTTGCGCAGGTGGGCAGGCACGCTGCCCGCCTCTGCGGGGGGCTCATGCCCGCCCGGCAGGATGCCACCGGCCAGAGGCGTGGGCGTGCCAGTCGGCAATAGGCTGGCTTGGGCATACTCGTCGTTCATCGACTTGAGGTTGAGAGCCGAGACGGCCAGGATGACCACCAGGCCCAACAGCGCGCCGACCTCCAGGGCTAGCAGCAGGCCATCACGAAAGCGGCTCCACCGTGTGCGCGGCGCATGCTGGCGCGGTGTCTTGGCTCGTTTCTTGCCTTTTAGCGGCTCCAGGTCAAAAGGGCGCTGGCGGGCCACCAGGCTGTCGGCCTGGCTGCCTGCCACATCGGCCGTACTGATGGCGGTCAGATCCTCGTGAGGAATGGCCGCTTCGGCCGGTAACCGGCCTATCTCCTGCAAGCGGCGCATCCGCTCGGCGCGGGTCTCGCGCCGCTTGACAATCAGGATCTGTTCCAGCTCTTCGATTGACAGATCTTCTACAATCCGCCGATCAGGCATAATCTCTTGACCACACCCACTTTACAGTGAACATAAACCTGGCAATATTATACTTTAGATCTGCACGCTAGTCAAGCCGGGCCGGCCGCAACCGCCGGACCACCGCATCGCGGAGCAGGGCAAATTCCTCGATATGTAACAGCCTGGCCAGGCCCAGGTAGACCACGATGCCCAGCCCGGCGCCGATCCCTACGAGGACCAGGTTGCCTACCTTGCTTCCGGCGTCGATCGATGGCGAGACAAGATAGAGGGCCAGGGCCATGACGCCGGCCATTACACCCGCGGCCAGGAAGGCTTTGCCTGTCGTCTGAACGAGCCCTTGGCCGGTCAGCCCTCCGGTGTGCCGTTGGGTGAGGATTAGCATGGTCACGGCGTGGCTGAAATGCTTGGCCGAATCGGCCAGCACCAGGCCCAGCATCCCCAGCGGCCGGATCAGGAGCAGCGCCACAACTAGGTAGACTACCACACTGAGCACGCCGACCAGCGCCGGGGTCAGGGTGTTCTGCCGGGCATAAAAGGCATAGTTGAGCGGCCAATCGATCGAGGCAAAGATCAGCCCCAATAGGTAGTAGTGGAGCGTCGATGACACCTGGGAAGTATCGTAAGCCGTAAACTGGCCGTGCTCGAAAAGCAGGGCGACGGCCGGTCGGGCCAGCACCAGCAGGCCGAGCGTGGCGGGAACGATCAGAACCAGCACCATCCGCAGGCCCTGGCCCAGAGTGCGGCGGAACCCTGCCTGATCTCCGGCAACGCTGAGGCGCGACAGGGTCGGCAGCACCGCCAGCGAGATGGCCACTGCCACCAGCCCGTGCGGCAGTTGGAACAGCGTGGTGGCGTTGGCCATCCAAGCGATGCTGCTGTCGCCGGTGGAGGAAGCAAGACGACGGTCAATGGCGACTTGCAGATTACTGATGATGACACCGGCGGCGATGGGCAGATACAGGACCAGGATACGCCGCAGCGCCGGGTGGGAAAGGTTGAGGGTGAAGCGCAGCCGTGCGCCGCGCAGGCCGGGGGCCTGGATCAACAATTGCAGCAATGCACCGAGGAGGATGCCCACTGCCAGGCTATAGACATCGATCTGGCCCTTGAGCAAGGGCGCGGCGATGATGATGCCCAGGTTATAGACGGCCGCGCCGAGAGCTGTGTAGCTGAACCGCTTCAAGGCGTAGAGCACGCTAGTCACGATACCGGACATGCCGAAGAACAGCAGGGCCGGGGTGATGATCCGGATCATCTTGGTGACGGCCGCCTGCAGCTCTGGCTCAAACCCGCCGCCCAGCAGCCAGGTCACCTGGGGAGCCAGGATCTCGATCACCAGCACGGCGCCGGCCAGCACCGCCGCCACCAGGCTGACCACACGGCTGAACAGCGCCCACAGCGCTGCCTTCCCCTCCCGTTCCGCTACTTCGGCAAAGACCGGCACCAATGCCGCGCTGAGCATGCCGCCGATGAGCAGGTCGTACAGCATCGTCGGCACAGCCGATGCCACCCGGAAGGCGCTCACCAGGCCGGTGGCGCCAAAGAAGTAGCTTATCACCGCCTCGCGCACCACGCCCAGTATCCGGCTGCCGATGCTGCCCAGGGCGATGATGCTTGCCGAGCCGGCGATGTGGGCCTGCTCAGAAGCGGCCGGCAAGGGGGCCGGCTCGCTTACCAGTGGTTCTTGGTTGGATGGCTCCACGATTTGATTCCAGTGAGAGGGTTGAGGAATAGCCTGTGGCGGCTAGGGCTGGACGATGATCGTCACCCGGCATGGCTCGGGGTAGTTGCCCGTCTTGTCGACGACCACCAGGCGCAGGGTGTAGGTGCCGGCGCCATACGCACCGCTGTTAAAAGTCTCCAACTGCCCGTGGTCTACCGGCGTATGGTGCAGATCGCCGACTACCGTCCAGGCGTTGGGGTCCCGCCCCTGCCCGACTTCGATCTTGTAGTACTGGAAGCTATCCCCGTTGGCCGTGCCGTGAATGGCCACGTTGCCCTTGACAATCTGATTGATGCCCGGCGATGTGATGCGGGCGTTCGGGTTGGGGCAGCTCGGCGGCCGGACCTCGGGCGTGTTGGTGGCAACGACCTCTGGCGTTGGCGATACGCTCGTTGGGCGTTTGATCGGTGTCGGCGATGGTTTGGGCGTCGGCGTGATGGTGGGCGGCGGGGGCGTAGGCGTCAACGTCGCCTTGACCAGCGGCCCGGTAGTGACTGTCGGCGATGGCTCGGGTGTTATCCCGGGGGTTGACTGCAGCGGGTTGCTGACGACAAACGCAGCTATCACCACCAGCAGGATCACGGCCGAGATCACCACGCTGTGGTTGTAACGGGACTGGGCCTGTTCCTTTTCCAGCTTAAAGGTCGCGCGAGCAATTTCGCGGCGCGCCATCATCGCCCGCCGCAGGAAAAAGATCAGGACGAGGCCCAGGACGCCGTATATCCACCACTGATAGTCAGCGACGAGCTGCACAACCCGTTCCATTTATCCACCGATCACGATCAGATAATCTACCCGCACGGCGTGCCCTACCTGGCCAAGCGGGCCAGGACGCCCAATATCAGGGCCGTCAGCCGCGGTACGATCTGTTGGCCGGCGAGCAGCACCTCTTCGTGGCTGGTCTCCTGGCCGGGCTGTGCTTCGGTCTGGAGGACGTTACTGATGCCCGACACACCCAGGACGCGTATCCTGCCGTGGCGGGCAATCGTTACCTCAGGCACCGTAGACATGCCCACGGCGTCGGCTCCGATCATGCGTAGAAAACGGATGTCGGCCGGCGTCTCGAAGGACGGCCCGCCAAGGCCGATGTACACCCCTTCGTGCAGCGGAATCTTGCCCTTGCGGGCCACTTGGTGGGCGATCTTGCGCAGCTCGGGATCGTAGGCCTGAGACATGTCGGGAAACCTTGGGCCCAGCTCTGGATCGTTGGGTCCCAGCAGCGGGTTGAGCCCGGCCATGCCCATCAGGTTGATGTGGTCGGCAATCAGCATCAGCTCGCCGGCGCGAAAGGCCGGATTGAGCCCGCCGGCCGCGTTGGTCACGATCAGCGTCTCGACGCCCAAGACCTGCATCACCCGGATGGGAAAGACCACCTGGTGCATCGAGTACCCTTCGTAGTAATGAACCCGGCCCTGCATAACCATCACCGTGGCCCCGGCCAGTTGCCCTAGCACCAGCCTCCCAACGTGCCCCTCGACCGTCGGTTGGGGGAAATTTGGGATGTCGTGGTAAGGGATCGACTCTGCGGCCTGCACCTCGTCGGCCAGGGGGTTCAGCCCAGAACCGAGCACCAGCCCTACTTGAGGCCGATGCCGGGTGTGCTGCCGGATATAATCGGCGGCTTCTTCGTACTGCGCCCGCGTGTAAAACTGTGTCATGGCTATAGCTGGTCCAACAGCTCCTTCCTCTTGGCTTGAAACTCGGCTTCGGAGATCATATTCTTTTGCCGCAGCTCTGTCAGCTCGATGAGGCGGTCGCCGATGTTACCGGCAGCGACAGGCGTGCTTGGAGCTTGTGCCGCCGCCGGTTGTGCAGGCAGCGATGGGCCGAGCACGGCTTCGACGGCCCTGATCTGCACCTGTTCTTTGGCATTGAGCATCGCCCGTTTGAACCGCACCGGGTTGTAGATGCGGTGAAAAACGTCCACGCCGGCGTCCGAGCCGGTAATGATCTCCACAGTCCCATACTCAAGGATTCGCCCGACAATCGATTGTTTCAGCTCGACGTCGTTGACCTTTTCCAGGGCCGAATCGCTGACATTTTTATTGAGAATTCCCTTGGTCACTATGACTCGCCGGTTGGTGATGATGTAACGCTCGTTCATCCAGTTCATAAAGCCCAGCACCAGCTCCACCAGCGGAATGAGGGCTACGACCGCAGCGACGATCCACATTTCCTTCAGCGAGGGCTTGAGCATCAAGGTCAGAGCCACGGCCAGGATCAGCACGCCGGTCACTATGGGCCACCATATCTGCTTTAGGAGTTTGCCCTGCTCCTTCCCTCGCCTCCAGCCTTTAATGAAAGCGTATATGGGCAAAATCAGGCTGCACAGGGCCACGACGCCGGCTGCAAAACGGACGTCGTCGTTTTTTGCGACCAGGAGCATCACGGCCACCGCCACGAATACCAGAAAGGCAAACAGCCAGCCGGCAGTCCGCTGCAGCAACACGATAAAGTGTTGGTGCGTGCGGTATATCACCTGTTCATTGTCGCCCATGATCTTTTCCAAGTAGCCCATTTGATCCCTCCCTCCTCAAAGCTCACAACCTATTCTACCATAACTTGCCTTAAAGCTCAAGGGTTGCGCTCAGATAATCTTCCACCTGCTGGCGCGTTGGGATGGCGCTCATCCCCCACCCTTCTACCGAAAAAGAGGCGGCGACGTTGGCAAAGCGGGCCGCCTGGCAGGGGTCGCCCGTTTCGGCCAGGCAGATCAGGAAGGCAGTGGCAAACACGTCCCCGGCCCCGGTCGGGTCCACCTGCTGAGCGGGACGGGTGGGATAGTGACACGACTCGCCTTGCCGGTAGACGGTCGCGCCGCGCGCGGCACGTGTCACGACGATCACGTCGATGAACCGCCCCCAATCCTGCACCAGCCCCTCCGGGTCGGGCACATCCAGCTCACTCAGAACCAGGACATTGATCCGCCGCAGGATCGCCTCCGGCGGATTCCAGTCGGTGTAGGACACCTGGCCTTGCTCGTCCCAACGGCGGAGAAAGCCCTGGGGCATGACGCCGATCAGCGCCTGGTCGAAGCAGAAGAAGAGGCTCGGGTCGATCTCCTGGTCGATCGTACCCAGGTAGACGAGGGGCACCTGGCGCCAGGCCGGCGGGACGTGGGCGCATTCGAGCACATCGGCGCGGCGGTGAAGGATCTGCTTGCGCCCTCCGTCCAAGTAGATATTCTCGAACAGGGTGGTGGCTGCGGACGGGTGGCACGCCACCTGGACGCCGGGGAAGGTCTCTGCCACGTCCAGGTCCGGGCCGGCGCTGGTGACCAGGCCGACACGCTGCCCCAGCCGCAGGGCGGTGATGGCCGCGTAGGAGGCGGTGCCGCCCAGACCCAGGCCTCCATCCGGCAGGATGTCCTGGCATACGTGACCGGCAATGACAAACTGGGGAAGATCTGGATCGCTCAATTCGAAACCTCGTCGCTGTGTGTGGTGGGCTGGCGCCGCCTCAGGATCTGCTCGATAAGGAAATAGGCCGCCTGCGGCAGATTGAGCCGGAGGCCCGCCAGGGGCACGTTCAATTCCGTTTTTTCGCACACGGTCGACAGGTTGGCGCTGTCCACCTGGGGCTTGATCGCCCTGAGGAGCTTGGCCCTCCGCTCGGCATCCTGTATGCTCATAATGTCGTCTACCTGGGCAATCAGCCGCCGAGCCTTTAGGATGCGGGCCTCGGTGCGCTGCGCCTGGGCAGCTTCCACCAGGCCATAGCGCGCTTTGAGGCGGTTTAGGCGTAGCCCGGCCTCGTAGGTACTGTCGACGATCTGGTCGCGGTTCATCCACTCTGTCTCATAGTTGAGTACATATTTCCAACTGGGCTGGACCAACGCCTGCCGGTGCTCTTCGAGCGTCCGGGCAAAGAGGCGATAGCCATGCCGCTCCGGGTGTTCGAACACCTGGCTGCCGGGATCGACAAAGGGCGCCAGGGGCGAGATAAAGGGGATCAGGCGGCGGGGTGAGCCTTTGTCCAGGTCGCGCATCAGGTGCTCGCAATAGTCGATGGTGTCCATGACCGACTGATAATCCTGCTTGGGCAGGCCGATCATGAAAAACAGGTCCAGCCGCTGCACCCCCGTTTCGAGGGCGTAGCGCATGGTGTCCTCGATCGAGCTGTTATTGTAGGGCCGGCCAAAGGCCGCCCGGACCTCGTCGCTGTGGGTTTCCATCGAGATCTCGAGCGTCCAGTTGGGGATGGCCGCCGCTACCCGCTCGATGAATTGCCGGTCGGCGGCGTCGAACAGCTCCAGGATGACCGGCCCACGGTAGCCGGCGATAGCCGTCAGGAACCGGTCGGCGTACTCCGGCCCTGCCTGGCGGATGTCACCCAGGATGAACACCGGCCCCTTGCTGAACCGGGCGATATTGCGGATATCCTGTGCCAGATCCTCGGGGGCGCGATAAGCCGGCCGGCGCCGGTTGTGCAGAGCGGAAAAGGCTGCCGCCGAACCGCCGCAGGTGCGGCAGCCGTGGGTACAGCCGCGCACGCTCAGCGCCGCGGTGATCGGATAGCCCAGCCAGCCCTTGAACGGCACAAAGCTGGCCAGATCGCGGTAGCGGGCCACGGCTTTGACCACGTAGCTATAGTCGATCAATACGTTATCCAGGTTGGCCGGGCTGTAGCCGATTTCGTTTACGTGGACGGTTCCGTCCGGCTCGCGCCAGGTCAGGTTGGGAATGTCGGCCAGCGCCGGCGCGCCGGGTCGGCCGCAGATGTGCTGCATCAACTGCAATACCGGCTCTTCGGTCGAGTCGCCCCGCACTACGTAATCGACTTCAGGCCGCTCGATCAGCTCGCGATCGTAGTAGGTAGACGAAAAACCACCAAACATGACCGGTATGTCGGGATGGATCTCTTTGCACAGCCTGGCTATCTCGATTGCGCCGTGGGCGTGGGGCAGCCAGTGTAGGTCGATGCCAAAAGCGGCCGGCCGCAGTTTCCGGATCATCTTTTCCGGATCAAAGCGGCTGCTGTTGAGCATCCGCACTGCCAGGTTGACGATCCGCACCCGCAGCCCGTGGCGTTCAAGGTACTCGGCGATGGTGGTCAGGCCGATTGGATACATCTCAAAGATCGGGGTGCTGGGCACCAGGTCGCTCACCGGCCCGTATAGGATCGATTCATGGCGAAAGTCGTACACGCTCGGCGCGTGCAACAACACGAGATCGGTTTTGGGCATCTCTACTTTGCCTTGACCCTCGCCCCAGGCACCGGCGTGCTGTCTAGGATCTCCTGGACCACAGTCCGCGGATCGACGTTCTTGATGCGGGCTGAGGGGCTGATGATCAACCGGTGGGCCAGCGTCTCGATGGCCAGTGCCTTGATGTCGTCGGGAATGATGTAATCGCGGCCCATGATGGCCGCCCGCGCCTGGCCCGTCTTGTACAGAGCGAGGCTGCCGCGAGGGCTGGCTCCCAAGTAGACGTCAGGGTGCTTGCGGGTGACATTTACCAGGCTGACGATATACTCTTTGATCAGGTCGCTGATGTGCACGCTTTTGATCTGCTCTTGGGCGGCCATCAGCTCCTCGGTCGAAACGACCTGCTCGATGCGCGTCACCGGGTGGGTGAACTGCTGGCTGTCAAGCATGGTGATCTCGTCCTGGCTGCTGGGATAGCCCAAGTGGATGCGCAGCATAAAGCGGTCGAGTTGGGCTTCGGGCAGGGGGAAGGTGCCTTCATATTCGATGGGGTTCTGGGTGGCCAACACCAGGAAGGGCCGTTCCAGCGGATAGGTGACGCCGTCCACCGTCAGCTGCCGTTCCTCCATCGCTTCCAGGAGGGCCGATTGGGTTTTGGGCGTGGCGCGGTTGATCTCGTCGGTCAGGACGATCTGAGCCATGATCGGGCCGGGGCGGAATTCGAACTCGCGTGTCTTTTGGTTGAACACCGAGATGCCGGTCACATCGCTGGGCAGCATGTCGGGGGTGAACTGGATGCGGCGAAAGCTGCAGCCCAGCGATTTGGCGACCGACTTGGCCAGCATTGTCTTGCCCGTGCCGGGCACATCTTCGATCAGCAGGTGTCCCTCGCACAACAGGGCAACGACCGTCAACTGCACGGTTTCGTGTTTGCCGACGATCACCTGTTCTACGTTGTCGGCGATCTTTTTGGCTACTGCTTGAACGTCTACCATGATTGCACTCCTCGTCTTGCTGGTAGTTAGCTGCCGGCCGAGCACTATCTCGAACAAATGCTGGCGGCCAATTACCGGATTATAGCAGGTTTCCTCCGAAAAGGGTAGTTGGAGACCGGTGGACGCAGGGCCATCTCTTCGTCCTTCGTCCTCACGCCGGCCTCTGCCCGGAACGAAATGGCCTTGGAGGGTTGTTATTTTGCCCATTTTGCGGTAAAATAGAGCCAACCGGTTAAGACACATGCCGGCGAGGAGGCGCCATGGAAGACCAGAATCGCTACTGTTCCGAATGCGGATCTCAGGAGAGCGGTTACTTTTGCCGGAATTGCGGTGCATTGCTGACCGGCGAAGATAACGTCCTGTGCCCGCGCTGCCACCACATCGTGCCCGACGGCAAATTCTGCAACCAGTGCGGCCAGGGCTTGAGCGGCATCGGCCTGCACCTGCGGCAGTTGGCGCTGGCCGGCGACACCTTCTGGGTGGCATCCGGCGAGCCGACGCCTGCTGTTCCTGCTCCGGCGCCTGCCGAGGCGGCAGAGTTGGCGCCGGACGAGTCGGTGGAGCTGGCCCAGGCCGATCTGCCCGACTGGCTGCGCGATATCACGCCACTCCCTTCGACCGCGGCGCCTACCCGGTCCGGTGAGCCGATCTATCCTGCCCTGAAACCGATCGAAGCTCAGCCGGTGGCGCGATCGCAGAGAAAATTCCTGATAGCGGTTCTCTGTCTCATCATCGTGATGCTGGTGGGCATTGTGTTCATGTTCATTCTTGCCCTCCGCGGCCAGGGCTAGATCGCTTGGCGGAACGGTCACGGCGACAGAAGGATTCTCATTTTCGCCGAGTTGACAAGCCGGGCAAATGCAAGTATAATAATAGCAAGCCCCTGTGGCGGAATTGGCATACGCAGCAGGTTGAGGGCCTGTGCTCGTAAGGGCGTGGAGGTTCAAGTCCTCTCAGGGGCATGTTGTTACAGGCGGGCGGTTTGGTTCGCCTGCTGGACCAGAGCGATCCCGGCAACGGGATCGCTCTGTCTTTTGGCGCAATATTGCCCGAATGAGAACCCACCGAGAGTGATGCCCGAACCGGCTTTGTGTTGGATTCTGCCAAAATGGCGTAAGCGGCGGGTTGACGGGCCCGAAAGATGCCAGAGGCTGCGCCCAAGAGAGGGCGCAGAGCACCCAGGTTGACGTACCTACGCGGAAGCATGGGTACCAGGCAAACACAGCATTCTACCCAGCAGAGGCGTCTCCTTTCAGGTATTCTTCAAGTTCCATCAGAGCCTGTGCAGCCTCTTGGCGAAGCGTTTCTTCTGTTATTGCGGTCGGACCTATTTGCTCTGGGGTCCACAGAGGCGAATAGGCATCCATGTCTTCCCACAGATTTTCCAGTATATTGAACAGAGGTCGATCCATATAGTGTCCTGGATCCTCCATGAAGGCACGATCGTAACATAGCATAAACTCATCTGTGGTAAGCATGCCGTCGAGGAATGCCTTGATTAGCGTTCTGTATTCACTGGGTTTCATCATCCTATCCCCACCTCTCTCCAAACTCTTGCCCGTTGGCAGCGGCGATCATGGGAGGCATCAAGAACAGGCGGATCTGCTGAATGATCTGCGTGAGAACCATGCCACCGGCGTCCAGCCGGTTGCGCGACAGAAAGGCGTTCCCTTGCGTACCTTTGTCATGATCGCCCCCGAATTCCTCTGTCAAGGCTGTGGGGGGGGCAGTGTGAGGGAACTCACTGCGGGCGGCGCTGAGCTCTTGTTCACGCAGTAGCCTCCATGTATGGCCGCATGACATTCGCCACGCGGCAGATCCTGGCATAGCGCCACAGTTCATCGTTGATGCATTTCCTCTGCCTGCGGCAGTCGCGAAGCGCCTCCACCGCTACATCCACCCCGATCTTGTTACGATACTTGAAACAGTCCGCAACCGTCTTGGCGGGGTTGTAGACGTGGACGATCACGCCTTCTATGGCGTGCTCTTCCACGCCGGCCTCAAGGGCGCGCGCAGAAAAACGAAGGAATCGAAGCCTTGGATAGTCCACCCGTGGCCGCCACACCTTGCTTCCGATAGCTAGCCACACCTCAAATGGAGACTGGGTGGTCAGTCCGTGAAATCGGAGGGCCGACAGCAGGCACACCACGCCGTGCGGAACCCGTTTGCATGCCTCGGCCAGGGTGTAATGCTCGGAGACGTCGGCATGGGGCAGGACATACAGCCCTCGCCCTACACGTTGGAGGTAGCCGTGCTCGCACAGGCGACTGAGGTAGATGCGAGGGATGCCGTGTGCGTCCAGGTCGCGAGGACGCAGCACGCCTGCCTGCTGCACCATTTCCAGGATTTGACGAGTGCGGTCCACTCCCTCGCTCTGCGTGCTCATGTTACAATACCTCGGTAGTTACAGATATCATACGATGGATTGTAACACGAGGGTGCTATGCTGTCAAAGGCAGCTCCTGCGGAGGTTCTGCTGCTCGACGTGTTGGCTGGTAGCCGAGGTGATTGCCGGCGGAACCCCCAGCAGCAAAAAGGCAGTGATGAACACGCTGGTTGAAAGGATAGATCAACGAAATGGACAGATCGAGCGATACAGGCTTCACCCCTGGGCCAGGGGCTACCGTGAGGAACCTGGGTTAGAGCGATCCCGGCAGTTGCGGGGCAGTTCGTTTTTTCGGCTTCAGAGGCCAGAACCGAACGCAGGATGGGTGAGTCCTA
This sequence comes from Anaerolineae bacterium, assembly GCA_034429215.1. GTDB lineage: Bacteria > Chloroflexota > Anaerolineae > JAAYZQ01 > JAAYZQ01 > JAFGOG01. Next base: position 62,841 of record DAOUGI010000101.1, on the reverse strand, counting down.
TATGTGGATCTTGAGCTACGTAAATTTGTCTTGCGCAACTTTTCGTAGTACAATATGCACAGACCGACTTGTGAGGCATCCTGGATGACGGAAGCTCAGTACGCTCAAACACAAGGGATTCTCTTGCTGCAGAAGGTCGTCTCCGCCGTGGGGCCGATCTTTACTATCAGTGAGGCTCAAACGCAGGCAGAGGCGCTTGGGATCACCCCTGCTCGGGTCCGCTGGATTCTAGGCCGGTTGGCCCACAGCGGCACGTTGGGCGTCGCCCGCATCAAGCGGGGTGTGTACGCCGTGCAATCGCCCTTGCTTGGTGCTGAGCTGCATCCCTATGCGATTGCCGCAGCCTTGACCGGGCCGATGGCCATCAGCCACTGGTCAGCCCTGGCTCACCACGGCCTGACCACGCAGATCCCTCCCATGGTCCAGGCTTCCACCCCACACCCTGTGGTCACCCCGGAAATGCGAGAGGGGCAGGCTTATCGGCCTAGAGGGCGCGCCACCTGGCGAGTGCTGGGATTGGAGTTTGAGTTCATCGTGGTGAGAGAGAAGCGGTTCTTTGGGTTTCAGCAGGAATGGGTGAGCCAGTGGCATCGCGTGGCCATCACCGACCCGGAGCGGACCGTACTAGACATGGTCGCCTCTCCCCGCATGTTTGGCACGCTGGGCACCGGCCTGGAGGTGCTGGAGGCCCACCTGGACAGGCTGAGCCTGGACAGGCTGGTCGACCATGCGCTGCGCTACGACGTCGGCGCAGTCATCAAGCGGCTGGGGTGGATGCTGGAGGCGCTCGGCGTGCCCGAGTCGACAACCGGCCCGCTCCGTGCCTACCCGGTTCGATCCTACTACTCGTTGGACCCGACTCGCCCGCCAGGCGGGACCCCTGTGCCGCGCTGGCGGGTGCGAAACAACCTGCTACAGGAGGGCAATGATGCCAACCGTTGACCAGATGATCCGAACCACGGCCAAAGGATTGAGCGGCATTCCTTACTGGGTGGTGGAGAAGGACTATGCCATCAGTTATCTGCTGGCCGGGATCGCCCGCATCGATCGCCTGGCGGAAGGGCTGATCCTGAAGGGTGGCACGGCTTTGAGCAAGTTCTACTTTGAGAACTATCGCTTCTCCGAGGACCTGGACTTTACACTGAACCAGGCCTTTCGAGGCATGGAAGTAGAGGGAGCGATCGACCAGGCGCTCCGGGCGATGGAGACGATGCTGCAAGAGCGTGGGCCGTTCCGCGTCCAGAGCGAGCGATTGATGCTGCGCGAGCCCCATCCGGGTGGCCAGGAAGCGTTTGTAGTGCGCGTCCAGTTTCCTGCCCATCGGGAAGCGTTGTGCCGGCTGAAGGTAGAGATCACCGCCGACGAGCAGGTGCTCCTGCCGCCGGAACGGCGGTCCCTACGGCATCGGTTCCCGGAAGCGGTAGGCGCCATGCTCTGGTGTTATCCGCTGGAGGAGATTGTCGCTGAAAAGTTGCGGGCGCTACTCCAATGCCGCGCCAGACTTCGGGAACGCGGCTGGGGAGCGAGCCGGGTATGCCGCGACTACTATGATCTGTGGCGCATTCTGGGCGACGGAGTGCTGCGGAAGGACCTGTTGCCCTCTCTGGTCACACAGAAGTGCGCCCGCCGGGACGTTGCGTTCGAATCTCCTCTGGACTTTTTTGCACCAGCCCTGCTAGAGACGGCTCGGGCAGAGTGGGAGCGCCAGTTGCGCCCCTTCGTGCCCGATTGCCCGGCCGTGGAGTACGTTGTCGAGCAGTTGCAGCCGTGGGTGGTGAGCCTTTGGCGCGACGTGTGACAGGTGTTGTGCAAGGCAAAAGATGCCAGAAGCTGTGAATGATGTCGATGACCTGCGTGCCACGCTCGAGTTGCTGTCCGAGGATGCTTTCCGTCCTCATCGGATCTGCCTTTCTAACCGATGGGACTTGCAGGAGGTGTGATGGATATTCCAATTCCTATGCTGGAAGAATTCCGCCGGCTGTATGAAGCTGCCCAGGCTTTCAAGGAGCAGGCGCCGTGGGAGTGGATGTTCGAGGACGAGATCTTTGGCATCCGCAACCCTGAGATCGGCGATATCGGCTACGCGAGCGTGATGGGTCGCCTGGGAGAGCACCTCGCTCTCGGGGTGTATCTGGGTTCTGAGGGGTTGATCGGCTTCTATCAGCTTTCCGCAGGGGAGGAGCAGGATAATGCCGATTTGTTGCTCGAGATCCCTCACCTGGAAGCATCGTTCGAAGACCGAGAGGTACTGTCCGACAAGGATCGGCAGGTAATCAAGTCACTTGGCTTGCGATTCCGCGGCCGACAGGAATGGCCGCTGTTCCGCAGCTACGTGCCGGGCTACCTTCCCTGGTTCCTTACACCGGGCGAAGCTCGTTTCCTGACAGTGGCACTGCAGCAGGCGCTAGATGTAGCAAACCGACTCAGGGATAATCCGTCTCTCCTGGAGCCTTTGCAGTCTGGTCAACTGATGGTTAGAAGCCTCAGCGATCGAGGTTGGATCGATGAGTGGGTGGAGCCGGCATCCATCCAGGTGCGCAGACCACCGCAACTCCGCGAGGAGTCAGTTGCCGCCCTTCGACAAAAGCTTGCCATACAACCCTGGAGGCTTGAAGTAGATCTGTACGGGGTGGGTGCTATTAGGGGGGAGATGGGAGACCGACGGCCTTATCTCGGTTACCATTTGCTGATCGTTGAAAGCACGAGAGGGTTCATCATCGGGGGCGATCTCCTTGTCGCTGACCCATCATTCGAAGAGATGTGGGTCCAGGTTCCTGGGCGGTTCGTCGGTGCCATGACACGGTTGGGAAGCCTCCCCTCCGAGATTGTTGTTCGCAGTGAGAAGCTTTTCTATTATCTGGAGCCAATGGCCGAGCAGTTGGGCATCAAGATCAGACGGTCGGGCCGGCTGCCCGCCCTGGACAAGGTCCGGAGAGAATTCGAACGAAGGATGTGATGGACAGATTGAGCGATACATGTTACACTCCTGGGCCAGAGGAGTAGAGTATGACATTCACCCAACCGGTCACCGAGATCATCAGGCGGCGATATTCCTGCCGCCGATACCTGGAAACACCTATCGAGGAGCAAACTCGGCAGCGGCTGGCTGAGTTTGCCGTGTCATTCACCGCCGCCCCCTTCAGCTCCACCCCGGCGCGGTTTATCCTGGCCGCCGCTACCGAGCAGGATCGGCAGGATCTGCGCGGGCTGGGTACCTATGGCTTTATCAAAAACCCAACCGGCTTTATCATCGGCGTGGTGGGACGTGGCGACAAGAACCTGGAGGGGTTCGGTTACCTGATGGAGCGCATCGTCCTGTTTGCCACTGACCTGGGCCTGGGCACCTGCTGGGTGGGCGGTATTTTCACCCGGAGCGGCTTTTCCCGCCGGATCGAGACCAAAAAGAGGGAAACTATCCCGGCAATAGTTACGACGGGATATATGGCCGATGGAGGTGGTGCCGGCGATCCGATCCGCCGCATGGCCGGCAGCAATCAGCGATTGCCTTGGGAGACGCTCTTTTTCGACACATGCTGGGGCATCCCCCTGACGCCTGGGGCGGCGGGCGCCTACGCCGAGGCACTGGAGATGTTGCGGCTGGGGCCGTCGGCCAGTAACAAGCAGCCGTGGCGCGTCGTCCGTGAGGGCGACCGTTGGCATTTCTACCTGCATCGCACCCCTGGCTACCCGGCCGCGGGGCTTGGCAAGCTGGTGGGGATAGCCGACCTCCAGCGCGCTGACATGGGCATTGCCATGTGCCACTTTGAGCTCACCGCCGCCGAGCTGGGGTTGGCCGGGCAGTGGCAGATCGACGATCCGGGCCTGGAGCTGCCAGGCGACCTGACCGCGTATACGGCCACCTGGGCCGGTGGTTAACAGGAGGGACACCCGATGCGCCTTTCCACCCTAGTGGGCCGCACCCTGCGCCAGCCGCCGGCTGACGCCCACCTGCCCAGCCATCAGTTGCTGGTCCGGGCGGGCTACGTCCGGGCGTTGGAAGGCGGCCTGTTCGCCTACCTGCCCCTTGGCCTGTTGGCCCTGCGCCGCCTGGAACGGCTGGTCCACCGAGAGCTGACCCCCTTGGCCGCCCAGGAGGTGGCCTTGCCCCTCTTGCCCGACGCTGATCCTTCCGCCGCTTTCGTCGACCTGGTGCGCCGCGAGATCGATTCCTACCGCCAGTTGCCGGCCGGCCTGTGCCAGACGGCAATCCGGCTCATGCTGCCATCCCGTTCGCGCGCCGGGCTCTTTGGCGCCACCCAGCGGCCCATCTTTGACCTCTATGTCTTTGGCGGCGCCGGCGACGTGGCGCCCGTGGTCGACAAGACCACGGCGGCGTTGGATCGCATCCTGGCCGCCTGTGACCTGCCGGCCGTGTGGGCCGGAGCCGGCGATGGGGAGCAGCGCCTCTATTTTGCCCATCCATCCGGCGACGAAAGCCTGGTTCGCTGCCCGGCCTGTGGTCACACCGCCGAGCGAGGCTGGGCGGCCACGGCGTGGCCAACGCCGCCCGGCGAGCCGGAGCGGCCGGTCGAAGAGGTTGCCACCCCGGGCTGTAACACCATTGCCGCTCTGGCCGAGTTCCTGGACGTGCCCACGGCCCAGACCCTCAAGATGGTCTTTTATTCGGTGGCGGGTCGGGTTACGTGCGTTGTCATCCGCGGCGACCGGGCGGTGGACGAGGCCAAGCTGGCCCGGCTGCTGGGCACCGCCCGCTATTATGCCAGCCTGGAGGACGAGCTGGCGGCGATCGGGGCGGTGGGCGGCTATGCCTCGCCCATTGGCCTGCGCGCCGGGCAGGTCCGCGTCGTCGCCGACCCCTCGGTGCGGGCCGGGATGAACTGGATCACCGGGGCCAACCGGCCCGGCTACCACCTGCGCAACGTCAACATCCCCCGCGACTTTGTGCCGGGCGAGTGGGCCGACCTGGCGCTCGTCGAGCCGGGCGATCCTTGCCCGCAGTGTGGGAACGTAGTCTCGGTCGAAGAGGCGTTCCGGCTGATCGCCGGCCAGGCGCCCAGGGCGACGGATGCGGAATATCTGGACGATGCCGGCCGTCCTCAGCCATTGTGGTTAGCGGGCTGGCGGCTTGACCTGGGACGGCTGCTGGCCGCAGTCGTGGAACGTCACTACGACGGGTATGGGATCATTTGGCCGGCTGCCTGCGCGCCCCTGGACGTGCACCTGGTCGCTCTCGACCTCCGCCAAGAGGAGGTCGCCGCCCAGGCCAAGGCGCTGTACGAGCGGCTGTCGGCCGGCGGCCTGGCGGTTCTATACGACGACCGCGATCTGAGCGCCGGGGTCAAGTTCGCCGACGCCGACCTGATCGGCCTGCCGCTGCGCCTGACGGTCAGCAAGCGCTCGGTGCCAGAGGGCCAGATCGAGGCCAAGTGGCGCCATTCCGCCGACCGGCTCAGGCTGGACGACGGCGCGCTGGCGGCGGAGCTGGCCAAGCTGAGGCAGAAATGAGCCAAACCCTATTCGACAAGGTCTATTGGATCGTGCAGCGCATCCCCGCGGGCAAAGTAGCTACTTACGGCCAGATTGCCCGGCTGTTGGGCATCCCGCGCGGCGCCCGGACGGTCGGCTGGGCGCTCCACAGCCTGCCCGATGACGTGGACGTGCCCTGGCAGCGGGTGATCAACGCCAGGGGCGTCGTCAGCACCGGCTGGGAGGGCGACGAATCGACCGGCCAGCGGGCTCTGTTGGAGGCCGAGGGGGTTGTTTTTGACGAGCAGGGCCGGGTCGACCTGAAAGTTTATGGCTGGGCCGGGCTGGACCTGGCCGAGTGGCAGCAGTTGCAAGAGACTTGGGCCGGTCCCCCTCATTTGCCAGCCTGACCAAAAGCGGTTACAATAGCAGGTGATTTTCTACGAGGAGGTAGAACCGTGTCATCCGTAACCCAAGATGAGCAAGGGTACCGTCGCACCGTCAACGCCTGGTGCTGGTACGACTGGGCCAATTCGGCCTTTGCCACGACGATCCTGGCTGCCGTGCTTCCCGTCTACTACAGCCAGGTGGCAGGGGCTACCCTGCCCAGCGAAGCCCGGGCCACCGCCTATTGGAGCCTGGGCCTGACCATCTCGCTCCTGATTGTCGCCATCCTTTCCCCGATCCTGGGCACCGTGTCCGACGTAATGCGCGGCAAAAAGCGGTTCCTTGCCATCTTTGCCGGCTTTGGCATCCTTGGGACGGCACTGTTAGTGCTGGTCACCACCGGCGACTGGCTGCTGGCCTCGATCCTGGCCATCCTGGGCCGGGTGGGGTTCAACGGCTCGATCACCTTCTACGACGCGCTTTTGCCCCACGTGGCTAGAGAGGACGACCGAGACCGGGTCTCGGCGCGCGGCTACGCCCTCGGCTACCTGGGCGGCGGCATCCTGCTGGCCATCAACGTGGTCATGATCCAGGTCCTGCCCGGAACGTGGGGGCCGCGTCTCTCCTTCCTCAGCGTGGCCATCTGGTGGGCCGTCTTTTCCATCCCCCTCTTCCGCCGCGTCCCCGAGCCGCCCACGGCCACGGCCAGGCTGGCCCACGGCGAGAGCGTCCTCACCGTAAGCTTCAAGCGGTTGGGACAGACGCTCAAGGACATCCGGCGCTACAAAGAGCTGTTCAAGTATCTGATCGCTTTTCTCATCTACAATGACGGCATTGGGACGATCATCGGCGTGGCGGCCATCTACGGAGCAGAGCTCGGCTTTGGAAGCACCGAGCTGATCCTGGCCCTGCTGCTGGTCCAGTTCGTGGCCGGCCCCTACGCCCTGATCTTTGGCAGCCTGCCGGTGCGGGCCGGCGAGGACCCATCCGGCAAAGCAGCCCGGCGGCGCCCCATCTACATGGCCTTCATCCTGTTCAGCCTGGTCGCCTTGCCCCTGGTCGGCATCGCCGGTCGGTTTGTGCTGCCCGGCAAGATCGCCGGCAGTCCCCTGCCTGCCTACGAGGCGACGGCCGGCGCCGTCGGGGAGGGCGTCTACGCCAGCCCGGCGTTGGCCTACACCGGCGCATGGTCGCAGGAAACGGTTTCTGCTGAGGAGCTTGGCGAGGATGAGGACGTCATATACGCCAAGACCTTGGAGGCTGGCGCCAAGTACGAGCTGACCTTCAACGGCCAAAAGGTTGGGATCATCTACAGCACCGGCCCCGACCGGGGCATATGGGCCGTGCAGATAGACGGGCAGCCGATCATCGACCAAGACACCGACGAGCCGCTCGTCATCAACGCTTACAACCGGACGGTGCGCTATGCGCTGCGCCGGACCTTTATCGCTGAGGCGCCCGGCGAGCACACCCTGAGCTTGATCGCCACCGCCGACAAGGATCCGGACAGCCAGGGAACGGCCATGACCGTGGCCCAGGTCGAAGTGCTGCCGCCGATCCGCAAGAGCAGCCTGCCTACGATCATTGGGCTCGTCGTTGCGGTGCAGGCCATCGGCTTTCTGCTGGCGTGGGTGCTTGGCAAGCCGCTCTTTGGCAAGCTGGCAGCCCGGTTGGACACTCGAACCAGCATTATCCTGTCCTTGATCGTCTATTCTGCGATCGCCGTCTGGGGCTTTTTCCTGGACTCGGTGATCGAGTTCTGGTTCCTGGCCTGGATGGTGGCCGTCGTGCAGGGCGGCAGCCAGGCATTGAGCCGCAGCCTGTATGCGACGCTGTCGCCGGCGGCCAAGAGCGGCGAGTTCTTTGGCCTGTTCGCCATCATGGAAAAGTTCTCGTCGCTGTTGGGGCCGCTGTTGTTCGCTGCGGCGGGGATCCTGTTCAACAGCAGCCGGCCGGCGGTGCTGAGCCTGATCGTGTTCTTTATCGTCGGCATCGTGCTGCTACTGTCCGTCAATGTGGCAGAGGGCCATCGCGTCGCCAAGGAGGAGGACGCAAAGCTAGCCCAGAGCTGACAGGCCAGTCTTGTAGTAACGACTTCAGTCGTTTCCTTGCCATTTTAACGGCTTGTCGTGTCCAGAGGGGCACGGTAATTTGATATCTGACAGTCTGCTGGAACTGGTCCGTCGCACCTTCGCCCTGCCATCGGGTAGCATCCACGGCGAGGCCCACTGGCAGCGGGTGTATGACAACGGCCGGCGCCTGGCCGAGCAGACCGGCGCCGACGCCCGGATCGTAGAGCTTTTTGCCTATCTCCACGATTCTCGGCGACTGGACGACGGCTGGGACCGGGATCACGGCCGGCGGGCTGCCGAGTTTGTCAGGAGCCTGAACGACGATCTTCTGGCCCTGTCTGAAGACGACCTGGATAGCCTGACCTACGCCTGCACCTACCACACCGACGGTTTGGTGGAAGCCAGCGTGACCGTCCAAACCTGCTGGGACGCCGACCGGCTCGACCTGGGGCGCATCGGTGTCCGGCCCGACCCGCGTCGCCTGTGCACACCCGCGGCCCAAGACCCGGCGACGATCGAATGGGCGTGGTCGCGGAGCCGGCTTGCACGCTGAGAGGGATCACAAGCGGCCAACGCCCGCAGCGCGAATTTGACGCAATCTCGGCATCTGTGGTATACTAGTGGTATGAAGAACGAAATGCAGGCAACCGTTCGGACCGCCCGGTACGAGCCGCTCTATCCTTACGAGCGGTATTATCCGTATGCAAGGATCCCGGGGTCCGTGTTGACCTAGCCACTGGCCGGCCCAGTGCACAGCCAAGAACAGCCCCGGAGATCGATACCGGGGCTGCTTTTTTGGACAGGCGCCATAGTGCGCTTGAGAAATCGGAACAGACCTCCTGGCAGAGTGCAGAAAGGGGAGAGAGATGAAGGAGAATGTGTTTGACGTCCTGACCGAGCGCGGCTTTATCGAGCAGGCGTCCGACGCCGACGGTGTGCGCGCCGCGGTGGAGCGGCCCATCACCTGCTACATCGGCTTTGATCCCAGCGCGTCCAGCTTTCACGTCGGCAACATGGTGCCGATCATGGCCCTGGCCCACATGCAGCGCCACGGCCACCGGCCGATCGGCGTCATCGGCGGCGGCACCGGCATGATCGGCGATCCCAGCGGCAAGACCGAGATGCGCCAGCTCCTCAGCGTCGAGCAGATCGACGCCAACCTGGTCCAGCTAAAGAAGCAGATGGCTGCTCTGCTCGACTTTGGCGAGGGCAAGGCGCTGATGATCAACAACGCCGACTGGCTGCGCAAGCTCAACTACCTGGAGTTCCTGCGCGACATCGGCCGGCATTTCAGCGTCAACCGCATGCTGGCCGCCGAAGCGTACCGCACCCGCTACGACAGCGAAGGCGGCCTGAACTTTCTCGAATTCAACTACATGCTGCTCCAGTCGTACGACTTTTTACACCTGTACCGTGAATATGGCTGCGTGCTGCAGATGGGCGGCAGCGACCAGTGGGGCAACATCTTGGCCGGGGCCGACCTGATCCGCCGCGTCGAGGGCGTGCCGGCCTTTGCCATGACCTTCCCGCTCATCACCACCAGCTCGGGGGTCAAGATGGGCAAGTCAGAGCGCGGTGCAGTCTGGCTCGACCCGGAGCGGGTGTCGCCCTACGACTATTACCAGTTCTGGATCAACACCGAAGACGCCGACGTCCAGCGCTTCCTGGCCCTCTTTACCTTTCTGCCGATGGACCGGGTGCGCGAGCTGGGGCGGCTGGCCGGCGCCGACATCCGCCAGGCCAAGCAGGTGCTGGCCTTTGAAGCGACCAAGATCCTCCACGGCGAGGCGGCGGCCAGCCAGTCCGAGGATGCCGCCCGCAAGCTTTTTGGCGGGGGTGAGGCCGGCGACGCCGTGCCCACGACCGAGATCGGCATGGCCGAGCTGGCCGCCGGCATCCCGGCCATCGAGCTGTTCCAGCGCGCCGGTCTGTGCCAGTCGCGCAGCGAGGTCCGCCGCCTGATCGAGCAGGGGGGGGCCTACGTCAACGACGCGCCGCTGGCCGACCTGGACGCCGTGATCGCTGCCGGGCACCTGGTCGACGGTCGGATCCTGCTTCGAGCTGGCAAGAAAAGGTACCACCGCATTATAGCCCGCTGATCATAAAAAAAGGGCCTGGGGACAACCCCCAGGCCCTTTACTATCTAGACGCTAACCCATACCCTTGGCTGTGTCCCGCTTGCTCTGCCAGATGGCCCACACCACAAGAGCGGCCAGGATGACCCCGGCCACGTATATGCCGGGCTTGCCCTGGCTCTCGACGATCAGCGGAGCGGCCAGCAGGCTGATCAGGTTGACGACCTTGATCATCGGGTTGAGCGCCGGCCCGGCCGTGTCCTTGAGCGGATCGCCCACGGTGTCACCCTCTACACCGGCCTTGTGGGCGGGCGACCCCTTGCCCCCGAAATGCCCATCTTCGACATACTTTTTGGCATTGTCCAACGCGCCGCCGGCGATGGCCATGAACACCGCCATCAACTGCCCGCTCATGATCACGCCGGCCAGGAACGTGCCCAGCGCCTTGACGTCAAAGACGATGCCCACCAACAGCGGCAGGGCGACCGACAAAACCACCAGGCTGATCAGCTCCTTCTGCGCGGACGCCGTCGTGATGCTCACTACCTTGCCATAGTCGGGGGTCTTGGTGCCTTCCAGTACGCCGGGGACCTTAAACTGCTTGCGAACTTCGGTCACCACCAGGTTGGCGCCACGGGCCACCGCACGCAGACAAAAGGCTGAGAAGATGAACGGCAGCGCGCCGCCCAGCAGAAAGCCGATCGTTCCCGTCAGGGTCGAAACCGGGATGCCCTGGTCGAGCAGCTTCAGGAACTCGGTGATCCCCATCCCCTCCAGCCCGCCGAACGGCAGCGTCAGCGCGTCGGCCACGAAAGAGAAGAACAGGGACGTAGCGGCGACAACTGCTGAGGCGATGGCGATCTGCTTGGTGATCGCTTTGGTGGTGTTGCCCACCGCGTCCAGCTCGGCCAGGATCTTCCACGCCTTGGATCCCACGTGGGCCATCTCGCCGATGCCGTTGGCGTTATCTGAAATCGGCCCAAAGGCATCCATGGCCACGTTGTTGCCGGTATGGGAGAGCATTCCGATGCCGACCATCGCCACACCGTACAGAGTGTAGATCAGGCCTTCGCTCTGGAACACCAGGTAACTGGCCCCCAAGGCCACCACAATGGCCACCAGGCTCCACACACTGGCCTCCATGCCCACTGCCAGGCCCGAGAGGATGGTCGTGGCCGCCCCGGTCTGGGTCGATTCGGCGATCTCCCGCACCGGCTTTTTCTTGATCGAGGTGAACAGGGAGGTCAACGGGTTAAAGACCACCGCTAATCCTACGCCGACGGCGTTCAGAGTGGCCAACTGCCACTCGCCGACGTAGAGCAGGGAAAAGACAAAAGCCCAGACGACGGTGTTGATCGAGGAGACCTCGTACGAGCGGAACATCGCCTCCTCGGCATCCTTGGCCCGCAGAAACTTGATGGGGAACTTTTCCCAAATGGGAACCGTGAAGGTACCCAGGATAGACGAGATGACACCGATCCCGCGCACGATCAAGGGATAGACAATCCATTGTGTCATCCCGGTCATGCTATACAGGAACAGGCCCAGGATCAGCGTCGAAACGATGGTGACTTCGTAGCTCTCAAAGATATCGGCGGCCATGCCGGCGCAGTCGCCCACATTGTCGCCCACCAGGTCGGCCACCACGGCCGCGTTGCGCGGATCGTCCTCTGGCAGCCCCTGTTCCACCTTGCCCACCAGATCGGCGCCGACATCGGCCGCCTTGGTGTAGATGCCGCCGCCGATACGCATGAACAGGGCCACCAGCGTGCCGCCAAAGCCAAAACCGAGCAGGGCATCGGGGGCCGCCGTGCCAAATATCATAAAGATGATCGTCCCGCCCAGCAGGCCCAGGCCGTCGGTCAGCATCCCGGTAAAAGTGCCGGCCCGGTAGGCGACCGTCAGCGCCCCGTTATAGTTCTCGCGAACTGCCTCGGCTGCGACGCGGATGTTGCCTTCGATGGCCACCCGCATACCCAACTGCCCGACAATCATCGAGAAGGATGCGCCGGCGATAAAGGCGAGCATCCGCCCAAAACCGATCCCCAACCGAGCCGCTTGCACGTCGCCGTTGAACAGCTTCAATGCCTGGGCGCTCGGCTTGACCACATAGACGCTGAAAAAGAGCGCTATGGCCAGCAGCACCAGGATCGGCAAGATCGTCCGCAACTGTCGGCTAAGGTAAGCGTTGGCGCCCGTTTTGATGGCCCGCCACACCACCTGCATCGCTTCGCTGCCCTTGTCACGCCGCACCGTATCGCGCCATAGCCAATAGGCGTACAGCAAGCTGACAAAGGCTATGACGAGCACGCCGATGAGCATCCATTGCTCTGAAGAATTGAGTGCTGTCACGACTGTTTCCTCCTTGAAACCCTTAGGATTGAATTCGCTCCGAGCCTGCCATCACTTCCGGCCGGATAACCGCACCATTTTACCCAACATGGTCGAAAAAGTCAAGAAAATTGGTCAAATTGGGGGGGTACATTTTTGCCATTTCCGTGGTATAATACGTAAGCTTTTGAACCTCTAGCCGCCAAACCGGGTGTAACAGAGGTTACTGAATGACCGGGAGAATCAAGCATACAATATACCCAAGCTGAAAATTGCCGCCGTCTGCGGAGTACTGGTGCTGTCCCAGTATCGCGCGGCGGGTATTGCTTGGGCTCGCAGCGGCTCTCCAGGCATGTGGAGGAACAGGATCGGGATGACAGAAGAGGAATTGGAATTGGAAAATATGACGTCTCAGGCCACGGCTGAGGACACGCATGCCCTCGATCGCCTGTTGGCTTTGGGTCGCCAGCAGGGCTACATCACCTATGATGACCTCATGGAGGCAATTCCTGAAGCCGAGTTGAACCTCGAACAGCTGGAGGATGCATTGTCTGTCTTGATCGAGCAGGGGATTGAAATCAGCGACCTCGAAGGGCCGGAGCCTGTTGCCGAGCAAGTCATGGAAAAAGAGGCGGTAATCATCGAGCCCATCCGCGAAGACGCCGACTTGACCGCGATCGACATCGACGATTCGATCAGTCTCTACCTCAAAGAGATCGGGCGCATTCCCCTTTTGACTGCCGAACAGGAAGTGGAGCTGTCCAAACGTATGGAGAACGGCCGGATTGCCAGGCGGCGGCTCAACCGAGAGGGTCAGATCGACCTCGATGAGCGGCAGAACCTCAAGTTGGTTATCAAGGACGGCAAAGCAGCCCAGGAGCACCTGGTCAAAGCCAACTCCCGCCTCGTAGTCAGCGTCGCCAAAAAATATGTTGGCCGCGGCGTCCCCTTCCTTGATCTCATCCAAGAAGGCAACATCGGCCTCATCCGTGCCGTGAAAAAGTTCGACTACCGGCGCGGCTACAAGTTCTCCACCTATGCCACCTGGTGGATCCGTCAGGCCGTCACACGCGCTATCGCCGACCAAGGCCGCACCATCCGCGTGCCTGTTCATATGTATGAGCAGATCAACCGCCTGGCGCGGGTGTCGCGCCAACTGGTGCAGGAGCTGGGCCGGGATCCGACGACTGAGGAGATTGCCGTCGAGCTGGGCATCAGCTCGAAAAAGGTGGAGCGGATCATCAAGGTCTCGCAGCGCCCTCTGTCGCTGGAGATGCCGGTCGGCGAAGAGGATGACAGTTTTCTGGGTGATTTTATCGAGGACAGCGAGGCGCCGTCGCCCACCGAGCAGGCCTCTCAGCAGTTGCTGCGCGAGCAGATCGACGACATCTTTTCTTCGCTCACGCCGCGCGAGGTGCGGATCTTGCAGCTCCGCTTCGGCCTCGTCGACGGCTACGCCTATACTCTCGAAGAAGTCGGGAAAAAGTTCGGCGTCACCCGCGAGCGCATCCGCCAGATCGAGGCCCAGGCCCTCGGCCGCCTCCGCCACCCCAGTCGTAGCCGCAAACTACGCGACTTTCTAACCTAGCGTCGCCTCAACAGACCTGACGGGTTTTTGCCAAGCATCCCGGAGCGGACAAAAACCCGTCAGGTCTTTTTTTACCGTACTGCCGCTGTTCCAGTGTTGCATTCGCCCGCCCTTGACTGTATAATAGGCCGCACGCCGTCCCGCCGGTCGTTGGGCCGGCCGATTACAAGAACGGTGTGTCCAAATAGGTAAGGAGTCTATGGCGAAAAAAAACCGGCGTACTGCTCGCAAGACAAGTCAAGCAAACGGAATATCGTCCTATATCATCCCGATCATCGTCGGCGTGGTGATGGTGGTTCTCGTCGTCGGTGCCATCGTGCTCAATGAGAAACGCATATCCAGCGCTGCCGCTGTCCGGCCCGAAGATATCTCTGTGCCGGTGGTGACCGTCGAGCCCCAGCCCACCCAGTCGATCCCCTATCCTGATGTGCCGCGCGTCACCCTCAAAGAGACGCAGAGCCTGCTGGAGAAAGGGCAGGCGGTGCTGATCGACATCCGTGACAGCTCTGCGTACGACCAGTCACACGCGGTCGGCGCTTTGTTATTCCCCGAGAGTGAGATAGGGACGCGGTTGAGTGAGCTGCCCCGCGACAAACAGCTGATTTTGTATTGCACCTGAGCGCAGGAGCAAGCAAGTGCCCGTGTGGCACAGATGCTGATCGATGAAGGGTTCCCCAACGTAGGAGCTTTGTTGGGTGGCTTTGCTGCCTGGCAGCGGGCCGGATTCGCAGTTGAGACGGCTGGCGGCACGCCGGTGCCCTAGTCTGTAACACGGATTGCCGCCTGCGATATGCGGAGGCCGAGCGTGCGTCTTCGGACTGCCGGGTTGATAGCGGCCCTGGTCATCCTGGCCGGGCTGCTAAGTCTGGTGCTCATCCGTCACGCTCTGGCCGTTCGGCCCTCTGACGGCAATGCGCGGCCGGCGCGTACCATTCCCAACACCGACGTCAACCCCTACGGCGCCAACTTTTTTCTCGGCCGCGAGGTCGAGCCCTGGAAGCGCGAGCAAACTGTCGAGATGGCCCGGCAGGCAGGCCTTGGCTGGGCCAGGCAGCAGTTCGCCTGGGCCGAGATCGAGCCGCTGCGCAAAGGCGAGTTCATAGACCTGGTCAGTCGCGACAGCAGTTGGGAAAAATTCGACCAAATTGTCGATCTCTACCAGTCTAACGGCCTCCAGGTCATTGCCCGGCTGGACCGCGCCCCGGCCTGGGCGCGCCCCTCAGACTCGCGGGACGAAACCCCACCCACCGATCTGACCGACTATGGTGATTTCGTCTATGCCTTTGTCGATCACTTTCGAGGACGCATCCATTACATCCAGATTTGGAACGAGCCCAACATCTACCCCGAATGGGGCGAACAGGCGGTCGATCCGGCCGCCTATACCGAGATGCTCAAGATCGCCTACCGGCGGGCCAAGGAAGCCGATCCCACCGTCTATGTGCTATCCGCTCCCTTGGCTATCACCCTGGGCGAGCTCCATCCCGAGCCGGGCAAGTGGCGGTCCATGCCCGACACAGACTACCTGGAGGCCATGTATCAGGCTGGGGCGGGCGCCTATTTTGACATCCTGGCAGCCAACGCCTTTGGCTTTGACCGGCCGCCCACCGACCCGCCCGACGAGAAGGTGTTGAACTTCCAGCGGGTGGTGCTCCAGCGGCAGATCATGGAGCGCCATGGCGACTCGGACAAACCAATATGGTTTGTCGAATATGGCTGGAATGCTGCACCAGAGAGCTTTGGTGACGAGGCGCTCATCTGGGAGCGGGTCAGCGAGGAGCAGCAGTCCGAATACACCTTGCAAGGCATCGAGCTGGCTCAGCGCGAGTGGCCCTGGGCCGGGGTCTTTAGCATCTGGTACTTCCGCCAAACTGGCCAGCAATACAGCCCTGATGATGCTGCCTACTACTTTCGCATGGTAGACGTCGACTTTACACCCCGGCGGGTGTACGACGGCGTGTTGGACGCGACGCGAACACTGCTCGTTGCGTCGGCCGGCTTTTTCCAGGAAACAGCACCGGCTGTGCAGGCCGACGATCGATGGCGCGCTGGTATCGCGCCGGAGGCCAGCGGTCAGGCCTTGTTGGAGAGCGACCAGCAAGGAGCCAGCCTGACCATTGCTTTCGAGGGCAATTCGCTCGATCTGATCGCCCGGCGGGGCCCTCAGGAGGGACGGCTGCTGGTCACCCACGATGGCCGCAACGTGCCTGGCCTACCGGTGGACGATCAGGGCCGGTCTTATGTTGATCTCTATTTCCCAGAGATCGAATGGCAAGCTCGCCTGCCGATCGCCCGCAGCCTGGGCCCTGGCCAGCACGTGTTGCGCCTGACGGTGAGCGAGACTTCGAGTGCCGCGGCCGGGGGGACGCCGCCGGTCTGCACGGTAGATGCCTTTGAGGTTGGCGTCGGGCAGCCGTCTCCTTTCCCCACCCTGCCCGTGGCCGGGCTGGGCCTGGCACTGCTGGCCGTAACCGCGCTGATCGTCCTCGATTGGCGCCGCCGGCCCCGCCGCGAAAAGTTCTTCTAGCCGGCTCCTCACAATCTCCACACCAATTGCATAAAACCTCCAACAGATCTCCGTCAGATCTCCACAAGTCTTTGGTATGATGGAGCCAATAGAGCAAGTGGGGCAGACCCGCAAAACAGTGCTCGAGGAGGGTAAGCTTGAAAAGACTGTTCAAGATCGTGGGGATCGCCATGCTGGTTGCGGTCCTGGGGATAGCGGCCGTGGGAGTCGCTGCTTTTGCCCAAGGTGACACTGGCACCTCCGACTCGCCGTTCGACTATGTCACCAAGTTCAAAGAGGCACTCGCTGGTATCTTGGGCATCAGCGTTGACGAATACGACGCCGCTGTGGACAAGGCCGAGCAGCAGGTCATTGATCAGGCTGTAAGCGAAGGCCGGCTGACCGAGGAACAGGCCGCAGAGCTCCAGTCGCGGCTGGACCGGGCATCCGCCGGTGCGGGGCTGGGCAAAGCCTTCGGCAAGATGGACAGGGGAATGGGGCGCGTTTCAGGGGTCAGCCTGAGGTCGGTAGCGGCCGAGAAGCTGGGCATGGAGCTGGAGGATCTGCTCACCGAACTGGAGAACGGCAAGACCATCGCCGCACTGGCCGAGGAAAAGGGCGTCGACACCCAGACCATCATCGATGCCTACCTGGCCCAGGTGAAGGAAAAGCTGGACGAGAAGGTGGCCGGCGGCGACATCACCCAGGAGCAGGCCGACTCGCAGTTGGAAAAGGCTGAGACTAGGGCAATCGAGAAAATGGACAGCACCTGGGAAGGCCTGAAACACGAGGGTGGCCGGCACAGCGACATGACGGACTCTGGTACGGACGGATTCTAGCCAGAGCTTTGCGAGACACACACTTGGAAGGGGGGTGGTCTCACGCAGGGAGCAGTTAGCTGATCGCGGGTGCAGCAGAATCAGAGGTTTAGAGGTACGGGCGAGGGGCAACCCTCGCCCGTTTTCTTTCATCTTTTTGGCCGTCCGATAGTCGTGGAAAACTCCACTTACTCTCCACCTAATCTCCATTGAATCTCCATATCTTTTTGCTATCATAACATCTGGTTGTTTGAAAGCTGGTAGGGTACACAATTAGAGAGGAAGAGGTTATGTTTCGGAAAAGGCTGTTCTGGATTATCTTGCTGGCAGTGCTGCTCGTGACCACGGGGTGTGGCCTGACTGATCTGGCGCTGTCCACCCCGGAACCACAACAGGACTCTGCCGTGCTTCCGACGGTCACCGCTATCCCAACGCCTACGGCCGTGGAACAGCGGGACGACTCGGCCGCCTTTGACGAGCAGGCAGCCGCCAACGATCTGGAAGCGCGGGTCATCGACGTCTATGACGCCGCCAGCCCGTCGGTGGTGAATATCACCAACCGCAGCACTGCCTATGACCGCTTCTTCGGGGCTTCTCCCCAGGAAGGGACCGGCTCAGGCTTTGTGTATGACGACCAGGGTCACATCGTAACCAACTATCACGTCATCGAGGGTGCAGACGAGATTCTGATAACCCTGGCCGATGGACAGGTCTACGAGGCGGAGGTGGTAGGCTCTGATCCGACCAACGACCTGGCTGTGCTGCAGGTTGACTCGATTGGCTCCGCCAATCGTGTGAAGCTGCCGCCGGCGCTCGCCCTGGGCGACTCGAGCCAACTGCGGGTCGGCCAGTTCGTCGTCGCCATCGGCAACCCCTACGGTCTGCAGCGGACACTGACCACCGGTGTGGTCAGCGCATTGGGACGGGTGATCGAGGGCGCGGAGGACAACAGCTTTATCGGCGAGGCCATCCAAACCGACGCGGCCATCAACCCCGGCAACTCGGGCGGCCCCTTGCTCGACCTGCAAGGGCGTGTCATTGGCGTCAACTCGCAGATCATCAGCTCCAGCGGCTCCTCGGCGGGCATCGGCTTTGCCGTGTCGGCCAACACCCTGGCCCGAGTCGTGCCCGAGCTGATCGCAAGCGGCTACTATGCCCACCCCTGGCTGGGTATAGAACCGCTGGACCTGTCCTCCTCGACGGTGGCCACGCTGCGCCGATATGGTGTTGAGGTTGGCGCCGAATCGGGTGTGTTGGTGCTCGAAGCTACCGCCGGCGGTCCGGCTGACAAGGCGGGAATTCGTGGTGGAAACCAGTATCTGCGCATGGGCCGCTACCGGCTGCCGGTGGGCGGCGACGTGATCGTGGCTGTGAACGGCGAGGCGATCGAAGGCCTGCAAGATCTGACAGTCTACCTGGAGAACAACACGAGCATCGGCGACACGGTGCAACTGACCGTCCTGCGCGACGGCAAAGAGCTGACGGCGCCGGTGACGATTGGCGAGGAACCACAATAGTCGCGCACGGGGGAGTGGTGACACGCGCAAGCAAAGCCCTGGTGTTGTACCAGGCAGGGAGTGACTGATGCCGCAGCGGATCCTTGTAGTGGATGATGACCGGGAGATCGTCCGGCTGACACGCGCTTACCTGGAGCAAAGCGGCTATCAGGTATTGGTTGCCTACGACGGCGAGACGGCCCTACACGCCCTCCGCCGGGAGAGTCCGGACCTGGTGATCCTGGACCTGATGCTGCCCGACCGCAACGGGCTCGACGTGACCCAGACGGTCCGCCGCGACACGAGCCTGGCGGCCATGCCGATTATCATGCTCACCGCCCGCGTGGACGACCACGACAAGATTGTCGGCCTTGAGCTGGGCGCCGACGATTATGTGACCAAGCCCTTTAACCCCAGCGAGCTGATGGCCCGCATCCGGGCCGTCCTGCGGCGCGCCCAAGGAGAAACCACGCCGCCGAAGGTGGTCCGAGCCGGCGACCTGGTCATCGACACCGATTCCTACCGAGTTGAGGTTGAAGACCGGCCGGTGCACCTGACGCCCACCGAATTCGGGCTGTTGCGCGCGCTGGCCGAGAGCCCAGGGCACACCCTCACCCGCCTGGAGCTGATAGAAAAAGGCCTTGGTTACAGCTACGAAGGACTGGAGCGGACGGTGGACAGCCACATCAAGAATTTGCGCAAAAAGCTGGAGGAAGGTGGGGCAACCGATCTGATCGAAACGGTATTCGGCGTGGGCTATCGGTTGGTAGTGGGAGAAGACAGATGAACCGACTTTGGGTACGGCTGACCCTGGTCATTGCCTTTGTCGTGCTGGTCGCCGTGGGGGCTATCGCGCTCTTGATTAACCGGACGACAGGCGTTGAGCTTCGGCGGTACATCACAGACAGCGGGATGCAGGTTGCCGGGAGCGGCATGCAGCAACTGGTCGAGTACTACCAGTATTACGGCAGTTGGGAGGGGGTGGACAGCCTGCTGTCTGGCGGCGTCTTTGTCAACGGCTCCATGGGGATGGACATGCCCCAGTTTGTGGACGATGGTTGGCGCCCCAGTATGCAAGCCGGGCCGCTGGACGTCGTATTGGCCGATGCCAGGGGCAAGATCGTGTACGACAGCGCCGACAAAGCGGTGGGCAAGTCGTTGAGCTCTGAGGAAAAGGCCAAGGCGGTGGCCATCACGCCAGACTACAGCGAAGAGGTGATCGGCTACCTATTGCTGTCCCTCCCTGGCAGCGAAGAAGAGAATCGATTGGGCGATCTTGAAAAGCAATTTCTTGCTCGTGTCCAGAAGACGCTGTGGGTCGGGGCGGCGCTGGCCGTGGGCCTGGGGTTGATTATGGGTTTGATCCTGAGCCGCAACTTGACCGCGCCGCTGCAACGCCTGGCGGCCGCTGCCCGCGCTGTCGCCGGCGGCAACCTGGACCAGCAGGTCAAGGTCGAAGGAAGCGCCGAGGTGGCCGAGGTGGGCCAGTCGTTCAACGAGATGACCAGCGCCCTGAAAAAGGCAGAGGTCCTGAGGCAGAGCCTGGTGGCCGACGTGGCCCACGAGCTGCGCACTCCTCTCAGTGTGCTCCAGGGCAACTTGCGGGCGATACTCGACGACGTGTACGATCTGGACAAGACCGAGATCTCACATCTGTACGACGAGACCCGCCTGCTGAGCCGCCTGGTGGACGACCTGCGAGAGCTGGCGCTGGCCGACGCCGGGCAGCTAAACCTGCACCTGCGCCCAACCGACGCGATGCAGGTCATCCGCTCTACCACCGACAGCCTGGCTCTGGCCGCCGAGGCGGGGGAGGTGGCTCTGACCACGACCATGCCGGACTCCCTGCCTCCCGTCCAGGCCGACCCGGACCGGGTGGCCCAAGTGTTGCGCAACCTGTTGGTCAACGCGCTGCGCCATACGCCGTCCGGCGGTTCGGTCACGCTGACGGCTGCTACGACAGACCGCGCGCTGGAAATTTCCTTGGCCGACACGGGGGAAGGCATTGCCGCGGAGGATCTGCCCCACGTCTTTGAGCGTTTCTGGCGGGCAGACCCGTCCCGCGCCCGCGATAGCCGGTTTGCAGGCGGCACAGGGCTTGGCCTGTCAATAGCCCAGAGCCTGGTGGAAGCTCAGGGCGGGCGGATCTGGGCCGAAAGCATGCCAGGCGAGGGAACAGTCTTTCGGTTCACACTGCCGTTGGTTTAGGGCACATTCTGGCGTTGTCATGCTGACCGCCGTACAGTGCGGCTTAGTGTGCCGCAGCGAAGCAAAGTATCTCGCTTAGCCTGACGAGAGCATTCCTGGATCTAGGAGTGAGTAGGGTAACTCTCACCCTGATATAGAGGTAAAGCGACATGTCGACGCATCGACAGCAGAGTGGCACGTGCGCATAGTGGCTTCGATCTGGTCGTTGCTTTCACTGGCCGCCAAACGGCTGTGGAGCCGCCGTTGGCTCATGCTCTGTCTCCTCCTGGGCCTGGTAGTGGCCGTCGGTCTGCTGTCCAGCATTCCCCTCTATTCTGACGCCGCCCAAAACCGCCTCCTCCAGGGCAAGCTGCAAGAGGCCGGCACCGGCGCCACAGAGACAAAAGTAAGCACATTTCAGGAGCCCTTCTCTTTCCTATGGCGCTACGTCGGCGCTTGGAATGGCAACGTCGAGTGGGATGACTATCTCCCTGTGCAGCAGTACCTGAGCGAGCAGGCGCCGGGCGTCATCGACCTGCCCCTCAAGACCCAGGTTCGCCACGTAGCCACCGACAAGCTGCGCCTCTTTCCCAGCGAGGGGGCCGCCTTTGTCCCTGACGAGCCGTTGCTGTGGGTCAGCGTCGGCTTTATCACCGGCCTCCAGGATCGTATCTGGCTCGTGGAGGGCAGCTTCCCCGTCGCCGGCCAGGCTGGTGAGCCGGTCGAGGTCCTGATCAGCCGGGCGACGGCCGAGATGCTGGGCTTGCAGGTGGGTGAGAGCTATACCCTCTTTGCCGCTGGCACAAGCGGGGCGCAGATCCCAGTGCGCATCGCCGGCGTGTGGCAGGCCATCGATTCCACCGACGCTGCCTGGTTCTACCAGCCCGATTCCTTCGATGAGATGCTGCTGACCGCCGAGGATGCGTTTACCGCCCAGGTGGTGCCGGCGTTGGACACACCGGTGGCCACGGCCATCTGGTTCCAGATCTTTGACGGCAGCCGGGTCCGCCCGGCCACCGTCAGCCGCATCGTGGGTAATGTGGCCGTCGCCGAGGCGCGGGCCACTGCCTTGCTGAACAGCACCACCCTCGACGCCTCGCCGGTGTCCGCATTGGAGAGCTATGGCCAGGCCGCCAGCACCCTGACGGTGGTGCTGACCGTCTTTAGCCTGCCGATCATCGGTCTGGTCGCCTACTTTATCAGCCTGATCGCCGGCATGGTCGTCCAGCGCGGCCAGAGCGAGATCGCCATCCTGCGCAGCCGTGGCATCACCCGGGGCCAGATAGTGAACCTGTACCTGCTCGAAGGATTATTGCTGGGCGGTGTGGGCCTGGGGGGTGGCTTGTTGCTGGGCCGGCTGATCGCCCAACTGATGAGCCGCACCCGCACCTTTCTGGACCTTGGCATCCTCTCGGGCAGCAGCAGCGAGCCCGTGGCCATCGTCTTTACCTCTACGGCATTGCTCTATGGCCTGGTGGGTGTGGCGCTGACCCTTGCCGCCTTTCTGCTGCCGGCCTTTCTCTCTTCCAAGCACTCGATCGTCACCCTGCGCTGGGAGCAGGCCCGCTCGTCGCTGGCGCCCGTGTGGCAGCGTTACTACCTCGACATTCTGCTGCTGATCCCGCCCTTTTATGGCTGGTACCAGATGTCCCGTACAGGCGCCCTGGCCCTGACGTCTAGCAGCAGCGATCCATTCTCCAACCCGCTGCTCTTCCTGGTGCCGGTCCTCTTTTGTTTCTCGCTGGCGCTGCTCTTTATGCGCGTCTTTCCACTGCTGATCCGGTTGCTGGCCTGGGTGTTCGCCCGGCTGCCGGGCACCACCATTCTGTTGACGCTGCGCCAACTGTCGCGGGCGACTACCCAATACCTGGGACCGTTGCTGCTGCTCAGCTTGACGGTCAGCCTGGCCACCTTTACTGCGTCGATGGCCCTGACCCTCGACAAACATCTGACCGACCAGGTCTATTACGAGGTGGGCGCCGATCTGAACCTGGCAGAGCTGGGTGAGAGCACCGAAGAGACGGAGGAGGCTACGTTGCCGGGCCAGACCGTCACCTCCACAGCCACCACCGAAGGCGCGCAGTGGCTCTTTTTGCCGGTGAGCGAGCATCTCAGCGTGCCCGGCGTCCGGGCCGCGGCGCGGGTGGGCAGCTACAAGGTCACGGCCAACATCGGTGGACGCCAGCAGTCGGGGCAGATCCTGGGCATCGACCGGCTGGATCTGCCGGTGGTGGCCTATTACCGGCCCGATTTTGCCTATAACGAGTCGCTGGGCGAGCTGATGAACCGCCTGGCCATGGCCTCCGACGGCATTCTGGTCAGCAGCGATTTCCTGTCGGCGCAGGGGTTGGCCGTCGGCGACCCGCTGCGCCTGACGGTGGGCGTGTCCGGGGAGTATGCCGAGGTCAAGTTCACCGTCGTTGGGGCGCTGGTCATGTTCCCCACCCAATACCCGCAGGATGGCCCCTTCTTTGTCTGCAACCTGGAGCACCTGTACGACGCCCTGGGCGGCACCTACCCCTACGACGTCTGGCTGGCAACCGATGCCTCGGTGGACGGCGACACGATCGTCGAGGGGGTGCGCGACCTGGGCCTGGTGGTGGTCACCGGCCAGGACGCGCGGGCGACCATCGCCGAAGAGCAGAACCGTCCCGAGCGGCAGGGCCTGTTTGGCCTGCTGTCGGTGGGCTTTGTCGCGGCCGCCGTCCTCACCCTGGTCGGGTTCCTGGTCTATGCCGTCGTCTCATTCCAGCGCCGCTTTATCGAGCTGGGCATGCTGCGCGCTATCGGCCTGTCCAAGCGACAGATGGCGTCTTTCCTGACCGGCGAGCTGGCGGCGCTCATTCTGACCGGCATTGCCATAGGCTCAGGGCTGGGGGTGTGGGCCAGCCGCCTGTTCATCCCCTACTTTCAGATGGGTATCGACAAGACCGACCTGGTGCCGCCATTTGTCGTCCAGGTTGCCTGGCAGCAGTTGGGCATCATCCTGGTCGTTTTTGCGGCCATGTTCTTGCTGGCCGTCGTCGTGCTGGTCATTTTGCTGAACCGGATGCGTGTCTTTGAGGCCGTCAAGCTTGGTGAAACGGTCTAACTCCCTCTCCCCACGGGGGAGAGGGTTGGGGTGAGGGGGAGATCCGAAAGTGAAAAGGACATCAACCATGAACCAAACCAAACACTCTAGCCGCCAGGCGCGCTCTGTTTGCGCGCTGGCGGCGCTGGGCCTGCTGCTGGCGCTGGTCACCGCCTGTGGGTCATCCGGCTCGTCAGGCGAGGCCGGCGATGCCACCCCCACGCCCTTGCCGACGCCTGTTGTTCTTGAAAAGCCGACCTACACGGTCGAGTTGGGCACGGTGGTTGAGACGCTCGAGTTCACCGGGCGTGCCTCGCCTGTGCAGGAGCAGGAGCTCTTTTTCGAGACCGGCGGCAATGTCAGCGCGGTCAACGTAGCCCGCGGTGACTGGGTCAAGGCCGGCGATGTGCTGGCCGAGCTGGAAGTGGATGATCTGGAAAAACAGCTCGCCCAGAAAAAGATCAGCCTCGAAACCTCGCAGCTCAAGCTGGAGCAGGCCCAGATCGACGCCGTCGAGGCGATCACTACCAGCCTGACCAAGCTGGAGGAGGCCAAGGCCAACCTCAAGACGGCCAAGCTCACGTCGTCCAACGACCTGGCCTCAGCGCGGGCGTCGGTCACCTCGGCCGAGACCGGCCTGGCAAACGCCAAGCTGAACCTGACCATAGTGCAAAACAGCGACACCGTCGCCAAGAACCCACGTGACCGGCTGAACGAGTACGAGTGGTACCAGGTCAACTATGCCGAGATGGAGAAAAAGTACCAGGCGGGGCAGATCACCAAAGAACGGCTGGATCTGGAGTACAACAATCTGATGGAGGCCAAGGAAGAGTACGAAACGGCTGTGATCCAGGCCGAGCTGGCCCTAAGCCAGGCCGAGGCGCAGATCACCCAGGCCGAAGAGAGCCTGCGCCAGGCCAAGGCGAAACTGGCCGAGCTGCTTGCAGCCGGCACCGTGGACGAGGCCGAGGCAGCCGTCGAACAGGCCCAAAAGGACTATGAGCAGGCCATCGCCGACGCCGATCCCAGCTCGTACAACCTCAGGCTGCTCGTATTGGACCTGGAACAGGCCAAGCTGGACATCCAGGACCTGGAGGACCAGATCGCCAGCGCCCGGCTCACCGCCCCGTTCGACGGGCAGGTTCTGTCGCTGAACGTCAAGGCCGGCGATGCGGTGGCGGCCTACGATGCGCTGGGGGTGGTGGCCGACCCCGCCAAGCTCGAGATAACGGCCGAGCTGGGCAGCGAGGAGCTGAGCCAGATGGCCCTCGAACAGCAAGCGCGCATCACGCTGCGCAACCGTCCCGGCGAGACCTTTGACGGCATTGTGCGCCAGTTGCCCTATCCCTACGGCGGCACGACGATCGACACCGGCGACGATACCGCCACCCACATAGAAATCACCGGCGAGGTCGCCTTGACCGTGGGCGAGCTGGCCACGGTCAGCATCATCCTCCAGCAAAAGGAAAACGTGCTGTGGCTGCCGCCGGCTGCCATCCGCACCTATCAGGGCCGCAACTTTTGCGTCGTCCAGAACCCCGATGGCACGCAGCAGCGGGTAGATGTGCTCCTGGGCATCACCACCGACGAGCGGGTCGAGATCGTCAGCGGGCTTGACCAGGGACAGATTCTAGTCGGAGAATAACGACACTCAGGCCATGGAACCATTTCTCGTTTGTGAGAACCTGGTCAAAATATTCAAGGTCGCCAACCTAGAGGTGGTGGCCCTGCAGGGACTGAACCTGACCGTCCAGCCCGGCGAGCTGATGGGCATTGTCGGCGCCTCCGGCTCGGGCAAGAGCACGCTGCTCAACATCCTGGGCGGGCTGGACCGGCCATCGGCCGGCCGGCTGACCGTCAACGGCCGCGACCTGCTCAAGGCGGCCGACAGCGTGCTCGACGAATACCGCCGCACCGAGGTCGGCTTTGTCTGGCAGCAGACAGCCCGCAACCTGATGCCCTACCTCACCGCTCAGGAGAACGTCGAGCTGCCCATGACCATCGAAGGCGTATCTCCGCACGAAAAGCGGGCGTGGGCCCGCGAGTTGCTCCAGATTGTGGGGTTGTGGGAGCACCGGCAGCACCGCCTGGCGCAATTGTCCGGCGGCCAGCAGCAGCGCGTGGCCATTGCCGTGGCCCTGGCCAACCGGCCCAAGCTGCTGCTGGGCGACGAGCCGACGGGCGAGGTCGACAACGCCACCGCCCAGGAGATCCTGGGCCTATTCCGGACAATGAACGAGCAGTATGGGCTGACCACGATTATCGTCACCCACGACCCGCAGATCGCCCGCAACGTGGATCGGGTGGCCACGATCCGTGATGGTAGCAACAGCAGTGAGGTCGTGCGCCGCGTGGCCGGTGATGTAGAAGCCGCCTTGACCCAGGACACCCGCGACACCAAGGCGGCGGCGCATGTTTACGATGAGTATGTCATGGTCGACGCGGCCGGCCGCCTCCAGCTTCCGCCTAATTTGAGAGCCGATTTGGGCATCAGTGAGCGGGTCACGCTGGAACGGGCGGACGGCGGCATTCTGATCCGCCCTGCAGCCGGTCTCCAGCCCATCGTCTCACCCGAGGCCTCGCGCGCTGCGTCGGACTCTGGCGATGATGTCGATCGAGCTTCTGGTCGCCGAGCCAAGCTGGGCGGACTCCTGCGTCGCTTCCGCCATCCTACTCCCTCTCCCCAAGAGCGAGACCGCAGTACAGTGCCGCCCGCAGGGAGGCAGGGTCGGGGGGAGGGGGGGGACATCACCTAGATGCGATCCCCCTTTGAGCCCCGGCAGTCCCTGAAGCGAAGCGGAGCGGGATTTGTGTCCTTTGTGGTTAGATCGTTTTCAACGGAGGTAAGAGTGAAAGAAAAGTTATGTGCCATCATCCTGATCCTCACCCTGCTGGCCGGCTGCGGCGGGCAGTCCACGACCTCGCCGCAGACGAGCGCCGACGTGCCGACGGCCGTGCCTGCGGGCGGAGACACCACAGCCACGACCATCCTGTACTTTGCCGTTTCAGGCATGGCAGAGCAGTATACCGACCTGATCGACGCCTTTGAAGCCGAGAACCCCGGCGCTCATATCAGCATCGTCACGATCGAAGACGTGCTGGGGATGGGGGGCCCCTCCAGCTCGAGCTGGTCCGCCGATGCCTACACCAAGCTGGCGGCCGCCGCCGACGTGATCGAAACCGTCGCCACCCGCACAGCCGTGGAGCAGGGAGCGCTCCTCGACCTGAGCGAGTTCTTTGCCACCGACACGACCCTCACTCCCGATGCCTTTTACCCCGGCCTGCTGGAGAGCGTCCAGTTTGACGGCAAGACCTACTCAGTGCCGACAGAGGCCTCCTACCAGATGATTAATTACAACAAAACCCTGTTCGACAAGGCAGGCGTCGCCTATCCCGAGTCGGGCTGGACCTGGGCCGACTTTTTGGCCACCGCCAAGGCACTGACTGTTGGCAGCGGCGATAATGTCACCCAATGGGGCTTTGTCCAGCCTTCTTTTGACCCCGTGACCCTTGTCGAGGCGCAGGCCGGCCCGTTGTTCGATACCAGCGTCTATCCGCCCACCGCCCGGTTGTCTGATGCCGCCGTGGTCGATGCTGTGCGCTGGTACACCGACCTGTTCCTGACCCATGAAGTATCGCCCTATTACTCCACCTCCGAGCAGGGGCAAGGCGGGCAAGGGGGCATGTTCCGCAACGAAGGCATGCGGCTGATCGAAAACGGCCAGGCCGCCATGTGGTTTGGCGCCAGCGGCTTTCAGATGATCCGCGTCGGGCGTGGCGGCCAGGAGGAGCAGCAGACCACCACCGGCATCGTCCCGCTTCCTGTGGATAATGCCGGCGACCACACCACCCTCGTCACCGTAAGCGGCTTTTCGATCAGCGCCGGCACCCAAAAGGCCGACCTGGCCTGGCGCTGGATCCGCTACCTGGCCCAGCAGCAGGGCAGGCAGACGGGCTTTTTCCGCGGCAACCTCACCTCCACCACCTTGCCCGCCATGCCCTCCGTGGCCGCTGCTGCCGGTTACTGGGACAAACTCGACCAAGGCGTAGCCGCTGCCCTGACCTATGCCACCGAGCACGCCTTTGTCGACAATTACGACGGCGCCGGCTATGACACCTTCAACCAGGCTGTGCTCAGCGTGATGGACGGCGGGGCCGACATCCAGACGGCGCTGACTGACGCCCAGACCACGGTAGAGACCACCATCGCCGAGCAAGTGGCCGCCGCGCCTACCCCGGTGCCCAACCTGGTAGTGGCCGAGGAAGAACAGAAGGCGCTCAACGCCGGGGCCGTCATCATCGACTTTGGTCTGACCGGAGTGGGCCGCTTTGGCAGCCAGTCGCTGACAACCCTGATCGACCAGTTCCAGAAAGCCCACCCCGACATCATCGTCGAGACGGCCGAGCCCCGCGGCTTTCAGGACACGACCCTGGCCGGCCTGGCCGAGCAGTACGATTGCTTCGAGGCGGCGCCCACCCTCAACGACGAGTCGATCGCCTCTGTGGTGAACGTCGAGCCCTTCCTGGCCGCCGACGTGTCCACCCGCAAAGAGGATTTCTTTCCCTCAGTTCTGGAGCAGTTCACCTATCAGGGCCAGGTGTGGGGTCTGCCCGGCAGCGTCACGGTCAGTGTCATCAACTATAACAAGGACCTGTTCGACGCGGCCAACGTGATCTATCCCACCCTCGACTGGACCACGAGCGATTTTCTGGACAAGGCCGTCGCCCTGACCCAAGGTGAGGACGAGAACAAGGTGTACGGCTATGTGCCCAGCTCCTTCGGCGTCAACGACCTCATCGTAATGCTCGACCGGCTGGGTGCCGACATGCTGGACGAGTCGGTCGACCCGCCCCGCCTGGTGTTCACCTCCTCCAACACGGTCGAGGCGTTCCGCTGGTATACCGGCCTGGCTACCCAATACAAGATAGTGCCGGAGGCGAGCGAGGATACCGGCCAGCCCGGCGGCGGGCCGCCACAGGGTGAGTCGCTGATCAACCAGGGCCGCGCCGCAATGTGGCTCGACAGCGGCTCGGGCGTGATCTTTGCCGGGGGAGGTGGTGAATTTGCCGTCATGGTAAGCGGTCAAGAGGGAGAGTCGACATCGAACACCGGCGTCGCTCCGCTGCCCACCGGGTTCAACAGCGCCAATGGCAGCGGCTTTCAGGGAGTGACTGGCTACTTTATCTCGGCGCAGAGCGCCAAGCGGCAGGCGTGCTGGACCTGGATCTCCTACTTGACCCAGCAATCGACCGTGGTCTCCGGTCTGCCGGCCCGCCGGTCCGTGGCCCAGTCTGACGAGTACCGTCAGCGCGTGGGCGCCGAGCGCGTCGACGCTTACCTGGCCAGCCTGAACAGCGGCAGCCGTCCGTCCTTCTTCCAGCGCCTGTCCGATGCGGAGAACTGGCTGCGCTTTGCCACTATGTGGATATCCGATGCCTATGACCGCGTCGTCAGTGGCGAGACCGCCGTCGATGAAGCATTGGATGCCGTCCAGGAGCGGGTAGACGCCTACCGCAACTGCGTCATCGCCTCGGAAGCCTACAACGATCCGGACAAGATGATGCAGTGCATGCAGGAGGTAGGCGGCACGATCGGGAGACCTGGCCAACCATGAGCGGAAAATGGCCCCTCATCCGTGTGGAGCACGTGACTCGTGTCTACCACGTCGATTCGCGGCAGGT
This sequence comes from Anaerolineae bacterium, assembly GCA_034429215.1. GTDB lineage: Bacteria > Chloroflexota > Anaerolineae > JAAYZQ01 > JAAYZQ01 > JAFGOG01. Next base: position 33,202 of record DAOUGI010000101.1, on the reverse strand, counting down.
GCCGGCCCTGCGCGGCGTGGATCTGTCGGTGGGCGCCGGCAAGGTGGTGGCCCTGCGAGGGCGATCGGGATCGGGCAAGACCACGCTGCTGAACTGCATCGGCGGACTGGACCGGCCGACGGAGGGCGACATCTGGCTGGAAGGGCGCAACGTGACCCGCCTATCAGACCAGGAGTGGGTGAGGCTGCGCCGGCGCCGCATCGGCTTTGTCTTTCAGGCCCATGCCCTGCTGCCCACCTACTCGGCCAGGGAGAACGTGGATCTGATGCTGCGCCTGGCAGGCTTTAGGCAGCGTGAGCGCCAGCAGCGCGCCACCGAGGTCCTGACCCTGATGGGCCTGGCAAAATGGATGGATCACCGCACCTTTGAGTTGTCGGGTGGCCAGCAGCAGCGGGTGTCCATCGCCCGGGCCATCGCCCCGCGCCCGGCGCTCATCCTGGCCGATGAACCGACCGGCGAGCTGGACTCGGCCACCGGCCAGCAGATCCTCCACCTCTTTCGCCGCATCGCCGACCAGGAAGGGACGACCGTGCTGATCGCCACCCACGATCTGGCCGTCGACGCCTTTGCCGATGAGGTCTATCACCTGCAAGATGGGCAGATCGCCAATTCGTCCATAATCGCCCGGTGATGCGGCACATCCTCCAGGAAGGAGTGGCGCATCTCCTCGTCGCCGATGCGCGCCGCCCGCTCGATCAACGCCGCCTGCGCCGTGGCTAGCACCTCGCCTGCCCGCCCGTCGCCGCACGCCCGTAGCACCTGGTAGCAGGTCAGGTAGACCAAAAATGCCTCGGACGACCCGTATAGGTCACCCTCGCCGGCCAGGTGGGCCAGCACCTTTTCTACCAGCCTCAGGGCCTCGGCCGGTTGGCCCTGCGCCAGAACGACTCGCGCCAGCCCGGCTACCGACTCGCTCTCCAGGTTATGATCGCCCAGGGAGTGCCGGATATTCGCCGCCTCGCGGTAGGCGGTGGCTGCCTCGGCCAAGCGCTCCCTGTGCCGCATGTCTCTGGCGGCCAGGTCCGCCAAACCGTGGCCCAACACCGTCAGGCTTTGGGCCTCGCCCTGGCGATGGCCGGCCTGCCGGGCGGCGTCCAGTGCCCGGTGGGCGTAATCGAGCGCCGTAACGAGGTCGGCCCGGTAGCGGCACGCACTCGCCAGGTTGGCCAGGGCGATCCCCTCACTGCGCCGGTCACCGATGTCGCGATAGATGGCCAGCGCCCGGTCGAACCAGCCCTTGGCCGCTTCATAATCGCCGATCCCCAGGCGCACCAGCCCCAGGTTGTTGGCTGCGTTGCCTTCGCCTGAGCGAATCCCAACCTCTTGGCAGATGCGCTGTGCCTGCTCGAAACAGGTCTGGGCGGCGTCAAAGCTGCCCTGCCCCCACAGAGCCAGCCCCAGGTTGCTTCCGGTCACCCCCTCGCCCCGCCGGTCGCCGATGTCGCGATAGATGCGCAGCGCCTGCTCATAATAGTCCACAGCGCTGCGATAGTCATTGACCTCGTCGGCCACCAGCCCTAGATTGTTGAGCGATCGGCCCATGCTGCGGCGGTCCCCGATCCGCCGGTCGATCTCCAGAGCCTGCTCGTAATAGATGCGTGCTGCGCTGTAATCGCTCACGGCCCACGCCACCGCGCCAAGAACGCGCAGGCTCGACGCCTCCAACCAGGCGACACCCGCTGCCCGCGCCCGGGCCAGTGCGGTCTCCAGGTGGAGGCGAGCCGCGGCATGATCTGACTGTCGCCATAACGCCTGGCCCCAGTACAAGAAACCGGCTGCCTCGTGGGCCACGTGCCCGGTCGCCTGGGCCCATCCGATGGCTGCCTGGGCGGCGGTCATTGCTGCCGGATAATCGCTCGTCGCCTCGGCATAAATCGCCCGGCGCAGCGCCACTCTGGCCTGCTGCTCGGCGCCGAGTTGGCCCGCCAGTGCCTCCAGCTCGTCAAGCAGTTGAGCCCGTTCCTGGCGCAGGCCCTGGACATCGTACACCCGCTCGATAGCCATCAATAGGGCATAGCGCCCGGCGACTTCATCGGCCGGGCTCAGATCGAGGCCCCGCCGCAGGTAGGCCAGCGCCTCGGCGTTCGCGTAGCGGTCCACCGCTTGCTCGCCCGCCAGCCGCGCAAAACGCCGTTCCTCCTCCACATTGCCGGCCTGCCCCCAATGGTAAGCCAGAGCCGCCGCGTGCTCCTCCAGTCCTCGCCCGGCGTATGCTCGCTCAATGGCTTGAGCCACCTGCCGGTGCAGCGCCACCTGCTCGGCCTGGCCGCCCGGCAAGCCGGCCAGCAGTCCCTCGCGCAGCTTGTCGTGGGCAAAACGCCACTGCCCGTCCCGAACCTCCAGTACTGCGGCATTGGCGCACGCCGTGAGCCACTCGTCGATCCCCGTGCCATGGGGCGCCTGTACCTGGCGGCCTGTGCCGCATGTATCGGGCGGCCCCAGCTCGGCCATCACCGCCAGGTCCACCTGCCGGCCGGCCACTGCCGCCGCGCGCAGCAGCGCCTGCGCCTCGGCCGGCACCCCTGCCAGCCGCTGGCGGACAACGCTCTGAATCCCCCGCGGCAGCACCTGCGCCGGAAGCGCCGCCTGCCCAACATCGCTCAGCCGGCCTGCCTCTTCGGCCAGCGCCCGCGCCACCTCGACCAGGAAGAAGGTGTTGCCCTCGCTCTCACGCTGCAGCAGCCCCACCACTTCGGGCCGCCGGCCGGCTTCCCCCAACATCGATTCGCTCAGCGCCAATACTTCGGCCTCTGACAGCCGATCCAGCTTGATCGCCTCGACCCCGGGCAGCGTGGCAGGCAAGGCCGGCGCCTCGTCGTCGCGGTAGGCGCCCACTACCAACAGCGGCCGCTCGGCTGCCAGCGGCGCCAGCAGCCGCAGCACATCCAACCCTTCGCCGGCCCATTGCAGATCTTCAAGGATTAACAGCACCGGCCATGTCTGGCGGCGAAACAGATCGGCGATAGTCGCCAAGAGACGTCTTTGCCCCGCCTCGCCCTCCAACGGCGGGCCGGCCGGTATTTCCCGGTCCAGGAGCGTGGCCACGTCAGGCACTACCGGCTGCAGGGTTGACGCTTCCAGGTCGGTCAGCGGCGTGGTCAGCGCCAGGCGGCGCAGCGGCTCGCGCCAAAGCTGGAGGGCCGTCCCCGCTTCGCGCGTCGCCTGGCCATGTGCCACCAGCACCCCGGCCACCAGCGCCCGAGTCCTCAGCTCATCTAGCAGCCGCGTTTTACCCACGCCGCTCTCGCCGCCTACCAGCCAGGCCGATCCCCGTCCGGCCAACGCTCTGTCCAAGGCTGCTGTCAGCCGTTCCACCTCTGCCTGGTGCCCCACAAACTGGGCTGCCTGCAAAAAGCTCTCACGGATGGCGATCGTCTCCGGCGGCGTGGGCCGGCCGGTCGCCCGGCACAGTGCCGCCAGGCACGCCTCGGCGCTCTCGTACCGGGCTGCCGGATCCTTCGCCAGCAGTTTGCCCACCACCTTGGCCAGCCCACCGTCTGGCTCCAGAGCGGCCAGATCAGGGCTGGCATATAGCGTCTCCCTCAACAGCCGGCTCACGTCGGACACGTCAAAGGGATGGCGGCCGGCGAATAGCTCGTAGGCGATCACACCCAGCGCGTACAGGTCGGCCATCTGCTCCGCCCTCCGGCCGGCCAGCGTCTCCGGGGCCATGTAGGCGATCGTCCCACTCATACCTGTGTGCGCTGTGCCCTCGGCAGGGTGCGCCCCACGTATGGCCGCCAGCCCAAAATCCAGCACTTTCACCGTGGCCTCGTTGCCGTGGCGTGTCACCAACACATTGCCCGGCTTCAGGTCGCGGTGCACGATCCCGCGCCGGTGGATGTAGGCCAACGCCTGGAGAACCTGGATCACCAGTTCTACCCGCGCCGCCGGTCGGTCGACCCCCGCCTGGGTGATTGTCTGCGCGCCGGCCAGGTACTCCATCGTGAAATATGGCTGTCGCTCGGCGGCTCGCACTTCGGGGTCGGTCTCGAATCCATAGTCAAGCACGCCGACGAGGTTGGGGTGTCGCAGCGAAGCCAGCGTTCGGAACTCGTTAGCCAGCGCCAGGCGCAGAGCAGCGGCCTCTGCCGGCTCCTCGGCCAAGCCTGTCGCCGCCGGCACCTTCACCCGCTTGAGGGCGACCGTGGCGCCGGTCAGGCGGTCCATGGCGCGATAGACCGCCCCCGCGCCGCCCGTGCCGAGCAGCTCGTGCAAAACGTACCGCCCGCTGATGGCCGATGGCATTTTGCAACCTCTTCTTGTAGTCCTGTGGCTGGATAGACCGGTGCCAGTATAACACGGTTGCGGCCGGGCCGCAAGCATCGAGCTGGGCCCTTTTATGTCTTGTGTCTTGAGGCAGACAACCGCGATCGCGCACAGAGGAAAAGACCTAACCAATCGCGCTATTCACGAGAAGCGACCTTCCAGGCCTGCCGGGCCCGGGATGCCTCGAATTCTGCGCTTACTAGATCATTCCTCCGATTGCTCAGACCTTTTTGTGGGTTATCGGCTTGAACCCCTCGCCCAACACCTCGTGGGCCTCAGACACCACGACGAACGCGGCCGGGTCCCGCTCCGAGATCAGCCGCTTCAAGTGTGTCACCTGCGAGCGAGAGACAACCACGTACAGCGCCGGGAGGGAGGTCTGGGTGTACCCGCCGCGCACATCCATCAAGGTCACCCCGCGCTCCAGGTCGTCGAGAATGGCCTGCTGGATCTCGGCGCTGCGCGTCGAGACGATGAAAAAAGACCGCGCATAGCCCGAGCCCTCCTGCACCATGTCGACCACCCGTCCCGAGACGAAATTGACGATCAGAGCGTACAGCACCGGCACCAATCCGACCGCGGCGGCTGCCGCCAGCAGGATGGCGCTGTTGACAACGATGAAAGTAGTGCCAAAGCCGATCCCCTTGAGCCGGTTGAGCAGTTGGGCGATGATGTCGGTGCCGCCGGTGGTGCCCTCGCCGCGCAGGACCAGCCCGATGCCGACGCCGTCGAGCACGCCGCCGAACAGCGTAAAGATCAACGGGTCCCCCGTAATGGGCGGCAGGAACGGAGCCAGCAGGTCGATGCCGATGGTCATGATCGCTGTGGCATACACCGAACGGATAAGGAGGCGCCAGCCGCCGGCCCACTTGATCCCGGCGATAAAGATCGGAATGTTCAAGACCAGGGTCACCAGGCCGATGGGCCAGCCCCACAGGTAATGGGACAGCATCCCGATGCCGGTCACCCCAGAGCCGACGACGCGGTTGGGCGTCAGAAAAATGTTCACATTGGCCGACAGCAAGAGCGCGCCGCCGGTAAGAAGCAGGTAATCCCAGGCCAGGCGCCGCGCTTTGCGAAACTTGGCCGTCCCGGCGAAAGAGACCGGGACCTTCTTGAGCCTTCTCATGGTGCTATTCCAGCACGACCACCTCTTTGCCGTGCAGCTTGTCCAGCACCCGGGCGGCGATCAGCTCCAGGTGTGAGTTGTCCGTCACAAAGTTCAGCTTCTCAGTTCGGACGGTCAGCACCGGCGATAGGTGAAAGCTCGCCGCCCACTGGTCATACAGCTCGTTGAGCTGGGTCAAGTATTCGACCGAGATCTGTTGCTCGTAATCGCGGCCCCGCTGGCGGATCCGTTCCTGGAGTGCAGGGACCGGCGCCTGCAAGTAGATGACCAGGTCAGGCGGTGGTAGGATGGTGATCACCGTCTGGTACAGGTCCCAGTAGCTCTGCCAGTCGCGGGGGGTCATATGGTTCTGCAAATAGAGGTTGCGGGCAAAGATCTCGGCGTCTTCGTACACCGTCCGGTCCTGGATGACGGTGCCGGGCCGATCGAGGATCTGGCGGTGGTGGGCCAGTCGCCGGGACAGGAAAAAGACCTGAGAGTGAAAGCTCCAGGTGCGCATGTCCTGGTAAAAATCGGCCAGGTAAGGGTTGTCGTCCACCGCCTCGAAGAACGGCTCCCAGCACAGGTGCGCGCTCAACAGGCGGGTCAGGGTCGATTTTCCAACCCCCACGTTTCCGGCTACGGCGATGAACTTTTTCATGTCCCCTCCCTTTGATTCTTCTCCTGGTTCCCACGGTCTCCGTGGAAACCCCTCCCCCGGCGCCCCGCGTCGCCTATCCCCCTGCCCTCATTCAGTGTCCTCAGTGTCCTCATCCCCTCAGTGATTCCGCCGGGCTGGGCCGGCCTACGGCGGTAAAGGTCAATTCGGTGCCGAGATAGATCTGTTCGCCCCAGCCGGCTCCGACAGGGGCATAAGTGTCGTGGCGGTCGATCTGGATCTCGACCTGGGCGGCGCCGGCTTGGCGAGCCTGGTCATCCAGCCAGGCCCGCATCCACTCCTGGGCAAAAGCCACCGCCTCTTCCAGGAGCGCGAAATCATGCACGCCGTCGGGCAGGTGGAGGCGCAGCCGGCCGTCCAGCGGGCTGACGAGCACCTGCTGCCGCTGTACCACCCCGCCCACCACCGCTCCCACCGCGTTGGCTACCGCCGCGTGAGGCGGGATAATCAGCCGGGTGTGAAGCTGCTCGGCCACGCGCGGCATGTAGGCAGCCACCGGCGCGCCGATGGCCACCAGCGGCTGGCGCAGGGTCAAGGCGCAGTCCAGCGCCGCGCCCTGCCCGCCGGTCAGAGCCCGCTCCAACAGGAGCGCCGCGGTCGGCTCCTGCTCCCAGCGGGGCAGGCCGGCTGTGTCGCTCAGAGCCTTGCTGACCAGGGCCGTGGCGGCCCGGTCCGACACGCCGTCCACGACCGCTTGGCACAGCTCATCCCGGCCACAGCGGGCCTGGGCGCTCAACACCTCGGCGCCCAACTGCGCCGCTTCGGCGTTCCACAACGCCATCCGGCCCAGGGCGTGCAGCGCGTCGGTCGGAGTCAAGCCGGCGCACAGCACCAGCCGCTCGGCGGCCAGCTTTTCCACCCGGCGCAGGACGAGCGAGCCGTAGCGCAGATCTTGCATCAGCGCTGCCAGCGAGACCGGCCCGCGCGCCAGGCGATCCAGGATCCGCTGCTCTTCGCTTTCGAGTGGCCTGGCCGGTGTGCGGTGCGCGATCAAGAACTGGGCAGCAGCCTCGGCGCGGGGCGGCGTTTGCACCTGGTGGCGGAGCTCGGCCAAAACCTCGGGGTGTTGATCGGCGAGCAGGCTGAGCGGCACGACCCGCTGCGGGCCGATGACCAGCCGGCGACTGCCGTCCAGCCGGATGTGGCTGTCGCCCCCCAGGCCAACCGTGTGAACGTCGACTGCTTCGACCATCGTTCGCCAGCGGCCCACCTGGGCGCCCTCGCGGCTGAGGTGGGGCCGGCCGTTCGACAGGGAAGCGATGTCGGTGGTGGTGCCCCCCACGTCGATGACCCACAGCGCGCCGTCTTGGGGATCGCCCTGCTCCTGCTGCGCCAGGTGCCAGGCGCCCACCACGCTGGCCGCCGGCCCCGACAGGATCGTCTCGATCGGCCGCTGCATGGCCCACTCGGCCCGCACCAACGAGCCATCGCCCTTGACCACCATCAACGGCGCGTTGATCCCCCTCCCGGTCAGGGTGCGGCGCAGCGTGTCGATCAGCTCGCGCAGCAGCGGCACCAATCGGGCGTTGAGGGCCACCGTTGTCGCCCGCCGGACCGAATTGAGGCGTACCGTCAGCTCGTGGCCGCAGGTCACCGGCAGCCCGGTCATCCCCTCGATCAGCGCCTTGGCCTGTTCCTCGTGGGCCGGGTTGCGCACGCCAAAATAGCCCGACACGGCAAAAGCTTCGACGCGGCCGGCCAAGCCGGTCACCGCCTGTCGCAGGGCAGCCACGTCGAGCGGCGCCGCCTCGTCGCCGTGGATGTCGTGCCCGCCGTCGACATAGACCACATCGGCGGCAACCAGGTCACCTTCAAATCCGCACTGCCTGATCAGCTCCCGGTCGTAGCCGATCAGGATCAGGCCAATCGGGCTGCCATGCCCCTCGACGATGGCATTGGTCGCCAGTGTGGTCGATAGGGCGACCAGGCTCACCTGGGAGGGGGACGGCGCGGCCGGTTGTTGAAAAGCAGCGTCGATGGCCGCGCCAATGCCAATCGACAGGTCACGCCGGGTCGTCAGCGCCTTGGCGGCGCACAGGACCCGGCCGGTGTCGTAATCAACCAGGGCGGCGTCGGTGTAGGTGCCGCCGGTATCGATGCCCAATGCAACGGTCATGCCATCTTCTCTTGGGGTATTGTCTGCCACATCGGCCCGATTATATCACAGATTGCCGCGCACCGGAAGTAGCCAGTTGGTCAGATCTGATAAAGAGAGGTATAATAGGCCGCGCGGCATTGGAAAGGAAACGATCGTTGGAACCACTCAAACCCCCTAAAGGGGGTCTCCGTCGGGCGATGACCCGCAGGACCGTGCTGTCGCTTGCCATACTGATCCTGTCGGTGGTCATCGTCACCCTGTTCGTCGAGTCTGCGCCTCACTCAGTGTTGGGCAAGGCCGACCTTGTCGGGTTTGCCGTGTGCCACCGCATTCCCGAGCGGTCGTTCATCCTGGCCGGGCAGCAGTTGCCCTTGTGCGCCCGCTGCACGGGCACCTTTCTGGGCGCTTTGCTGGGCCTGGCCGTCATGCTTGTCCTGGGACGGCGCCGGGCTTCGAGCCTGCCGCCGGTTCCGGTCCTCGGCCTGCTGCTGGTCTTTATGGTGGTGTGGGCCTTTGACGGCTTGAACTCTTACTTGGGGCTTTATCCCGGTGCGCCTCAGCTCTACCAGCCTCAGAACTGGCTGCGGCTGGCTACCGGGTTTCTCGAGGGGCTGGCGCTCATGATCTTTGTCCTTCCCCTCCTGAACTTTTCCCTGTGGCGCGACCCCAAGCCCGAACCGGTCATCAGGAACCTGGTCGAGATGCTGGCCATATTGCCGCTGGTTGGGCTGCTCATCCTGGTCGTCCAGGCTGAGATCGATCTGTTGCTCTACCCGCTGGCCATCGCCAGCAGCCTGGGAGTTGTTGTTCTGCTGACGATGATCGATACCATACTCGCCGTCGTGGTCCTGCGGCGTGAGGGGGCTGCCCGGTCGTGGCGGCAGCTTGTGGTGCCGGTCACAGCCGGTCTTGCCCTGGCCATCCTCCAGATCTCGGCGCTGAGCCTGCTGCGGGCCTATTTGACCGTCAAATTCGGGTTGACGTTCTGATCTTCCTCACCGGCGGGCCGGCGAGAAGCGGATACCACGGATCGAAACAGACGAGCCGGGCTCTCGCGGATCCATACAAAGGCCAGCAGGGTGCAGAGCAGGGTATAGATCAACACGAACGCTCGGCGGCCGATTACAAATACAGTATACACCGCCATTTGACCGCCAAAGCCGAAAACCGCCGCCCATCCCCCCTCCAGGAACCCCAACGAGCCAGGCGTGACCGAAAACATGAGGGTAAACTGGGTGACGGCAACGCCCATGACCAGCAGATACCACGGGACGTCCAGGCGCAGCGCCAAAGCGACCAGCATCAGCCGGACGGACAGCAGGGTGTACAGGACCAGCGTCAGGCCGAACAACCCGACCGCTTTCCGGTTAGTGACAAAAGTCTCATTGGCCAGGCGCTCGAGTTGCTGCGGCAGTCGGCTCATCAGCCGCCGGCCGACAAACGGTACGTGGACCAAAAGGCGCGACAAGGAAAGCGCCACGCGGGCCAGCCAGCGCATCATCCTCTCGTATTGCCAACTGATGAGAACGGCCTCGACAATTGCGATCGCAGCCATCAACCCCAGGGCGAGGGGCAGGCTGATCCAGTCGACCAAGTAGCAGGCCACAGGGATCAGGAACGACAAAGCCAGGATCACGTCGAAAAATTTGTCCAGCACCACCGAAAGGATGGCCCGCCGTATCGGAACCGTCCCCGACAGGCTGAGGCCCACCGGCCGCCCGCCCAACATCCCTACGCTGATCGGCACAAGCTGGCCGATGGCCATGCCGAGCATGTGATAGGTGAAATAGTAGCGGTAACCGGGGCCGGGATTGCCTTCGGTGACGGCATCGGCGATCAGGTACCAGCGATAGGCGGCAATCAGGTTCCACACCAGCGTGGCTGCCAGTCCGGCCAGCAGGTAGCGCCAGTCGCTCTGAATAATCTGTCGCCAGGCCTCCACGCCGCCCAGATATAGGATCAGGGCAAAGATCAGGATGCCGACCAGGTTGATGGCCCAGGTTAGGATCCGGCTTCGTTTCTGTTGGCTGCGTTCGACGCTCATAAACCAGGCAATCTCCTTGTTGGGGCGACACGATTCTCATGACCGTGTGGCCGCGCGCCCCAGTATAGCACAAGATGGGCAAGCGCGCACATTGTCTGACTGCTTGCATTTATCTACTAGATAGGGTACAATCGCTGCTTGTGGTAAGCGGTGAGGACGTTACAGCAAAACGCTACAAAGTGCTGATGATCGCCCCGACCTCCTTTTTTGCCGATTACGGCTGTCATGTGCGGATCCTGGAGGAGGCGCGGGTCTTAAACAGGCTAGGTCACCAGGTCGTCGTGTGTACCTATCGCAACGGCCAGGACGTGGCGGGCCTGGATATCCGCCGTACCCTGTCCATTCCATTCCGGAAACGCTATGAAGTAGGGTCGTCGCCCCACAAGATCGCCTTCGACATGCTGTTGTTCTGGAAGGTGCTGGCTACCGCGTTGCGCTGGCGGCCCGATGTCATCCATGGCCATCTGCACGAGGGGGCCCTGCTCGGGTCGGCCGTCGGCCGCTTGCTGGGCATCCCGCTGGTGTTTGACTTTCAAGGCAGCATGACCAGCGAGATGATCGACCATCGTTTTCTGGACAAGGACAGCCTGGTCTACCGTCCTCTGTACTGGCTCGAGACGCGGATCGACCGTGCCGCGCCTGCGGTCATCACCAGCTCGCAGCATGCCGTCAAGCTGCTTGTCACCCAGTTTGGCTGTGATCCCGAGCGGGTGCATACGGTCGCCGACTGCGTCGACGCCGAGGCGTTCTACCCTATCTCCGAGGAAGAACGGGCTTCTTTGGACCAACGGCGGGCTTCCCTGGGCATCCCACCCGGGCGGCAGGTTGTCGTCTACCTGGGGTTGCTGGCTCCATATCAGGGCACCAACCTGCTGCTCCAGGCCATAGCCAACCTGCGGCCAAGATCGGACAATGTCCATTTTCTGATCATGGGCTATCCGGCCGTTGAGCATTACCGGGGCCTGGCCCACCAGCTAGGGGTAGCCGATCGGACCACATTCACCGGCCGGGTGCCCTACGAGCAAGCCCGCAGCTTTTTGGCCCTTGGCGACGTGGCGGTCGCGCCCAAGCTGTCGGACACCGAGGGTAGTGGCAAGATCCTGAACTATATGGCCATGGGCTTGCCCACAGTCGCCTTTGACACGCCGGTCAGCCGGGAGTACCTGGGCGATGACGGCATCTTTGTCACACCGGTCGATTCCGATTCGCTGGCTCAGGGCTTATTGGGCAGCCTGGAAGAAGCCGCAAATGGAAACGGCCGGCGCCGGGCCAATTTGCGGCGGATCGCCCTCGAGCGTTTTTCTTGGACTCAAGCAGCCGAGACGATCGTACAGGCCTACGCCTCCGTCTGCAAGGGCGGCCGTGGTGATCAGCGTTGACGGGGGCAAGGGTTAGATGATCCGTCGCGCGCGCGATCTGTACCTATACCGGGAGCTGATCAGGAACCTGGTGATCCGAAACCTGAAGGTGCGGTACAAGAACTCGGTTTTCGGTATCCTATGGTCCCTGCTCAACCCGCTGCTCATGACGCTGGTCTTTACCCTGGTCTTTACGGTGATGCTCCGGAGCGACATCGACCGCTTCCCGGTTTTCTTCATGTGCGGCTTTTTGCCGTGGACCTTTTTTGCTGCGTCGTTGACATCGGCTACCAACTCGATCATCAGCAACGCCGGTTTGATCAAGAAGGTCTACTTTCCCCGGGAGATCCTGCCCATCGTCGATGTGCTATCCAACCTGGTGAACTTCCTGCTGGCGCTGATCGTGCTCTTTGCCATGCTTTTCATCTTTGGCTTCAGCCTCAAGCCGGCGGCCCTTCTGCTGCCGCTCATCATCCTGACCCAGGTTATTTTTACTACCGGCATGGGCTTTATCCTGGCGACGGCGAACGTCTTTTACCGGGACACCCAGCACATCCTCGAAGTACTGCTGCAGGCCTGGTTCTTCTTGACGCCGATCTTTTATTCGATCACCATCTTGCCCGAGAGCGCGGTGATCCTGGGCATTCCGATCGACGTACGGCTGTGGATCCGCCGGATCAACCCGATGGCCTCCCTGGTGGCCTCTTATCAGGATGTGCTCTATTGGGGCACGCCAACGGGGCTCGATTTCTTCTTGAGGACCCTGCTGACCTGCCTGGCCGTGCTGGTGATCGGCTATGTCTTCTTTTGTCGCTTTAGTCATGTTTTTGGTGAGGAAGTGTGAAAAAACCCAACAAGATCCTGCTCATCGGCTTGGATGGCGTGCCCCTGGACATCATCCGGCGCTGGGCCGACGGCGGCTACCTGCCCACCTTCAAGCGTTTGATCGATACCGGCGCCGTTGGCAACCTGCGGTCCACCATCCCCCCCACGTCGGGGCCGTCCTGGTCGTCGATCGTCACCGGCATGAACCCTGGCAAGACCGGGATCTATGACTTTTTGTATCGCCGCCCTGGAACCTATGCATTTCCACCGGTGAACGCCTCGCTGCGCAGCGGGACGACAATGTGGCGCTATCTGAGCGACGCCGGCCATCGCGTAGGAGTGCTCAACATCCCAATGTCCTATCCGGTGGAACAGATCAACGGCTTTATGATCAGCGGCTGGATGACGCCCTACCGGGCCACCGACTACCTCTATCCGGCCGAGCTGGCTGCCGAGCTGGAGCGGGAGATCGGTGAATACCGCATCTATCCGACGGAAACGTTCGCCGAAAACCGCCGGGAGAGTTTTCTGAAAGCGACCTACGATCTGCTGGAGATGATAACGCGGACGGCGCTTTATCTGGGCAAGAGCCGCCCTTGGGATGTGTACATGCCGGTCCACTTTGACACCGACCGGGTATTGCACCAGTTGTGGCACTACATGGACCCCGATCACCCCTGGCGTACCGATCGCGAGGACAGGGAGCCGGTGGTCCGCGACTATTTCCGCAAGGTAGATGAGAGCGTGGCCCGGCTGCTGGCGCTGGCCGACGACGAGACGCTGGTGATGGTCCTGTCAGACCACGGCATGGGACGGGCCAACAATTTTATTGTGCTGAACAACTGGCTGCTGGACAACGGGTTGTTGCAGCTAAAGCGGGATCCGTGGACCCGGTTGAAAGCGCTGGGGTTTCGCCGGGGCTTTACACTGCGCAACGTCCACCAATTGCTCGACCGGTTGGGCCTGGCCCGCCAGGCGGAATATGTGGCCGGCTACTTTGTGGATCATCTGCTCAAGCTGATTTTTCTCTCCTTCCTGGATGTGGATTGGAGCCGGTCGAAGGCCTATTCCTTTGGCCGGCATCTGGGCTCGATCTATGTTAACCTCAAGGGCCGGGAGCCGCAGGGCATCGTCGAGCCGGGCGCCGAGTATGAGGCAGTCCGGGACGAGATCGAGAAAATGGTGCTCGATTTCCGCAATCCCCGCACTGGGCAGCCGCTCATCGGCCGGGTGCTGCGTTCAGAGGAGATCTACTCGGGCCCCCACCTGGAAAGGGCGCCCGATCTCACCCTCCTGCCCAAAGAGCCGTCTGACATCTTTTTCGGGCTGGCCGACTTTGGCCACCGCTTGACGGTCGACACGGTCTATCGCTATTCAGGCATGCACCGCGATTACGGCATGTTGATTATGAACGGGCCGAACGTGCAGCCCGGCAGCACGCTGCACGGCGCGTCGGTCTATGACATCGCGCCCACCGTGCTCCACGCCATGGACCTTCCGGTTCCGTCTGACATGGATGGCCACGTCTTGGAAGGGGCGTTCGTTGAAGGATATCTGGCCGCCTTCCCGGTGCAGATCGCCGACAAGGGCGAGGCTGCGGCGCCGCCTGCCGGGGGGGTGGACTATACGGCCGAGGGGGAGAAGGAGATCATGGAGCGGCTGAAAGGGCTGGGGTACCTGGGATGAAAGTTCTGGTTATCGGCCTCGACGGCGCAACGCTTGACCTGTTACTACCCTGGATCGAGGCCGGAGAGCTGCCCAACCTCCGGCGCTTGATGCAGCAGGGCGCTTCCGGCAAGCTCCGCAGCACGCTGCCGCCCATCAGCGCCTCGTCTTGGATCTCCTTCGCTACCGGGGCAAACCCGGGCAAGCATGGGGTGGTAGACTTTGTCTATCCCGGCTCCGGCAGCTACAAGGTGACGATGGTCAACGCTGCTGCCTGCCGGACGCGGTCGCTATGGAACTGGTTGAACGACGCCGGCCGCCGCGTCGGGCTGCTGGGCATTCCCACCACCTATCCCCCCGAGCCGGTGGATGGCTTTATGGTCAGCGGCTTTCTGGCCCCCGGCCCCGATAGCGAGTGGGCCTATCCGCCCGAGCTTAAGCAGGAGCTGCTGGCCGAGCTGGGCCAGTTCATGCTGGCCCCCAACGAGCGCTACCGCTCTTCGCCCTGGCTCGACCGTTTTCTCGACGATCTGACCGCCAGCGTTGAGAACCGCACCCAGGCGGCGTTGTACCTGATGGAGCATAAACCATGGGACCTGTTCACTGTGGTCTACTGGGACACCGACATGGTGCAGCACGAAACGTGGCGGCTGCTCGATCCGGCCCACCCCCGCCACGACTCTGCCGAGGCGGCCGCGCAGCGCGAGCGGATCCTGGCCTTTCACCGCAAGGTGGATACCGACATCGGCCGCTTGCTGGCTTCTGACAGCGTGGATCCAGCCGAAACCTTGGTCGTGATCATGTCGGATCACGGCTTTGGGCCGGTGCACAGCTTTTTTCTGACCAACAACTGGCTGGCCGGCCTGGGCCTGTTGGCCTTCAAGCGCAACCCGTGGACCGCTTTCAAACAGCTCCTGTTCCGCTTGGGTTATACCCCGTTGAACATGTTCCGGGTTGCCCGGGCGCTTGGCCTGGGCCGGTTGCGCAAAAAGGTGCGCTTTCAGCAAAAGGCCGGCCTGATCAACCGCATATTCCTGTCGTTTGACGACGTCGATTGGGCCCGCACCAAGGCGTTCAGCATCGGCAGTTTTGGTCAGGTGTATATCAACCTGACCGGCGTCCGGCCGCAGGGGATCGTCCAGCCTGGGCAGGAGTACGAGGAGATCAAGAACTCGATCGAACAGGCTGCCCTATCGCTGCGCGATCCGCGAACCGGGCAGCCGTTGGTTGAGCGCGTCTACCGCCGCGATGATATCTACAGCGGCCCCTACGTCGACCGCGCCCCCGATCTGATCGTCCAGCCACAGGGCTGGGAATACATGGCCTTTGGCCATGCCGACTTTGGCTCCAACAAGCTGGTCGAGCCGATCACCGGCATGTCGGGCCATCACCGGCCGGACGGCCTCGTGATCTTGGCCGGGCCGGGGGTCAAGCCTGGCGTCCGGCTGGAAGGGGCCAGCATCCTGGACCTGACGCCCACCATCCTGCACGTCATGGGGGTGGCCGTGCCACGGGATCTGGATGGCCGGGTGCTGGGCGAGGCATTTGAGGCCTCATCTCCGGCAGCCACTCCGGTAGCTTACAGCCAGGCGAACGTGTACAAGGATGGCGGCTCGGCCCCAGACCTGCCCGATGACGAGATGGCCGAAGTGCAGGAAAAGCTGCGCGGCTGGGGGTATGCGGGGTAGGGCTCATTGGACAGAAACGCGCAAGTGTGGTAGAATAGAGGCCGTTCCCTCCGGACAGGGTTGGGACGAGGAGGTTTCCATGGACACAAGTATTTTAGCCGGCAGCATCCAAGCGGTTGAAGACGAGCTGATCGTCGTCAGCCTGTTTGAAGGTGTCGAAACATCAGGCGGGGCAACTGCCGCCGTGGATCAGGCGTTGGGTGGGGCCATCGGCGATGCCGTCGCCGGCGGCGATTTCAAGGGCAAGAAGGGCGAGACCGCCGTTTTTTACACGCGCGGTGCTCTGCCGGCCCGCCGGGTGCTGGTGGTCGGTCTGGGGCCGCAGGACAAGTTTAGCCTCAACGTCGTGCGCGAGGCGGCGGCAGCGGCGGCGAAAAGGGCCCGGGCGCTGGGCGTTGGATCGTTCAGCACCATCGTGCACGGCGCCGGTGTGGGAGGCTTGGCGCTCGAAGCGGCCGCCCATGCCGTAGTGGAAGGGACAATCCTGGGGTTGTACCGTTACCAGGAGCTGAAAAACGAGCCTCCCGACCGTTCCGATCCGGAACGCCTGACCCTGGTCCATCTCGACGCCGCCAATCTGCCTGCCGTGGAAGCGGGTGCCAGGACCGGCGAGATTGTGGCCGATGCGGTTTGCCTGGCCCGCGACTTGACCAACCGTCCGGCCAATTACGCCACTCCCGAGGATCTGGCCGAGATGGCGCTGGACATCGCCGCTCAGTTTGAGACAATGAGCTGCCAGGTGCTCGACGAGGAGGACGCCGACGAGCTCGGAATGGGCGCTTTCCTGGGCGTGGCCCAGGGCAGCGACGAGCCGGCCCTATTCATCGTCCTGGAACACAACGCCGGGCGCGACGACCTGGACACGGTCGTGCTGGTGGGCAAAGCGATTACCTTCGACTCCGGGGGCATCTCCCTCAAGCCGGGCGAAGGGATGGAGCGGATGCGGGGCGACATGGCCGGCGGCGCGGCGGTGCTGGCGACGATGCTGGCCGTGGCTCAGCTTGACCTGCCGCTGCATGTAGTGGGGTTGGTGCCGGCCACCGAGAACCTGCCGAGCGGTAGTGCCTACAAGCCGGGCGATGTGCTGACCGCCCTCAACGGCAAGACGATCGAGATCATCAGCACCGACGCCGAGGGCCGATTGGTCCTGGCCGACGCTCTGGCCTATGCTACCCGTTTCAATCCCAAGGCGGTGGTCGATCTGGCCACCCTGACCGGCGCGTGCGTCACGGCATTGGGGCTCGGTGTAGCCGCCGGCGTGTTCAGCAGCGACGACGGCCTGTTGGCCCGCCTCCAGGCTGCCAGCCGGGCGAGCGGTGAGCGGGTCTGGCCCCTGCCCCTATATGATGACTATATGGACAAGATCGAGAGCCTGACTGCCGACATGACCAACAGCGGCGGGCGCCAGGGTGGCGTTGGATCTTCAGCCATCTTTCTCAAGCAGTTTACCGGGGATTATCCCTGGGCACACCTGGACATCGCCGGGATGTCGTTTGAGGAGCGGGGCGACTCACCCAAGCGCCCTGCCTACCTGCAAAAGGGTGGGACCGGCTTTGGCGTGCGGCTGTTGATCCAACTCCTGTCCGATTGGGTAGCCGCCGGCTGATGCCCCTCAGGTTGGCGATCTTTGACCTGGATGGGACGTTAAAGCAGGCCCGCGATCCATACGTTTATCTACACCAACGCCTGGGCACCTGGGAGGTGGCCCAGGCGTTTTTTGATCAGGGTGTCTCCGGCCAGTTGCCCTACAGCGAATGGCTGCGACTCGACGCCTCACTGTGGAGAGGGACAAGCCGGGTGGCGATGGAAGCCTTCTTCCGCGACAACTCCTATCTGCCCGGTGCCCGCGAGACGGTCTGTGCCCTTAAACAGGCAGGCGTGCGGGTGGCTGTGGTCAGCACCGGCCTGAGCGTCCACGCCGAGCTCGTCCAGGCCGAGCTGGGTTTGGATTGGATCATCGCCAACGAGCTCCTATTCGAGGATGGCTATGCCACCGGCGCCGCCAGGGAGCGCGTCCCCGAGGGCGGCAAGGGGCAGATCGTCGAGCAGTTGCAGGCCGAGTTTGCTGTGTCGCCTGCCGACTGTCTGGCCGTAGGTGACGGCACCTCTGATGTGGCCATGTTTGCTCGGTCCCGGATTGGCGTGGCCGTCAATCCGTCGTCCGACCAGGTTCGCGCGGCTGCCGGTCTGGTTCTCGACTCGCCAGACCTGTGGCCGCTGTTGCCCAGGCTGAGAGAAATCGTTCCGGCCTGGCTTCCCCTTTGATCCACAGCCCTCTCTCGATTTGACATTGTCCCTAATTAGAGTAAAATAGGGCCGGCGTTAGCACTCGCCGCTCCTGAGTGCTAACGCACTCGTTGTGAATTCTCAATACCAATATTCGAGGAGGTAGACGAAAATGGCGCTAAATCTTAGACCGTTGGCTGACCGTGTCGTGGTCGAGCCGATCGAGCGGGAAGAAATGACCGCAAGCGGCATCTATGTGCCCGAGACGGCAAAGGAAAAGCCGCAGGAGGGCAAGGTCGTCGCCGCCGGCCCGGGTCGCCGGGACGAAGACGGCAAGTACATCCTGATGGATGTCAAGGTCGGTGACCGGGTGCTCTATGCCAAGTATGCAGGCACCGAGGTCAAGCTTGAGGAAAAAAAGTATCTGATCCTCAAGGAAAGCGACATCCTGGCAGTCCTGGACTGATCCAACAGCACTAGTGAAAAAGGAGTAAACAAAAATGGCAAAGCAATTGATTTTTTCCGAAGAAGCGCGGCGCAATCTCAAGGTCGGGGTAGATGCCCTGGCGGGTGCCGTCAAGGTCACCCTGGGCCCCAAGGGCCGCAACGTGGCCCTCGATAAAAAATTTGGCGCGCCGACCATCACCCATGACGGCGTGACGGTTGCCAAGGAGATCGAGCTGGAAAACCCATTTGAGAACATGGGCGCTCAGCTCCTCAAAGAGGCAGCGACCAAGACCAACGACGTAGCCGGCGACGGCACGACGACCGCCACCGTGTTGGCCCAGATCATCGTCACCGAAGGCCTAAAGAACGTGGCGGCTGGGGCCAACCCGATGCTGATCAAGAACGGCATCGCCAAGGCCAGCGACGCGATCGTCAAGGCTCTGCGCGATATGGCTGAAGAGATCGATACCAAGGAAGAGATCGCCAATGTGGCGGCCATCTCGGCCAACGACAAAGAGATCGGCAACCTGATCGCCGAGGTGATGGAAAAGGTCGGCAAGGACGGCGTCATCACCGTCGAAGAGAGCAAGGCTCTGGCTTTCGAGACCGAGTATGTCGAAGGCATGCAGTTCGACCGGGGCTATATCTCGGCCTATTTCATCACCGACCCCGAGCGGATGGAAGCGACCATGGAGAGCCCGTTGATCCTGATCTACGACAAAAAGATCTCCAGCGCCCAGGACATCATCCCGCTCCTGGAAAAGATGGTCCAGACCGGCCGTAAGAACCTGGTGATCATTGCCGAGGACGTGGACGGCGAAGCGCTGGCCACTCTGGTCCTGAACAAGCTGCGCGGCGTGTTCAACGCCCTGGCCGTCAAGGCCCCTGGCTTTGGCGATCGGCGCAAGGCGATGTTGCAGGACATCGCCGTCCTGACCGGCGGCCAGGTGATCACCGAAGAGATGGGCCGCAAGCTCGAGACGGTGCAGATCACCGACCTGGGCCGCTGCGACCGCGTGGTCTCGACCAAGGAAGATACCACGGTCATCGGCGGCGCCGGCGAAGAGGCGCAGATCAAGGGCCGCATCGCCCAGATCAAGGCCGAGATCGACGTGTCGACCTCCGACTATGACAAGGAAAAGCTGCAGGAGCGGCTGGCCAAGCTGGCCGGCGGGGTGGCCATCATCCGCGTCGGCGCTGGCACCGAGGTGGAGCTGAAGGAAAAGAAGCACCGCGTCGAGGACGCCCTGAGCGCCACCCGCGCCGCCGTCGAAGAGGGCATCGTCCCTGGCGGTGGTGTGGCCCTGATCAACGGCATTCCGGCACTCGACGGGATCAAGATGGAATATGCCGACGAGCAGACCGGCATAGCGATCGTCCGGCGCGCCCTGGAAGAGCCGATGCGCCAGTTGGCCATCAACGCCGGCCGTGACGGCGCCGTCGTCGTCGAGAATGTCCGCCGTGAACAGAAGCAGAAAAAGAATCGGCATATCGGTTACGATGTGCTCAAGAACGAGTACGTCGACATGATCGCCAAGGGTATCATCGACCCGGTCAAGGTCACCCGCAGCGCCGTGGAGAATGCGGCCAGCATCGGGGCCATGATCCTGACCACCGAATCGCTCATTACCGACATCCCGGAAAAGGACAAGCCGGCGGCCCCGCCGATGCCAGAGTACTAGACCGATCACCGCCTCAATGGGGTGGGGGGGTTCGGTCCGCCGTAGGCGGACCGAACCCCCTTGTTTTTTGCTATCTCACACTTTTTTGCATCCGGCACCAGATATGGTATACTGTCATCGCGCTCGCCGGGGCTGGTTGTGAACCGAGCCCATAACACCTGTGGAGGTATATTGAGCACCACTGTAGCGCAAAAACGAAATATCCCAAGAAAGCATAGCCAGCCTCCCTTGTGGCTCCGGCTGGCGATATCCATATTTCTGGTGATTTTTGTCGCAGGTGGCCTTTATGCCGGCTATCTGATGTATGCCACGGTTCGCGAGATCGTGGCCCGGGCCGAGCTGCCCGCCCTGCCCATCCTCCAGTTGCCGCGGTTCAACCTGTCAGGTGCAGCGGCCAGCGAGGTGCTCGAAGAGCCTACACCGGAGCTGCCCGAGGAGATCCTCAACCCGGTGGTAGCGGAGAATCTGGAATACCAACCACCGGCGGCGCCCACGATCAGCTCTGATCGGATCAACATCCTGCTGCTCGGCATCGACCGCCGGTCGGGCAATAGCTGGACATCGCGGACGGACACGATTATCATCGCTACAGTCGATCCGACCAACAAGACGGTAGGCATGATGTCGATCCCGCGCGATCTGCAATTGACCATTCCGAGTATTGGGGAAGACCGGATCAACACGGCCAACGTCTATGGCGAGTCGCGCAAGTATCCCGGCGGCGGCCCTGCGCTGCTCGAGCGGACGATAGAGTACAACTTTGGCATCCCGATCGACTATTACGTCATGGTCGATTTCAAGGGCTTTGAGAAGATCATCGACACCCTGGGCGGTGTCGACATCGATGTGCCGCGCGTGTTGCACGACACACAATATCCGAACCCCAAAACGGGCGACCCGTATGCCTACAAGACGGTTCATTTTGACGCCGGCTTGCAGCACATGAACGGCGCCCGGGCGCTGGAGTATGCCCGCTCGCGCATGAGCAGCAGCGACTTTGACCGTGCTGCGCGACAACAACTGGTTCTAAAGACCATTGGCGCAAAGGCGTTGAGCCTGAACGTCATCCCCAAGATCCCGTCGCTGGTGTTGACGATGGGCGACACGATGAAAACCGACATGAGCGTGGACGACATGCTGGAGCTGGCCCAGTTGGGGCCGCAGATCGACCTGTCCAACATCAAGCAGTTGGTTCTAAAACCGCCGTTGGTCTACGGCTACAAGCGCGCGGACACGGCAGCCGTCCAGCTCCCGGTGTGGGACAAGATCAATCCGGCCATAGCCGACCTGTTTTCCACACCATTGGTCATGGTGCCGACGGCCACGCCCGCCCCGCCCACGCCGACGCCCACCATGTCGCCGGATCAGGTCCAAGCGCGACAGGATCTGGCCAAGGAAGGGGCGCGCATCGCCGTGCAGAACGGCACGTCGATCCCCAACTTTGCCGCGCGGGTGGCCGCCATGCTGATGCAGGAAGGCTACCAGGTGGTAGAGTTTGGCGACGCCGACCGCCTGGACTATACCAGCACGGTCATTATCGACTATACCGGCAAGGCATCTACGCTGCAGCAGTTGGTCAATCTGTTCCGGGTGTCGCCTGAGAACGTGCGCCCCAGCGACAATGTGCTGAGCCCTGTGGACATTCGCATCATCGTCGGGCAGGATTTTAACCTCCCACTGCCCTGATGGCTGTGTGTTGAAACGGTACAGCCACCCCTTCGAGCCTGACAAGTCAGCATGGCCCGGCGTTATGCCGTGGCCTATCTGGCGTTTTACCGGCGAGTCCGGCCAGCAGGTGCCGGCCGGGGTAGTGATAGAAGAGCCGCTGGAGATCCGGATCGACGGTCAGCCGGTTGGGGTGCTGATGCGCACCCCGGGCCTGGAGAAGGAGCTGGCTGCCGGATTCTGCCTGGGCGAAGGCCTGATCGCCGCCATGAAGGACGTGGCCCTGGTCCGCCATTGCGGGCGGGCCACGCCTGATGGCGACGAGGATGCGCTCGCTGCCGGAGAGTCGCGCAACCGGGTTGAGGTGGTCCTGATGCCCGGTGCGGCGCCGTCGAGACAGAGCGACGCCCCGGTGCTGATCCGCTCCGGCTGTGGCCGTGTCGACGCGACGGCCCTGGCTGAGGGCCTGAGACCGATTGAGGCCGGCGTCAAGGTCCGTTTGGAGGTGTTACAGCACCTGGTCGGGCAGATTGCGCCGCAGCAGGAGGCCTACCGGGCGGCCGGTGGCATCCATGCCGCAGCCATCTTGACCGCCGGCGGCCGGCTCGTGGCGGTGGTCGAAGACATCGGCCGGCACAACGCCGTGGACAAGGCGACCGGCTACTGCCTGCTGCGGGGCATTCCCCTGAACGACAAGCTCCTGGTCAGCACGGGTCGGGCCAGTTATGACATGGTCGCCAAAGGGGTGCGCTTGGGGGTGCCGATTCTGGCTTCCCTATCGTCGCCTACTTCGCTGGCGGTAGAGCTGGCCGAGACGCTGAACTGCACGCTCGTCGGCTATCTGCGGGGCAAGACGCTGAACGTCTACGCCCACGGCTGGCGCATCACCCCGTAGAGCTAAACTCCCTCACCCCTTATTAATCGTACTATCCTACGTCTTTTCTTTCCGTGACCGAAACACTAGCTTGATCGGAGTGCCCAGGTAGCTGTACTGCCGCCGGATCTGGTTCTCTATGTAGCGCTCGTAGGAAAAATGGACCAGCCGGGCGTCGTTGACAAAAAAGACAAAGGTTGGCGGATCGACCCCCGCCTGGGTAGCATACATCAGATTGAGCTGCCTGCCGCCTTTGTGCGGTGCCGGATGGCGGACCTTGATCTCCTCCACCAGGCGGTTTAGCGCCCCGGTCGGGATGCGCCGCGTCCGCTCCTGGCGGACCTCGAGGGCCAGCGGCAGAATCTTGTCCACCCGCTGGCCGGTCAGGGCCGAAATGAAAAGCACCGGCACGAAATCCAAGAACTTGAGATCGGCGCGGATCTGCTGGGTGTAGGCATCCATCGTGTAGGTGTCTTTTTCGACCGCGTCCCACTTGTTAACCAACACGATGACGCTGCAGTTCTCGTCCAGGATATAGCCGGCGACGTGGGCATCCTGGGCGGTCACCACGTCCTGGGCGTCCAGCAGCAGCAGCACCACGTCGGCGCGGGAGATGGCCTTGACGGCGCGCAGCACGCTGTACTTTTCAATGCCCCGATCGATCCGGCCCCGGCGGCGGATACCCGCCGTATCGATCAGCAGCAGCGGCTGCCCCTCCCAGGTCAGATAGGTGTCGATCGAGTCGCGGGTGGTGCCCGGAATGGGGCTGACGATGGCCCGATCCTCGCCCAACAGCCTGTTGAGCAGCGACGACTTGCCGACGTTGGGCCGGCCGACCAGGGCGATCTTGACCGCTTCCGGCTCCTCCTCCTCGCTCAAGGCGGGGGGCAGGGCCGCCACGATCTCATCGAGCAGGTCGCCGATGCCGGTGCCGTGCAGCGCCGAGATGGGGTATATCTCGCCGAGGCCCAACGCGTAAAATTCGACCGCCGCCTGGCGGCGCGCCTCGTTGTCGGCCTTGTTGGCCACCACCATCACCGGGCGGGCGGCGCGGCGCAGCACCTGGGCTATGTCCTCGTCGGCGGGCGTCAGGCCGTCGAGCGTGTCGACCAGCAGGACGATAACGTCCGCCTCGGCGATGGCGACCTCAGCCTGGGTCCGGATCTCTTCGATCAGACCGGCGGACGCAGTAGACAAGGGTACCGGCCGGTCTTGGGCTCCCCGCTGCTTGCTGCTTTCGACGATCTCCAGGCCGCCGGTGTCCACCACGGTGAACTCCACGCCGTTCCACTCGGTCTCGCCGTACAGCCGGTCGCGCGTGGTGCCGGGCAGATCCTCGACGATGGACCGTCGCTGGCCGATGAGCCGGTTGAACAGGGTGGACTTGCCGACGTTAGGGCGTCCGACGAGGGCAACGATTGGCTTGGGCATCAGTCGCGCACGAACCCCATCCGCTCATCGTGCTGCGGAAACCCCTGGTCTGCGGTCCGGATCTCGCCAAACTTCTCTTCGAACTTTTTCAGATTGTCGCCCAATGCCTGGTGCAGCAGCTTGGCGTTCATCGGGGTCAAGATGATTCGACCATAGACTTTGGCCTTGGGCGCGTTGGGCAAGACCCGGGCAAAATCGACGATGACCTCCGACGGCGAGTGGGTAATGAGGGCAAAATTGGAATAGATAGCCTCCAGGTCAGCCGGCAGCTCGATCTGGATCTGCCGCTGTGGAAGCGGTTGTTGCTGTGCTTTCCGTTCAGTCATAGCCATCCTCTCAGGTAAAGACAAAACGTCGTTCAGCTCTGGGGTCAGATCTCAGAGCTGAACGACGCCCGATAGTTCTCGTTGTTTTCGCTGCTGGTGAGCGACCCTAGAAGGGGATCTCGTCCTCTTCAAAGCCTCCCGGAGGCGGCTCGCCGACGGGCGCCTCAGCTCCACCCTCGCCTCGAGCACCGCCCAGCATCTTGATCGTCCGCGCAGTCAGCTCGAAGCTGGCCTTGGCAACTCCATCATTCCCTGTCCAGACGCGGGGGTTCTGCGTGCCGTTTTGAGCATCGCCGCGCACTTCGCCTTCGACAAAGACCTGCATCCCTTTGGTGACATACTGGTTGACGATCTCTGCCAGCTTGCGCCAGCAGGTCACCCGCCACCAAGTGGTCAGCTCCCATGCACGGCCGTTGTAGGACTCTTTCCAGCCGGCCGGGCACTGCGGGTTCGTCTCTTTGCTGACGCTGGTTTTGGTCGCCACGCTGATGTTGGTCACCGGCGTGCCGTCGGGCGTGTAGCGCATCTGGGGATCTTGGCCGACGTGTCCAATGAGTGTCACTCGATGAAACATGGATTTGCCTCCTTCCGTGAGATAGGGTGATATTATCTTACCGCAAGTGGAACGGTACACAAAACAACTAGCGTTCCCCTGGTAGCCACAACTCTACTAGATTGTAGCATACAACCGGCGAGTAGTCAAATGGGATCGGCTGGGCGTGCAGCACGCGGTGCTACAGCACGCCCACCGCCGGGTGTTGACATCACGTCAAAGGTTTTTGTGCTTTGTGGTGTCCCACAGGGACATGGCGACCATTTGACGCGAGCGGGGGACTGCTCTGGCCGCGCAGCAAGCGCTAATGGACCTGGAGTACCGTGATGGGTCGATCGCCTATGAAGAGGCTATGGCCCCATTGATGGACGCTATTTGGAAGGGAGAGTACTTGGACAAGAATGGCCACGGCGGCAGCCACGGTTCATGGCCGGCCCAAACAGCAGATAATAGGCCGAAAAGCAGGCTTCTCCTGGCGGAGATGGGTGCAAATATCAACTGGCGGTCAACAAGTCAAACAGCCCTCGCAGATCGCCGATCACAGGGCAATCCGTCACGCCGGCTGCCCCTTTGCGGTCCACCAGGACGACGTCCAGTCCGGCATTGTGGGCGCCGGCGACGTCGTGCGCATAGTTGTCGCCCACGTACAGAGCCTGGCCGGGCGACAGCGTCATCTGTCCCAACGCCTGGCGAAAGATGCCGGGGTGTGGCTTGTGGCAGCCGGCGTAGGCCGAGCCCCATATCAGCTCCATGTAACCGTCCAGCCCGACCTGGGCCACCCGCTGGCGCAGGTTCCAGCTCCAGTTGGAGACGATGCCCAACCGGTAACCCTCGGCGACAAGCCGGTCGAGCACCTCCGTCACCTCGGGGTAGAGCCGCAGGACGCCGGGACGGCTGAACCAGGACTCGAGGGCGACGGCATATGCCGTCGAGGCCTCTTTGCCGTCAAGGCCAAGGCAGGCCAGCAAGGTCCGATGGAGCATTTCCTGGGCCTGGTTATCGTATTCCTCGGTGGCCGGAAAGGTCGCCGTCGCCATGTTGCGGTAATAGTCACTCCAGCCGGCCTGCATCGCCGCCTGGATATCGTCGGTCGATCGCTCCACGCCGGCGGCCCGCAGAGCCTCTTGGATGATGACCTCCTGCTCTGGCTCGAAATGGATCAACGTGTAGCCCAGGTCGAAAAGGACCGCATCGTAGCGGCTCATCGCCAGCCCTTCTCCTCGCCTACCTGGTGGACCTTGATCATGTTGGTCAGCCCCGCACCGCCTACCGGCACCCCGGCGGTAATGATCGCCAGGTCGCCGTCCTGGACCAGCCCTCGCCCGCGCGCCGCCTCGACCGCGGTGCGGATCATCGTATCGGTGTCGGAAAATTGGTCGACCAGCAGCGGCTGCACACCCCACACCAGGGCCAACTGCCGGAAGGTCCTGGGGCTGGGCGTGGGGGCGATGATCGGCGTGGCCGGCCGGTGGCAGGCGATCTGTTGTGCGGTGCTGCCGGTCATGGTTGAGGTGATGATCGCCGCTGCCCCCAGCTCGGCCGCAATCTCACACGTCACCTGGCTGATGGCATCGGTGACGCTGCCCGACACGGCGTCCATGGTTCGCCGCAGCCAATCGTTGTAGGGTATGTTCTGCTCGGTTACAGCGGCGATGCGGGCCATCATCTGCACGGCAGCCAGTGGGTAGCGGCCCATCGCCGTCTCGCCGGAGAGCATAATCGCGTCCGATCCGTCGAGGATGGCGTTGGCCACGTCTGACGCCTCGGCGCGCGTGGGGCGCGGGTTGCGGATCATCGAGTCGAGCATCTGGGTGGCGGTGATGGCCGGCTTGCCGGCCGTGTTGCAGGCGCGGATGATCCGCTTCTGGGCGATCGGCACCAGCTCGGCCGGCGCCTCGACCCCCAGGTCGCCGCGGGCGACCATCAGCCCGTCTGAGACCGCCAGGATCTCTTCGATGCAGTCCAGCGCCTCCGGTTTTTCGATCTTGGCGATGATCGGCGTGCCGGCGCCTTGCCCTTGGAGCCAGTCGCGCAGGTGCCACACGTCGTCGGCGCAGCGGACAAACGACAGGGCGAAATAATCGACCTCCTGTTCCAGTGCAAAAGCGGCGTCGGCCTGGTCCTTGGCGGTGACCGACGGCAGCTCTAGGCTGGTGTGGGGCAGACTGAGCCCTTTGCGCGAAGTGAGCACCCCGCCGGCCACCACTTGGGCGCGGAGGCTGGTTGCATCGTGGTCGATCACCTTGAGCTCGAGTAGCCCGTCGTCCAATAGGATGCGGTCACCGGGCCGCACGTCGCGGATCACCTCCGGGTGGGGCAATGGAATGTCCGGGGCGGTGGGCGGCTCCTGGCTGGTGAGGGTCACCGTCTGGCCTTCGACCAGCGCCACCCCCTCCGCTGGCAGAGCGCCGACGCGCAGCTTGGGTCCTTGCAGATCGGCCAGGATGGCCACAGCACGATCTGTGTCGGCCGCGACCCGCCGCACCAGCCCGATGCGCCGGGCGTGGTCGTCATAGTTGCCGTGCGAAAAGTTGATGCGGGCCACGGTCATGCCGGCCTCGACAAAGGAGCGGATGGTGGCCTCGTCGTCAGACGACGGGCCCAGGGTGCAGACGATCTTGGTTCGGATCATGGCATACCTCTCAAGTGCGGTGCCCTTGCATTATAGCAGTAATCGAACCACAGGGCAAAGAATTGGCGGTACATTAGAGTCAAGCCGGTCGAAACTGGACAGGCGGTCCTCTTCTGTGTTACAATCCCCCCATGTTTGAGCTCGTCTTTCTCGGCACATCGGCCTCGGCGCCGTCGATCCAGCGTGGGCTGCCGTCGGCGATCGTTATGTACAACGAGTACCGCTTTATGATCGACTGCGGCGAGGGCACCCAGCGCCAACTGCTGCGCAGCGGGCTCGGGTTCCGCCGCCTGGACAAGATCCTGCTGACCCACGGCCACCTGGACCACATTTTGGGTCTGGCCGGCCTGGCCTCCACCTTTGCCCGCTGGGAGATGATCGACCACATGGAGATCTATGGCGGCAGGTGGGCGCTCGACCGGGTCCAGGCGCTGATGGGCATCGTCTTTGGCCGTTACCAGCCGCCAATCCGCATCGAGCTGATCGACCTCAAGCCCGGCCCGATCATGGCCGACGACACGTTCGAGTTGTCCTGCTTCCCGGTGACCCACCGCGGGCCCGATAACTTTGGCTATATCTTCCGGGAGAAGGAGCGACGGCCCTTCTTAGTGGAGAAAGCGGAAGAGTTAGGGGTGCCCGCCGGCCCGGAGCGGGCGCGCTTGGTGCGCGGCCTGCCGGTGACCCTGGCCGATGGCCGGACGATCCAGCCCGAAGAGGTGCTGGGCCCATCCCGGCCTGGCTGCAAGTTCGCCTTTGTCGGCGACGCCTCGCGCACCGACGACCTGGTGGACCCTATCCGCGGCGCGCAGGCCCTGGCCATCGAATCGACCTACACCAGCCTGGAAGCCGACGCCGCCCGTGAGTATGGTCACCTCACTGCCCGGCAGGTCGCCGAGCTGGCTGTGGCCGCCGGGGTGGAAACGCTGATCCTGTACCACCTCTCCCGGCGCTACAGCGAGCGGGAGATACTGGAGGAAGCCAGGCCGATCTTTGCCAACACCGTCGTGGCCCGCGACCTGGACCACTTTCAGATCCGACGGGACGTGCCGCTGGCCCAGGTTGGGCGTGATACCTGACATGCGCGGGGCAGGGCGTCCCCACCCTGGCGCCGATTACTCCTGCGGCTCGCCCAGTCCCTCAACCGGCGTGTTGATATACTTGTCGCCGACCTCGATCAACATGCGTGGAATGCCGTCGATGATCGGGTATTTGCGGCCGCAGTCGGGCTCCTGGCACACCAGCCACGCGCCTTTGACCAGCTCTAGCCGGCCGGGGTCCGAGCCCTGCTTGCGCGTCGGGCCGCCGACGCAGTATGGGCACCGCAGAATTTTCAACAGTTCCTGGCTGACCATGGTTCCTCCACAATGGGATGGTTGCCGGCTATTATAGCACAAAGCAGGCCCCGGCTCAAGGTCCGTGGGGTGATGGGAACTACCGGCGGCCCGTACGCGTCTAGTAAGCGGTTAGCAGTAGCAAAAAACAAGGTGAATGGATGACACAGGATTATCGTAAAAAACCGTCCGCCGGATATGAACCGCAGCAGCCGGCGGCCAGGCCGACACCCACGTGGGCAGTTTCGCCCACCCCTCCTCCCAACCGGCCGTCCTATCGCGACCCGCGCGTCGTGCCCCCCCCGCCGGTGGCTCCGCCACAGGGCCCGAGCAGCCCGCAGCCCGCCCGCAAGCGGTCGAGCGCCGCCTCGGCCTTTCTCGTCGGGGTGCTCATCTTTGTCCTGGTCTTTACCCTCGGGATCTGCCTGGCGGTCGGCGGCTACCTCGTCATCGCCCGCAGCCTGCCGGCCCCCGAGGCGCTGAGCAGCCGGGCGGCCAGCTTTATCAACACCGAGATCTATGACCGCGACGGCCGGCTATTGTACGAGATCTTTGACCCCGAGAGCGGCCGGCGTATCCTGGTTCCCTATGAGCGGATATCGCCCTACCTGATCAACGCCACCGTCGCCACCGAGGACGGCCGCTTCTGGCAGCACCCCGGCGTCGACCCAATCAGCATCATCCGCGCCGTGGTCCTGAATGTCAAAGGGGGCGGCATCGTCTCCGGCGGCAGCACCATCCCCCAGCAGTTGGTCAAGCTGGTGCTGCTGTCGCCCGAAGAGCGCACCCAGCAAACGCTTTCCCGCAAGATACGCGAGGCGGTCCTCGCCTCGGAGATCAGCCGGCGCTACTCCAAGCAAGAAATCCTGGAGATCTATGTCAACGAAATCAACTATGGCCACCTGGCCTACGGTATCGGCGCCGCGTCCGAGACCTATTTCAGCAAAAAACCGAGCGATCTGACCCTGGCCGAGGCGGCCATGCTGGCCGGACTGCCCCAGGCGCCGGCCTATTGGGACCCGTACACCGACCTGGAAAAGGCCAAGCGCCGCCAGGCGGTGGTGCTCACCCTGATGGCCGAGGAAGGCTATATCACCACTGCCGAAGCTGAAGCAGCCAAGGCTGAGGAGATCAAGCTCCAGCCGCTCCGGCTGGATGTGCAGGCGCCCCACTATGTCGTCTGGATCCACCAGATACTGGAGCAAAAGTATGGCGCCGACGTGCTGTACCGCAGCGGACTGCGTGTGACCACTACCCTGGACTCACGCCTGCAGCAGATTGCCCAGCAAGAGGTCGCCGCCCACGTGGCGACACTCCAGGACCAAAAGGCCACCAACGGGGCCCTCATTGCGCTCAAGCCTGACACCGGCGAGATCCTGGCCATGGTCGGCAGCGCTGACTTTAACAACGCCGAGATCGATGGCCAGGTGAACGAGGCGCTGTCCTTGCAGCAGCCGGGATCGTCGATCAAACCGATCACCTACGTCGCTGCTTTTGAAAAGGGCTGGACCCCGTCGACCATGATCTGGGATGTGACGACCGCGTGGCCGGGCGCCGGCGGCACCCCCTACGTGCCCAAAAACTATGACGGCAAGGAACACGGCCCGGTGATGGTCCGCCAGGCGTTGGCCCAGTCGCTCAACATCCCGGCGGTCAAGGCTTTGGAATTCGTAGGTCTGCCGGGCTTTCTCGACAAGGCGCAGCGCATGGGCATCACCACGCTGGACCGGCCGGCCGAGTATGGACTGAGCCTGACGCTGGGCGGCGGCGACGTGACACTGCTGGAAATGGCCGGCGCCTATGCCGCCTTTGCCAACGGTGGGCGGCGCGTGTCGCCGGTCGCCATCCTGCGCATCGAGGATTCTGCCGGCAACGTGATCGAAGAGTACCAGCCACAGGCGGGCGAGCAGGTGATCAGCCCTCAGCACGCCTATCTGATCACCGACATCCTGTCCGACAACCAGGCCCGCGCCCCGATGTTTGGGGAGAACAGCGTGCTCAAGCTGTCGCGGCCGGCTGCGGCCAAGACCGGCACCACCGATGACTACCGCGACGCCTGGACGGTCGGCTATACGCCCGAGTTGGTGGCCGGTGTGTGGGTGGGTAACGCCGACAACACGCCGATGAAGAGCCTGGCCGGCTCGCGCGGCGCGGGGCCGATCTGGCACAACTTTATGGAAAAAGCCCTGGAAGGCGCGTCGCCCCGCCAGTTCGCCCGGCCGGACGGCATCGAAGAGATCGAGATCAGCCTCGACGGTGGCTCGCTGCCCAGCCCGGCCTGCCCGGCCGACCGGAAGCGCAGAGAGATCTTTGCCGCCGGCCAGGGGCCGCTCGGGCCGGAATACGACTTTCACCAGATGGTGCGCATCGACACCACGACCAATGCCCGGGCGACCGAGTACTGCCCGCCCGAGCTTGTCGAGGAGCGCTACTTTTTCTACCTGCCCGGTTCCGAGGGCCAGAAATGGGCCGCCGATCACGGCATTCCCCAGCCGCCGGCCGATCTGTGCCCGGTGCACATCGGGACGGCCCAGATAGCCATCTTCCGGCCATCGCCGGGCGAGACCGTGGGCGGTGATGTGTCCATCTACGGCCGGACTAACATACCCGACTTTGACCACTATATCGTCGAATATGGAGAGGGCAATGCTCCGATCGGCTGGGGGGCGGTGGCCGGCCCGATCTACACCCCGGTCGACGACGGCCTGCTGGCCGTGTGGGACGTGCGGGCGTTGTTCAACCGCGATTACACCCTGCGTATCGTCGTTTTCGACAGATACGGCCACAGCGCCGAGGTCCGCGCCTTGGTCAACGTCTATAACATACCGCCGACCGACACACCCTGGCCGACCCTCACCGTCACGCCCACCGACACGCCCTGGCCCACCGCCACCGCCACGCCGACCGAGACCCCAACGCCCACCGAGACGCCGATCCTGACGCCCACCGAGACGCCGACCATCACCCCGCCGCCGCCGACCGAGACCCCGACCATCACCCCCACCGGCGTGATCACCATCCCCTTCCCACGGCCATAATAGGCTGACATCAATTCGGCGGTATTTGACAGAATGGCTCAAGTCAGGTAAACTGCCGGGCAGACGTAGTAAGCTCTGTTTGCGCTAGTGTTAAAGCACCGCCCAGTCTTACCACAGTCTGGGCGGTTTTGTTTTGCAGGCGTGCCGGCAGGCTCCACGTCAAAAGCATCAGAAAGAGAGGGAGATTCAATCATGTCCAATCCTACACGCGAAACTGGCGCGGTCAAGTGGTTCAACGAGCAGAAAGGCTTTGGCTTTATCGCTCGTGACAGTGGGGGCGACGTCTTTGTCCACTATTCGGCCATCTCAGGGCAGGGATTCAAGACCCTGAATGAAGGCGAGCGCGTCGAGTTCACCGTCGAGGAAGGCCGCAAAGGGCCGGCCGCCGCCGACGTGCGCAAGATCTAGGCGTTCAACGCGATGACAAACAAACCACTTACCGTTGCCGACGATCTGGTCGTCAGTCTTGACTATACCCTCCGCCTCGAGGGGGATCCAGAAGTTTTCGACACGTCCGAGGGCCAGGAGCCGCTGGAGTTTATCCAGGGGCACGGCCATATTATCCCTGGGCTAGAGCAGGCGCTCTACGGCATGGCCGTGGGGCAAAAGAAAGAGGTCGTGGTCCAGCCGGAAGATGGCTATGGCGAGCTGGATGCCGATGCCTTTGAGCTCCTCCCCCGGGATACGTTCCCGCCCACGATGGAGCTCGAAGTAGGGATGGAGCTCGAGCTGCACGACGACGACGGGGAAGTCTTTGATGCCTACGTTGCCGAGCTAAACCCCGACAGCGTCATGCTCGACTTTAACCATCCGCTGGCCGGCGAAGTCCTTTACTTTGAAGTTAAAGTGGTCGGCATCCGCCCGGCGACCGCCGAAGAGCTAGAGCACGATCACGTGCATGACTAGTCGTCATACGTTTTAACTGTGGGGGTGGACGGCCGTCCACCCCTCCTTTTTCCCCCCGAGCCTGCCTCTGACGTGCCCCTCTCCCCTTGGGGGAGACCGCTGTACAGTGCCACCCACAGGGTGGCAGGGGTTGGGGTGACCGCTGTTCAGTGCCACCTGGAAGGTGGCAGGGGGAGATCTTACCCTACAAATACCTACCCACAATCCTGAAACACACTCCCTCTGACTGCTGATTGCTCCCGGTTTGACAGTCCAGGGTGAAGCAGGTATAATAGCAGACCTGTGGGCCGTTAGCTCAATTGGCAGAGCAGCTGACTCTTAATCAGCGGGCTGTAGGTTCGATTCCTACACGGCTCA